>CAZBKQ010000005.1:5017-8402 GCA_964492555.1 uncultured Rhodospirillaceae bacterium | reverse complement strand
AACCCGGCGGCAATCAGCGCCATCGGCACCACACCCAGAAATATCCGCGCCGTTCGGGCGAAGCTGCGCATCGCGGTCGCGAATTTCTCCGGATGGTTCCGCCAGGTATGGATGGCGAGACAGATGGTCCCGAGCCAGATGAGCGGTACGATATAGATCACCGGTCACGCTCCCCCAATGGCGGCGGCCAGATACGCGCGATATAGCGCGCCGTCAGACCGATGACGGGCGGCAGCCAGATACAGGACAGCACCCGCACGATGGGCAGTTCGAACCCGACGAACGGCACCTCGAAGACAATGATCCGCATGGCCGAGAGGATCGACCAGGACGAAACAAAGGTGATCAGCGGCGCCCAGTCCGCCCCCGCCCGGTAAAGCGCCAGCACGATCGGAAAACACAGGAACGGCCCGCCCGGCACGAAAGCCCCGGCGAAAGTCGCCAGCATGATGCCCTTGAACCCCGAACCGACGCCGAGCCATTTTTCCACCAGCTCTCGCGACAAGAGCACCTCGATCAACGCCGACAGCATCAGGGCGGCGGGCACCAGAGAGGCGACAAGCAGAAATACCCCTTCATTCGACAGAAAGGCCCGCCAGACTTCCTCCGGCCCCTTCAGCTCATAGAGAAGCGCGCCGCAGACCGCCGCGATGACCGCGACGATCGCGAACAGCCTGTCGAAAATGATCGATCTGAAATAGTCGAAAACGGATTGCATGGGCCGCAAAGAAAAACGCCGGCCCCAATCGGGACCGGCGCCATTCTGTCACTGTTCCCGTAATTAGAACAGGTTGATGTCGTTCATGGTCCGAAGGATGGGCCATGTATCGCCGACAACCGATTGCGGCCACGGGATGATCAGGATGTGGTGGAACAAACCGTAGCAGAACGCCCACAACGGCACCGCGATCCCGAGGGTCACCGCCCAGCTCGCCTTGCCCCAGGTCTTCATATAGATGACCAGGAAGAAGAACATCGCCGGCAAGAGACCGATGATCGACGCCCCCAGGAAGAACCCGCCACAGAAGGCGAAGTAGGCGAACGCACGGCGCCAGATGGTCGGGATCGGCAGATCGCCGAAATCAACCACGATGTCGAAATGGACATCGGTCTTGGCGTCGATTTCCGCCGGATCGACATGGTCCGGAATTTTGACCTCACGGCTGACGAACAGCTTGGTGAAGCACATCGCCGTCAAAATGACCAGAGCCGTGTAACCGATGACCTGCGGCACCAGCCGCGCACCGAACTCCCACTCGGAAGCGATGGAAAGTTCCACCACGAACAGCACCATAAGACCGATCGTGAAAGCAAGGTCGTAATCCAGACCTTCCTTGCGGAAGCCGTACTTCTTGACGACGACCTCCGCATTGCCCTCACGGGTCGCCTTGCGGCGTTCCCGCATGTCACGGATCAGCGGGAACATGATGCCGTAGATGGTGATGATGAACATGATCACCACGACCGGGAAGTCGGTTATGTCATAGGTCCATCGCGCGCCGTATCTCTCAACCGAGATGAACATATAGCGTTCGATAAGACCGCCGAGCACGAAGCCGAGCACAAGCGGCGGACGCGGCCAGCGCAGGCGCTTCATAATGAAGCCCAGCAGACCGAAGCCCAGCAGCGCCCAGATATCGCCCCATTGACGCGATCCCTGGAAGGCGCCGACGAACACGACCGCGAGCACGATCGGGACCAGGATACCCGGCCGGATCAGCGCTAGCTTCGCGAGCTGGTCGGCAAAGGTGAAGCAGATACCCGCGCCAATGATGTTCGCGAAGGCGACCGACCACACCATCGTGTAGGTCACGTCGAGCTTCTTGGTCACCATTTCCGGTCCCGGAACAAGCCCGTGGATCAGGAACGCGCCAAGGATCAGCGCCATCGAGGCCGAACCCGGCACACCGAAGGCAATGGTCGGCACAAGCGCGCCGCCCTCCTTCGCGTTGTTGGAGCTTTCGGACGCGATAACGCCGCGGACATCGCCCTTACCAAAGGTCTGGGCCGCGCCCTTTTCTGTGCGCGCGGCATGGCCGTACGCGATCCAGTCAACGACCGAGGCACCGATACCCGGCACCGCGCCGAGCCCCGCGCCGATCGTGGCGCAGCGGATCATCAGCCACCAGTTCTTCATAACATCACGCACACCGATAAGCTGATCCTTGCGGTGGCCCGATTGGGACCCGGTTTTCTGGCCTTCCTTGATCTTATCCTCATCGGCGATCGATTTTTGCTGGATCGCGAGATCGGCAAGTTCGGGAAGGGCGAAGAGCCCGAGCGCCAACGGCACAACCGGCAACCCGTCCCATAGATATAACGAGTCGAAGGTCCATCGGAGTGTACCGGTCTGTGGATCGTCACCCGCCGTCTTGACCAGGATGCCGACACAGGCGCCCGCCAGACCTTTCAGCAGCGAACCGCCGGAAAGCACGGAGGCCAATGACAGGCCGAACACACAGAAGGACAGCAATTCGGGTGACCCGATATGCAACATTACCGGGCGCAGGATCGGGATACTGACACCCAGCAGTAACGCGCCCCAGAGACCACCCAGCACCGAGGCGGTAAAGGCCGCGCCATAGGCACGCCCGGACTCGCCCTTTCGGGACATGGGATAACCGTCAAGGATCGTCGCCGCCGACCCGACCGTTCCCGGCACACCGAACATGACCGCCGGGATTGTATCCGAGGTCACGGTCACCGCCTGCAGCCCCATGAGGAATGCCAGCGCGGTGTATGGGTTCATGTCAAAGGTAAAGGGCAGCAGCAGCGAGAGGCCGACCAGCCCGCCAAGGCCCGGGATAACACCGACGATCAAGCCGATGATAACGCCGAGTGCGAGGAAGCCCATCCGTTCAAAGGAGAACAGAATACCAAGAGCATCCCATGCGGCCGCGGCCAATGAAATATCAGGAAGAACAGCGGTTTCCATAATCTTCGCCTGTTTATCGTTTATAACGCCTACCGGCCGTTTTTCCGGAACAAGACGCCGCCAGGACGATATCGGGAAAAACTTTTCCGTCTATCGCGGCAACCGACAAATTGGCCAAGGGATGGATTTCGGGTGTCGTATGAAGACCCCCCGGATCCTTCTCAGCTTCCCTATCGGTGCCGTCACAGCGACGCCATACTCCGGAACTTCTTAGTTTTCCGGTTGGGCGGATGGGATAACATCGCGGCTTTCATGTCAAGTTGATTACAAAACAATTTTTCATTGACTTTTCATTTTTGATTTGCCGTCAAAACCGGTCTCGTTCAAAGGCTTTGCAACCGGTCATTTGAGGTTATTCTTGGGCCATTAAATAATGTTGACCGGACAACCGGCACGGGGAGGAAAAATCATGACGAACAAGACGGTAATGGTTACGGGCGCGCATGGCGG
>CAZBKQ010000005.1:0-4917 GCA_964492555.1 uncultured Rhodospirillaceae bacterium | reverse complement strand
CAGGCCAGCGGTGTCGGCGGCGGCTCCGGCCGGGGCGGTCCCGCCTACGTGACATCCAAGGCCGCGATATACGGGCTCAACCGGTCTCTCGCCCGTTCGCTCGGACCTTATAATATACGCGTCAATACGGTGAGCCCCGGCGCGACCGAAACCCCGATGATCGCCGAATACACCAATTCGGCACGCGATGCGGCGGCCGGCCGGTCGATGCTCGGCCGGATCGGCGAACCGGACGATGTGGTGGATGTCGCGAAGTTCCTGATTTCCGATGCCGCGCGCTATGTCACCGGCGAGTCCATCAGCGTGAGCGGCGGCGGCAGCGTCTGAACCCGGCTGACCCGACGGCTCATAGATGGTATAAGAGCCAAAATCAGAAATCCCAAAGGGAGGATCCCATGCACAAGGTTGTCATCAAACCCGAACATATCGAACGCGTAAAACGCCGCTCCGGCCGCGAACATACGGTCGAGTCGCTCGACGGTCCGAAGACCGCCCTGCTTGTCGTCGATATGCAGCTTTATTTCGTCGGCGAGGGCCAGCCGTCCGAATGTCCCGTCGCGCGCGATATCGTGCCGAATATCAACCGGCTGGCGGACGCGACCCGGCGCGCCGGCGGCACGGTGATCTGGATACAGACCCATTCCGGACCGGATTCAAAGGATTTCTGGTCGGTTTATTATGAACGCATGACCGATGAAGGCACCGACAAGCGTGTTGAGGGGATGAGCCCGGGCGGCAGCGGTTTTGATATCTGGCCCGAGCTGGATGTGCATGATGAAGACCCCGTCGTGCCCAAGACCCGCTATTCGGCCTTTATCCCCTCGCCATCGAAGCTTGAGGCCGTGCTGCGCGAACGCGGTATCGATACGGTGCTGGTAACCGGCGTCTCCACCTGCACCTGCTGCGAGTCCACGGCGCGCGACGCGATGATGCTGAATTTCCGCACCATGATGATTTCGGACGGCAATGCCGCGCCGGATGACGATCTGCATAACGCGACGCTGAACCAGTTCTATTTGCAGTTCGGCGACGTACAGTCCACCGACCAGGTCGTCGCATTGCTGGAACGCAATATGGGTGCAGCCGCCGCGGAGTAGGCGCGCCCCGCTTTCCGTCTCCGTCAGATAACAGGTTGGGAGCAACCGGTATGACCAGTTCCGAAAGCGTCCTGTGGCCGGAAAATATCGCACGGATCGAAGCGCAGAACGGCGCCGCGCATCGCATCGCCGAAATCAAACCGGCGGACTCGGCTCTCGTCGTCGTCGATATGCAGAATTTTTATCTGCTGGAAGGCTCGACCAATTACTGCCCGCCGGCGCTTGATATCGTTTCGAACATCAACCGGCTCGCCGGGGCGTTCCACAATGCGGGATCGCCCGTTATCTGGCTCCGCAACATCCTGACCAACAAGGACCTTAAGGGCTGGTCCAGCTATTACGGCCATCTTACCGAGGACCGGCTGGAGTACCGCCGCCAGGAACTGGCGAAGGATGGGATCGGGTTCAAGCTCTATGACGAGCTGGATGTCCGGAAAGACGACCGCAAGATTAACAAGACCCGGTTTTCCGCCTTCACGCCGGGGGCGTCCAATATTGAAAAGGTGCTGGGCGAACACGGGGTGGAATTGCTGGTCGTCTGCGGTATCGTCACCAATGTCTGCGTCGAAAGCACCGTGCGCGACGCGATGATGCTGAATTACGAAGTACTGGTGGCCGAAGATGCCTGCGCGTCTTCCAACCCGCGGGCGCATGAGGCCTCGATCAACGCCATGTACACCCATTTCGCCGATGTCATGGTGACCGATCAGGTAATCGCCACGTTACGCGGCGAAGAGTGGCGACCGGAAACACGCGCGAGCGCCGCGGAATAAAACCTGACGGGTCGCGAGGCCACTTCCTTCCCTTTTTTCAAACCCCCTTCTGCAAATACCCCTCCCCTATCCCCTCCACCGAGGTGATAGGGAATTCATTTTGGACCGTCCCGCATCGTCCCCTCCTCCGCTTGCGGGGGAGGGACAGGGAGAGGTCGGCATGAACCCGGTATCAGGCCCCGCCCGGAGTTCATTCGTCAACGCTGATTCTTTACTTCAACACCAGATAGCGTGGCGCGTCCTTGTTCGCCTGGGAAATTGAAAAGGACGTCCCGGCCGGCAGGCACCCGGTGCGGCTTTCTCCGCTGGGATCGAAATCCAGTTGATCGGTGCGCTTGAACCGCGCAGTCATATTGCGGATACCGCCCTTGCCGAACACCATGTGGAACACATCGTCATCGCCGCTGAAGGACGCGTCATAAAGCGGATAGGGCGCGGTTGGCCCGCCTGGCGGCAACCATCCCGGCAGAAACAGACAGACCGTATCCCACTCGAAATTAGTCAGGTCGGAAATTTTGCCGCTATCGCGCTTGCCGGTCGCGACCTCGACGAACCGGTCATGCATGAATTCCACCTGGGCCTCACCCAGACCGCCCGCGGGTGTGATCCGGAGCGGCCCGTCCGGCCCGCCGACGATCAACCGCAGCGCCATAAAGCCGAACAGAATGCAGAGCGAAAAGGTGAGGATGGGGTTTTTCACTATCTAGCTTCCGAAAAAAACACCGTGCCGCCAGAAATAAATCGTCTCGCGCGGGGTTTTGTCGCCCGGGTTCATATAAAACGCCAGCGGAAAGATCGGATCGCACCCGTCGCACATGCGCCGCCCGGACTTGCCGATGGCCGTGAGCGCCGGCAGGGCGCCCCAGCTTTGCAGATTTTCGCCCGTGATCGTGTCCTTGAAAATGCCGGTCATGCAGCGCGCGCCGTCGCAGTAATCGCTTTCCATCCGGACGAAATAAAACCGTGTCCCGTCTGACGTATGATCAAATATGCGGAGAACCGCTTCCTCCCGGTTGGCATACCCCCGATAAAAACCGGTCGCCTTGATCGCCCGTGCCTCCGCCATATCCGGCGCGCGGTAACAATCCGCCGCCGCGCCCTTCCCCACCGCAAAGGCGGGGGCGAGAGCGGCAAGGAAAACCAGCAAGCACATGGCCGCCCCGAGCCCGAAGGCCCAGCCGCCGGTGATCGCAATTCGCTGTTCCGGTGTCATGGGCGCATTCTGTCGCCAGTTTCCGAGTCAGACAATCTCCTCCCTCTTGCCGCCCTTCCCTCGTGTCTGCATAATTGTATGTACACAAACAATTTTGGCGGACGGGTCGGAACGGGATGAGCAGGATTGTCGGGGTCGATGTCGGAGGAACCTTTACCGACCTGATCGTACTGGATGATGAAACCGGCGCGGTCAATATCGCCAAGGTACCATCAACGCCTGAAAACCAGGCCTTCGGCGTGCTGGCGGCGATCGAGGCCGGCGGCGCGTCCCTGCCCGAACTCGACACCATCGTCCACGGCACCACGGTCACCACCAACGCGCTGCTGGAACGCAAGATCGCGACCTGCGGGTTGATCACCACGCGGGGCTTCCGGGATTCGCTCGAACTCGGCCGGCGGACGCGCCCCAAGCCATACGGGCTGATCGGCACGTTTGAATGTCTGATCCCCCGTGAGAGACGGCTTGAGGCAACTGAGCGGATGGATGCCGATGGCGGCATCGTCACGGCGTTGGATGAAGACGAGGTCCGCGCGGCGGCGGAACAGCTGCTGGCGGCGGGCGTTGAATCGCTCGTTATCCATTTCCTGCACTCATACGTGAATGACAGCCATGAAAGACGCGCCGAGGAAATCGTCCGCGAAATCTGGCCCAATGATTTCGTCACGCGCGGTTCCGCAGTGATGGCCGAATATCGCGAATATGAGCGCGGCACCACGGCGATGATCAACGCCGCCGTCCAGCCGGTGCTGGACCGCTATATCGACCGGCTGCGCACCGAGTTGGCCGACAAGGGCTATGGCCACGATCTACTGGTAATGCAGGGCAATGGCGGGACCGTTTCCTCGCAAATCATTGCGGAAACCGCCGTCAACACCGTGATGTCCGGCCCGGCCTCCGGCGTGATGGCCGCCGCATACACGGCAAGCGTCGCCGGGCATCCCAACGTGATTACCTGCGATATGGGAGGGACAAGCTGCGATGTCGGGCTGATCAAGGACGGCGTCCCGCAGGTCTCATCGGAGCTTGAGATCGAATACGCCATGCCGATCCATGTGCCGATGGTCGATGTCCGTACTATCGGGGCGGGAGGCGGATCGATCGCCCATATCTCCGCCGCAGGCATTCTGGAGGTTGGGCCGGAGAGCGCCGGTGCGGTGCCGGGGCCGGTCTGTTACGGGCGCGGCGGCACACAGCCGACCATTACCGATGCCAATATGGTTCTGGGACGGCTGAACCCGGCGATGATGGTTGAATCGGCGGTCACGCTGGAGGAAGTCGCCGCGGCGCTGGAGGAACAGATCGCCGCACCGCTGGGCTTTGCGGGCGCGGATGAAGCCGCCGCCGCGATCATCCAGATCGCCAACACCAAGATGGCGGGCGCGCTGCGCATTGTTTCCCTCGCAAAAGGCCATGATCCGCGCGATTTCGCACTTTTCCCGTTCGGCGGCGCGGGACCGCTCCACGCCTCGGCGCTGGCGCGCGAGCTCGGCGTGCCCAAAGTGCTGATCCCCGCCCGGCCCGGTATTACCAACGCGGTCGGCTGTACCGTCGCCGATGTGCGGCATGATTATGTGAATACCATCAACACGCCGCTGCCCGCCGTCGATATGGCGGAAATCGCCGCGACCTTCCGCGATCAGGAAAAGCGCGGGCGCGAAACCATCGCGATGGAAGGGATCGCGGTCGAGGAAATCATCGTACTGCATGATGTCGATATGCAGTTCCAGGGCCAGACACATATTCTGACCGTCGCGGTCGACAGCCCCGATGTCACCCGGGAAGAGCTGCATGATGTGTTCGCGAAAGCCTATTGGAACCGGTTCGCGGTGGA
>CAZBKQ010000004.1:135329-136812 GCA_964492555.1 uncultured Rhodospirillaceae bacterium | reverse complement strand
GATACGCGGCGTGCCCTTGGCCATGGCGGCGCGCTACCGTGTGACGGTCAATTCCTTCCTTGCCGATGGCGGCGATAATTTCACTGTGCTGAAGGAAATTGACAGGAATCTGCGCGTCGATGGCGGCAAGGACCTGGAGGCGCTGACCAACTACCTCGACGCCTTTGAGCCGGTGGAACCGCCCTTGACCGGCCGGGTGACAATATTGAAATAAGCGCGCCGCCCGAACCGATTGTGCCCGGCGTGAAATAGGGGCACAATTCGTGGCAATAGCGGGTGCCGCGCTTGCAGCTCCGGCATAGAACCCGCCAAACCGCAAAATTTTCAGGGAGCGAAAACCATGGCTGTATTACCTGTCGATGCAACGAAGTTCGCCGGCATGTCCGCTGAACAGGCGGCGACCTTTCCGCGCCGCACGGTGGAGGGCGAGCATCTCAGCGACGACCAGCTGGCGACCATGCCCAAAATGATCTCGACCGATTCCCATGTGATGGAACCGGACGAGCTGTGGGAGGAACTGCCCCAGCGCCTGCAGGAAAATCTGCCAAAGGTGCCGTTCCGCAATTCGCCGCCGGGCGCGCTTTCCGCCGATCTCCGGCTTGAGGATCAGAATAATGACGGCATCGCCGCGGAAATTATCTTTCCCAATTACGGCATGGCGCTTTACTGCGTCGATGACGTGGAGCTGCAGGAAGAATCCTTCAAGCTCTATAATGACTGGCTGCATGACTGGACATCTGCGGACCATAAGCGCCTGATCGGCGTGCCGCTGATTTCCGTCTATGACATTCCGGGCGCGATCAAGGAAATGCATCGCTGCCATGACAAGGGCATGCGCGGCGCGCTGATCTGGCAGGTGCCGGACCCGCAACTGCCTTTCAGCAACACGGAACATTACGACCCGCTGATCGCCGCCTGCGCCGAAGCGGATGAGCCGTTGATCTGCCATATTCTGACCGGGCACGGCTATATCAAGAACGGCCATACCCGCAGCGTCGAGGGCATCAAGGAATCGACCAATATCAAGACGCACGATTCCGCGAACACGCTGTTTGATTTCATCTTCTACGGCTATTTCGAACGCCACCCGAACCTGAAGCTGCTGCTGGCGGAAAGCGAAATCGGCTGGATTCCCTTCCTGCTGCAGCAATGGGATTATTATTTCGACCGGCACCGCAATTCCTATCCGGTGCCGATCACCCGCAAGCCCAGCGAGATTTTCGCCGAGCATGTCTATGGCACCTTTCTGGAGGACTATGTCGGCACGCGTTTCCTTGACTGGTGGGGTGAAAAGAACTGCATGTGGTCGAATGACTACCCGCATTTCAACATGACCTTTCCGCATTCGCGCCAGGTCATGGCGCGCCATCTGAAAGGCCTGGGTGAAGACAAAGTCCGCCGCTATACCTGGGATAACGCGCTGGATCTGTTCAAGCTGGACCTGACGGAAGAAGACCGCATCGGTCACGTGCTGCATTCGTAA
>CAZBKQ010000004.1:123844-135229 GCA_964492555.1 uncultured Rhodospirillaceae bacterium | reverse complement strand
CACCTCAGTCTCTGTCCACTCCCACCCTGACCCTTCCCCTGTCAGGGGGAGGGAAACAATGGAATCCGCCTCCCTTCAGGGGAGGGGTATGGGGAGGGGCCTTTATAGAACCGCTTGCCCGTTCCTGCCGGAACGCCTAACGTGCGCCGCCTGAATTCAAGTCCTGGGCATCACGCGGGCGTGGTGGAATTGGTAGACACAAGGGACTTAAAATCCCTCGGCCGATAAGGCCGTGCCGGTTCAAGTCCGGCCGCCCGCACCACCCTTCGCCCCGCGGGCTTCGGGCGGCGGACCAACAATGATTTAAGCGAAAAGAACGCCCTCGATCCCCTCAATCAGAAAGGCTGCGCCGATTCCGGCGGCGACCGCGCCGGCGAGCCGGGGCTGGACCGCACGGCTATCGGACGCTTTCCAGACCGAGAGAGTCAGCCAGGACACGGCCAATGCGATGGCGTATTGCGTGACCCCAAAGCCGGTCAGATAGGCGGCGAGCGGTGTCGGTTCCGCGCCGATGATGGCCGCGCCATAGGCCCAGCCGTGGAACAGCCCGGCGATGGCGAAAATCACGCCATACGCGGTCGCGCCGAAATTTCTACCCGACAACACCATGATACCGGTCAGCACCACCGATCCGGCGATAACGAATTCGGCGAGCGGCAGGGCGATCCCCGCCACCTTCAGCAGACAACCCGCGACGGTCGCGGCGATCAAGGCGAGCGGCGTGATAAAACGCGCCCCGGCAAAGGCGGCGGCCAGCCCGACCAGCACGATAAAGGCGAAATGATCAACGCCGATGATCGGATGGCCGATACCCGAGAGCAGCCCGTGCCATGCGGTTTCCGGCGTCGCCCCGCCCATCGGGTGATGGGCGAGTGCGGGCGCGGCGGCGAGCAATGGCGCGGCGAGGGCAATGGTGGCGGTCTTGAAGCGCATTTCAAATCTCCCTGACTAATCTCTATTGAATGCAATCACATAACGGCGTGGCGGGCCAGCCCCACCCTGATTTCCCCCTGCCGGGGGAAAGGAATTTGCATAGAAGTGCTTGTTACGAGTTCCCGATGAGCGAAAAGATGGAGTGGGGCGCTGTCAGCAGCAAATTCACGAAAAACTGGACCCCGGATCGCGCTGCGCTTGTCCGGGGTGACAATTTTTTTTAACGCGACTTTGCTCGTACTCCCTTGCCACACAAAGATTTGTCACCCCGGCCCGCGAGCCGGGGTCCAGCAATCATCGCGGACGGGCACAATGGTCGTTTTCGGGCAAGAAAGTATGTTTCTTATCAGGCGCTAGGCGCTTCCTTTTTGCCGCGATAGACTTTGCCTCCAGAGGAGAAAAACCATGACCAGCAATCAGGACCTCCGCAGCTTTGTCGCCGAGGCGCGGCAGTTGGGGCCGGAATTCTTCCAGAGCGTGTCGCGCAGGGTCGACCCGACGCTGGAATCCTGCGTCATTCAGCAGAAGCTCGCGGCGGAAGGGCGCTATCCCGTGCTGCGGTTCGAAGATATCGCCGGATCGGACCTGCCGCTGGTCTCCAACCTGTTCGGCAGTTACGACCTGCTGGGACTTGCCATGGGGGTCGATCCGGGCGGGGAACGGTCGCGCATATTGGAGGTGTTTCGCGAACGCGCCGCGAAACCTTTGGCGCCTGTCGATATTCCGCAAGGCGATGCGCCGGTACGGCAGGTGGTGGAGACCGGGGACGATGTGGATCTGGGTAAGCTGCCCATTACCCACCACGCGGAAAAGGATTCCGGTAAATACGTGACGGTGGGCGTTTTGGTCCTGCGCGATCCGGATTCGGGCGTGATCAATACCGGCATGTATCGCCATGAGATCAAGGGAAAGGACAAGCTCGGCTGCATGTTTAACCCGGCCCATCACGCGGCCTATATCTATCGCCGCTGTGCGGAGCTCAAAAAGCGGATGGAGGCGGTGCTGTTTATCGGCCATCACCCGGCGGCGCTGATCGGCTCGCTGGCCGAAGGGTCGATCGAGACGCCCGAGCTCGACATCATGGGCGGGCTGATGGGGGAACCGCTGGCGATGACGCAAGCGGAGACTGTCGATCTGCCGGTGCCGGCCTTTGCGGAGATTGTTATCGAAGGGTATCTCGACCCGGCGGAGGAAACATCGGACGGGCCGTTCGCCGAATTCACCAACTATTACGGCCCGGCGAAGGACCCGGTCGGGCTGATGCATGTCACCGCCATTACGCGGCGGGCGGATGCGGTCTATCACGATCTGGACCCCGCCCATCAGGAACATAATCTCGCCAACGCGTTGTCGCTGGAAAGCCGGGTCTATGACGCGGTGAAAGGGCTGGTGCCGTCGGTTACGGCGGTCTCCGTCCCGGTCGCGGGTTCCTGCCGTTTCATGACGTATGTGGCGATCAAGAAGAGTGTGGCCGGGCAGGGAAAATCCGCCGGGCTTGCCGCCATCACCGCGAACCCCAACCTCAAGACCGCCATCGTGGTCGATGACGATGTCGATATCTATGACGATGCGCGGGTGCTTTGGGCGGTCAATACCTGTATGGAGGCCGACCGCGATCTGACGATTATTCCCAACGCGCTGGGCTCCCATCTCAACCCCTCGGCCTATGGCGAGGTGCGGGATGAGCGCGGACCGATGAACACCAAGATGGTGCTGGACGCGACGCGCCCGGTGACAAAGCCGTTCGAGGAACCGATCCGCCCGCCGTCAGAGGTGTGGCAGCGGATCAGGCTGGAGGACTGGCTGGATTAGGCTTTGTCCTTCCCCTTATCAGGGGGAAGGCCAGGGTTGGGGTGGAAACCACCGCGAAAGCATAAAATTTCTCTCCCCGGCTCCCGGGGCGGGGTCCGGTCAAAAACGCGCCTCGTCCCAATGGAGCGGATCCTTGAACAGCCGGTCGCCGCCGGTTTCCTCCGCCCAGATACGGCGGTGCGCTTCTTCCAGCCAGTGGCTCATCCCTGAGACGCGTTCCTTGATCTCGGCGAAATCTTTCTGGAATTCGGGGATGATTTCCGCGACTTCGGCCAGCAACGCTTCCTCGTCCATGGTCTGGAGCTTGCCGTCCTTGATCACGATCTCGCCATCGACGATGACGGTCTTCACGCCGCGCCCGCCCTCTGTATAGACGAGCTGCCGCTGGGCCGAATTCAGCGGCACGTAGGACGGGTCCGAAAGATCGATCAGGGTGATATCCGCCGCCATCCCCTCGGCCAGCGCGCCGATCTTGTCCCCCATCAGGACCGCCTTGGCGCCGCCCTCGGTCGCCGCCTTGAAGGCGTGCGGCGCCTGCGCCGGACCGGCTTCCTTGTGGCTGACCGCGACCATCAGACAGAAAAGCTTCATCGCCTGGAACATGTTCTGCGCGTCCGAACAGGAGCAGTTATCGCAGCCCAGCCCGAGGCTGACCCCGGCGTCTTCCAGCGCCCGGATCGGCGGAATGCCGGATTTGAGCTTGAGGTTTGAGAGCGGGTTGATCACCACATTGGTGCCGGTGCGCGCCAGAATGTCGATCTCATCCTGCAGCAACCAGACCGAATGGGCGAGGTTGAGGCGCGGGCCGAGCAGCCCTTCGACCTCCAGCCGCCGGATCAGCGATCCGCCATGTTCCGGATATTCCATCCGCGCCTGCAGCGCCATCCCCTTGCTTTCATAAATATGAGAGAAAATCGGCAGGTTGAATTCCTCACTCAATGCAACGGTGCGTTCGATCATCGCCGAAGAACACCGTTCCGGCGCGCTCGGCCCCAGCGCCCAGGAAATGCGCGATCCCGCTTCTCCGGTTTTCAGCCAGCGCTCGACAAAATGGCCCAGCTGATCGACCCCGGGGTCGGGTTCCGCGGCGGTGGAAAGATTCTTGTGCATCTCTTCGGGAAAGACCTCTTTCCAGAAGGGGATGGTGTCAATGCCCTTGATGTCCGCATATTGCAGCGCGACGACGGCGCGGATGCCGATTTCCTCATAGGCCTCGATCACCGCCTCGAGATGGTCCGGATCGAACGGGTAGAGCGTCACCATGTCCTGCACACAGGTCATGCCGGAGCGCAGACATTCCAGCGCGCCGATCAGGGTGCGGGCGCGGATTTCGGTGCGGCTGCGTTTCGGATATTGCGGCGGCAGAGCCAGTAGCCGCCAGGTCTCCAGCGGCGTTTCCTCCATCACCCCTTTGGCGAGCGTGTCGTGGCTGTGGTAATGCGCATTCACAAACCCCGGGATTGCCATCATTCCGGTGGCGTCGAGCCGCTCCACGGCACTTAATGACGGGTCATTCGCCAGACCGGGTGCCATCTGCTCAATCACGCCATCGCGGATCAGCATATCGGCGGCGGGCGGCAAATGCGGGTCGGCATTGCGCGCCATGACCCGCGCGCCGGTAATAAGATATTGTTTTTCCATAGTTATTTTCTTTCTTGTCATTTTCGACTTGTGGAAAAGAGTGTGCCGCAGTTGGATTTTTCTGGCAATTCCCGGATTGGCGGTTGAAGCCCTTCCGTGCCCTTGTTAGGGTCCAACCCGTTGCGGTGGCGATATTTTTCGCGATTTTCGCGGATCGCCACCCTGACGGCCGACGCGTCGGGGCAAATGCCTCGCTGTTGCTGCCCGCGGTTCCGCCGCAGTGGTTGCGGACAAAAAGAAAATGAAAACGCGTCGTCGGACCAGCGCACAAGCCGCCGGAGTCCCCGCCGTCAAAAACAATCGAATATTGCGCCGGTGATCGGTTTCGTTTTCACGCGAGGCCGTGTGACGGCATAAGGCCGCCGCTATTTTGCGGCGCGTTGCGTATTATTTAGGGGTGTTTTATGAGCAACACGGTATCGACCCAGGATTTCGGCGAGGATCCGCTCGAGGTTCGCGAGACCGATCATTACCAGGAAGAATATATCGAGAGCTTTGTCGATAAGTGGGATGAGCTGATCGATTGGGAAGCCCGGGCGGAAAGCGAAGGCCAGTTTTTTATCGATATTCTGAAATCACGGGGCAAGCAGAAAATTCTCGATGTCGCGACCGGGACCGGGTTCCACTCGGTTCGGCTTCTGAAAGCCGGTTTCGACGTCACCAGCGTCGACGGCAACGCGGAAATGCTGACCAAGGCGTTCGACAATGCGCGGCAACGGGATGAGATGTTGCATACGGTCCATGCTGACTGGCGCTGGCTCAACAAGGACGTCCACGGCAAGTACGACGCGATTATCTGTCTCGGGAATTCCTTTACCCATCTGCATGACGAGAAGGACCGCCGCCGGGCGCTCGCAGAATTCTACGCGGCGCTGAAATATGACGGCATTCTGATCATGGATCAGCGCAATTACGACTCGATCCTCGATAACGGGTTCTCGACCAAGCACAAATATTACTATTGCGGGGACAAGGTGACGGCGGAGCCGGAACATGTAGATGACAGTTTGGCGCGCTTTGCCTACAGCTTTCCCGACGGGTCGAAGTTCCATCTGAACATGTTTCCGCTGCGCAAGAATTATGTGCGCAAGCTGCTATCCGATGTCGGGTTCCTGCATGTCGAAACATACGGTGATTTTCAGGAAACCTATCACGAGGACGAACCGGATTTCTTCGTTCATGTCGCCGAGAAAATGTACGGCTATGACGAGTGAAGCCTCAGCGGTCGAACTGGCCGAAACCTATTACGACTCCTCCGAAGCGGACGCGTTCTACAAGCATTTCTGGGGCGGTGAAGATATCCATATCGGGCTTTACGACACGCCCGATGAGGCCATCGCGCCGGCCAGTCACCGCACGGTGGCGCGGATGGCGTCCAAATTGGCCGGGCTCAATGGCGACGCAAACGTGCTTGATCTGGGTGCCGGCTACGGCGGGTCGGCCCGGCATATCTCCGGCTTGTCCGGCTGCCGCGTGACCTGTCTCAATATCAGTGAGACCCAGAACGCGCTCAATCGTGAAAAGAACGCGTCTCAGGGGCTGGAAGACCGCATTTCGGTAAAGCATGGCAGTTTTGAGGATGTGCCGGAGCCGGATGCTTTATACGATATCGTCTGGTCACAGGATGCTTTCCTGCATTCGGCGGATCGGCCCCGCGTGCTGGATGAAATCAATCGCGTTCTCAAGCCCGGCGGCGAGGTGATCTTTACCGACCCGATGCAGGCAGATGATTGTCCCGACGGCGTGTTGCAGCCGATCCTCGACCGTATTCACCTGGCGACAATGGGGTCCTTCGCTTTTTACAAGGCGGAATTCGAGGCCCGCGGGTTCGAGACCGTCGAGTTGGAGAACATCACCAACCAGCTGCGCAACCATTACAGCCGGGTGCGCGAGGAGTTGGAGAATAATTACGAACATGCGGTCTCGCTCTCCGGTCGGGAATATGTCGATAACATGATCCGGGGGCTCGGCCATTGGGTCGACGGGGCGGATAAGGGCTATCTGGCCTGGGGTATCCTGCATTTCCGTAAAGCAAGCTGAACAAGCCGGAAAACCGGCAAAAATAAAAAGGGGAGGGTGCCATGGCGTCACCTGAGAACGGGGCGGGGCCCCGGATTTCCGATTTGCCGGTTGGTATGCGCGTCAGCGTTCCGGTGTTTCTGACATCGGTGCTTCTGATTTTTCTGTTCATCGTCTTTACCCTCACCGCGGGCAAGGATGCCGAGGGAATTTTCTCAGACCTAAAGACCCTTATGGCAAAGGATACCGGCTGGTTCTTTATCCTGACGGCCAACCTTCTGCTTCTCTTTTCGCTGTTCCTGTTGTTCAGCCCGTTCGGGCGGCTGCGGCTCGGCGGCGTGGATGCCAAGCCGGAATTTTCGACCTGGGGCTGGCTTGCCATGCTTTTCAGCGCCGGGATGGGAATCGGGCTGGTCTTCTGGGCGGTCGCCGAACCACTCTACCATTACGGTGCGCCGCCGCTGGATCAACTGGCCGAACCGGGCAAGCATTCCCGCGCCGAACAGGCGATGGGGGTGACCTTTCTGCATTGGGGGCTGCATCCCTGGGCGATCTACGCCGTGCTGGGGCTGGGTCTTGCCTATGCCAGTTTCAATCGTGGCTTGCCGCTCAGCGTACGCTCTCTGTTCCAGCCGATGCTGGGAGACAGGATTTACGGTTTCTGGGGCCACGTGATCGATATCCTGGCGGTGCTCGCGACGCTGTTCGGGGTCGCGACCTCGCTCGGTCTCGGCGTTTCGCAGGTCGGCGCGGGGCTAGACAAGGTGTTCGGCACCGGTCAGTCGCTTGAGCTCAAACTGGCTCTGATCGCCGGCATTACCGCGATTGCGACAATTTCCGTTGTAACCGGGGTAAAAAAAGGCATCCGTTTTCTCAGTGAGCTGAACATGATCCTGGCGGGCTGTTTGCTGCTGGCGGTGCTTTTTTTCGGGCCCACCCTGTTTCTGTTGAACGGCTATATCGAAAATATCGGCTATTACATCCAGCATTTCCCGCGTCTCGCCACCTGGACGGAGACCTATACCGGGACCAGCTGGCAGGATAGCTGGACGGTATTCTATTACGCCTGGTGGATTTCCTGGTCGCCCTTTGTCGGCATGTTCATTGCCCGGATTTCGAAAGGACGCACAGTGCGGGAATTCATTCTCGCGGTGCTGATCGTACCCACGCTGATCGGTTTTGCCTGGCTCAATGTATTCGGGGGCAGCGCGTTGTTTACCGAGCTGTTTGGTGCCGGCGGACTGACCGAGGCATTGAAAGGCGGCGCGCAGAATGCGCTTTTCGCGCTTCTGGAAAACATGCCTCTGGCATTCTGGACGTCGCTGCTGGCGACCATCGTGGTGATTACCTTCTTTGTAACCTCATCAGACTCCGGTTCGCTTGTGATCGATATGATCGCGGCGGGGGGCGATCCGAACCCGCCGGTGGCGCAACGTGTGTTCTGGGCGACCACGGAAGGCATCGTCGCTGCGACGCTGCTGATCGGTGGCGGGCTGACGGCGCTGCAAACAGCCTCCGTCACGACCGGGCTGCCCTTCGCGCTCGTTCTGATTCTGTCCTGTTTCGGACTCTACCGCTGGTTGGCCAAGGACGCGGAGTCCTTGCCGCGCTGATTTTCCGGGTGGACTTCGGGGTGCCTGATCAGCAGCCAGGCTATCCAGAACATGAACACGGCGGATATTACGCCCATTACGTAAAACCCGGCCTCCAGCCCGATCAGACCCGCCAGCCAGCCGAGCATCACCGGCCCGCCGACGGAGGTCACGCGGTTTGCCGTGCCGCGCAGCCCGATGGCGCGGCCCTTGGCCTCCGGTCCTGCCGTTGCCAGCATCAGATTGATCACCAGCGGCTGATGCACGCCGTTTGATAAGGTCCGCAGGCAGGACATCAGGCAAAAAGCGATATAGGCGGCGATCAGCGGCGAGACCTCGACCAGCCAGCCGATACTGTTCCCGACGAAGGATTTGACCGGCGCGCTGGACAGCAGCGGCGTGAGGCAGATCACGATCAGCGCGATAAAGACAGAGGTCCACAGGACCCAATAGGCCTTGAAGCGGCGCCGCAGCGATGTCGCCCATAGTGATCCGGCGGCGGCGGTCGCCGATGACAGCGACACAAGATAACCGATCAGCGTCGCCGAAATCCCCTCTACTTCACCCAGCCAATAGACGAAAAACGTGCTGTTAATATTGTTCCCGACATGGACCATCATGCCGATCAGCACGGTAATGGCGACGGCGGGAACCGAGAGCAGCCGGAACGAGTCCATGTAATCCGCAAGGCGCGGGGTCAGATCGCGCATGGCGATGGGCGCCACCGGTGTGCCTTTTTTCGCCGCCGCCCGTTCGCGCGCATTGGGAATCGGTGGCAGCATCAGGGTACAGACCAGGTAGCCGACCCCGCACAACCCGACCAGGCTGAAAGCAGCCCACGGGCCGGCGAGGTCCCATGTGTGCCCGACAACAGGTGGGCCGACGATATGACCGATGCGGATCACGGCGCCGAGGCGCCCGGCATAGCGGGTGCGGCCCTTCATCACCTGGCCGACCAGCGTCTGCGCGCCCATCCAGCCGATCGAATCCGTCATGCCGGAGATCAGCTGGATCAGGATAAAGGCCCAGATAAAGGGCAACGCCGGATACATAAAGGGCGTGACAAGCGCTGCGATCCCCATTGCCAGCAGGACCTTGTTGGTGCCGATCCGGTCCATCAGAACCCCGGCATGGATCGAGAAGAACAACGACAGCGCCGGTCGGCAGCCGAGCGCGACCCCGGCCAGAAGTCCGGCTTCAAGTCCGAGATGCTGCGCCGCGAAAAGCGGCACGATGGGCATCAGCATGAAATGGGTGGAGGTGGCGAACAGTCCGATGCCGTAAATAGCGTATTCGTGCCGAAAGGGGATCGGCTCGTCGGGAAGTCGCTCGGGCGATTTTGTATCTGTCTGGGTCACGGCTGAACGGCGACATCTTAGCCGAAAATCGTCGCCGCGGCACCAGAGCGCGCTCGGGAGAGCGGGGTTTTACCGTCCATTCCCCGGTGGTAGTCTCCGCCCGCCTGACAAAAAAATCCGAGGAAATTCACTATGCGCGCAGTCGTTATCGACGAATTCGGCCCGGTCGACAGCCACAGCCTCAAGGAAATCGATCCGCCGGCGCCCGGCGCGGGCGAGGTGCTGGTCGATGTACATGCAATCGGGGTCAATTTCCCCGATACGCTGATGATGCAGGGTCTGTATCAGACCAAGCCCGAGCGCCCCTTCACACCCGGCCGCGATATCGCCGGGGTGGTGACGGAAGTGGGCGAGGGTGTGACCGAGTTCAAGCCGGGCGACCGGGTCGTCGCCATCGTCCCCTGGGGCGGCTATGCGGAGGTCGCGATTGCCCCCGTTGCGCGCTGCTTTGCGCTTCCCGACGGCATCGATTTCGAGACCGCTGCCGGGATGATCACCACCTATATGACCGCCTGGGTCGCCCTGATGGAGCGCGGCGCCTACAAGGAAGGCGAAAAGGTGTTGGTGCTGGGCGCAAGCGGCGGCGTGGGGCTTGCCGCCATCCAGATCGTCAAGGCAAAGGGCGGTGTCGCCGTCGGCGGGTCATTGTCCGAGAACAGCCGCAAGATCGTTCTGGAAAACGGCGCCGATGCGGCAATTGATCTGTCTCTCGACGATCCCAAGGAAAGTCTGCGGGCGCAGGTCTTCGAAGCGGTCGGCAAGGAAGGGGTGGATATTTGCCTCGATCCGGTGGGCGGTCAGTATTTCGACGCCGCGCTTCGGGCGCTTGCCTTTGCAGGGCGCATTGTGGTGATCGGCTTCGTTGACGGCATCCCGACCGCGCGGCCCAACTATTTCAACGTCAAGAACCTGACCATGGCGGGTATGGCGCTGGATCTGCATTTCCGCTTCAAGCCCGAGGTGATCAAGGCGGCTGCCGCCGATATTTTCGCCCTGTACGAGGCGGGCAAGATCAAGCCGCGGATTGCTTCGACTGTCGGTCTGGAAGACTGGAAATCGGTCGTTACCCAAATCGGAAAGGGTAAAAGCGCCGGCAAGACGGTCATGACGACGGGCCGCGGATAGGAGCGGGCAGATGGCAACCCGAACGCAGAAGATAATTGCCGAGGCGAAAAAACGAGGACAGCGCGCGCTTTCCGAATATGAAAGCAAGCGGGTGCTCGCTGCCTATGGCGTGCCCGTCAGCAAGGAAGTGTTGGTGACTTCTGCCGCGCAGGCCCGCGCGGCTGCGAAAAAGATTGGCTATCCGGTGGTGCTGAAGGCTTGTTCGCCTGATGAGTCTCACAAGACAGAGAAAGGCCTGGTCGCCGTCAATCTGTCGACCCAGAAGGAGTTGAACGATGCCTGGGCCGATCTCGGCAAGAAGGCCGGCGAGGATTATGACGGTGCCTGGCTGGTGCAGGAGATGGTCAAGGGCGCGCGCGAAATTATGATCGGTATGCATCGCGATCCCAGCTTCGGCCCGTCGGTGATGTTCGGGCTGGGCGGAATCTTTACCGAAATTCTGCAGGATGTGGTGTTCCGTATCGCGCCTTTGCGGAAAAAGGACGCGCGCGACATGCTGCGCGGAATCCGGGCGCACAAGATACTGGATGAGGTGCGCGGGATGCCGGCGGCGGACCGCGAAATTCTTACCCATGCGCTGATGGCAGTGGGGCAGATCGCGCTCGATCATCCCGAAATCGCGGAAATCGACATCAATCCGCTGATCCTGCGCGGCGCGAAACCGGTAGCGGTCGATGGGTTGATCATTCTCACCGGGGATTAAATATGACCTCCATCATGGACAGGTTTTTTAGTCCCCGCTCAGTCGCGGTGATCGGCGCATCCGGTACGGCGGGCAAGCCCGGCAATGTCGTCATCCGCAATATGCTCGATAACGGCTATGACGGAAAAATTCATCTGGTGAACCCGCGCGGCGGGGAAATCGAAGGTTTGCCGGTCGTGCAATCAATAGACGACCTGCCCGC
>CAZBKQ010000004.1:117688-123744 GCA_964492555.1 uncultured Rhodospirillaceae bacterium | reverse complement strand
TCCAGTTTCTTTCCGCTGGGACAGGTGCCGCGCGGCAGCGTTTCCTATATCGCCCAGACGGGAAATTTTTGCGGGATATCGATCCGCCATCTGATGAGCGCCGAACATTACGGCGTCGCGCGGTCTTGCGGACTCGGCAACAAGGTCGATCTCGATGAATGCGACATACTGGAATTTTACGGCCGCGATGAAGAGACCAGATCGATCTTCATGTATCTGGAATCCATCGGGAACCCGACGCGTTTTTTGCGGGTCGCGCGGCGCGTATCGCGCACCAAGCCGGTTTTCCTGCTGAAAGGCGGGGCGTCTGATGCCGGCGCGGCGGCGGCGCTGGCCCATACCGGATCGCTGGCGGCGGACGGGCGGGTCGTCGAAGGGGCGATCGAACAGGCGGGCGTGACGCGGCTTTCTCAATATTCGCAGCTTTTCCAGGTGGCGAAGGCGTTGGATGCCATGCCGCTGCCAAAGGGTAACCGGGTGTCTTTCCTCTCACCGTCGGGCGCCTTTACGGTCTGTCTGACGGATGTGTGCCGTAATTTGGGGCTCGACGTGCCGCAGCTTGAGGAGAAGACGCGGAAGCGCCTGCAGGACCTTGCCCCTCCTTTCATCCGCATGCGGAACCCGGTCGATATATTCGGCTCGGTCGGCATGCATGGCTATGAGGTTGCCTACAAGGATGCTTTGGAAGCCGTTCTCATCGACCGCAATATCGATGCGGTGGTGGCGATCCTGATGCTGACGACCGAAACCGGCATACCCGATCTGCGATTTATTTCGGAGCTTGCAAAGAAATATCCCGGAAAACCGGTCTATGTGACCTTCATGGGCGAGCATAAGCACAATGTAGCCGCCAAAGATCTTCTGGAGCCGCTCGGCGTACCCTGCTATCTGGAGGTCGAACAACCCTTTGAGGTGTTGTCGCTGCTTGTCAAATGCCGTAACCAGATGCGGCGGCGCTGATTTCCGAACCGGAATAACTGCGCTACGCTCCCCGAAAAGGAGGGGGGCGGCATGGCGATACGTAAAGGGCAGGAATATCTCGATCGCATTGCGACTGATGGGCGTGAGGTCTGGTGCGACGGCGAACGGATAAAAAACGTCATTGCCGATCCGCGCTTTGCGGGCGGCGCAAAAACCCAGGCCGAACTATACGATCTTCAGCACGACCCTGCGTTGGCAGGTCGGATGATTGAATTTTCCGAAGAAACCGGTGAGCCCATCGGGTTGTCCCACATGCAGCCGCGATCCGCTGACGATCTGCGCCGCCGCCGGGAAATGGTCAAGACCTGGAACGATTACACCTGCGGCATGTTCGGGCGCAGCCCCGATTTTATGAATGTAATGATCGCATCCTATGCTGCGGCGGCGGATGCTTTCGATACCGGTGAAAACAGGCTGGGCAAGAACGTCATCGCTTTCCACGAAATGATGCGGCAAGAGGATTTGTCCTCCACCCATGCGCTGGTCAGCCCGCAGATCGACCGGACAAAGGGGATTGAGGCGCAGGAAAAGGATATTGCCGCCCGCGTCGTCGCGGAGAACGACCGGGGCTTCGTCATTACCGGCGCGCGCATGCTGGCGACGCTCGCGGCCATTGCCGATGAGATCGTGGTCATGCCCGCGCCATCCTATCCGCTCTCCGATGCCGAAGAAGCAAAGGCGCATGCTTTCGGTTTCGCCATCCCCGTGGCGACGCCGGGGCTGAAGCTGATTGCGCGGCCGACCACGGCGCATCTCGGCGCGGGATCGGATATGGATTTTCCGCTGGCAAGCCGGCTGGATGACAGCGACTGCATGGTGATTTTCGACAATGTCGAGGTGCCGTGGGAGCGCGCTTTCATCTATCGCGATGTCGATGTTTATAACGGAGTGCAGCGCACCACACAGGTGTCTGTCCAGACCTCACATCAGTTCGCGACCAAGGATCTGGCGAAGGCTGAGTTCATGCGCGATCTGGCGACGTTTCTCGCGCATTCGACCAATGTCGATCAGTTCCTGCATATCCAGAACGGTCTGGCGGAGCTGATCAACTGCGTCGAGTTCGTCTATTCCTGTATCGTCACGGCGGAACGCGAATGCCAGCCCGGTCCCGGCGGCACGGTGGTGCCGCGGCGGGAGCCGCTGCAGGCGGTAAAATTCATGTTCCCGCCCCAATTCCGCCGGGCCTGCGAGATTATCCAGATCATCGGGGCGGGCGGGCTGTTTGCCAACCCGTCCTACGCGATGCTGGAAAGCGACCTCAAGGATGAGGTCGAAAAATACTTCCAGTCCGCCAATCTGGGCTCGCATGAACGCATCCGGCTCTTCCGTCTCGCCGTCGATGCGGCGGTCAGCTCCTTCTCCGGCCGTCAGCAGCTCTATGAGCGCTTCTTCGCGGGCGACCCGGTCCGCGCCTCGGCCAATTACGCCAAGACCTTTGACAAGCAGCCCGCGATCGATCGCATCACTGCCCTGCTGGACCGGTGGGAGGGGACGTAGCCGGTTTACGGAATATCCGTCAGTTCGATCTCATATCCGTCCGGATCGCGGACAAAGGCGATCTTGCAGTCGGGGTTGCTTTCGGTGGGGGACGGTTCCTCGGTGAATTCCACACCCTCCGCGCGGAGCCGGTCGCACAGCGTGTCGATGTCATCGACGCTGATATTGATGTGCCAGTAGAGATTGCCGAGCTCGAAATTCGCGGACGGAGTGTAATCCTCCACCAGTTCCAGCGTGTGAGAGTCTTTTTCGCCGCCATAACCGACATAGGCGGCCTTGTGCCGGCGCGCGTCGCTTTCACGGATGCGGGCAAGCTCCATCCCCAGCAGGCGCGTGTAAAAATCGACGGAGCGGTCAAGATCGCGGACCTTCAGCGCGGTATGGCGGATGCGGGGTGGTCGGGACATGACATTCTCCTCAATCGAAGCTGGCATTCAGCAACCGTTCGGCGTTGCCCTTGCAGATGGTCTCCAGATCGGCGCGGTCGAGTTCCAGCGAATTTACCGCCTCGATCGTTTCGGCCGCCGGGGCGAAAGGAAAATCGGTGGAAAACACCGTGTGTCCGGCGCCAAAGAATTTCAACCCGCATTCGATGCCGAGCTTCGCGCCGAACATCGCGGTATCGGCATAGAAATTCTTGAAATATTCCAGATGCGGTTTCTTCAGCCTGTTGAGCAGGCCGGTATAATCCTCATCCGTGGTGCGCGCGCCCAGAACATCCATGCCCGGCCCGACACGCCCGTCAAAATAGGGGATCATCCCGCCCATATGGTGTGTGATGATTTTCAGATCGGGATAGCGATCAAACAGTCCCCAATAGACCAGACGCGTCATGGCGATGGAGGTCTCGTACGGCCAGCCGAAACACCACCACATTTCGTAGCGGCCTTTTTCCTCCGTCCGGTAATCGTTCATTTCACTGCCCCGCGCCGGATGCATCCAGATCGGCAGATCGTATTCCGCCATCGCGGCGAACAGAGGCTCGTACTTTTCCTGGTCCAGCGGCTCGCCATTCACATTGGTGAAAATCTGGATGCCGCGCGCGCCGAGATCGCGGATGGCGCGGTGAATTTCATCCATTGCCCCGTCCATATCGAGCATGCAGAGCGCGGCGGAAAACCCGGCAAAGCGGTCGGGGTGTTTCTGGCAGATTTCGGCCATCGCATCGTTGGCGGCGCGGGCCAGCATTGTGCCGGTTTCGGCATCGGTAATGTCTTCCAGCGGCGGGTTGGGCAGATTGACGATCTGGCGGTAATCGCCGAACGCATCCATCAGCCGGAAGCGTTCATCCATGTCCCAGACCGGGCGGACGGCCTGCATGCGTTGTCCGATATTTTCCAGCTTCGGCGTCGCCGCCTTCATCCGCTCAAAATAATCGCCCGGGAAAATATGGGTATAGATATCGATTAGCATCGCGCGCGTCCCTCATATTTTAGGGGGAGTATCGCGGAGAATGCCGGGAGCGAAAAGGGGAGGGGAGTTACCCCGCCCGGTTTTCGCAGTAATCGAGCACCGCCCGGACCATTCCGACATAGCCGGTGCAGCGGCAGAGATGGCCCGACAGCATGTCGCGGAGATCTTCCTCGGTCGGTTTCGGGTTTTCCTTAAGATAGGCCGTGATCGACATCAGGATGCCCGGGGTGCAATAGCCGCATTGCAGCCCGTGATGCTTCTTGAAGGCCTCTTGCAGGGCGGACAGTTCACCATCCTCGCTGGCGAGGCTTTCCGATGTATCGACCGCGCAGCCATCCACCTGTACCGCGAAGGTCAGGCAGCCGCGTACGACATTATCATCGACCAGCAGGGTGCAGGCGCCGCAAACGCCGTGTTCGCAGCCAACATGGCAGCTGGTGATGCCGATTTCATGGGTCAGGAAATCGCTCAGCAGCATGCGCGGTTCGGCGTGGCCGGTGACTTCCTTCCCGTTCAGCGTGATGGT
This sequence comes from uncultured Rhodospirillaceae bacterium, assembly GCA_964492555.1. Taxonomy (GTDB): domain Bacteria; phylum Pseudomonadota; class Alphaproteobacteria; order MPNO01; family UBA2964. The sequence goes on along the minus strand of CAZBKQ010000004.1, from coordinate 119,327 downwards.
GACGGGGTAACGCGCGTCCTTGTTCAGCTGCGGCATTGCTTGGCCTCCTCGATTACTTTGCGGCCCAGGCGGCGGACCAGTTCGCGTCGGTAACGCGCGGTGGCGTGAATATCGTCATATCCGACGAGATCCCAGGCAAAGGCATTGAGCGCATCATCCAGCGCGTCGCCTTCCAGATCGTCCCATTCGCGGATGGTGGGTTTGTCGGCGACACCGCCGACGCCCAATCTGATCTTGCCGGCGGTCGCGACGGCGGCGAGCGCGACAATGGCGAAATCGCCCCGGCGCTGCGCCATTTCGGTAAAGGCGTATCCAGTGCCGGCTTGCGCGACCGGGTAGCGCGCGGCGGTGACCATCTCATCTCCGCGCTTTGCGACCGAGAGCATACCGGTCTGGAAATCCGCGGCTTTGAGCGTCCGTTCGCCCTTTGCGGATGACAGCACGACCTCGCCGCCGAGCGTGGCAAGGCACAGCGGCAGTTCGGAAGACGGGTCGGCGTGAACCAGTGAGCCGCATACGGTTCCCCGCGCACGGGTCTGGTAATGGCCGAGAAAGGGGAAGGCCTTGGACAGCAATGGAAGCTTCTCCGCCGCCTGGTCCCATTTTTCCACCTCGCACTGGCGGGTGGCGGAGCCGATCTCCACCATGCCGTTCGCCTCGCGAATATATTTCCGGTCCTCGATTTTCGAGATATCGATCAGGATCGACGGTTCCACGAGGCGGAAATTGAGCATCGGCACCAGAGACATGCCCCCGGCAATCAGGCGCGCGTCCTCGCCGCCTTGCGCCAGCGCGTCCGTCGCCTCGGCGACCGATCCGGCTTTCAGATAATCAAACCCTTTTGGCTTCATGATTTCAGTCCCAACATACGGAGAAGCGAATCCCAGAAGGATCCGCCGGATTGTTGATTGGCCGCGGCGTCATCGCCCGGCGTCGGGCCGGCGACCTGCGCCACCAGCCGCTGGAAGAACTGGCCGACCAGCGCTTTCGCCGCGCCTTCCAGCAAACGACCGCCGACGGAGGCGACGGTGCCGGAAAGCTCAATCGCGTAATCGTAAGACACGCGCGTGCCGCCATTGTCTTCCGAAAGTTTTACATGGCCTGTCCCCTGAGACGCGCCGAGCGGCCCTTCGAGCCCGCCTGAGAGCGTCGCCGATTCCGGTTCGACCATGTCCGACAATTCCACATTGGCGCGGAACCGTCCGCGCACCGGCCCGACACCCAGCGATACTTCGGCCCGGTAGGCATTGTCGCCGACCGCTTCCAGCTCGTGACATCCCGGAATGACGGCGGCCAGCGCTTTGGGATCGAGCAGCGTTTTCCAGACCGTCGCCGGGTCGGCGGGAACGAAGGTTTCGCCCTGGCCGCGCAGCAGCCCGTCTTTTTCGGCCTGAGCCGGTTCTACTTCTCCCTCGGGCGGGGCGGGTTCATCGCCATGGATAAGATCGGCGACCTTTGACGCGATCAGCGGCAGGGTCAGATCGTCGGCGCCCGTCGCATCCGCGACCGCGTTGGCGATGCAGACCGGGGTCGACATGCAGTTGCCCTCGCCGATGCCCTTGGCGCCCAGCGGCGTGACCATAGAGGGGCTTTCCATATGGATGATTTGCGGTTCCGGTACTTCCCAGCTGGTCGGTAC
>CAZBKQ010000004.1:100574-117588 GCA_964492555.1 uncultured Rhodospirillaceae bacterium | reverse complement strand
GTTTCCCGGACGCAGGGCTCCATGCCTTCCGGCAGCGCGCCCGGCGTCCAGTGCGCGGTACCCGCGGCGCGATAAAATTTCATCGCGTTTTCCGGGTTGGCGGTATCGAACACATTGCCGTTGGCAAACCCGATCTGCTCCGGCGGTACGTTCAGGCTCTGACTGGCGATCCGCGCCAGCTTTTCCTTGATCTTTTGCGCCGCCTTGAAGCATGCGACCGCGGTGGCGGAGGAAAAGCGCGAGGAGTAATTCCCCGTCGCGATCGACCAGGCGTCCTTTGCGGTGTCGAAATCCAGATTGACCTTGATGATCTCCGGCGTCAGGCCAAGTTCATCGGCGACAATCTGCGACAGAATGGTCTGATGGCCCTGTCCCTGCGGGATAGAATCAGCCGTCACGCTGACGGTCCCAAGAGGGTCGACGGTGATGGTGGCGTTGGCCGCCGCGCCGCCCTTCGGGTTCCGTTGCCGTTCCTCATGCGGGAGGATATTCGACAGATAGCCCATATTGGACTGGGCGGGCTCGACAATCACGGCATAGCCGATTCCGTAGAGCTTACCCTGCGCCCGCATCTCATCCCGGTGCTTTTTCAGCTCCTCCAGCTTGCCGTCCTTGACGCCGAGCTCCACGGCCTTCGGATAGTCGCCGGAATCGAGCAATGCGCCCGCCGCCGCGCGATACGGAAACACGCCCGCCGGCACCAGATTCTTGCGGATAACGTCCAGCGGATCGAGTCCGAGCTCCACCGCTACCTTATGCATGACGCGCTCAATGGCGTAATACATTTGCGGGCCGCCGAAGCCGCGCACCATCGCGGACGGGCATTTATTGGTCAGAACCACCCGGTTCCGGACCGTCATGTTCTTGATGTCGTAAGCGCCGGTCAGAATACCATGCATGCGGTAGAGCGGGCCGGGCATCGGGGCCCGCAGGAACGCGCCGTAATCGTCGAGCTGGTCGAAGCGGAACCCGGTGACCGTGCCGTCCGACTTGCAGGCGGCTTCCAGTTCGATCACCCGGTTGGGCGCGGCGGCCGCCGCCGCCAGATGCTCCAGCCGGTCCTCGACCCATTTTACGGGCCGCCCGACGCGTTTCGAGGCCAGGCAAATCAGCACGACATATGGGAAAATCTGGACTTTCACGCCGAACCCGCCGCCCGACCATTGCGGCATGCGCATACGAAGCTGCGAATTGCGCACGCGCAATGCCATCGACATCACCGGGTGCGAGGTAAACGGCCCCTGATAGTTCGACGCGACATCATAAAGGTCCTCGCCCGGAATATATTCGGCGTTGACCACAAACCCTTCGATCGGGGTTTGCGAATTACGCGGATAGCGGATTTTGATCTTTACGGTCTTGTCGGCTTCGGCAAAGGCCTTGTCCGGTTCGCCATAGGAAAATTCACGGGTGGAAACGACATTGCTGCCCGCCGCCTCATGGACCACCGGCGCATCATCATGCGTGGCCTCTTCCTGGTCGACGGCCGGTTTCAGCGGCTTGTAATCGACATCGATCAGCGACAGCGCGTCTTCGGCAATATAGCGGTCGCGCGCGATGACGATGGCGACCGGCTCGCCGACATAGCGCACCTTTTCGACCGCCAGGGCCCACTGGTTGATCGGCGCGCGCAGCACGATCAGGAAGGCTTCCGACATTTCCCTGACGTCTTCGCCCGTCATTACGTCGAGCACGCCGGGATGCGCCTTGGCCTTGGACACGTCGACCGACAGGATTTCGGCATGGGCATGCGGCGAGCGCAATATCGCGGCGTGCGCGGTGCCGGCCCGCGTCGGCAGATGGTCTGAGTACTGGGCCTTGCCCTGGAGCAGGATATCGTCTTCAACCCGTTCAATGGGTTGTCCGACGAAGCTGGTCTTTTCGGCTGTTTCCGCCATTCTTCTCTCAGCTTGAATATTCAGGTCACGGTGTTCCGCCACCATGGGGCCCTTTGTTTGCATTCAAAACGGCCCGAAATCAACCCGGTGCGACAATTTTTGACATTCCGGCGCGGTGGCGCAGAATACGGTAATCGAACGGCTCCGGTAAAAGGTTTCATGAACATCAATACGGTTTCAGTAGACAGATCGGTTCACCCCAACAGGCTGGTTTTTTCGGACCCGTTTAACGTCGCCGTGCCGTTTATCGACCGTCATCTGGCGGAAGGGCGCGGCGACAAGGCGGCGATTGTCACGGAAAGCGCAAGCTGGACCTATCGGGAACTTTCCATCGCCGTCAATAAATCCGGCAATCATCTGTTGTCGCTCGGGTTGAAGCCGGGCGACCGGCTGTTGATGGTGGTGACGGATTGCCCGGATTTCATCGCCCTGTTTTTCGGGGCGATCAAGGCGGGGATCGTGCCTGTCGCGGTCAACACGATGTTGCGGGCCACCGATTATGAATTCCTGATTGCGGATTGCGGTTGTGCCGCGATGGTGTGGAGCGAAAGCCTGGCGGAGGTGATCGACCCGGCACGGGCTGCATCTTCCCATAATCCGGCTCTCGCGATGACGCTGGAGGCGTTTATCGATGCGGCTTCCGCCGCCGACGAGGCGTTGGATGCCGCCCCGGCCACAGCGCTGAGCGAATGTTTCTGGCTTTATTCGTCGGGCTCCACCGACAACCCGAAAGGCGTGGTGCATCCGCACCGGTCTATGGTTTGTACTTCCGAACGGTTTGCAAAGAACACCGCGGGTTTGCGCGAAGACGACACCGTCTTTTCGGTCAGCAAATTGTTTCATTCCTACGGGTTCGGGAACGCCATGACTTTCCCGCTCTGGGTCGGCGCGACAATCGCGCTGTCTGACCAGCGTGTCTCGCCCGCCATGAGCTTTGAGATGATCGAGAAATTCCGCTCGACGGTATTTTTCGGTGTGCCCACGCTTTACGCCCAGCAGCTTCACGCGATGGAAAGCACCGATCCGGACCTGTCATCGCTGCGTATCTGTATTTCGGCGGGGGAGGCCTTGCCGGGCGACGTTTTGCGCCGCTGGAAGGAGAAGACCGGTACGGTCATTCTCGATGGGCTGGGCTCTACTGAGAACCTGCATATTTTTATCGCCAACCGCCCCGACGATATCCAGCCCGGCACATCCGGCACGCCGGTCGACGGGTATGAGATCAAGCTGGTCGACGATGAGGATAACGAAATCGCTGAGCCCGACACGATCGGCACGGTCTGGGTGAAGGGCGAATCGGCGGCCACGCTTTACTGGAACAATCCGGAAAAGACCGCGACCACGATGCGGGGTGAGTGGCTCAATACCGGCGATATGTATTATCGGGATGCCGACGGCTACTACCATAATGCCGGGCGGGGCGACGATATGATGAAGGTCGGCGGGCTGTGGTGTTCGCCCTTTGAAATCGAAAACCGGCTGATTGAGCATGAAAAGGTGCTGGAAGCCGCGGTGGTCGCCCAACAGGACGAGGACGGGCTGGTCAAGCCCGCCGCCTATGTCGTGCTGAACGAGGCGTCGGACGCGGGTGCGGAGACGGAGCAGGCTCTGATCTCCCATTGCCGCGACGGGCTCGCCCATTACAAATATCCGCGCTGGTTCTATTTCGTCGAGGATTTGCCCAAGACGGCGACCGGTAAGATCCAGCGTTTCCGCCTGCGGGAGCGGGCCGCACCATGAGACCACTCAGGAGACAAAGATGACAGAAGCGACAGGACAATGCCTCTGCGGGGCGGTTCATTACGAGGTCGATATCCCCGAAAAACCGGTCTATGCCGGGCTTTGCCATTGCAGGGATTGCCAGCGTTATACAGGGACGGCCTTCGCCTCCAGCGTGATGGTTGCGAAAGCCGATATGAAGCTTGAGGGCGACCTGAAATTCTTCGGGGTCGAGACGGAGCGCGGATCGGTGATGGAGCGCGGTTTTTGCCCGGACTGTGGGTCCAACGTGCTGTGCCGGTCGGATGCGTGGCCGGATATGTATGTGCTGTCCGCCGGGACGCTCGACGATCCGTCGATCTATCAGCCGCGCATGAATATTTTCACCCGTTCCGCCATGGATCATGTGTGGTGTATGAACGATCTCAGAAAAGTTGAAGACGGGGTTTAAGGAGAGAAGGATGCCCAAGGGATATAACACGCTGAATTCGCCTTATGGGCGCAAGGCAAGGGTTGCGGCGATTGAGACCGGACAGCCGGATGTGATCGATTGGTGGTTCATGTCGCGGGAAGAGCGCGCGAAGGAAATGTCCGCCGTCAATCCGCTTGGCAAAATACCGGCACTGGTACTGGATGACGGCACGCTGGTGGTGGATTCGCCGGTGATCGCCGCCTGGGTTGATGCGCAGCATGACGGCGAAAAGCTGATCCCGGAAAGCGGGAATGAACGCTGGGCGGTGTTAAGTCTTGAGGCCGTCGGCGACGGGCTTGGCGATGCGGCGATCGCCGCCGCGCTGGAAGGAAACCGGCCGGATGGCGAAAAATCCGGGGCCGCGATCAAGCGCAATGTCGACAAGGTGAGGAACACGCTGTCCTATCTGAATGACAGGGCGGGCGATTTCAACGACCCGCCGAAGATGGGCGAAATCGCGGTGGCTTGCGCCATGGGCTATATGGAACTGCGCGGCGTTGCCGATGGCTGGCGGGATGATTTTCCGGCGCTGGCCGCCTGGTACGACGCGATCCAGGAACGGGAATCGTTCAAGGAGACCGCGATACCGGAAGGGTATTGAGGTTTTTGTAAACGGTTCCGGAAATATGGACCCCGGCTCAGAGGCCGGGGCGCAAGCCTTTTAATTTTCCGGACGTGCGATCGCAGCCGGGTTAACAACACTTGTCACCCCGGACAAGCGCAAGCGCGATCCGGGGTCCAGAATTTGTTTCGAGTGGCGCAGATTCTCCACCCCCGCCCTGACCCTCCCCCTGATAGGGGGAGGGGAATAAGGAGTATCCGCTGAACTCCCCCTCTCCGCTTGCGGGGAGGGGTTAGGGGAGGGGCTTTTTACCGCCCGTACTTGGCGAGTGAATTCACCCAGCCATGCATGCGCGATTTCATCATGTCGATCTCGTCCGACTTGAAGAAATCGGCGGGGTTGACCTTCTCCACCGGATATTGCGGACGCAGGAAGTCGCTTTCGTAGCCATAAGGCACGGTCGCGTCGATCCCCATCCCGCCTTCGAACACGGTGTTGGACGCCGTCCATTCCTTGCCGCCGGCGGTCATGCGCTCGGCCGGCATGAATGTCTGGCCACGCCCGCCCGGCAGCGGGTTCAGCACGTCGGTGTGCGGGTTCACGCGGGTGGTCAGGTTCCACATGATATCGTCCATGTCGTACATATCGACATCTTCCGATACCGCGATGGCCAGCCGTGCGCCCTGTGAGGTGGACAGGATGGCGGACAGGAAATTCCGCTGCCAGCCCTCGTCGATCTGGCTGCGCTTCTTTACCTGAATGATCGCGCCGCCCCAGTCGGTCATCGAATAGGGGATGTTCACATCCGTACAGATGCCCGGCTGCATACGGTTGCAAAGCTCATACATATAGGCTTCGCGGATCATCGTATCGATATTCGCCTCATCCATCATATGGACGCCGAGGACGAAGATAATCGGCTTCGATTCCCGCTTGCGCATGGTGATGCCGGTGCAGTGGAAGGTCGGCGCCTTATAGGCCTTGCCCATATAGCCGGACCATTCCGGGTGGAAATGATACTTGCCCTGTTCGCCGGTGCTTTCCGCTTCCGCGGTTTCGAAACGGCGGTCGCGCGGATTGACGTAACCTTCCAGCACAACCTCCGCATCGGCGAGCGCCAGCGCATCGACGGTACGGGCCTTGACCATGCGGACAGGTCCGCCCTGAACCGCGCCGGCAATGCCGATTTCATCGCAGCCCTGCGGCAGGATGACGTAATCGAAACCGGCGCCGGCGAGCAGGGTGCATGACGGCGGCACGCCGAAGCACATGGTGATCGGCACCGGCTCGTCATCCTTGTAATGCTTGGAGACGACCTGCCACATATGGCTGCCCGGCGAAATCTGGAAGGTGCCGACATCGCCCCAGCGGAAATTCATCCGGTTATAGCCGAGGTCCGAACCGCCTTCGAAATATTCCCCGGTGACGCAGCGGATACCCGATCCGACGGTCAGTTCGGTGTCATACTCGGTGTGGCGCACCGGAACGATGTAATCATTCACATTGTTCGGGTTCTCGATAACCTCTTCCTGAACCGGCGCGTCCTTCTGGTCGATAATGACCGGTGCGATGGGGTTGTTGATCGCCTCGGCCAGCTTGACCGTCCGGTCGGTATTGTCCGCCCAGCCGAACATTTTGTTGACGACGCTGGTTTCGGAAAACAGGTTGGTGACGACGCGGTGATCAGGCTTGCCCTTGATATTGTTGAACAGGATCGGGCAGGAGCCGTCGAAATGCTTCTGAAGGGAGATGATCTCCAGATCGGGATCGACTTCCTTGTCGGTGGTGACAAGATCGCCCTCTGATTCAAGCCATTCCAGCGTGGAGCGGAGGTCGCGGATTTGTTCCGGCGCGGGGCGCGCCTGCTTCTTTGCGTCAGCCATAATGTCCTCTTGATACCAAATTTTCGAACTGTGTACGGGAGACGCGGCCATTTCGCAACCGTACCCGGCTGGACAGGACGCGGCCGCTGTTTTAGAAGCCGGGTAATTCCAATTCAGCAGGAGAGAGACCGTGAAAGTCCAGGCCAACGGAATCAATATAAATTGCGAGGTTTCCGGCACCGAGGGGAAGCCGTGGATCACCTTTTCCCATGCGCTCTGCAACAATCTGACCCTATGGGACGATCAGGCGGAGATGCTGAAAGACGATTTTCGTATCCTGCGCTACGACCATCGCGGTCTGGGCCAGTCGGCTGCGCCGGAAGGGCCTTATACCTTTCCGATGATCATCGCCGACGCGATCGCGTTGCTCGATCATTTCGATATTGAAAAGACCCATTGGTGCGGGCTCTCCATCGGCGGGATGATGGGGTACGGGCTGTGCCAGGACCATGGCGATAGGATTTTGTCGTTGACCGCCTGCGATTCGCGCCCGGATGCGCCGCCTGATTATCAGGCCTATTTCCAGCACCGCATCGATGTTGCGGCGGAAGAAGGCATGGAAGGGCTGGTCGATTCCACCATCGAACGCTGGTTCACGCCGGAATCGGTTGCGGCCAACATCCCCATTCTTGAAAAGGTTCGCGGCATGATCCGTTCAACCGACAAGACCGGCCACGCGGGTTGTTGCGAAGCGCTGAAGACATTGTCCTTCGGCTCGCGCCTTGGCGAGATCAAGACGCCGACGCTCATTCTCGGCGGGGAAAAGGACAAGGGCGCGCCGCCGGAGGCGCTGGCGGAAGCCGCTGCCGCCATTCCCGGCGCGAAACACGTCAAGATCCCCGATGCGGGCCATATTTCGAATCTCGAAAACCCCGAGGCGTTCAACGCGGCGCTGAGGGACTTCCTCTACAGCCTTTGACGAAAAACAGGCAACCGGACTAGCTGGCGAGAATTATTTCCGTCAGTTCGTCCGGCATGCTGAGCTGCGGGAAGTGGCCGGTATCGAGCTCAAACCATTTCGCGCCTAACGCGTCCGCCGCGCGGCGCTGGTGATCCACGCCCGGACGCCGGGCCTGTTTGCACCAGAGCACGGTTGCGTCCCAGTCCTGATCCCAGAAACTCTCCAGAATCACCGGTTCGTTAAAACAGCCGATGGGGTGCGGGGTTGAACGGTCCGCCGCCCAGGCGGCGAGCTCTTCGTCCATATCCTGAATAAAGCGATCGTAACGGTCATCCCGCGTCGGCCCGGTGACCAGATCGGTAACGACGGAATGGTGGCTGCTGCCGGTGATGTCCCGAATGCATTCGCCATGCATCAGTGCCAGCGCGTCGGCAAAGACCACCCGCTTGATCCGTTCGCGTTGCAGTTCGGCGACCCGCGCCATGACCATGCCGCCGGCGGACGCACCGACCAGGGTGATATCGTTGACGTCTTCCGACCAGAGAAAGCCGGAAAGTTCCTGAGCATGGGTTTCGGTGGATATGCCGGGGCGGATATGAATTGCGCGTTCTGCGCATCCGTCCAGCGTCGGCACATAGACCATATGGCCCTTCTCGCGTAACCGCGTCGCCACCAGCTTCCAGATCCACCCGCCCTGAAACGCGCCGTGGATGAGCATGTAATTCGCCATGATTGTTCTCCCTGTTTGTATGGCGGAAAAATAGCACGAAACCAAAGGGCATTCTTTCCTGTTGGCTTCGGCCATGACGATTGTTAGTCTCCCGCGTGGTCGTGTATCGGCCCAATATTCAAAGGGAGAAATTTTATGTCCAAGATGAAAATTTTAGCTTCCGCCGCGGTTGCGGGGGTTGTCGGAATCGGCGCTGTGGCCGGTCCAGCGGCGGCTGATGAAGTCGCTGCTTTCTATAAAGGCAAGCGCCTGAAAATGATCGTCGGTTCCGGCGCCGGCGGCGGGTATGACACCTATGGCCGTCTGGTCGCGCGTCATATCGGCAAGCACATTCCGGGTAACCCGACGATGATCGTGCAGAACCTGACCGGGGCCGCTGGTCTTCGCGCCGCTAACTTCATGGAAAATGTCGCGCCGAAGGACGGTACCATCGTCGGCGGCATGCAGCGTTCCGTCGCGCTGGTCCAGCTGATGGGTCAGAAGGGTCCCAAATTCAAGGCAGCTGAGCTGCTGTGGCTGGGCAGCCTCGCGAAGGAAGCCGGCGTCTGTGCCATGGCTACCCGGACGGGCGTAAAGAGCCTCGCCGATACCCGCAAAGACAAACAGTTAGCTATGGGTGGTACCGGGCCGAACTCAACCGAATTCTGGCCGGCACTGCTGCGCAACACGATGGGCTCCAATTTCAAGCTGATTCGCGGCTATCCCTCGACCCCGCAAATCCATCTCGCGATTTCCAAGGGCGAACTTGACGGTGTGTGCCAGTCCTGGGCGTCTTTCGCGGTTCAGGCCAAGCAGATGATGGAAGAAGGCACCATCAAGCCGATCGTCCAGATTTCGCTTCATCCGGACAAGGAGATGACCAAGTTGGGCGTGCCGCTTCTGAGCGAGTATCTGTCCCGCGAAAACCTCGCCAAGGGACAGAATCTTGAAGATGTGCGTCTGTTCTTCCAGTTGACCGTTATTCCACCGGTCATGGGGCGTCCGTTCGCGATGGCCTCCGGTGTGCCGAAAGCGCGTGGCGACGCCATGAAAAAGGCTTTCATTGCGATGACCAAGGACGCCGAATTCCTGTCCGACGCCAAACGGCTGAAGAGGGATATCGAGGTCGTTACCGGTGATGAAATCCAGAAGATCATCGCCGATCTGTCCAAGACCCCGCCGAAGAAGCTCGCGGCGATGAAGGAAATGTTCAAATTCACCGGTCCGGTGCAGAAGGTTGAACTCCCGATCGTCGTCGAGGCCGGCAAGGTCATCAAGATCCAGCGCGGCGGCCGCCGGATCACCATTGACTTCAAGGGCAAGAAACGGCGCGCCAATGTTTCCGGCAGCCAGACCGAACTCATGGTCAATGGCAAGAAAGCCAAGCGCAAGGCCATCAAGATGGGGATGAATTGCGAATTCCACTATTATGGCCATAAAACCACCGCGAAGAAGATGGTCTGCAAAGATAGCTGATCGGCCTCGCGGTCTACGCGTAAAGAAAAACCCCGGGGTTTCGGCCCTGGGGTTTTTTTATTGGCTCTTCTTACTGCGGTTCCGGCCCACTCCCCCTCCCGGCCGCCCAAGAAACTATCCTATCGGGTGGCCGGGAGGGGGAGCGGAACGGCGCGATCACGCCTATTACAACCTGCTGCCGATGTTCACCGATTTTTCTTCCAGATTGAATCGGCTGGTCGGGATGGCGTCCAGATCGGTGCCGGTGACGCGCACGAAACGGGCTCCGTCCGGGAAATGGATCGAATGGATGTCACCGACATCGAACTTGCCCGCCATGCCGGGTTCCAGACGAAATGTTTCGCGTTCTTCCAGATCAGCGAAGCCTTCCTTGCTGCCGTCATCCTTGCGGTCCCAGACGGTCATGTCTGTCCAGCCCGACGCCTGGCCATAAATCGCCCATGAACGCCCATGATCGTGCGGCGGGCCTTTCTTGCCTTCTTCATAGACATGGACCAGCACGTTGAATTTTGTGTCCTTGTCGCGATAGATGGTGCGGATACCCGGTTCGGCGTCGGGGCCGCATTCGGCGGCGATGAATTCGGGGTTGGAGAGCAGTTTCTCAAGATTTGCGCGGACCTTGTCCCGCCCGTCCGGGCCGGAATCCTCTTTCAGGATTTCGCGGCTTTCTTCACAAAATTCGTCGATGCCGTATGCCATGTCTGTTTCCTCCGATGTTCATTTGGTTTTGTCCGAGAGTAGCGCGCCCCCGCCAATTGCAAAAGGGGATATGCCTCTCAGACCTGTCGGCTTCGCGGGTTGAATGATATCAAATGCTATCTGATCAGGGAGATTACATGATGTTTATAAACGGCGAATGGTGCGGCGCGGCGGGCGGCAGGGCCTTTGAAGTCACCAACCCGGCAACAGGCGACGTTCTGGCGGAAGTGCCGGATGGCGGGCAGGAAGATGCCAGACGCGCGATTGAAGCGGCGGATGCCGCCTTCGCCGATTGGGCCGGCCGCACGGCTTATGACCGCTCTCGTATTCTGTACAAGGCTCACGAGTTGATGCGCCGCAAGCGGGAAGAGTTGGCGCGTACCATGACGCAGGAGCAGGGCAAACCGCTGCGCGCCGCGACAAATGAAGTCGGGTACGGCGCGGATTTTCTTCTTTGGTATGCGGAAGAGGCCAAGCGCGTCTATGGCGAGACCATTCCCGCCCCGCGCGGCGATCAGCGCTTTATCGTTGCGCATCAGCCTGTCGGCGTGGTTGCGGCCATCACCCCCTGGAATTATCCGGCCTCGATGATCACGCGAAAGCTCGCGCCGGCGTTGGCGGCGGGCTGTACTATCGTCTTGAAACCGGCCGAGGCGACGCCGCTCTGCGCGATTGAGATTTTCAAAATTCTGGAAGAGGCTGGCGTGCCGCCGGGTGTCATCAATCTGGTGACCGCCAAAGATCCCGCGCCGATCGGCGCGGAATTCGTGACCAACCCGCTGGTCCGCAAGATCACCTTCACCGGATCGACCGCGACCGGAAAGCTTCTGGCGCGCGGCGCGGCGGATCAGATCAAGCGGGTGTCGATGGAGCTCGGCGGTCACGCGCCGTTCCTGGTGCTGAAAGACGCGGACCCCGTCCATGCCGCGAAGGGCGCGGCGCTGGTGAAGTTTCTGAATACCGGGCAGGCCTGCATCTGTCCCAACCGGATTTTCGTCCATGAATCCGGGGTAGAGGCCTTTACGAATGAGTTCGTTTCCCGCGTTGCGAGCATGCGGGCTGGAAACGGGCTGGAAGAGGGCATTGCCATCGGGCCGCTGGTGAATGAGGCCGCGATCGAAAAGGTCGAACGCCAGGTGGCGGATGCGACAGCCAAAGGCGCGGAATTGCTGCTGGGCGGACACCGTTTGATGGAAGACGGGCTGGATAAGGGATGTTTTTATGCACCCACCGTTCTCGGCAATGTCACGCCCGACATGTTAATCTATCGTGAGGAAACGTTCGGTCCCGTCGCGCCGATCATTCCGTTTGCGGACGATGACGATATTCTGGCGATGGCGAATGACACGACCTACGGGCTCGCCGCCTATATCTATACGCAAAATCTTCCCGCCGCGATGCGCACTTTCGAAGGGTTGCGGTTTGGAATTATCGGCATCAACGATATCAACCCGACCGCCGCCGCCGTGCCCTTTGGGGGAATGCAGGAATCGGGCCTTGGACGCGAAGGCGGGCATGAGGGAATTGCCGAATATCTGGAAACCAAGATCGGCGGATTTTCGATCTGACCGGCGTTGCGCCCTGCCGCCCGCGGGCCGAGAATATCAGGAAACAGGGAGGGTCCGATGGTGGATAACAGCCTGACCGGCATTTTCGAAACCATGCTGGCGATCCGGCGGTTTGAGGAAGGGGTGTTCGATCTGCATCAGGCCGGGGCGTTCAAGGGTCATTATCATCTCTATATAGGCCAAGAGGCGACCGGCGCGGCCGTAATCGACGCTCTGTCGGATAGAGACCCGATCTATTCCACACACCGGAATCACGGTCATGCCGTCGCGCGGGGCATGGACCCGGAAGCGGCCTATGCGGAAATTCTCGGCCGCGCCACGGGACCCCAGGGCGGGCGCGGCGGCACCTTTCATCTGGCCGATCCGGACATCGCGATGCCGCATACCTCGGCACTGGTCGGTGGCGCGGTGCCGCTTGCGGCCGGGGCGGCGCTGGCGGCCAAACAGCAAAAAACCGGCGGGGTCGCCGTTGCCCTTTTCGGCGATGGCTGTTTCGAGGAAGGGGTGGTGTATGAGACGCTGAACCTCGCCCGCCTGTGGGAACTGCCTGTGCTGTTTGTCTGCGAAAACAACACGCCGGGCGCGCTGGAGAAGTCCAAGGGCGGCAACAACACGTCGAACCTGCCGGATGGACGGGTGGCCGATACGCCCCAGGCGCTCAAAATCGAAACGCATGAAGTCGATGGCAGCGACGCGGCGGCGGTCGCATCCCTGATGGCGGAATGCCGGGCGCGGTGCGCGGCGGATTCCAAACCGGTATTTATAGAGGCGCTGACCGAGCGCTGGCCGGGTAACATGTATTCCTTCCCCGATATGGTGACGGGTCCGACCGATCTGGACCGCGCAAGCGCGGGCGATGCCGCCACCGGCGATCATGCCACCTGGTTTGACGAGCTCGACCCCGTACTGAAACTTGCCCGGACCCTGCTGGCCGATGGCGCGATAGACGCCGGTGCGCTTCGCGCCCTGGATGTCCGGATATCGCAAGAAATCGCGGGCGCGAAGGAAAAGGCGCTGGCGGCGCCGATGCCCGATGTCGGTAGTCTTGGCGATTACGTTCTTGCGGGGGAGGGCTGATCATGGCGGTGATGAGTTACGGCGCCGCGGTGGTCGATGCGCTTTACGCCGCAATGGCGGAAGACCCGGCAGTGACGCTGGTCTGGGGATCTTTGACCGGTGTCGGCGGCCAGTCGCCTGTGGTGCAGAAGATCAAGGATGAATTCGGCGACCGGATTTTTCATCCCCCGATTTCCGAAGCCGGCATGGCGGGAATCGCCACCGGCGCGGCGATGAACGGGCTGCGGCCCATCCTGCCTTTCGGCACGGCGAGTTTCATGTTGCGCGCCTGGGACCAGATCGTGCATGAGGCCGGGTCGGTCCATTACATGTCCAACGGCAAGGCGATAGCGCCGATCGTGTTCCACGCCGTGCACGGGCTGCGCGGCGGGGGCGGGCCGCAACACAGCCTCTCGCCGCAGGCGATGCTCTGGAACAATCCGGGTCTTGAAATCGTTCTGCCGTCCTGCCCGGCGGATGCGCGCGGGCTGATGCGGACCGCGATCCGCAGCGACAACCCGACGGTTATCCTCGATCATCAGCGTTTGACCCGGATGGAAGGAGAGGTCCCTGAGGGCGATCATTCAGTGCCGTTCGGGATCGCCGATATCAAGCGTGAAGGCACAGATGTGACCATCGTCGCGGCCTCGCTTCAGGTCAGCGCGGCGGTGGACGCGGCGGCGACACTGGCGGACGAGGGCATCGAGGTGGAAATTGTTGATCTGCGTTCTCTGGTGCCTTTGGACGAAGACGCGATTTTGAATTCGGTCGGCAAGACGGGACGGCTGATCGTTGCCGATGAAACCCCGATGCGCTGTTCAATCGCGTCCGAGGTCAGCGCGACAGTATGTGAAAAAGGGCTGGACCTCTTGAAAGCGCCGCCGGTGCGGGTCAACAGGCGCAACGCTCATATCCCGACCAACCTTGCATCAGAGGATCACGCAATGCCCTCGGCGGAGAGGATTGTCGAGGCGGCGCGAAAACTTGCCTTGTAAGCGGTGCGGGGGGGCTAAGCCCCTAAAACAAAAGCAACTCGCCCAACAGATTTGCGGCTGGTGACCAGCGACATCGCCTCACGGAATTGATCCAGGGGAAATTCGGCGCAGACTTCCGGGTTGATTTTACCCTCAGCCGCCAGGGCGCAGAAGCGGTCCATGATTGCGCGCACCCGTTCTTCCGCCTCATAGCGGATGTCGTTGGGGCTCCAGCCGTAATAGGTGCCGAAATTCAATCCGACGACCGAGATATTTTTCACCAAAACAATATTTGTCGGGGCGGGTGACGCCGCGCCGCCGGTAAATCCAATGGGACAGATGCGGCCCTCGAACGCGATGCAACGCAATGACTGTTCGAATACCGCGCCGCCGACCGGATCGAGGATTGCATCCGCGCCCTTGCCGGCGGTGATCTCCAATACCTCGTCACGAAACGCGCCATCCGAATAATCGATGACATGATCCGCACCGTGCTGTTTCGCGGCGGCGCGTTTTTCCGCCGTGCCGGCGGTGGCGATAACGGTGGCGCCGAGAACCTTGCCGAGTTCCACGGCTGCTAGCCCCAGCGCGCCCGCCGCGCCATGCACCAGCAAGGTTTCGCCGGCCTGAACATTCAGCAGGCGGGGCCAGGTCAGTGCCGCCATCGCGGTGGCGTAAGAATTGAAGTTCGTTCCCTGAGCATAGGTCAGAGCATCCGTCAGCGGATAGCTATTGACTTCATAGGCGAGGGCCTCTTCCGCATAGGCGCCCCAGTCGAGCGCGGCGAAGACGCGGTCTCCCGGTTTGAAACGCGTGACGTCAGCGCCACATTCGATGACCTCTCCCGCGCATTCGGTCCCCGGGGTGAAGGGCAGGGGCGGTTTGCGCTGATATTTTCCCGCGACCACCAGATTGGCGGCAAAGCTGACGCCAGCGGCGCGCACGCGGATGCGCAACTGGTTGGGCTCAAGGCCGGGACGCGGAATGTCTTCGACCGACAGCTTGTCGAAATCGGTGTATTCGGTGACCCAGAGACCGCGCATTGCGGGGTTCAGCCTTTTGCCGCGATCCACATTTCCTTCAGATCGGGACGGCGGACCTTGCCGCGGTCGTTTTTGGGCAGCGCGTCGATGAAGTGGAATTCCTTTGGCATACGGTATTCCGGAATGGTTGCCGCGCAATGGTCGCGGATGTCTTCCTCGGTCAGCGTTTCGCCGTCGCGTACCACGACATAGGCGACGATTTCCTCGCCATAAATATCGTCGGGCACGCCAACGCCCGCGGCTTCATATACCTTGGGGTGCTGCATCATCACATTATCGACCTCGACGGGGCTGATATTCACCCCGCCCCGGATGATCAAATCCTTCAGGCGTCCGGTTACGGTAATGAAGCCTTCCTCATCCATCACTGCCAGATCGCCCAGCGGCACGCGCTTGCCGTATAAATCTTCCCAGACGCCGTCGGCGGTCATTGAGGCCTTGGCGCATTGCGGTCCGCCCAGAGTGACCTCGCCTTCTTCGCCCTGCGGGACGGGGTTGCCATCCGCATCGACCAGCACGAATTCCTGATGCTTCGCGGGCGGACCCACCGTGCCGTATTTCTTGGCGTAGTGACGGTTGCCGCAGACCCAGCCGCCTTCCGAACAGCCGAAGAATTGCAGCAGGTTGATGCCGTAGGTCTCCTCGAACTGCTTCCACCGTTCGGGTGAAAGCGGCGCGGTGGAGGAACTCATCAGACGCAAGGACGGCACGTCCTTTGCGGTAACGCCGGTGGGGCGGTCGAGCAGCATGTTGATCACCGTCGGGATACCGGCGGAGAAGGTGATCTCGTGCTCCTTGATCCAGTTGAAGAAGTTGCTGTGCGAAAAACGGCGCGCGAAATGCAGCGTGCAACCGGTCTCCAGCCAGGGCATCAGTGACAGGCCCTGCGCTGAATTCCAGCCGAAGGACCGGAATTCCAGCGTCTTGTCTTCCTCTGTCAGCCCGATCTGATCGATCGAGGACAGGCCGAATGACCAGTGCGCCAGATGATCGATCAGGAAATTCTTGGGCTTGTCGGTTGTGCCGGAGGTACAGAAGATCGTCGCGTCATCGGTTTCCACATAATCGCGGTCGCATTCGGGAGAGGCGGCGACACTGGCGATTTCCGAAAACACGTTGCCGCCATCGCCTGACGTAATATCGTCCGTCCAGTCGGTGAAGGCGAATTTCGCGATATCGACCCCATCGGTCATCTGCGCGATATCCAGATCGGCATCATAAAAAGCCAGCTTGCAGTCGAGATGGCTCAGAATTTCGGCAACATAGGCGATGTTCATCTCGACATTGGTCGGACAGCAAACGGCGCCGGCGCGCCAGATACCCATCCATAAAATCAGCTTCTCAATGCGTTCTTCGGATAACAGCGCGATCCTGTCACCTTTCTGAATGCCTTGCGAAACCAGCCAGTTGGCGATCCTGTTTGACCAGTCATGCAATTGGCCGAAGGTAATGCCCTTTTCCTGTGTCAGATCGTAAAGCGCGCATTTGTCCGGATCGCGATCCTTGTATTTCGCCAGCAGAGTGCGGACGGATTGAAACGGGATGGCGTAATCATGTTCGGCTCCGGGCGCGGTGCCGCCAACCTTGGGCGCCATGTCGATTGCTCCTGATCTGGTTTTGGTCAATTCGCGCGGATTGTCTTTTTTAGCGGCGGTTTGGTCAAGGGACACAATCTGACTAAGCTTGATCAATACAAAGACGGAGGATGTGATGACGCGGCGGGAGTTGGAAAAACTGACGCTGGAATTTACCGAGGCATTCAACCGCGACGATCTCGAAGCGGTTATGTCTTATTTTGCCGATGACGCGATCTATGACGAATTCAATGGCGCGCGCCATCAGGGGAAATCTGCGATCCGCAAGGCCTTTGAGCCGCAATTTGCCGGCAAGTACGGAAAGATGCGGTTTCACGATGAAGATATGTTCATTGATGTGGAGGCGGGAAAAGCGCTCATCCGCTGGCTGCTGACGCTGGAGGAAGAAGATCGTCAGGGCGCTTATCGCGGGCTTGATATCCTGCATTTTCAGGACGGATTGCTGGTTGAGAAGCATAC
>CAZBKQ010000004.1:98101-100474 GCA_964492555.1 uncultured Rhodospirillaceae bacterium | reverse complement strand
CCCGTCGCGCTGATCAACCGGAATGAATTCACTCTGAGCCTCGCCAGCCGGTATGGCCGGGCCCTTTATGAAAAGAAACCGATAACAGCTCTGATAGAGGAAGAGCCCCTTTTGGTCGATGAAGAGGTGAGCATTGATGTGCTTACCCGTCTGATCGCTATCGAACGCCCCGCCGCCGCGCTTCAGGGGTTTATCGTCACCCGGAATGGCAAATATTTCGGGGTCGGCACCGGGCTCGCGCTTCTTCGGGCCAATGCGGAACAATCCGCGCAAAGGGCCGATGAGCTCGAACAGGCCAGGCGTATGGCTGAGCGCGCCAATGAGGCCAAGTCGATGTTTCTGGCGACAATGAGCCATGAATTGCGTACGCCGATGAACGGCGTCCTCGGCATGAACGGTTTGTTGCTGGATACAGTTCTGACAGACGAACAAAAGAGCTATGCGGAGACCGTAAAGGAATCCGGCGAGAGTTTGCTTACAATCCTCAACGAGATTCTCGACTATTCGAAACTTGAAGCGGGCCGGCTGGATCTCGAGATCGTCAATACCGATATCGAGAAAGTCGTTGCCGGTGTTTTGAACCTGCTGGTTCCTCATGCGGAGGCAAAGGGGCTGGATCTCTCCTATTTCGTCGATCCGGAAATTCCCCGGCTCTTGCGAGGGGACCCCGGGCGGATACGGCAGGTGCTTCTGAACCTCGTCAATAATGCGATTAAATTCACCTCGAGCGGCGCGGTCAGTGTCGAGGTTGCCTTACGGGATCGGTCTGACGAACAGGTGGTGCTGGAATGTTCTGTCACCGATAACGGGATCGGGATATCGGATGAAATCCAGAACAAGCTGTTCAAGCCATTCAGCCAGGGGGATTCGTCAACCTCCCGTAAATTTGGCGGGACCGGGTTGGGGCTCGCGATTTGCAGCCAGCTTGTTCAACTCATGGACGGGTTCATATGCGTCGACAGCACGTTGGGCGAGGGCAGTAAATTTACATTCACCATGTTGCTCGGTCTTGGCGAACAGGCCCCGGTAAATGTCCGGACGGGCCCTGCGCATATCCGCGGGATGCGGGTGCTTGTCGTCGATGATACGGAAGTAAACCGCCGCATTTTCGAACGCCAGCTTGTATCCATCGGTGTAGAGGCGGACTTCGCCTCTGATGGCGAGGCGGGGCTGGCGGCTCTGCGCGAAAATTCCCGGCACTATGACGCGATCATCCTGGACCACATGATGCCCGGCATGGATGGCGAGGCCTTCGCGCGGGCCGCTTATGCCGATCCGGAGCTTGGGGAGGTGCCGATCATTCTGGCAAGTTCCTCAACGATCAGGAAATCGAAAAAGTTCGATGATACGGAATTTGCCGATGTACTCGTGAAACCGGTTTCCATTGCCCAGTTGAGAGAAGCCCTCGGCGAGATTTATAAGGCGCGGGAGGAAATGGAGACAGCCGCCGCCCAGGCAAGCAACGCCAGAGGCGGCGGCGCCAATGCCGAGAAGATGCCGTCGCCAGGCCCGGACCGCCCGGTACGTTTGCTCATCGCCGAGGATAACCATATCAATCAGCGCTTTCTTTCGACCTTGCTCGGCAAGGATGGGTACCGGGTAGATGTCGTGGGTAACGGGGTGGAGGCCGTTGAAGCCGTCCGCAACCGACCTTATGACGCCGTTCTGATGGATATACACATGCCGGAAATGGACGGGATGGAGGCAACGGCGGCGATCAGAAATTTAAAGGACGCGCGGGGAGGAATCCCCATTGTTGCAGTCACCGCCGACGCCATGAGCGGTGACAAAGAGAGATTCCTCGCGGCGGGAATGGACGGTTATATTTCTAAACCCGTCCGGGTCGAGGAGTTGCGCGAAATCCTCGCTTCCGTTCAGCGGCGGGGCGAGTCCGGTGCCGCTTCCTCTCAGGGCGCGCTCAGCGCCTGACCGCCGGTGCGACGATGCCTTTCGCTACATTCAGTACGCAGCTGTCCGGGCCGGTGACGATTTCCATTTTGAAACGGCGCGGTCAGGCCGGTTTTGCGCCATAAGCGGATTTTGCCAGAAGACAGACATCGGATTTCCCCCAGGCGTCGATTTTCAGGTCTGGCTGGACGCGGGAGCCCGGCAGGCTGATTGTCGGGCATACCGGCTTTTGCGTTCGTCTGATTGCCGGTTTGATGCAGCGAACAGAGTCCTTTGCCGTGTTCAGCTCAAGATCATACCCGTCGGCGCAGCCCCACCAGGCCCCCGTCGCGGCGTCTTGGGCAAGCACCGTGTTCGCGCCCATACAGAAAATGGCCGCTAAAAACGCGGCACTGAAAAATTTTACGCAAACCGTCATTTGCCAAACCCCTTATACAGATAAGGGGATTATACCCGCTGGTTCCG
>CAZBKQ010000004.1:79589-98001 GCA_964492555.1 uncultured Rhodospirillaceae bacterium | reverse complement strand
ACCGTCATTTGCCAAACCCCTTATACAGATAAGGGGATTATACCCGCTGGTTCCGGGCGATAAAGTCAGGCTGCGCCGTATCCGCCGCCGCCCGGGGTTTCGATAACAATGACTTCGCCGGCGGAAAGGGGCTTGGAGTCATTGCCGCCCATTTCCTCGCGCTCGCCATCCTGCCGGATGATGTAATTGACACCCGGTGTTCCGGATGCGCCGCCTGCTATGCCATAGGGCGAAATTTTCCGGTGTCCCGACAGGATCGAGGCCGTCATGTCTTCGAGGAATTTGATCCGCCGGACGACCCCGGCGCCGCCATGGTACTGGCCGTTTCCGCCGGAGCCGCGACGGATGGAGAATTCTTCCAGCAGGACCGGGAAGCGGAACTCCAGTACTTCCGGGTCGGTCAGGCGGGTATTAGTCATATGGGTGTGGACCGCATCGACGCCGTCATAATCGGGGCCCGCGCCCGAACCGCCGCAGATCGTTTCGTAATATTGATGGTTTTCGTTGCCGAAGGTGAAATTGTTCATCGTGCCCTGCGCCGCCGCCATCACGCCCAGCGCCCCGAACAGTGTGTCGGTGATCGCCTGGGATGTTTCCACATTGCCCGCGACGACCGCCGCCGGGTATGTAGGCCGCAACATGCAGCCGTCCGGGATCAACACGTTCAACGGTTTAAGGCAGCCCGCGTTCAGCGGTATGTCATCATCGACCAGCGTGCGGAACACATAAAGTGTGGCCGCCACGCAGATTGCGCTGGGCGCGTTAAAATTATTGTTTTGCTGGTCGGAGGTTCCGCTGAAGTCGATCGTCGCCGTCCGGGCATTACGGTCGACCGTAATGGCGACGCAAATTCTCGCGCCGAAATCCGTTTCATATTCGAAGGATCCGTCTGTCAGCGTGTCAATTACCCGGCGGACCGATTCCTCGGCATTATCCTGAACGTGCTGCATATAGGCCTTCACCACGTCCAGACCGAAATGCTCGACCATCTTGTGCAATTCCTGCACGCCTTTTTCATTGGCTGCGATTTGCGCCTTCAGATCGCCCAGATTGTGGTGAAAATTCCGGGTCGGGTAACGGACGCTTGAAAAGACCTCTTCGGCCTCCTTCTCAAGCAACGTCCCCTCCGCGACGAGCTGCACATTGTCCAGCAGCACGCCTTCCTCATCGATATGAGTAGAATCGGGCGGCATGGAGCCGGGTGTGATCCCGCCGATTTCCGCATGATGGCCGCGCGAGGCGACGGTGAACAGAAGTTCTCCCCCGTCTTCCGAAAAGACCGGGGTTATCACCGTCACATCGGGCAGATGCGTGCCGCCGTTATAGGGGGTGTTGAGCATGAACACATCGCCCGGCCTGATAGCGCCTTCGCGTTCGCGCAGCACGGTTTTGACGCTCTCGCTCATCGAGCCGAGATGCACCGGGATATGCGGCGCGTTGGCCACCAGATCGCCCCTTGTGTCAAAAATGGCACAGGAGAAATCCAGCCGTTCCTTGATATTCACCGAATAGGAGGTGTTCTGCAGAACGCCGCCCATCTGTTCGGCGATGGACATGAACAGATTATTGAATACTTCCAGCATCACCGGGTCGGCCTGTGTGCCGATGGCGACACGGGCGGGCAGGGGCACCACGCGGGTCATGACCAGATGGTTGAGGTCCGTGACTTCCGCGCGCCATCCGGGCTCGACGACGGTTGTCGCGTTGGCTTCGATCAGGATCGCCGGTCCGTCCACTTTCGCGCCGGGCAGCATCTTGTCCCGGTCATAGACCGGGGTGTCATGGGCCTCGTCACCGCTGAACATCGGGACGGTTGCCGCCGGTTCCGGCAAGTCGGATACGCTTTCGGAAAGACGGGCGTCCTCGACCGCGTCGCCCGGCGCGATGACCTCCAGCGAGAGAGCCTCGACGATATGGTTCTTTTCGGGCGATATGAAGCCGAATTGCTGACGGTGCGCTTCCTCGAAATCGGCGGTCATTTTATCCAGCGCGTCGAAATCGATGACAAGCGCCGTGTCTGTCCCCTCATAGCGGAGATGCGCCTTGGCCGCGGCGGTAAGCTGGGCCGCATCGACGCCCTGCTCGATCATCTCGTCTCGGCCATCCTGTTCCATTTCTGTCAGATGCTGCCGCAATTGCGGCATCAGCGCTTCCGATAGCGTTTCCTCGACCGCGTATTCGCGCATAACCCGCTGATCGGCGAGCCCCATGCCATAGGCTGACAGCACCCCGGCGAACGGGTGAACGAAAACGCGCTTCATACCAAGGGAATCCGCAACCAGACAGGCGTGCTGTCCGCCGGCGCCGCCGAAACAGTTGAGCGTATATTCCGTTACGTCATAACCGCGCTGCACGGATATCTGCTTGATCGCATTGGCCATATTTTCGACCGCGATGCGCAGGAACCCCTCCGCGACTTCCTGGGGCGTGCGTTCGTCGCCGGTGGCGGCTTTGATCTCCTTTGCCATTGCGGTGAACTTTTCGCGCACCACCTCCGCATCCATTGGCTGGTCGCCTTTGGGGCCGAAAACGTGGGGGAAGAAATCGGGCTGGATCTTGCCGAGCATGACATTCGCATCCGTCACGGCCAGCGGCCCCCCGCGCCGGTAACAGGCCGGACCCGGATTGGCGCCCGCGGAATCCGGGCCGACGCGATACCGCGAACCATCGAAATGCAGGATCGACCCGCCGCCCGCGGCGACGGTGTGAATGCGCATCATCGGCGCCCGCATACGGACGCCGGCGACAAGCGTTTCAAACGCGCGTTCATATTCGCCGTCATAATGCGCGACATCGGTGGAGGTGCCGCCCATATCGAAGCCGATGATTTTCTCGAACCCGGCCATCGCGGCGGTCCGCACGGCGCCGACGATCCCGCCGGCGGGCCCCGACAGGATGCTGTCCTTGCCCTGAAAGAATCGGGCGTCTGTCAGCCCGCCATTGGATTGCATGAACATGAGCCGCGTATCGCCGAGATTTTCAGCGACCTGATCGACATAGCGGCGCAGGATGGGAGAGACATAGGCATCGACCACGGCGGTATCGCCACGCCCCACCAGCTTCATCAGCGGGCTGACTTCATGGCTGACCGAAATCTGCGTAAACCCGATATCGCGGGCGATTTCCGCGACGTTTTTTTCATGTTCGTGATAGCGGTACCCATGCATAAAGACGATGGCGACCGAACGGATGCCGTCGTCATATCCGGCCTGAAGGCGTTTGCGCGCTTCTTTTTCATCCACCGGCGCCAGCTCTTCGCCATGGGCCGACATACGCTCGGGGATCTCGACGACCTGCTCATACAGCAGTTCCGGCAGCTCGATCTTGCGGGCGAAAATCTTGGGCCGGTTCTGGTATCCGATGCGCAGTTGATCCGCGAAGCCTTCGGTTATCGCCAGAAGCGTCCGGTCGCCCTTGCGCTCCAGCAGCGCATTCGTGGCGACGGTTGTGCCCATCTTGACGGCTTCGATGGCCTCCGCCGGGATTGGCTGGTCCTGAGCGACTCCAAGAAAATCGCGGATGCCCTGAATGGCAGCGTCCTTGTACCGTTCCGGGTTTTCGGACAGCAGCTTATGAGTACTCAATGAACCGTCCGGATGCCGCGCGACAAGGTCGGTAAACGTGCCGCCCCGGTCGATCCAGAATTGCCATTCGCCTGCGGAGATTTCTGCCATAGGAAATATACCCGTCTTTTCGGAACGCCGGTTTTAGCCTATCGATCCATATGAAAAAAGGGTGCGATAAGACTGATTTATCCGGGATGAATCGTGATTGACCAAATTCTCTGGATTCTTGCTGTGGCGGCAGTGGCATGCTGGCTGTATTTGATTTTCCGACGCGGCGGCTTCTGGCGGGCGGACCAGCGGTTGCCCAAGGTATTGCCGCAAGCGGGGCCAGACATAGTCGCCGTCATACCGGCACGGAATGAGGTTGAGACAATTGCCAATGCGGTGCGGTCGCTTCTTAACCAGGAGTACCAGGGCGCGTTGTCGGTGATCGTCGTTGATGACAACAGCACGGATGGGACGGCGGCGGCGCTATCTGGTCTAGATTCTGAGGGACGGCTTACCGTTGTCTCCGGCGCCGCGCTGCTGCCTGGCTGGACCGGGAAGATGTGGGCGATTTCCCAAGGGCTTTCCGTTGCTGATAAATGGGCACCGGAAGCGGAGTTTGTTCTCCTGACCGATGCGGATATCGCGCATGGCGCGGGCGTCGTCGAACAACTCGTGGCGAAGGCACAGGCTGACAAGCTCGACCTCGTTTCATTGATGGTTTTGCTGAGAACAGACAATTTCTGGGAGAAGTTCCTCTGTCCCGCCTTCGTATTCTTTTTCCAGAAGCTCTACCCCTTCCCGTGGGTCAATGATCCGGGACGGAAAATGGCGGGCGCGGCGGGCGGTTGTATGCTGATGCGGCGCGACGCGCTGGATCGGGTCGGTGGGGTCGCCCGCATCAAAGACAAGGTTATTGACGATTGCGCGCTGGCGCGCGAGATCAAGCGGGATGGTTCCATCTGGCTCGGACTTGCGGAAACGAGCCGTTCATTGCGGGGCTATGACGGGCTCTCGGGGCTCTGGGATATGGTCGCGCGCACGGCTTTCGTACAGCTAAACCAGTCCTGGTGGATGCTCGCCGGCACGGTGGGGGGCATGGCGGTGATATATCTGGCGCCGCCTTTGACGCTAGGCGCGGGTATCCTGCTCGGAGAGGCGTTATCGGCATTCCTGGGCGGGGTGGCCTGGGGCCTGATGGCATTCGCTTATCTCCCCACGCTGCGTCTCTACCGGCGGCCGGTAATTGAGGCCTTTTCGTTGCCGGTTGCGGGGGTGATCTATACGGCAATGACAGTCGATTCCGCCTTCAGAACGGTGCGCGGGGCGGGAGCGTCCTGGAAAGGGCGATCCTATGGCGATATAGGCCGATCAGGGCATGACGCTTGATCGGCGCTCCAGTATTGTCTCCACATGACTGATCAGGAAGCCGTCAATTACGTAACGCAGATCGTAAAATGGTCGGGTACCTCTTTCTATTGGGGGATGCGCCTGTTGCCGCGCGACAAGCGCGAGGCGATGTACGGTGTCTATGCGTATTGCCGAGAGGTGGACGATATCGCCGATGGCCCACTGACGCCCGGTGAGAAACTGGAGAAACTCGCGGATTGGCGCAAGGAAATCGAAAGGGTTTTCGATGGCTCCCCTCAAACACCGGTCGGGAGGGCGTTATCAGGTCCGGTTCGTGAATATGAACTGAAGCAATCCGCGTTTAACGACATCATAGACGGTATGGAAACGGATTCCGCCGACGCCGTCCGAATGCCCGATATGGGGGCCTTGGATCGTTACTGCGACCGGGTCGCGTGCGCTGTTGGCCGGCTCTCCAATCCGATTTTCGGTATTGGCGGCGATACCGGTGAGGATTTGGCCCGCAGCCTGGGACAGGCGCTGCAAATTACCAATATCCTGCGCGATCTCCATGAGGACGCGATGATCAATCGGCTTTATGTCCCGCGGGAAACGCTAACGGCGTATGGAATTTCCGCCGATTTGCCGTCGGTGGTCATCAAGGATGATCGGTTTCCCGAGATCTGCGAGATGCTTGCCGCTCGGGCGCGGGATAATTTCGACGAGGCGGTTGGAATCCTGGCAAGATGCGGTTCCGCTTCGGCGCGTCCGCCTAATCTGATGTTGCAGAACTATTCCCGGGTCCTGGAGGCCCTGAACCGGCGCGGATGGGCGTCGCTGAAAAATCGGGTTTCTTTGCCGAAGTTACAAAAACTCTGGATAATTTTACGTTACGGGCTTATGTGAAGCCCTGCCACGTCCGGTTGGAATCGAATGGGCGGGGAGAGAATTCACCGGAAATCATTGATAAAACTGGTGATTCCCGGCAATAATCCGCGCTGACTCCGTTATTCGCCTGAACAAGAACCCGTCTTTGTGTACGGTCAGAGGACTGAACGCCTGTTATGTTGAATCGCGTTTCTGCGCCCGCCGAAAAGGTGGACCTGTCATTCCCCATTCTCGATCGTGTTATCGATGAAGCGGCCGATGCGCTTGTAAAGGAGCAGCAGCCGGATGGGCATTGGGTGTATGAGCTTGAGGCGGACGCGACCATTCCGTCAGAATATATTCTGCTCAATCATTACCTGGATGAGGTCGACGACGCGCTTGAACAAAAAATGGCGCGATATCTCCGCGCAACGCAGGGAACGCATGGCGGCTGGCCGCTATTTCACGATGGCGATTTCGATATGAGCGCCAGCGTCAAGGCATATTTCGCGCTCAAGCTGGTCGGTGACGATCCCGACGCGCCGCATATGACGCGGGCGCGTGACGTGATCCTGAAAAATGGCGGTGCGGCGCGTGCGAATGTTTTTACGCGGATCACGTTGGCCCTCTTCGGCGAAGTCCCCTGGCGCGCGTGCCCGTTGATCCGTGCCGAAATTTTGTTGGCGCCCGAACGGTCGCCGCTCAATATTCTGGACAAGGTGTCCTATTGGTCGCGGACGGTGATGGTGCCGCTGCTGGCGCTGCAGACGATGAAGCCGCGGGCGAAGAACCCGCGCGATGTGCATATTCAGGAATTGTTCGTCACGCCGCCGGACAAGGAAAAGGACTGGCTGAGAAACCCGACAGGTCACTGGATCGGCGATGTCATGCTGGCGCTCGACCGGTTCGCCCGGTTTCTGGTGCCTGTGGTGCCAAAATCGGCTCAATCCCTCGCTATCGACAAGGCCATGGCTTTCGTCAAGGAACGTCTGAATGGCGAAGACGGGCTGGGCGGCATCTTTCCCGCCATGGCGAACACGCTGATGGCGTTCGATGCGCTGGGCTATGCCAAGGACGATCCGGATTATGTCACCGCGCGCCAGGCCGTGAACAAGCTGGTCGTCGAAAAAGGCGATATCGCATATTGCCAGCCCTGCCTGTCCCCCGTCTGGGATACCGCGTTGGCGACACATGCCCTTCTGGAAGCGGGTCATTCCGGTGAGGATCCCGTGATCGTCCGGGCGGGTACCTGGTTGCTCGATCGGCAGATCCTCGATGTCGCCGGGGACTGGGCGACAAACCGAAAGAATGTTCGTCCCGGCGGGTGGGCGTTTCAGTACCGGAACGATCATTATCCCGATGTCGATGACACGGCCGTCGTGGTTGCCGCCCTCGACCGGGCGGGCGACGAGAAATGGTCCGGTTCAATCGATCGCGGTGCCGAATGGGTCCGCGGCATGCAGGGATCGCGCGGCGGCTGGGGCGCGTTCGATGCCGACAATGAATATTACTGGCTCGAACATATCCCCTTTGCCGACCATGGCGCGCTGCTTGATCCCGCGACCGCCGATGTGAGCGCGCGGTGCGTTTCGATGCTCGCGCAACTCGGTTTTGGCGCAGACGATTCCGTCGTTGGAAAGGGGATCGACTATCTGAAGCGGGAACAGGAAGAAGACGGTTCCTGGTTTGGCCGCTGGGGTACGAATTATATCTACGGTACCTGGTCGGTCCTGTGCGCTCTCAATGCGGTCGGCGAGGATATGGATGAGCCCTATATCCGGCGCGCGGTCGATTGGCTAAAGGCGCAGCAACGCGAAGACGGTGGCTGGGGTGAGGATTGCGCCACTTACTGGGAAGGGCATCGCGGCGAAGTCAAGGCATCGGCCCCCTCTCAGACTGCCTGGGCGCTATTGGCGCTGATGGCTGCCGGTGAGGTCGAATGCGGAGAAGTGCGCCGGGGCGTCGCCTGGCTGTTGAATGCGCCGCGTGACGGCGCCGCCTGGGACGAGGAATATTTCAACGCGGTCGGGTTCCCCCGCGTTTTTTATCTGCGTTATCACGGCTATTCCAGCTACTTCCCGCTCTGGGCCCTGGCGCGGTACCGCAATCTCATGCAAGGCAACGCCAAGCGGCCCGCCTACGGAATGTGATTGGCCTCGCTTTGCGTCATTACAGGCACCAAACGCGAGGCGGCGTGTCTCGTCGGTCGCCCGGCTGACGGCGCGCCGGAAGTTCTGTGTAGCGGCGCGCGTACAGACCACGCCCGAGCTTTGCTGAAAGAAGTTCTGGAACATGGATGCCGCGGGGTTGTCAGTTTCGGTCTCGCCGGCGGGCTTTCATCAGACCTGAAATCCGGGATGATTATCGTGCCCGAAGAGGTAAGCGATCCCTCAGGGGCTGTCTGGCGTGTTACACCGGGTGTGCGGGAGCGGTTCCTGGATGCTTTGCACGACAACCAGTTACAGGCCGTCGGCGGATCATTGTGCGGCTCCGACCGGCCGGCACTTTCCCCCGAAGATAAATTCCGCTTGCGAGAGACGACGCAGGCGATAGCTATCGATATGGAAAGCCATATCGTAGCCGCGATGGCGTCAGAGAGGGGATTGCCCTGGCTGGTCGTTCGAGCGATCGCCGATGATGCGGGGACCGGCCTGCCGCGCCTTGCGCTCGACGCCATTCGGCAAGATGGAGCGGTTTCCGCCCGCCAAATGGCGGCGGGAATATTAAAAAGGCCTTATGAAATTCCGGCGCTGATAACGCTTGGGCGCAGGAGCGCGCCCGGACTTCGGGCGTTACGCCGCGTTGCTCCGCTCTTTCTCGGCGGCCATCTTTTCTGACATCGTCTGGACGACATCTTCGAAAATAAACTCGGCCGGCCGCTGGTCATCCAGCGATATCTCGGGCGCCATCGGTTTTTCCGTGTCGACACCCCGCATCCAGACACGAAGTGCTTTCAACGGGTTCGCTACCGTGTCGGCGACAGCGGTTGCTTCATACCCGCAATGCACCATGCAATCCGCGCATTTTTCATACTTGCCGGTACCGTATGAATCCCAGGCCGTTTCCTCCATCAGCGACTTGAAGGAATCGGTGTACCCTTCCGACAGCAGGTAGCAGGGTTTCTGCCAGCCGAAAATATTGCGCGTCGGATTGCCCCACGGGGTGCAGCGATAATCCTGATTTCCCGCCAGGAAATCGAGGAAAAGGGTGGATTGGCTGAACCGCCATTTCTTGCTGCCGCCGCCCATCCGGAAAATATTGCGGAAAAGTTCCTTGGTATTGCGGCGGGCGAGAAAATGATCCTGATCAGAGGCCCGTTCATAGGCGTATCCCGGCGATACGGTGATCCCCTCGACCTGCAATTCCTCCATGCAAAAATCAAAAAATTCCGTCGCTTCTTCGGCCGTCATCTGATTGAACAAGGTGCAATTGACATTGACGCGAAAGCCACGCGCCTTGGCGGCCTTGATCGCCGATACCGCGCGTTTGAAGGTCCCGGGCTGGTCGACCGCCTCATCATGATGCTTTTCCAACCCGTCGAGATGAACAGAGAACGTCAGATACGGGGTCGGTTCGAACATATCGAGCCGTTTTTCGAGCAGCAGGGCATTGGTGCAGAGATAGACGAACTTTTTCCGTCCGGTAATCCCGTCGACAATCTCTTTTATTTCCTTGTGCAGCAGAGGCTCACCGCCCGGGATGGAGACCACGGGGGCGCCGCATTCATCGACGGCCTTCAGGCACTCCTCGGCCGAAAGCCTGCGGTTCAGGATGTCGTCCTCATAATCAATCTTGCCGCAACCCGGGCAGGCCAGATTGCAGCGGAACAGCGGCTCCAACATCAGGACCAGCGGGTAACGCCGGTTTCCCGCCAGTTTCTGCTTGAAAATATAGCCGCCGACGCGCAGCTGCTGAATTAACGGAACGGCCAAGGGGCACCTCTTCCAATTTCGGACAACGTAATGTTTCGCCATCCCCGCGGCAAGTAGCGCGATTCCGCGTCGATTCGCCGATATATACTGGCGTTGCCGCCGGACCGATATTATGCTGCAACAATTCTATCAAAAAACTGAAATAATTGTTGAAACGATGACGGCGCTCGTTACGGGAGCAACAGGATTTGTCGGCGCGGCAGTGGCGCGAAAGCTGGTTTCCGAAGGAATCACGGTGCGGGCGCTGGTCCGCGAGGCGGCCAATTTGGGAAATCTGCAAGGGCTTGGCGCTGAATTGGCGGTCGGCGATCTGAACGACCCGGAATCGATCCGCCGCGCGGTCGCGGAGTGCGACGTGGTTTTTCATGTTGCGGCTGATTACCGGCTTTGGGCGCGAAATCCGTTTGAATTGCTAAAAACCAATGTCGAAGGGACGCGAAATGTCATCCGGGCGGCCTGCGATGCCGGCGTTGACCGCATCGTCTATACCAGCAGTGTCGCCACGCTCGGCATTCACCCGGACGGCACTCCGGCGGACGAAGAGACACCGGTTTCGCTTGCCGACATGATCGGGATTTACAAGAGATCAAAATATCTGGCGGAGCGAGAAGCGGAACAACTGGTTCGCCAGGACGGCGCGCCGGTTGTGATCGTCAACCCCTCCACGCCGATCGGACCCGGTGACATCAAACCGACACCGACCGGGCGTATCATTGTCGAAGCCGCGACCGGAAAAATACCCGCTTTTGTCGATACGGGGCTCAATGTTGTTCATGTGGATGATGTCGCGAACGGGCATATTCTCGCCTGGCGGAAAGGCGTCATTGGCGAAAAATATATTCTGGGCGGTGAGGATATGACCCTCGCGGAAATTCTTGCCGAAATCGCCCACCTGAGCGGCCGCCGTCCGCCGACCGTAAGCCTGCCGCACAATGCTGTTCTACCCATCGCCTGGTGCGTCGAACAATGGACGCGCATGACAGGCGGCGACAACCCGTTCGTCACGGTGGACGGCGTAAAAATGGCGAAGAAAACGATGTTCTTTTCTTCCGACCGGGCCCGCCGTCAACTCGGCTATAGCTGGCGACCGGCCGCGGAAGCGCTGGCGGATGCCGTCGCCTGGTTCCGGGATCACGGCTATCTGGAGCCCCGCAAAGCCGCCGCCGGAGCCTGAGTATGATTGCGCTGATGCTCGCCGCCGGTGTCGGCCGTCGTCTCTATGGCGGAAACGACGATCAGCCGCCCAAATGTTTGTTGAGGTTTGCGGGTGAAACCCTGCTGCAGCGGCATATCACGCATCTGAGGGAACGCGGCATTTCCGGGCTGGTGATGGTTGTCGGTTATCGCGCCGACGATATTCGGTCGCACGTCGCCGATATCGGCGCGGAAGATTTCGTCCGCTTCGTCGAAAATCCCCGCTTCACCGAGGGCAGCGTCATTTCAATGGCGGCCGCCTCCGATGTGCTGACAAGCGGCGAAGCGGTTTTTTTCATGGATGCGGACGTGCTTTATGACGCCGCGATCATGGACCGGATGCTGTCGCTCGGCGGGTATACGGTGTTCCCCTATGACAGCGAGTTCGAGCCCGGCGACGAACCGGTGAAGCTGTGTCTGAGCAAAGCGAAGCCGGTAGAGTTTCGTAAAATTCCCGATGACGTTCCGCATGACGCGGTGGGGGAATGGATCGGCTTTATCAGGCTGGCGCCGGATTTTGCCGCGGCGTTGGCGGAACGGGCAAGCGCCGATTCCGAAGGTCCCACAGATGCCCCGTATGAAGATTCGGTCAGGCATCTTCTGCTGAACGGATGGGCCGAAAAAACCGTCACGGTGGATATAAACGGTCTGGCCTGGATTGAGATCGATTTTCCCGAGGATGTCGTCAAGGCGGAACAGCGGGTGTTGCCCCGCGTGTGACCGCCGCGCGGGCGAGGTCAGACTTTATAGACGTATTCGCGCCCTTCCTCGCGCTCAACGTCCGGCGGGAAGTTCTTGCGCTTGTCGGCGTAATAGCGGTCAAGGTGATCGCCCTCGGCCGCGCGATTATAAGTCGCGAAATAAAGCCGTCGGGTCTTGTCCGAATTGTTGGGCGCGGACCGGTGCGGGGTATAGGCGTCAAACAGAACCACGTCGCCCGGCTTCGTCGGGTGGGATAGGAATTCCATTCCCGCCAAATCGTCGTCGGTCAGCGGTTCCATGCCGCGCAACAGCCCGCGTCTGTTTTGACCGGGAGCAATTTCAAGGCAGCCATTTTCGACCGTCGCCGCATCAATGCAGACCATGACATTAACGAAGTTGGAGGCATAATCTTCCCATCCGGCTTGCGAATCCTGATGCGGTTCGAAACCGCCGCCGCCCGGCATTTTGAAATTGATCTTTTCCTTGAACAGACATGCCTCTTCGCCCAGAAGCTGTTCCACTGTGTGGCACAGCGTTTCGGTCAGCTTCGCGAAGCCGTCGTGAAACGGCGCGATATATTCTATCCGGTTAATCAATCGACTGCCGTCTATGCGGCTTTCTTCGTGAAAAACCCAGTGCCGCCCGGGTTCTTCGGGAAGGTTCTCAACCTCGCGCGCCCATCCGTCGATTGTCGCCGTGTCTTCCGCCGAAAAGGCGCCGGGAAGAACGCAGTACCCGTCGCGCTCGAAATCCGCAATCTGTTGATCCGTCAATACAGGCGTGGCAACCATGGAGTTTCCGGCATTTTTGTTGTCCAAAAGTAATATTGGCCACATGCCGCGCCGCCGCAAGACGGCGAAAAGCCGCACAGCAAAGAGGAAAATTTTGAATGATTGAAGCGGACAGCTTTCTGAACCCGGCGCTTGAGGCGGGGTTCGATTTCTACACCGGGGTTCCCTGTTCCTTTCTGACGCCGATCATCAATCGCGTGATCAGCGCGCCCGCCGTAAATTATCTGGCGGCGACGAGCGAGGGCGAAGCGGTGGCCATCGCGGCGGGGGCCTGGCTGGCCGGCAAGGGACCGGTGGTGATGTGCCAGAATTCGGGTCTCGGAAACGCGGTTAACCCGCTGACCTCGCTCAACTACCCGTTCAGGATCCCGTCCTTGCTGATCGTCACCTGGCGTGGCGGGCCGGGGATCGAGGACGAGCCCCAGCACCAGCTCATGGGACCTATCACGCCGGATGTACTGGATGTTATCCGCGTGCCGCACGGCATGTTTCCCGCGTCCGATAACGAAATCGCGCCGGCCATCGCCGCGGCGAAGGATAAAATCCGCGAGACCGATTTGCCGTATGCCATGATCATGGAAAAGGGCGCGGTTCGCGATGACGGGATAGGGGTTTCCGAACCGGAAAAACCCGCGCCGGGTAAACGCGTCGATTTGCGGGGGAAGTCCGCACCGCCGGGCCGGGTCGCGGCGATGGAAATATTGCTGGAGACCGTTCAGGAAAATGCCGCGATTGTTGCTACCACCGGCTTTACCGGACGTGAACTCTATACGCTTGCCGACCGGGAACAGCATCTCTACCAGGTCGGCTCAATGGGGTGCGCCGCCGGTATGGGGATCGGCGTCGCAGTCAATGTTGATAACCCGGTCTACGTGCTGGATGGTGATGGGGCGGCGCTGATGAAGCTCGGTACCATGGCCACGGCTGGTGCGTACCGGCCCGAAAATTTCATTCATATCGTGTTCGATAACGGAACTTATGAATCGACCGGCGGGCAACCGACCGTTGCGCCCACGGTGGATTTTGCTTCAGTCGCGATCGCCTGCGGCTACCGCTCGGCTTCGGTCTGCGACAGCATCGACGGGTTCGCCGAGGCCTTGAAGCTTGCCGGGGAAGGGCAAGGGCCGTCCTTGATCCATATGCGGGTGGGACGGGGAACAATCGACGGGCTTGGCCGGCCCAGGATCGCGCCGGAAGATGTCGCCCGCCGGTTCAAGGCGTTTCTGGCCAAAGGCTGAGTTACCCCGCTTTCAACGCTTCCGCTCCGAGTCCCTTGGCCGACAGATATGCCGCGATTTCTTCCAGCGCCCAGGCGATATCCTCCGGTCCGATATCGCCGATACAACCGATGCGGAATGTTTTTTCCTGCGTGACCGCGCCGGGATAGAGGATGATTCCCTTTTCATTCAGCGCGTCATACATATCGATGAAATCGAATGCCGGATCGGCCGGGGTGCGAATGGTCACGATGATCGGGGCCTGCAATGAGGACGGCAGGAATAACTCGAACCCCATTTCCGTGAGGCCCGATACAAGCCGGTCGCAATTGGCCTGGTATCGACTCCCACGGGCTTCTATGCCGCCTTCTTCCGCCAATTCCGCCATCGCCTGGTCAAGAGCCGCCACCACATGGGTCGGCGGGGTGAAGCGCCACTGGCCGGAGCGGTCCATGTACTCGGCCTGATCATGCAAATCGAGGCTGAGAGAGGCCGCATTGTCTTTCGAAGCCGCCAACGCGGCGTTTTCGATAATGGCGTACCCCAACCCCGGCGCACCCTGCAGACATTTATTTGCCGACGCAATCAGCGCGGTCGCCCCGAGTTCCGCCAGGTCAATCGGCAGAGCGCCGAAACTGCTCATCGCGTCGATAATCAGTTTCCGGTCGAATTCGCGCGCAACGGCTGCGATTTTCCGCACCGGATTAAGAATGCCGGAGGTGGTTTCGCAATGAACCATCGCGATAAGAGAAATTTTCTCATCGGCGGAGAGTATGTCGGAGACCGCCTCCGGATCGGGCGGCGTGTCTTCGGCGGTTTCATAAACCTCATAAGCACGTCCCAGATAATCGCAGATTTTGGCCATGCGTTTGCCATAGGCGCCGTTGATCAGGATCAGACACTTTCCATCCGCGCGCGGCAGCAACGTGCCAAGCGTTGCTTCCACCGCGAAGGTTCCGCTGCCCTGAACCGGGATGCAGCTATAGCCTTCTTCGGCGCCCGCCAACCGGCAAAGCGTTTCGCGAATTCGCGCCGTCATGGCGATAAACGCCTTGTCACGCGATCCCCAATCGCGGGTCAGTGCCGCGCGCACCCTGTCGGACGTGGTTAATGGTCCCGGTGTGAGAAGAATCTGGCCGTGTCTGGTGTTCTTGTTCATTTGTATCCGTCCTTGCCTTACCGGGCCCCGTCATGCATGAAAACCGGACCCGGCGCGGCACTTTAGGGTGCCGGGGCGGGGTCTGTCGATAACGCGGGAGGAAGTCATCAGCCACAATACCTGGGTTCACAGGATCGTCCGGACAGGTGTGACGCCGCTTGCCAAGACCCCGATACATCCCAACCATCTGACAACGCTCCGCCTCGTCACCGGGGTCGGTGCGGCCGTGCTGTTCGCGCTGGGCGATCCCGCCTGGCGCTGGGAAGCGATCGCGCTGCTGGTGGTTTCGCTGCTGTTCGACCGCGCGGATGGCGAACTGGCGCGCCAGACCGGACGGACCAGCCGCTTTGGCCATGTCTATGATCTGTTTGCCGATGGCGCGTCGAACGCGGCGTTGTTTACCGGAATCGGGCTGGGCTTGCCGGATTCGGCTCTCGGCGGTTGGGGCGCGGCAATCGGCATCGCCGCCGGTATTGCGGTTGTGGGCGCGGAATTCCTGGTCATGCGGGCACATGACACGGGCGCTCAAAACACCAAAGATATGGGTAATTTTTTCGGATTCGATCCCGATGACGGCATGTTTCTGGTTCCCGTGGCGCTTGCTTTCGGATGGGATGCGCCATTGGTCGTGGTGGCCGCGATCGGGGCATCGATTGCCGTATTGATACTTTTTATGATTCTGTTGCGCGGTCCGAAACCGCCCATGGGCGCGGCCTGATATGTGGACGCGGCTTCTTGGCAATCTCGCCAACAGGCTCGTTTCCTTCTCCGTCAGGCGGGCCTGGCTGACGGTCGCCGCATCTCTGCTGCTGACGGCAGGCGCGCTTTGGTATTGTGTCGCGACGCTCGAGATCGATACGGATAACGCGGATCTTCTTTCCGCCGAATTGCCCTTTCGTCAGGATGATCGCGCCCTCAAGAAATCCTTTCCCCAGCTTTCGAACAATATCGTTGTCGTTGTGGATGCCCCGACACCGGATCAGGCCGATGACGCCGCGCGCCGCCTGCTGGAAGGGCTGAAAAAACAGCCTGATCTGTTCCCGGTGATTTTCGATCCCATGTCCGAGCCTTACTTCCGGAACAGCGGCCTGCTTTTCCTGGAAGAAGAGAAGCTTGCGGAATTACTTGAACAGCTGGTCGACTCTCAGGCCTTTATCGGCAGGCTGGCGGCTGACCCGAGTCTGCGCGGTCTGTTCGAGCTTCTAACGCTGGCGGTGACCGAGGCCGAAAAAGGGCCCGGTACGGATAGGCTGACACCGTTTCTGAAAAAACTGACCGAAGCGGTACGGGCGCACAATGAGGGGGCGCAGACGGTATTTTCCTGGCAGGACGTGATGGGCGGCGGAATCGCGGAGGCATCGAAGCCGCGGCGGTTTCTCGTTCTTCAACCGGCGTTGGATTATGGTTCGCTGGCGCCCGCCGGTGCGGCAATGACGGAAATACGCCGTTTGGCTGAAGATCTGCGCCTTACGACCGATAACGGTTTTCGGGTGCGGCTGACGGGCGGCGCCCCGATGGAGCAGGAGGAACTCGCCAGCGTGGCCGAGGGAATGGGGCTGGCCGGCGCAGTGTCTGTCGTGCTGGTGATTACGCTTCTTTTTGCCGCCTTCCGGTCCGGCGCGATGGTGGTTGCCGCTATTGCCGCGTTGTTTGCCGGGCTCATATGGACGGCGGGTTTCGCGGCGGTCGCGGTGGGCCGGTTCAATCTGATTTCCGTCGCTTTTGCCGTGTTGTTTATCGGGTTGAGTGTCGATTTCGCGATCCATCTGGCCTTGCGGATTCGGGAAGAAATGGCGGGTGGCAGGATTTTTGCCGAGGCCGGTCCGGAGGCTGCCGGGAAAATCGCCGGGGCGCTCGGGCTTTGCGCGCTGGCCGCGGCGATTGCGTTCTTCAGCTTTTTACCGACGGATTACGCCGGTCTGGCGGAACTCGGCATCATTGCCGGTGCGGGTATGTTTATCGCCCTTATTGCCAACCTGACGTTCTTTCCGGCTCTGCTTCAGATTTTGCCGATTGGAAAACCGCCCCGTGCCGCCGTCCAAACGGCACCAGCCACCGGCTCAGTCTGGCAGGTGCGGCATGGTCGGACAATCGTTTTTGGGGCGGCTGTTTTGGCCGCCGGTGCCGCGATTATTGCAGCGGATGCCCGGTTTGATTTCGATCCCCTCAATCTGCGAAATCCTGAAACCGAATCCGTCGCGACTATGATGGAACTGATGGACGATGCGGAGGGTTCGCTTTATTCGGCGGATGTCCTTGCCGCGAACCGCGATGAGGCGATAGCGCTGATCGGGAAGCTTCGCGACCTGTCGAGCGTGGACAGAACGATTTCGGCCGCCAATTTCGTGCCCGGCGATCAGAAGGAAAAACTGGCCCTGATCGAAGAAGCGGGATTCCTTATCCTGCCCGCTCTCTCGGCGCCCCGGAAACCGGTTCCCGGCCCGAAGGGAAACCGCGTTGCAATTGACCGGTTTATCGATGCGGCGAAAAAACTGGATCAAAAGGACGATGCCGGGCTGGCGGCGGCGGTCAAGGCGCTTGCCGTGCCGCTGGCGAAAGCCGGTCTGACAGGCGATGCGGGGTTATTGGGGCTGGAGAAAAATTTGACGGGTACGCTGTCCGGCAGGCTGGACGCGCTCGCCGACGGGCTTTCTGCCAGGCAAGTCGGGATCGCGGACCTTCCCGCCAGTGTCCGTGACCGTTATATCGATAGTGACGGTCGCTGGCGGATAGAGGTGTATCCGGCGGGCAATGCCCGGGATGCGGCGGTGCTGTCACGCTTTGTCGAGGAGTTGCAGTCGGTGGCGCCCCGGGCGACCGGATCGCCGGTGATTATCGTCGAGGCGGGGCGAGTTGTGATTGGGTCGTTTGTCACGGCGGCCGTGATTTCCGTCGTGGCGATCTCAACCCTGGTGCTTGTGTTGCTGGGCGGGATCGGAAATGTACTTCTCGTGTTTGCGCCTTTGACACTCGCCGCTCTCTTGACCGGCGCTTTCAGCGTGCTTGTCGGCCTGCCGTTCAATTTCGCCAATATTATCGTTCTGCCGTTGCTCTTCGGATTAGGGGTCGCCAGTGCAATCCACCTGGTCATGCGGTCCGGCGATGGTTCCGGGACCGCTGCGGTTTTTGGAACAAGCACGCCGCGCGCGGTGTTTTTCAGCGCGCTGACCACGATCGGTTCCTTCGCCAGCATCGCGCTGTCGAGCCATCCGGGCACCGCGAGCATGGGGGTGCTTCTCGCTGTCGCAATCGGTTTTACCCTGGCCTGTACGGTTATTTTGCTTCCCGCGCTGTTGTCCCTGCGCGGACACCGGGCGAAAGGCGCGTAAATCCGTGGCTATGCTTCGCATCGTTTTTCTGCTGATCGGCGTGGGGTTGTTCGCGGCGATTATCGCCGCGACCGATGTCGAGGCGGCGCTTGCTCTCATCGGCCAAATGGGGTGGGGGCTTGCCTGGGTGACCGCGGCCTACGGGCTGGTGTCGTTCGGCGATGCGCTGTCCTGGCATGTGTTGATGCATCAGATACCCTTAACCTGGCGGCGTTTTCTTAGCCTGTGGTGGATTCGGCTGGTCGGGGAAGCCTTTAACTACGTACTACCCGCTGGCGGTATGGGCGGAGAGCCGGTTAAGGCGGTTATGCTGAAACGGC
>CAZBKQ010000004.1:25253-79489 GCA_964492555.1 uncultured Rhodospirillaceae bacterium | reverse complement strand
GTGAGCGTGGTGGAGGTCTATCTGGCGCTTTATTTTCTTGGCCATCCGGTCAGTTGGGCCGAGGCGTGGATCATAGAATCCGGCGCGCAACTTGTCCGGGCGGGTACGTTCTTCATTCCGGCTAATCTGGGTGCCCTCGATGGCGCGTTTGTGTTGCTGTGCAGTCTGTTTACCGGTTCGCCCGTGGTCGGGGTGGCGGTGGCGCTGGTCAGGCGGTTTCGCGAAATCCTGTGGGTCGCCTTTGGGTTGGCGGCGGGTTTTTTCAGCCGGGGCGGGGGCGAGGACCTACGGGGCGGGAAGCGCTGACTTTTGCTCCGGTCCCAACATCGCCCGGGTTTTTCCTTCCAGCATGGCGGTCAGCGCGCCGGTTCCGCCTGATTTGAGTATTGTTCGATATTCCGAACGCCGTGTAGCGATTTCGCTGATGCCTCCGACGAGGAGAATATCTGCGATCCGCCAATCGGCTCCGGTTTTTCGCATCACGTAAGAGATTGCGACAGGGTCACGGTCCGGACTCTCGATCTGCGTATTTACGATACGGGTGCCGCGCGGCCCCTCTGTTACCGATCGTGTGGTGAATTTCTGTCCGGAAAACCCGTCAAACCTGCTGGCATAGTTCGCGGCGCTGAAATTACCGAATGCCTCGACCAGTTTGCGCTGTTCCGATTCCGGCGCCTTGCGCCAGTAACGCCCGCTGGCCAGCGCCATCATGAGTTTAAGATCGAACAGCGCTTTCACCTCACCCTGCAGCGTGTCGAACCGGCCTTTAACGCCTAGTGAATCCGCGGTTTTCATGACATTGAGCAGTTTTGCGTGAAAGGCTTCGATCCGCGCTTCTGGTGATGAAGCACCCGCGAGCCCCGGCATGCCAAGAAACATGGCGCAGATGACAAGAATTTTCAGCCGCATGGCATAAGCCTCGGAAAACGATCTGTTACAACCCAAGTAGGGGCGGCGGCCGGAATTCGCAAGAATTTTGCAATAGTTTTCAGTTAAATCATTGAATTGGTTGGCATTCTATTTGCATTAATTCATCGGGAAACCGTTAACCAAATCGCTTAAGCGATTCTATTGATTTGGGCGGTATCGTTGACTAGTATTGCCGCCACGGGTTGGTCATGTTAAGTCATTGTACTGATTAACGAATGGGGTCTTGGGGGTCTCCATGCGCCGCAAGGACCGAGAACGAGAGATGCGATCTCATTTCAGGATTTTGAGCCCGGTTGTGAGGATGGCGGCGATTTTTTCGCTATTGGCCGTCATTGCCGCGCCGCAACTCCACGCGGCGGACAAGTATTCCCAAACGCGTGCCGCGCTGGTCGCGCAGGCTGGCGCGACCGACGTCAATGACCCGCTTGAAGACGTTAACCGTGCGATTTTCGAATTTAATGACTTCTTTTATGCGCTCTTGCTGCGTCCGCTCGGCGAAATGTACCGGACATTCCTGCCGGATATTGTTCAGGACGGGATCCATAACGCGCTTAAAAACCTCAACTCACCGGTCATCCTTGCAAATGATTTGCTGCAGGGGGAATTCGACCGGGCGTGGGTAACCACGCAGCGCGCGGTGATCAACTCCACCGTCGGTGTCGGTGGCCTCTATGATGCCGCGGACAAGTTCTGGGAAATTAAGGGACATAAGGAAGATTTCGGCCAGACACTCGCGGTCTGGGGCGTCGGTGAAGGGTTTTATCTGGTATTGCCGATATTCGGCCCGTCCAACCCGCGTGATGCTGTCGGGCTTCTGGTCAACGCCTATATGGACCCGTTTTCGCGTTATCTGAACAACATCCATGAAGAAGACGCGGCGATGGCCCGGTTTGTGGTCGCCGGCGTTGATGAATTCGCCAATGTCATGGACGATCTGGAGAAGCTGAAAAACACCTCGGTCGATTATTATGCCGCGGTGCGCAGTATTTCCCGGCAGAAGCGGGCGGTTGATATCCGCAACAGCACGCAGACCGAAGGAGCGCCGCTTCCCGATCTGCAATATGATCTGAACGCCGAACTGGCGAATTAACAGCGCCTGTTTCGGGGTTCTGACCCTCTAATTCCTTGACTTTTGTCCGATATGGACAATTTTGACCCTGTATTTTCGACAGCCGGGCAGGGAAAAACATGTTTATTCAGACAGAACCGCTGGAAATCGAGACCAGCCTGAGATTTTTGCCGGGGCAAACCGTTTATCCCGCTGGGCCGGTCACGATTGAAAATGGCGGTGACGCGGCCGGGTTTCCTCTCGCGGCGCGCCTTCTCGCGCTCGACCATGTTCTATCGGTAACGCTTGAGCCGGAATCGCTGGTCGTGGGGCGGTCTGACGATATCGAATGGGTTCAGCTCAAGCCCGCCGTGCTCGGCGCCATCATGGATCATTTCGTTGCCGGTCTGCCGGTTTATGAAGACGTGTCCCCGGGTGTTTCGGCCGCCGATATTGATGAGTCGGAATTTTTGCCTCTCGATGAAAATGACGCGGTGGTTGGAGAGCTTAAGGAACTCATTGAGACCCGTATCCGCCCCGCCGCGACCCAGGGCGGCGGCGACATCGTTCTTCGCGGTTACAAGGACGGCGTTGTCTATCTGCAGTTCGAAGGCCAGGCCTTCCAGTTGGTCAGCGGTATTGAAAACATGCTGCGCCATTATGTGCCGGAAATCGAACGCGTTGCCGATTACCGCGACGCCATTCCCAAACCGGGGCTCGACACGCCCGAAGGACGGGCCATCAGAGACGTTCTGGATACGCGGATTAATCCGGCGGTTGCCGGCCATGGCGGGCATATCAGCCTGATCGATGTCGACGGCCCGCGCGCCTATATCCGGATGGAAGGCGGCTGCCAGGGGTGTGGTATGGCCAACGCGACGCTGAAGGACGGGGTTGAGGTCGAGATCAAGAAAGCGGTGCCGTCAATCCAGCAGGTTCTGGATGTCACCGAACACGCCGAAGGGACCAACCCCTACTATCAACAGAACTAGGGTTTACCCCGCCGCCT
Source organism: uncultured Rhodospirillaceae bacterium (assembly GCA_964492555.1). Lineage (GTDB taxonomy): Bacteria > Pseudomonadota > Alphaproteobacteria > MPNO01 > UBA2964. The sequence continues at coordinate 76,502 of CAZBKQ010000004.1, read as the reverse complement.
TTGCCTGTTCCGCCGCCAGGCGCGGTACAGGCTTGTCGTTGATCGGCAGATGCATGATCGAGGCGACCAGCCCGGCCCCGATGATCATCCACCAGGCATAGTCATAACTGCCGGTGTGATCGTATATGATCCCGCCAAGCCAGACGCTCGTAAAGCTGCCGACCTGATGGCTCAGAAACACCACGCCATAAAGCGTCGCCAGATAACGCGGCCCGAATACCTGCGCGACGATGCCGGACGTCAGCGGTACGGTCGCCAGCCATAACACGCCAACCGAACAGGCAAAGGCGATGACCGTGAATTCGGTCTTGGGCACCAGGAAAAAGGCGAGAAAGACCAGGGATCGCGCCGAATAGATAAAGGCCAGCAGGAATTTCTTGCGCATAAACCCGCCCAGGAAACCCGACGCCTGCGTTCCGATCATGTTGAAGAAGCCGATAAAGGCGATGGCGGTTGCCGCCATGGCGCCGCCGACGGCGGTCGCATTGAGGTAGTTTTCCAGATGGTTATTGATGAACTGCACCTGAAACCCGCAGACGAAAAAGGCGGTGGTCAGCAGCCAGAAACCCCCATGGCCGCCGGCTTCCTTGATCGCGTCCCCCAGGCTTTGCGTATCCTTTTTGGAGAGAACACCTTTTGCCGCGTGCGAAATCGCGAAGGAAAGAGGCACCACCATCAGCGCCATCGTCGCCAGCACGATAGTGGCATAGACCCAGCCCTTGGCGGTAATCATGTAGTGGCTCAGCGGCACGATCAGCATCTGCCCCGCAGTGCCGCCCGAGACGACAATCCCGAGCCAGAAAGTACGCCATTTCTCCGGCGCCACCCGGCCAACGATGGAAAGCAGCATGGGCAGTGCGATCCCCGCCGAGCCCAACCCCATGAACACGCCGACATTCAATACCAAACCGAATTCGGTGGTCGATTGCGACATCATGAACAGCCCGAATGCGTAGAGCAGGCCTGACAGGATCAGGACCCGGACGGGGCCCCAACGATCCGCCGCCGCGCCGAGAAAAGGCGCCGCACAGCCGTAAATAAGCAATTGAAGCCCGGTCGCGAAGGACATAACGGACACGCCGCCAAGATCCAGCGCCTCTGATACAGGACGGAGGAACATTCCCATGCTCTGACGTCCGCCATAGGCAAATAGAATGATGCCGACCGCGCACATCAAAACGAAAACCGGGCTGCGCCAGAATGCTGCCTTCATGGGTCAATTCTCCAGAATAGCGGGGGCGCGGAATGTGCCCGAAACCGCTGAAATATGGCGGAAATATTACGCCGGTTGGGCGAGTCGCGCCACCGGCTGCTCCTTGATCGGAAGGTGGAAGAGCGCCGCGAGCGCACCGCCCAGGATAATCACCCACCACCACATGTCATAGGACCCGGTGGCGTCGCGTACCACCCCGCCCATCCAGGTGCTGAGCGCGCCGCCGACCTGATGGCTGAAAAAGGCGATGGCGTAGAGCGTCGCCATATAGCGTGGGCCGAACATCGTGGAAATGATACCGGCCGTGAGCGGCACGGTCGCCAGCCATAACAGGCCGATACAGGAAGCGAAGATATAGACGGACATCTGGCTGATCGGCGCCAGAAAGAAGACCATCATGACGAGCGACCGCCCGACATAGAGAAACACCAGAAGATTTTTTTTCTGAAAATGCCCGCCCAGCTTTCCCGCGATCGCGGTGCCGATGACATTCGAAAGGCCGATCAGGGCGATGGCGTGCGCGCCGATGGTGACACCCGTGCCGGTGTCTTCCAGGTATTTGGGCAGATGGGTCACGACGAACTGGACCTGAAACCCGCAGGTAAAGAAGCCGAGGCAAAGATACCAGTAGCTGCGCGCCTCGCGCGCTTCGGAAAGCGCCTGGCCCAGCGTCTGGGTGTCTTTTTTCTGGTCCAACGCGCCGCCGCTCGCCTTGCCGACGATCATCGCCATCGGGACGATCGCGAAGATAAAGGCCGCCAGAATGACCATCGCGTCGGTCCAGTCCATTTGCGACAGCAGATACCCGTTCAGCGGGACGAGGAACATCTGACCGCCCGTACCGCCGGCGGAGACGATGCCAAGCCACAGGCTGCGTCTTTCCTCCGGCGCGACCCGGCCGACGACCGAAAGCAGCATCGGCAAGCCGCACCCCGCCGCCGCCAGACCGCTGAGGACGCCGACGCTGAGCGTCAGATGAAGTTCCGAAGCCGCATTGCTCAGAAGGAACATGCCGAGCGCGTACAGCGCGCCGCCGATGACCAGCATTTTGACAGGCCCCAGCCATTTATCAGCGATCATCGACACAAAGGGCACGCTGATCCCGATCACCAGTGTTTGCAGGCTGACGGCAAAGGAAAACGGCTCAACCCGCCCGTTGCTGATCGATTCGCTGATCGGGATCAGAAACAGGCCGAAACTCTGGCGCGTCCCGTAGGAGATCAGGATCATGATCGTGCAGAGCACGAGCACGATATAGGGGTTCTTCCAGAAGGGCGTGTCTTGCGGCATGGAGGGCATAATCGTTGGTGTTATTATCCGGCGGAAGATTGCGGCGCCATGCGGGCGACCGGGCGTTCATCGATGGGCCAGTGGATCAGTGCGGCGACAAAGCCGAGCGCGATCGCCGACCACCAGATGGGGTCGTAGGATCCGCTCCAGTCGCGGATAAGCCCGCCGAGCGTGATGCCGATGAAACTGCCGACCTGATGGCTCATGAAGGCGAAGCCGTAAAGCATGGCCATATATTGCGTGCCGAAAATCTGCGCCACCAGCCCGCTGGTCAGCGGAATGGTGCCAAGCCAGGTCAGCCCCATGAAGGAGGCGAAGACGATGGTGCTGACATCCGTCACCGGCAGCAGCAGATAGGCGATGATCCCGAAGGACCGCATCATATAGAGACTCGCCAGCATGTATTTCTTGCTGTACCGCCCGCCGAGCGCCCCCCAGACAAGACTGCCGAAAATGTTGAACAGCCCGATGGAGGCCAGCGCCCAGGCCGCCGTCTGCGCCGATATCCCGACATCCTTGAGATAGAGCGGCAGATGACTGGCGATAAAGAGCGTCTGGAAGCCACAGACGAAAAACCCGATGACCAGCAACACATAGCCCTTGTGCTTCAGGGCTTCAAACACCGCCTCGCGCACGCTCTGATCCGCGCCCGATTGATCCGCCGGACGCGACGGGCGTCCCGCGACGGTGAGTGTAAGCGGAATGATCAGCACCATGATGAAGGAGAGGATGATCAGCGCGCTGACATAGCCGCCATCGGCCATGAAGTAATGCGCGAACGGCACCATGATGACCTGACCGCTGGACCCGCCGGCGCTGGCGATGCCGAGGAAGAAGCTGCGGCGTTTGGCGTCAACGCTGCGCCCGATCACGGCGAGGATAATCGGAAAGCCGGTCGCGCTCATCGCGATCCCGGTCAGCAGCCCGGTGCTGAGATGGATTTCCAGTTCGGTCGTGGAAGTCGCCATCATGTAGAGCCCGATGGCGTATAGCACCGCGCCGATACTGACCACGCGCCCGGCGCCGTAACGGTCGGCGATCATGCCCCAGACAGGCTGCGACAGTCCCCAGATCAGAACCTGCAAACCCATGGAGAAAGAGAAGATCGCGACATTCCAGCCGTTCGCTTCCGATATCGGCGCGAGAAACAGCCCGTATGTCTGGCGTATCCCGAAAGAACTGAACAGGATCAACGTCCCGCACACCAGAATAACGGCGGGTATTTTCCACCCCGATTTCCCTGCCGCGGCGATGCTCATCGTTCCGAATTCCGACCCTGAATGACAAGGGCCCAGAAAGGGCCCTTTTTCAACAACCGATTGTAACCGGTTTTTTATTTATGGCGAAAGATGATCCGCGCCTTGGTCAGGTCATAGGGGGTCATCTCGACATCCACCTTGTCGCCTTCCAGTACGCGAATTCTGAATTTACGCATTTTCCCCGCGGTGTGGGCCAAAACCTCATGGCCGTTTTCCAATTCCACCCGGAACATCGCATTCGGCAGCCGTTCTTTGACGGTGCCCGTAAATTCAAGAAGCTCTTCCTTTGCCATAATCTCTCCGATCTGGTTGCGTGTGCGGGCCATTAGTGCCCCCGAACCCGGTTTCGTCAAGGGAAAAGCCCGTTTTTCCGGGGAATGCGGCGACTCCGCCGCCTCTGCTATGATGTGGAAAAGCAAGAAGGGGCGGCATGTGCCCTCCTTGAATATTTGAAAGCAGGGATATGGCGTTTGCGGACCGTTTCGGCGCGATCACACTTGCGTTGAGCAACCCGCATTACCGGCGGTACACGATCGGTAATGTGTGTTCGCATTTCGGCATGTGGGCTTATCGTATCGCCCTGCAATGGCTTACCTGGAAACTGACCGGTTCGGCTTTCTGGCTGGGCGTCATGGCAGCCGCCGATTTGCTGCCCACCGTATTCCTCGCGCCGCTCGCCGGGGCGATTACCGAACGCGTCAACCGGCTTGGCATGATGAAATTCGCCATCGGGTTCGCGACGCTGCAAAGCCTCGCGCTCGCGGCGCTCTGTCTCTGGGGGGAGGTCACGATCTGGGCGGTCTTCGTGCTCACCCTGTCGCTCGGTCTCGTGCTGGCTTTCAACCATCCGATCCGGTTGGTGATCGTACCCAATATCGTCGGGCGGGACGCTTTGGCCTCCGCCGTCGCCATAAATTCGCTGGTGTTCAATATCGCCCGGGTGGCGGGGCCGACTATCGCCGGAGGCATCATCGCGGCGGGCGGGGACGGCGCGGCGGCGGCGATCCTCGGCGCGGGGCTGGTTTTCGCCTTCAATGCAGGCGCCAACGCCATATTCGTCGCCATGCTGTTTACGGTGCGGATGCGGTCCAACGGGCGTGTCGGGCCCAGACAACCGATTGCCGCCATTCCAGGAGAGATCAAGGCGGGTTTCGCCTATGCCGCCGCCCATCCGGGCCTCGGGCGGATGTTACTGATTCTGCTGATAACCGCTCTGTGTGGCCGGACCTTCATCGACCTGTTCTCCGGCTTCGTCGATAGAGTCTTCGGCGAGGGAGCGGAGGCGCTCGGCTATCTGATGTCGGCGGTCGGCGCGGGGGCGATCTGCGCCGGTTTCTGGCTGGCGCAGCGCGGTCAGATTGAGGGGCTGACCCGCATCGTACTCTCGGCCATTCTGCTCTTGTCGGCCGCTCTGGTGGTGTTCGCCACCACCGATCATTTCCCGCTCGCCGTCTTCGCTGTCTTCGTCGCCGGGTTTGCGCTGACCGTCGCCGGCACCGGGGAACATACGCTGATCCAGGCGGCGGTGGATGAACATATGCGGGGACGCGTGGTCAGCATCTATGGCGCCATCTCGCGGGGCTGCCCGTCGCTCGGCGCGATGATCATGGGCGCAATCGGCGACCTTGCCGGGTTGCGCTGGCCGGTGGCGGGCGGCGCGGCGATTTGCATGCTGCTCTGGCTCTGGGCCTGGCGCCAGCGCGACGCGCTCGCCATGGCGCTGGAAACCGCACCGGGGGGCGTGGATCACTGATGTCCAGTCCGGGTTTCGGCGCAATCCGCAGCGCGCTCGCCAATGATAATTACCGCTATTACGCGACCGGCAACGTGCTGTCCCATTTCGGCACATGGATACAGCGGGTCGGCATGGGCTGGCTTGCATGGGAACTAACGGAATCGCCCTTTTGGCTTGGCGCTATCGGGTTCGCCGATATGGTGCCCGCCATGATACTCGCCCCCTTTGCCGGGGCGATCGCCGATCGGGTGAACCGGTTGAAAGGCATCCAGTACACGCAGGTGTTGCTGTTGCTGCAGGCGCTTGTTCTGTCAGTACTGGCCTTTACAGGGACGGTGAGCATCTGGTGGCTGTTCGGGCTAGCGCTCTTCCGCGGCATCGTGGTGTCGTTCAATCAACCGATGCGGTTTTCCCTGCTCCCCAGCCTTGTCGAGCGCAAGGACCTGCCATCGGCCATCGCGATCAATTCGATTTCCTTCAACCTCGCCCGTTTTCTGGGGCCGGTGCTGGCTTCCGGGATTATTGCCTTGTGGGGGGCGGGGACGGCGTTTGCAATCAACGCGGCCAGCTTCCTGATTTTTATCATTACGCTATATGCCATCGATCTGGTGATCCCGCCGCGCGATGAGAAAAAACCGCTGCGTAATATACCCCGGGAAATAGGCGAAGGCGTCCAATATTGCCTGAGAACCGCCGGGATCGCGCAGGTCTTTGTGATACTGGCCGTCGTCGCGTTTTTCGGCCGCGCCTTTGCCGAGTTGCTGCCCGGTTTCGCCGACGGCGTCTTTGGCTGGGGCGTAACGGGGCTGGGCTATTTTCACGCGGCGATGGGGTGTGGCGCGATTCTCGGCAGCCTTTATCTGGCGCGACGGGGCATGGTGGCAGGCATGACGCGGATTACGGCCGGCGCGGTTGCCCTGGTCGGCATTTCCCTGATGTTGTTTGCGGGAACCGGAAATTTCTATTTCGCGGTGTTGTGCGCGGGGTTTGCCGGGCTCGGACTGGTGGTCGTGGGCGTCGGGGAACAGCAACTGATCCAGAATTCAATTACCGGCGAGGTGCGCGGCCGGGTAATGAGCCTTTACGGGTTGATGATGCGGGGCGGCACCGCGCTGGGGTCGCTCTGTATGGGTATTCTGGGGGAATGGCTCGGTATCAGTTGGCCGGTGGTGATCGGCGGCGCGATGTTGCTGTTGCTGTTCGCCTGGATGTTGTCGCGGCGCAGATATCTTGAGAAATCGCTTGAAAGGACGCCGGACGAAGACAGTTTTTCCGGGAAACCGGGTTTCAAATAGGCGGCTTTATTCCACCTCTTCCGCATCGCGCAGCATGGCCCAGAGCGAAGAGCGCTTTAGAAAGTCGCGACAGGCTTCCTTGTCCTCGGATGTCGCCTTTAAACCATCGAGTCGCTTGCGGCGCTCACTCATGTCGCTCTCCTGCAGCAATTCCTTGTTGGCGATGGATTGCGCCTGCACATATTTCTTGGCCATTGTCCGCCGCTGCCGGTCATAGCGCGGCAGCAATTCATCCGGATCGCCTTCGCCACGCCAGATCTCGACCAGTTTTTCGGCGAGGTTCAGCCCGTCATGGATGCCGCCGTTCATGCCCATCCCGCCCAACGGGTTGTTCACATGGGCGGAATCGCCGGCAAGCATCACGCGGCCCTTATGAAAGGTCTCCGCCACACGCTGGTGGACGTTATAGGGGTTGATGTCGATGATCTTGTATTCGTCCTCATAGGGCAGGCATTCGACGAATTTATGCTGCACCCATTCCGGGCTGCCCTGTTCCAGCCCCGATTCATCATTATCGAGCGCCGGGATCAGTATCCGCCAGAGGCCCGACATATCATCACCGGCCACCTTGATCAGCGCGGACCATTGCACAGGGTGGGCGACATAGTTGCGGTAATGGTGCGCACCGCCTTGCCTGGTTCCGAAATCATATTCCGTGGTGGCGATGACGAAACGTTCGCCCCAGGTAAAGCCCGGAAAATCGATTCCCGCATCCTTGCGGGTGACGCTGCGCCCGCCATCGGCGCCGATCAGATAGCGCCCGCGATGCGTTTCGGTTTCGCCCGCCAGGTTTTTGACGGTGACGGTAACGCCGTCCGCGTCCTGCTTATGGCCGATAACTTCATAGGGCCGCATCAGAGTGAAGGTCTCCAGCCCTTCGGCCATCTCATGGGTGGTGTTGACCACCTTGTGCTGTTCGACCTGAAGCGCATAAGGGTGATCGAACAGATCGTCGAGCATGCCGTAATCGAATTCGGCGACGATGCGGTCGTCGAAGCGGTCGCGGAACTGAAATATCGCGGAGATGATTCCCTGCGGGATGATCTTCTCCGTAATTCCCAGCGGCGCGATCATATCAAGGGTCGTCGGGTGTACGGTCGATGCACGGTGATCGCGCGGCGTTACCGCTTCGGCATCGAACAGGGTGACGGGAATGCCCTCACGGGCGAGATAATAGCCGGTGATGGTGCCGATGGGGCCGGAACCGGAAATCAGGATACGGTCTTCAGTGGACATGATATTGGAAATCGTTGCTACTGCGATTCAAACTAATCGTCCGGTGCCACCGGTCAAGCCTGACCGTTACGGATTTCATTCAAATGCATGAGAGGTGTGGCGTCACCGCGACTTGACAGGCGCGGCCCCCGTAATCACTCTCAGGAAGTGACCTGGGGTGTCCAGCCGGACTGAGAACAAACCCACCGGACCTGATCTGGTTCATGCCAGCGTAGGGAGCCGTCACAAGGAAGGATTTCCCAAGGGTTGCAGCAGACGTGGCGTCGTCTTCGATTGACGGCGCTTTCATTGCGTATGTGGAGCGGAAAGTGATCGTCATTATCGGCGGCGGCATTTGTGGATTGGCCATTGGCTGGCGTCTCGCGCAGGCCGGTGAGTCCGTGACGATTTTCGAACGCGGTGAGGCAGGAATGGAAGCGACCTGGGCCGCTGCCGGCATGCTCGCGCCCCAGATCGAGGCCGAGTATGGCGAGGAAATGCTGTTGCCGCTGGCGATGGCGAGCCGGGAGCAGTGGCCGGAATTTGCGCGTGAGCTTGAGGCGGAAACCGGCATCGGCGTCGATTATCGCGAAGAAGGCACCATGCAGGTCGCGCTTGACCGCGATGATCAGGAAGCGCTGGATCATCGACACGAATTCCTCACCCGGAACGGTCTCGAAATCGAAAAGCTCTCCGGCTATGAGGCACGGCAGAGGGAACCGCATCTGGCGCGGGCCGTGACGGGGGCGATTTTCAGCCCGCGAGATCATCAGGTGGATAACCGGCTTGCCGCCGCAGCATTGCGCGCGGTTTTCGAAAAAGCCGGCGGGACATTGCGCGAACATATCACGGTAGAGGAAATAATGATCAAAGCCGGTCGCGCCGTTGGAATTCGCGCTGATAGCGAAGAAATTTCCGCGGATCATGTCGTTCTCGCCGCCGGTGCCTGGTCGCGGAATATCCCCGGAATGCCCGATGAAGCGCGTCCGCCGGTGCGGCCGCTCAAGGGCCAGATGATCGCCCTCGAAATGCCTGACGGGATGCCGTTGATCGATCACGTGGTCTGGGGGCCGGGAAATTCAATTGTTTCCAACGTCTATCTGGCGCCAAAGAGTGACGGGCGACTGATCGTCGGCGCCACGGTCGAGGAGATGGGATTTGATACCAGAATGACCGGCGGCGGACTGTTCGAGTTATTGCGTGCGGCGTGGGAGGTCTTGCCGGGGATATACGATTTGCCGGTTCTCGACAGCTGGGCGGGACTGCGCCCGGCCAGTCGCGACGATGCACCGATCCTGGGACCGTCGGCGATCGAAGGACTTACACTGGCGACGGGACATCACCGCAACGGCATATTGCTGGCGCCGGTTACCGCGTCCGAAATCGCGGGCTATATCAGAGAGGGCGATGTCTCTGATCTGATGAGACCCTTTCTCGTCGATCGCTTCACGACAAGCGCGTCCGCGCCGCCCGTGACTGAGTCTGTATAGTAGGGTTATCCGGTTATGAGTGTGACCATCAGCGTAAACGGCGAGGAAATGTCTTTTGACGGCGGGCTTGTTCCCGATCTTCTCGCCGCGCGCGGGCTTGATGCCGGGCAGGGGGGTGTGGCGGTGGCGCTCAATGGCGCGGTTGTGCCGCGCTCCGAATGGGACCAGACTGAAATTGCGCCGGGCGACAAGGTTGAAATCGTCCATATTGTGCGCGGAGGCTGAATTATGGATGCAAAAGTAGCCGATCACGGGCTGACGATCGCCGGGAAGACTTTCGGCTCCCGTCTGTTGATCGGAACATCGCGATACCCCAACCAGCAGGTCATGCTGGATGCTGTCGCGGCTAGTGGCGCGGAAATCGTCACGGTTTCGGTCCGCCGGGTCAGTCTGGAGAGTGGCGGCGAGGGGTTGTTCGAACTTCTCAAGGGCAAATATCACTTCCTGCCGAATACGGCGGGGTGTTTCACCGCGCGTGACGCGGTGCTGACGGCGGAACTGGCGCGGGAAGCGTTGGAAACGGATTGGGTGAAGCTGGAAGTCATCGGTGATGACGAAACGCTTTTTCCCGATGTTGAACAGCTTTTGCGCGCCGCCGAGGAGTTGGTGAAAAAGGGCTTCGTCGTTTTGCCCTACTGCAACGATGATCCGATCACCTGCAAAAAGCTGGAGGATATCGGCTGCGCGGCGGTGATGCCGCTCGGCGCGCCGATCGGCTCCGGCATGGGCATCCGCAATCCATATAATCTGCGGATAATTCGCGAACAGTGTTCTGTGCCGTTGATTGTCGATGCCGGTGTCGGTACGGCATCCGACGCCGCCCTTGCGATGGAACTCGGGATGGACGGGATTTTGCTCAATACCGCTGTCGCCGGCGCGCGCGACCCCGTCGGGATGGCGCGGGCGATGAGGCTCGGGATCGAGGGCGGGCGTCTGGCATTCGAATCCGGCCGTATTCCCCGCAAACTCTACGCGACAGCGTCAACGCCATTGGATGGCATGATCGATCTGTGACTGGGCCGCCGCGATCGCTGCCGGACCCGGCATTTCTGCTGATAACCGATAGCGCGCAGGCGGGCGCGCCGCTTGCCGATATTTGTGCCGCCGCATCGCGGGCCGGCTGCCGATGGTTCATGGTTCGGGAAAAGGGCATTGGAAGCGCGGAGCTTGTTGCCCTGACGCGGGAAATATTGGCGGCGGTTGAGCCTGGCGCTTCCGTCATCGTTAATGGCGACGCGGAAGCGGCCAGACTGGCGGGCGCATCCGGCGTGCATCTCCAGAACATTGACGCGGTCGCCGCGGCGCGGGCGTCACTGTCCGAAGACAATCTGATCGGATATTCCGCACATTCGATTGCGGATGCGGCGGTGGCGGCCCGGGCGGGAGCGGATTATGTCACCTTGAGCCCGGTTTTCGAGACGCAGAGCAAGCCGGGTTACGGCCCGGCATTGGGACTAGCCGGGATTTCCTCAGCTGTTCGGGAATTGGAAATTCCGGTAATCGCCCTTGCCGGGATTACCACCGGCAATATCGGCGATGTCCGTGCCAGCGGCGTAGCCGGTGTCGCGGTAATGGGTGAGGTCATGCGCGCAGCCGATCCCGCCGCTGTCAGTGCCGCGCTGCTCGCCGCGTTTTTGCAATAACCCCATCCTCAACCGAACGTGAACCGCCTTTGAATTGATTGTATGGCGGTCGCGCGCATATCTATGGGCAGGGCACGTTATGTGCCGTTTTGCGACGGTGGTTTTTTTCGGAGGATGAGGATGACAGGAACGACTATAAAGACACGGATTATTTCAGGCGCGGCGTTCGGCCTGATGATGGCCGGAAATATCTGGTACAGCAGCCAGGCTTTGGCTGCGGCGGAAGACGCCAAGATCGTCAGCCTGACACAAATCGGCTGCCAGTTTCTCGAATCGGAAAATGGCATCAATCACGGCTATTCACCAAAATCAGCTGACGATTGCAAAAAGATCAATGCTGCTTCGGGCGGCGACCGGCTCAAGGCGGCCAAGCCGCTGGTCCTCAAGCCGGGAAAATACGTATTCCGTGTCACCAACAAGAATGTGCCCCATCAGCTTGGGTTCTGGCTTCGGGAAAAGGGATATTCCAGCCTGACCCCCTGGAAACAGAGCGTTTCCGGTGGCGGGCTATTCAAGGGCAAATGCCGCGATTATGAAATTACGCTGAAGGCCGGGCAGGAATATGTCTATTCTTGCCCGCTGAATCCGACGCCCGATTACCGCATCGTCGTTAAATAACAGGGGGCTCGGTCAGGGGATGAACTGTTCGTTCAGGATCCGGTCTTCAAGATTATGCTCCGGATCGAATAACAGGTTCAGCGTTATGCTTCGTTCCTGACGCACGGTAACACGCTTTACGTCGCGGACTTCGGTATAGTCCGCCACCGCGCTTACCGGGCGTTTCTTGGGCTCGCGGATATCCAGATCGATCCTGACATTCGACGGCAGCAGGGCGCCGCGCCAGCGGCGGGGACGAAAGGCGCTGATCGGGGTCAGGGCAAGCAATTCGGCGCCCAGCGGGATGATCGGCCCATGGGCTGACAGATTATAGGCAGTGCTACCCGCCGGTGTGGCGATCAGTGCGCCGTCGCAGATCAGCTCCTGCATCCGGATTTGCCTGTCGATCGAGATACGCAACTTCGCGGCTTGTCTGGTCTGGCGCAACAGTGCGACTTCGTTGATGCAGAGCGCCCGGGCTTTGTTCCCTTCGACGTCTTCCGTCGTCATTTCCAGCGGATGCAGCTTTACGACCTGGGCGTTCTCCAGCCGTTTTTTCAGTGCCGCTTCCCGATATTCATTCATCAGAAATCCGACGGTGCCCCGGTTCATGCCATATATGGGGAGTCCATTATCGAAACCGCGGTGGAGTGTCTCCAACATGGCGCCGTCGCCGCCCAAAACAACCAGAACATCGGCTTCCTCAATCGGCGCATTGCCGTACCGCTTGCGCAGTTTTACCGCGGCGCTTCGGGCACGTTCCTCGCTGGAACTCACAAAGCAGATTTTTTCAAAGCTCATGATTGATCAATCGGCGATTGGTACAGCCGGTCCCGCTGGTCCTTTGCCGAGAGAGTACATTCAAACGGTTCCTTGTCCTACCCTAGCGCTTAACGGCTTTGAGACGGGCGATGATATCCTTGTGCCCCTCGCGGCGGGCGTGGTCGAGGGCGGATCTTCCATCCTTGTCGCGTTTAAACGGGTCCGCACCGGCGACAATCAATCTTTCGACGATTTTTTTATGGCCGTTCGAGGCGGCGCGCATGAGAGGCGTGAGCCCTTCATCGTCTGGAATATCCGGTTCGGCCCCGGCCACAAGCAATTCATCGATGACGTCCGCGTGCCCGTTGATGGCGCTCCACATAACGGGTGTCCGGCGCCTGTTGTCGCCGACCTCAAGGTCCGCGCCATGATCAAGCAATATCCGGAGGATTTCGCTGCGCCCTCTCCATGCCGCGTTGATCATTGCGGTCTTGCCGAACGTGTCCTGCCCGTCCACGTCCGCGCCCTGAAGCAACGCTTTCAACAGCGCCCTGGTATCGCCCGCCGCCGCCGCCTCCATGAGGTCGTCGCCAATGCCGTGGCCGCCGCCGACCTCGCGGAATGGTTTAGGAAGAAAATCGAACAGCCGGCGGAATTCTCCCTGACGGCGTTGTGAATGTAAAATGTCACCGGAGAGCAGTTTCGGTCTCAACAATTTTCGCGCCTGTTTGGCCGCCGTGCTTCCCTGGCGTTCGGCAAGCGCCCACCAGAAATCGGCATCGCCAAGATTTTTTTTCTGATTTCCGCCGCCGCCTGCGGCGATATAGCCCAGAAGGAGCTGCGCCCGTTCATAATTGCGTTCGGCGGCTTTCTCCAACCACTTTATCGCCGCCGGCAGGTCAGGTGTCGTGCCTTCGCCGCGTATCAGCATCCTCGCCACGTTATATTGGGCGTTGGCATGACCATATTGGGCGGCACGGATCATGCGCTGGAAATTTTGAGCGCGTCGCTGTTGGACCTCAAACGGTGCGTCTCGGGCCACGCCGAACTTGGCGTCGCGGCCGATACGGGGCAGCGCCTCGGCCATCCGCTCCAGTAATTCATCAACAGAGTCTACCGGGACCCCCGGTTTTATTTCGGTTGTCGGCACCTTGCGCTGTCTCGTTCTGCTCAATTCACCGCGCGCGCCTTCGCCTTCGACTCCGGTTCCGCCCGGCCCGCCGGCGCCAAAGGTTCCGCCGCCGCGGCGCGCGCCGACGGATTCTTCCTCCGTTGTTTTTGCGGGGGCGGGTATGGAAGCCCCGGCATTTTTCGTAGTTTCCTCTTTGTCGATCGGTGAACGATCAGTAGGCGCGGTATCTGATGCGCCGGGCTTCTCGGGACTCCGGCTGTCGTTGCCGGTCTTTGCATCGGCAGCCAGGGAGTCCGGTTTGTCCCGGGGCGGTCGCTCATTCACTTGCGAAAGCGCACGCGTGGCTTGATCGCGGGATTCCTGCCCGCCTGGCTCCACGGGTTGCACGTCCGGAGACCCTGTTTCGACAGAGCGTTCGGTCACCCCGGATTGTTGGTTCTCGCCAGTGCTGGATGTCGGGGCCGCCTGGCTCGTGGCGGCGCCGGTCGGATTGCCAACCGATGCGGTCTTCTGATCGTCAGGCCGATTATTCAGCGACAACCCCGCTGATGTATCCGGAGCGGCCTGCGCGCTCTTTCGCTTGTTTTCGATAGCGTCTTTGAGCCGTTTCAGCCGTTCCTGCACGCGATCCGGCAAATTCTCTATGGGTACCACCGCGACAGGACCCGTCGTGTCCTCATTTGGCGGCGCAACGTCCCGACCGGTTTTATCCCGTCTCTGCAAACCCCAATCGGGAAGGTTTGGTTGCGCCTTGCGCGCCACGGTAGAGCCGGGCGCGTCCGGGTTGGGACTGTCGGTGTTGTCGGGTGTTTCGGTTTGCGCGCCCGGATTGCCGCCCTGACGCGCAGCGTCATCCAATATGAATATGATGACGGGTATTCCCACCAGCAACAGCACCAGAATGGAGCCGTGGAGAAGAGTAGAAAGAGAAGTCCCCCGCCACATAATCATGACAGGGGACTTTCAATTCCGGGCGTGACATTGCCGCGCCGGGCAAAACGAATAAAAGCCTGGCGGTATTTTCCCGCTTGCGCGCTGCCGCTACGCGGGCTGAGTGTCTTGTTCCGTTTCGTCGCCTTCAGCATCATCTGCCGGGCGATCCTCTAGGTCGGTCTGCTCGGCCAGTTCAAGGGCCATATCCGTGTAATCGGGTCCGTCGTCTTCAGCCGCCGCATCGTCATCCGCTTCGTTGGGCATGCGGCCCTCGGCCTGAAGCTGCGCTTCTTCTTCCGAGCGCGCGACATTGGCGGTAACGGTTACCGCCACTTCCGGATGCAACATGATGCGGATCGGGTGAAGCCCCAGCGTCTTGATGGGATTGCCCATCTGGACCTGCTTGCTGTCGATGGTAAAGCCCGCTTCGGTAATCGCCTGGGCGATATTGCGCACCGTCACTGAGCCGTAAAGCTGATTGTTGTCGCTCGCCTGGCGGACAATCACGAAGGACTCGCCGTCCAGCTTCGAGCCGACGGATTCCGCTTCGGAGCGGCGTTCGAGATTGACAGCTTCCAACTGGGCCCGCTGGGTCTCGAAAGTCGTTCTGTTATCCTTGGTCGCGCGAAGCGCCTTTTTCTGCGGCAGCAGATAGTTGCGCGCAAATCCCGGCTTGACCGTGACCACGTCACCCATCTGGCCGAGCTTCTCGATCCGTTCGAGAAGGATTACTTCCATCACTCATCCTCCTGATCATTCGGGGGGCGCGTACCGAAGCGCCGTCTTACCCCAACCCACTGTTCGATTGCGCCAATAACGGCCAAAAATCCGCCGATAGCGACGAAGAGGCCGAATATAACGCCAAACACAAACAGCGAAATATAAAAACCGACCAGGACGGCTTTCGGATTGCCGGCCCGGCGCGAAAGCGTGTGTATAACCGCTAAGCCGGTGAGAAGAAAGGGAAATGATAGAAAAATTACGGCATTCAGCCCCAATTTCCCCGGAATTCCCGGTAAAAATGTCAAGAGGATCGCCCCGAGGAATAAAAAGCTGAGCCATCCCGGCGGCAGGGTTGCCGAATAACGCGGTCTGGGCAGCTGCGAATTACCGGTTTGGCGCAGGATCGATTCCACAAAAACCGCATTGAGGACCAGGATCAGGAATGACGCCGTGGCAAGGCCGCCCGAGGAGATCGAGGAAGCGAAACGGGCGAGCGCGTCCAGGGCAATTTCCGCGCGTCTTGCTTGCGCCGCGTCGCCGGTCGTTTGAAGCTGCGAAAAGAAATCCCTGAAAGTTTGTTCGATCTGCGCTTCGATCCGGGTTCCCATTCCAAGAATATCGGCGATCAGGAAAAATATCGCCGCGATGCCGAAAACAGAAATCGCGGCGAGGATTTGCCCGCAATCGGGCGCTTTGCCCCGCGCGGCCGTTTCATGAGCCATCTTGACCGCGATCGCCGACGGTATTGCTGTAATGGCCAGAAAGGAAAGCGTATTTATGCCGCCTGCAGCCGCGAGAACGGCGAGCGCCCCGATCGCGGCGCTGATCGATGCCCAGGCGGCACCATACACCAACCCGACCGCGAACAGGGGCGCGGGGCCGAATATGAAAAGACTGAGTAGGGCGCTGGAAACCCCGGCAAGCAGCGCCAGCGAGAGCGCTTTATTCACCGATGGACCCGAATGTCCGCTCTAGTCGAGAACGAACGGCATCAGCGCGAGATTGCGGGCCCGTTTGATGGCGCGGGCAAGTTCACGCTGTTTTTTGGAGGATACCGCAGTGATCCGGCGCGGAACGATCTTGCCGCGTTCGGAGACGAAGCGCTGCAGGAGCTTGACGTCCTTGTAATCAATCTTCGGCGCGTTCGGGCCGGAAAACGGGCAGCTCTTCTGCCGGCGGAAAAACGGGCGGCGGCTTCTCATTCGTCCCCTCCTTCACTGGGCTTCTCTTCCTGCGGGGACGCTTCCTGACGCGGCGCGCGGTCGTCACGGCGGCCACGATCATCGCGGCGGCCACGATCATCGCGCGATCCCTTGTTCCGCATCATTACCGAGGGCTCTTCTTCGAGCGCGTCGACCTTGATGGTCATAAAGCGCAAGATATCCTCATTAAGGCGCATGTTGCGCTCCAGCTCGCTGATTGCGGCGGGCGGCGCCTCAAGGTTGATCATGGTGTAGTGGCCCTTACGGTTCTTTTTGATCTTGTAAGCAAGGGATTTCAGGCCCCAATATTCGTCCTTGGTCGCGGTCCCGCCATTTTCGGAAACGATCCCCTTGAAGGTTTCCGTCAGGGATTCAACCTGCGCGGCTGTGATGTCCGGGCGCGCAATGAAGACGCTTTCGTAATAGGACAAGTTCGAACTCCTTATCAAAAATCGGCAAACCGCCGCTCGACGGGCAAAATCCGCTGGTTGAAACCGAATAAAGGCGGCGATTGCCGGACATAAACGCCGATCCGGACGATCAGCCCCGCCTCAGGGCGCGCAAATATACACATTTGACCGCCCGGTGCAAGCCTGAGAATAGCCTCCCGCAATGGTTTCCGGTCGGTGGTTGACAGGACTCCGTGCGGGATTATCAACTGTCAGCCGATATCCTTTGACACACACCGAAAAAGAAGAGGGTTTTATGACACTCGCATTTGTCTTTCCCGGGCAGGGGTCTCAGGCAGTGGGCATGGGCCGCGCGCTGGCCGATGCTTTTGGTCAAGCCCGTGAAACCTTTGAAGAAATCGATGATGCGCTGGGACAAAACCTGTTTCGGCTGATGTGTGACGGGCCGGAAGACGAATTGACGCTGACCGAGAACGCCCAGCCGGCGCTTATGGCGGTCAGTTTGGCGGCAATCCGGGTCCTGGAAGGGCATTGCGGGCTCGATATCGCTGATAAGGCGGCTTTTGTGGCCGGGCATTCGCTTGGCGAATATTCCGCGCTCGCGGCGGCCAGGACGTTCACCGTCGCAGATACAGCGCGGCTTTTGAAAACCCGTGGTCAGGCAATGCAGGCCGCGGTCCCGGTGGGTGAGGGTGGAATGGCCGCGCTGCTCGGTGTTGATCTGGATGCCGCGCATTCGTTGGCCGAGGCGGCTGCGGAAGGCGAGGTTTGCTCCGCGGCCAACGACAACGCGCCCGGCCAGGTCGTGTTGTCAGGCCATGCCGGCGCGATTGCACGCGCGGTCGAAAAAGCGGGCGATTTCGGGGCCCGCCGGGCGGTGCCTCTTCAGGTAAGCGCACCGTTTCACTGTTCGCTGATGCAACCCGCCGCGGAAAAAATGGCGGAGGCGCTTGCCGCGGTTAATGCCGCGCCGCCGATCATCCCGGTTATCGCCAACGTCACCGCCGAACCGGTTCAGGATCCGGACGCCATCCGGCGTCTTCTTGTCGATCAGGTAACCGGAATGGTCCGTTGGCGCGAATGCGTGCTTAAACTGAAGGAATCGGGCGTCGAAAAGCTGGTCGAGGTCGGGTCGGGTAACGTTCTGGCGGGGTTGACCCGGCGGATCGACCGCGATCTGGAGGCGGTCTCCGTATCCGATCCCGAGGGCATTGAGGCGTTCGCGGCGACTCTATAGCGGTCTCGGCAAAAAAGGGAAAAGAAGCATGTTCGATCTTTCAGGCAAAACTGCGCTGGTGACCGGGGCCAGCGGCGGAATCGGCGGCGCCATTGCGCGATCTCTTCACGCGCAAGGGGCCACTGTCGGTCTTAGCGGACGAAACGAAGAGGCGCTGAACGCATTAGCCGGAGAACTCGGTGAAAACGCCCATGCGTTGCCGGCGTCTCTCGACGATGCCGAGGCGGCGGCCGGGCTTGTAAAAGCGGCGGAACAGGCGATGGGCTCAGTCGAAATACTGGTCAACAATGCCGGTCTGACGCGTGATATGCTGGCTATGCGTATGTCCGATGAAGACTGGGCAGCGGTGATCGAGGTCAATCTTACGGCGTCTTTCCGTCTCTCCCGCGCGGTCTTGCGTGGCATGATGAAGGCCCGCTGGGGCCGGATCGTCAATATTACCTCTGTTGTCGGCGCGACCGGTAATCCCGGCCAGTCGAACTATGTCGCGTCGAAAGCCGGGTTGACGGGGATGAGCAAGGCATTGGCGGCGGAGGTTGCGTCGCGCGGCATTACGGTTAATTGCGTTGCGCCCGGCTTTATCAGCACGGCAATGACGGATGCGCTTTCGGATGATCAGAAATCGGCTCTTCAGGGGAGAATTCCCGCCGGCCGCTTCGGTGAGCCGAATGATGTCGCCGGTTGCGTGGCCTTTCTGGCCTGTGACGAAGCGGGATATGTCACCGGCCAGACCCTGCACGTCAATGGCGGCATGGCGATGATTTAATTCGTTTGCCGTCTTGCGGTTCTCGCCGGAATGGTCTTAAAAGCTTCACACCGGAGGGTGGACCGCGCGAAATGCTTTCGATTCGCCCGGCAGCCGGGTATAGCGTTGTAATTGAGTTTAACCACATACGAAATCTCAAGGGATAAGCTGGCATGAGTGACATTGCGGATCGCGTCAAAAAAATCGTCGTCGAACATCTCGGTGTAGAGGAAGCTAAGGTCGTGGATAGCGCCAGCTTTATCGATGACCTCGGCGCGGACAGCCTTGATACGGTCGAGCTCGTGATGGCGTTCGAGGAGGAATTCGAGTGCGAAATTCCCGATGACGCCGCGGAGAAAATTCTCACCGTCAAAGACGCCATTTCCTTTATCGAGGAAAATTCCGGCAGTTAACGCCGGGCCGCGGAAAGCGTCCCGTGCATTCTAATCCATAGCCGCGGAGCTTCATCCGATGAGGCGCGTTGTCGTTACCGGACTTGGTCTCGTCACCCCGTTGGGGGAGGGCGTGGAACATAACTGGAAAAAGCTGCTTGCCGGGGAATCCGGTGTCGGCGCCATCCAGGGGTTCGACACCTCCGATCTAAGTGTCACGATCGGTGCGGAAGTGCCGCTTGGCGAGGATGAAGGGCAATTCAACCCCGATGACTGGTTGGCGCCGAAAGATCAGCGCAAGAACGACAAGTTCATCATCTACGCGATAGCCGCCGCCGCGCAGGCTGTCGCGGATTCGGGCTGGCAGCCCGAAGATGACGATGGCCGCGAACGGACCGGTGTGATGATCGGCTCCGGGATTGGCGGTCTTGAAGGTATCTACGATGCCTCCGTTATCATGCATGAACGCGGCCCGCGCCGGATTTCCCCCTTCTTCATTCCGTCGACCCTGATCAATCTCGCCTCGGGACAGGTTTCGATCCGTTTCGGGTTTAAAGGTCCTAATCATGCAGCGGTAACCGCTTGCTCGACCGGCGCGCATTCCATAGGCGATGCGGGCCGGCTCGTTCAGATGGGCGACGCGGACGTAATGATTGCGGGCGGCGCGGAATCGGCTATTTGCCGTATTGGTATCGCCGGTTTCGCGGCGGCGCGCGCGTTGGCCAAGAGCTTTAATGACAATCCGGCGGCGGCATCGCGTCCCTGGGATGTTGATCGCGACGGGTTTGTGATGGGTGAGGGCGCCGGCGTTGTCGTTCTGGAAGAGCTGGAACATGCAAAGGCGCGCGGTGCGAAGATTTATGGAGAGCTCGTCGGGTACGGGCTGTCCGGCGACGCCTATCACGTTACCGCGCCCGCGGAAGACGGCGATGGTGCGGCGCGCGCGATGAAGGCGGCCTTGAAGCGCGCGGAAATGACCCCGGAAGACATTGATTATGTCAATGCGCATGGCACCTCGACGCCGCTTGGCGATGAAATCGAGCTGAACGCGGTAAAACGGGTGTTCGGTGATCACGCCTATAATATATCGATGTCCTCGACCAAATCCGCGATCGGACACCTTTTGGGGGCGGCCGGCGCGGTCGAAGCGATATACTCCATTCTCGCGATGCGTGACGGCATCGTCCCGCCAACGTTGAATCTCGATAATCCGTCGGAGGGATGTGATCTGGATCTCGTCCCCTACAAGCCCAAGGAACGCTCCGTGAATGCGGTGATGTCGAATTCCTTCGGTTTCGGCGGAACCAACGCCACCCTGATATTCAAAAAGGTTTACTGAGGGCGTTATGCGGGCTCTGGTCCGCGCGGGCCTGATCGCATCGGTGCTGTTTGCTGGTGCCGGTGCGCTTGTCGTCTGGTGGGCATGGAGCAAATACACCATGCCCGTTGAAGAGCGCCGTCAGGCGATGACGATTGTAATCGCGCCGGGAAGCGGCGTTGCGACGATCGCCCGACAGCTTGCAGATGCCGGGATTATCGATGATCCGGTCATTTTCCGGCTGGGTCTTCGGGCTGATCGGTTGCACAGAAAATTGCGCGCCGGAGAGTTTCTGTTCGAACCGGGACTCAGTAGCTGGGCAGTCGCGCGCCACATTGCCTTTGGTAAGACGGTTCAACGGCGTCTGACCATCCCTGAGGGGCTGACCACCGCCCAGATTATCGGTCTGGTTAACGGCGCCGACGGCTTGGTCGGAGAAGTTCCCCATGGCGCGATGACGGAAGGGAGCCTGTTTCCCGATACCTATTTCTACGTTTGGGGGGATCGCCGGGAAGATCTGGTGCGTCGGATGCGGCGGGCGATGAAATCGGCGATCACCGAAAATTGGGCCCGGCGAGATCCGAAAACGATATTGAATTCGCCCGAGGAGCTGCACGTTCTCGCCTCCATCATAGAAAAGGAAACGGGGATCGACGATGAACGCGCCAGGGTTTCGGCGGTGTTCCATAATCGCTTGAGACGCGGCATGAAGCTGCAATCCGACCCCACCGTCGTTTATGCCCTGACCGGGGGAGCGGGGCCGTTGGGCCGCCGGCTATTGCGCGCGGATTTGAAGATGACATCGCCTTTTAATACCTACGCTAATAAGGGGCTGCCGCCCGCGCCGATCGCCAGTCCCGGGGCCGCTTCTCTTGCCGCCGCGGCAAACCCCTCCGACAGCAAGGATCTCTATTTTGTTGCGGATGGCAATGGCGGGCATGTGTTTGCCCGCACGTTGCGCGAACATAATCGTAACGTCGCCAAGTGGCGGCGTATCAGACGCCAGCGGACGCCCTGATTTCTCTGAATTGACACTCTCTGTTTTGATCTTTATCTGACTGCGCGGGAGAATAATTTCCGATTTCCAGATGGAGATAAAAATGGATGAATTTCCAGATGGAGATAAAAATGGATGAAAAGACCGCCGCCGCCGTAAATGAGGCGACCACGCTCTTAACCTCATACGGGCTCGATGTCGTCGGCGCTCTGGTCACGCTGATCATCGGCTGGATGGTGGCGGGCTGGGCTGGCTCGAAGCTCCGCAAATCCTTGTAGAAATCCGGCCGCGTGGACTCCACGCTGGTGCCTTTCCTCTCCGGCTTGTTGCGTTACACCATTCTCGCGGTCGTCTTTGTCGCCGTACTGGGACAATTCGGCATTGAGACAGCCAGCATTATCGCCGTTTTGGGTACGGCTGGTCTGGCGGTCGGTCTCGCTTTGCAAGGGACCTTGTCTCATTTCGCCGCCGGGGTGGTTCTTCTCATCTTGCGTCCGTTCAAGGTCGGCGATGTCATCGATAGCGGAAGCCAGGTGGGTGCGGTCGAGGAAATCGGGATGTTCGCGACAATTTTGAAGACTGCGGACGGCGTTTTTGTATATGTGCCGAACGGACAGCTTCTCGGCGCATCGATCAAGAATTTCTCGCGTAATCCGACCCGCCGTATCGATATCGTCGTAGGCATTGCATATGAAGACGATGTTGAGAAAGGGTTGGCCGTCGCCAAGTCCGTTATGGATGCCGATGACCGGTTGCTCAAGGACCCGGCCGCAGAGACCATGGTGGTCGCACTGGCTGATAGCTCGGTGAATCTGAACATGCGCTGCTGGGTCAATAGCAGCGACTACTGGGCGGTGCTGTTTGATCTTAACAAGCGCATCAAGCAGCAGCTCGACGCGGAAGGGATTTCCATTCCGTTTCCGCAGCGCGACGTTCACAGCATCGAACAAAAAGAAAGCTGATCGGATGCCCCGGCTTTGGCCGGGGCGTTTATTCCTTGCGGGGCAAGCGGCGGGTCGCCCAATCGACAAACCGGTTAGGTAACACAGTCATCAGCCAGGCGCCGAAAAGCATCGGCAAGGGAAAAGCGATAAGTCCCTTGTTCCTCTCCATGCCGCGCCGGATGATACGGGCGGCGCGGGGCGCATCCATCAGAAGCGGCATGCGAAAATCATTGCTCGCCGTTATGGCGCTTTCGACAAACCCCGGACAGATGACCGAAACGCGGATACCGTCGGCGGCGTAGCGCCCGCGCAACCCTTCGCCCCAGGATTTTACTGCGGCTTTGGATGCCGCATAGGCCGGCGCGGACGGCAGACCCCGGAACCCGGCGATCGAGCTGACGATGCCTATCTGACCGCCGCCATTTTCCTTCATCGACTCGATGGCCGGAATTAGGGTGTTGGCGACGCCGTCAATATTGACGGAAAAAATCAGCCGCGTGTTTTCCGCGAAGCCGCCGCCCTCGGGGCCGGCAATACCGGCATTGGCGAACACCAGATCGAACGGCCCATCGGTCTGAAAAAGCGCATTCATCGCCGATGTATCGGTTACGTCGATGATGTGTTCGGCCGCCGTGGCGCCCTTTCCGCGGCACGCGGCGCTAATTGCTGTCAGCCTTTTCGGGTTCCGTCCGGTCAACACAAGATGGTTGCCCATTTCCGCGTATTCGGCCGCCAGCGCCGCGCCAATGCCAGAGGATGCGCCTGTTATCAGAATATTTGTTTTGGGTTTTTCGGTCACCACGGGCTGCCCTTGTTGCGGCTATGGGGGCTCAGTATAGTGCGCCAACTTATAACAAGAAGAGATGCAGGACGTCCCGTGGCCATAGCAAGCATGACCGGATTTGGCGCCGTAAGCGGCGATTGCGGTGGTTATACGTGGAGCTGGGAACTGCGCAGCGTCAATTCCCGTTCTCTCGATCTGAGAATGCGCCTGCCGTCGGGACTGGAAACCGTTGAGCCAGACCTTCGCAAGGCGGTGACGGCCAAGTTCGCGCGGGGAAATATCTCGGTATATCTGTCCCTGAAGGCGCCGGAGAAGGATACCCGCTACAGCATCAATGAAAACGCGTTTGCCGATTTGCAGGAAGCCGCTAGCGCACTGGCGGAGAAGTTCGGGTTGGAGAAGCCCGGGACCGATGCCTTGCTAGCGCTGCGCGGTGTTATTGAAATCGCGGAAGAAGAACCGACCGAAGAGGAAAAGGCCGCATTGCACGCTGCTCTGAAAGAGAGCTTTTCGGCGGCTCTCGACAGGCTTGCCGAGAACCGTGAGGCGGAGGGCGCGCGGCTTTATGAGGTGATGTCCGGTGTTGTCGACGAAATCGAATCTCTGCTCGAATCGGTCACTGGCAGCGCCGAAGCGCAACCCGATGCCATCCGTGAGCGGCTATTGGCGAAGATTGATGATTTGTTGGCCGGCGATGAACGCATGGCGCCTGAAAGATTGGCCCAGGAAGTATCCCTCCTTGCCGTGAAGGCCGATATCCGGGAAGAAACGGATCGGTTGCGGTCACATATTGCCGCCGCGCGGGAACTGTTGGAAAGCGATGAACCGGTCGGTCGAAAGCTCGATTTCCTATGTCAGGAATTCAACCGGGAAGCCAATACGATTTGTTCAAAAGCCGCAACGATTGAAGTAACGGATATCGGTCTGGCGTTGAAGGCGGCAATCGACAGAATTCGCGAACAGGTTCAGAATATTGAGTAATCCAGCAACCGATACGTTTCAGGCCTCCGGCATTGACCGCCGCGGGCTTATGCTTGTTCTGTCATCGCCTTCCGGCGCCGGAAAAACGACGATCTCCCGATTGTTGATGGAACGCGATTCGAACCTGACCATGTCGATCTCTGTCACCACCAGACCGATGCGGCCGGGCGAAGAAGACGGTGTCGATTATCATTTTGTGGACCCGACCGAATTCAACCTCATGGTCAATCGGCGGGAATTGTTGGAGCACGCCAAGGTTTTCGACAATTACTATGGAACTCCCGCGTCGGCGGTGCAGGACGCGTTAGGCACGGGCAAGGACGTTATATTCGACATCGACTGGCAAGGCGCCCAGCAAATCGCGGAACGGGCGAGAGAAGACCTCGTCAGTGTGTTTATTCTACCGCCCTCGACCGCGGAGCTGGACCGGCGGCTGCACAGCCGGGCTCAGGATCCGGAAGAGGTTGTCGCCGCCCGTATGGCCCGGGCCCCGGATGAGATGAGCCATTACGCGGAATACGATTTCATCATCGTCAATCATGATGTTGAGCAGAGTGTCGCCCAGGTTGAGGCTATTCTCGCATCTGAGCGATCCCGGCGCCGGCGTCTGGTGGGGCTCACCGAGTTCGTCAAGCGTCTTCAGGAGGGGTATTAGGTCTGTCCGGTGCCCGGCGCACAGCATGGGCGCGCGCGATGGCGCAGAAATTGTCAACAGAGAGGTTCTCAGCGCGAAGCGTGGGATCGATCCCCGCTTCTTCGAGGATTTCCAACGGGTCGGCGATTGCCGATTTCAGGGAAGAGCGCAGCATTTTACGTCTTTGGCCGAACGCCGCGCGGGTCATTGTTTCGAGAACTGAAAATTCCGCCGGAAAGGCGGGAGCGGCGCGCGGACGCAAGGCGATAACCGTCGACACCACTTTGGGCGGTGGAACGAAGGCCGCGGCGGGGACTTCGAACAGTTTCTCGGTTTCGCATAGCCATTGCGCCAGAACGCTAAGCCGGCCATAGGCACGGCTACCGGATAGCGCGGTTATCCGTTCCGCCACTTCTTTCTGGAACATCAACGTCATCGAGTCGATGGGCGACAGATCGCGCAGCCAGTTGATCAGCATTTGCGTGCCGGCGTTATAGGGAAGGTTGGCGACGATTGCCGCGCTTTCCCCGGTTTCCAGAAGATCATTCGGAGATATTTCCGTCGCATCGCCGTCTATGAGCGTCAGCCGTCCCTCCGCGGCATCCACCAGCGGCGCCAAGGCTGCCAGGCATCGCCTGTCGCGCTCGATGGCGATGACACGCCCCGCAACCTCGAGGAGCCCCCGTGTGAGGCCACCCGGACCCGGCCCGACTTCGATAACGGTTTTTCCGGCAAGATCGCCCGCGCTCGCCGCAATTCGCCTGATCAGATTTATATCCAGCAGAAAATGCTGCCCCAACCCATGCCGGGCCGATAAACCTCCGGTGCCAATGACTTCTCTCAAAGGCGGCAGAAAGTCGGGATCGAAGAAGTTCACGCCCATTAGGCGGGCGCGGCCCGCGCCGCTTTGCCAGCAGCCATGTCCGCAGCGAGGTTGAGCGCCGCAATCAGGCTCGCGGGGCTGGCGCGTCCGGTCCCGGCAAGATCGAGCGCGGTTCCATGGTCCGGCGATGTCCGAATGATGGACAGCCCGAGCGTCACATTGACGCCGTTCTCAAATGCCAGGGTTTTAGCCGGTATCAGCGCCTGGTCGTGATACATGCAAATCGCTGCGTCGTATGTTCGTCGCGCCTGTTCATGAAACATGGCATCGGCGGATAAGGGACCCTTAACGTTAATGCCGTCGCGCCTCAGTTCCTCAATTGCGGGGGAAATAATCTCGATCTCCTGGGTTCCGAGATGACCGCCTTCGCCGGCATGCGGATTAAGACCGGAGATCGCGAGGCGCGGCGATACGATACCGAAGTAGTCCCGCAGGGCGGCATGGACGGTTCGGGCACAATACAGGATGTCTTTCCGGTCGATCCGGTTTAACGCTTCCGCGAGCGGCAAGTGGATCGTAACGGGCACCACCTTCAGGAGGTCCGAGGCAATCATCATGACGGAGCTTCCGTTTCCCGCCTTGTCGGCCAGATATTCCGTGTGGCCCGGATAATCGAAACCCGCGACATACAGTGTTTCCTTGTGGATCGGGTTGGTCACCATCGCCGTAGCGGTATTTGACCGGATAAACGCGATTGCCCGGTCTATGGATTCCAGAACGGCGGGAGCATTGGCATGATCGGGGTGTCCCGGGACGGCGCTTACGTCATGTTGCAATGCCAGTACGGGGAGGGCATGCGGGAAAACATCCGGGGCATCTTCCGCATTGGCGATCTCTTTAATCCGGCTGTCGATTCCGGTTTCTCTGGCGAGCGCATCCAGCCGTGCTGGCGAATCGAGTATGAAAAACGGGGTCGATACGGCGTGGCGCATGGCCCATGCCTTGAGCGCTATCTCCCCGCCGATGCCGGAAGGTTCCCCCATCGTAACAGCAAGAAGAGACCGCCCGGCGGATGGCATCTTTATGTCCGGATATCGACGACGGCCCCCGCCCGAAGGTCGCGCATGTAACGGCGGGAGAGAATATCCAGCCTCTCACGCAATAGCTGTCCGCGGATATCGTACCGTTCGGGAAGTCCGGATTTGGGGTCCTTTCGTTTGCACACCATAAACAGAGCGACCTGATTGCCGATGCGAATAGGAGGGCCGGATTTTCCGACCGGCAAATCCTGGACGTTTTTTCGTACTACAGGGGCAAGATCCTTCAAGGGAAGCGTTCCCATGCTCGTCTTCCCCCTGAAACCCGCTTCTTTTGCGGCCCTGTCGAAATCCGCGCACCCGGAAATTGTTTCTCCGATCAGTTTGGCGAGGTCGATCTGGGATTGCGTCTCGGCCTGACCGGCATTCGCGGGCAGCACAAACAGGATGCGTTGCACCTCAACCTCGCCATCAAGCGGAGACCCCGCCAGGACCCGCCGTGCCTTGTTCAGCTTTACGATATAATATCCACCGACCGCCTGAATTGGCCCCGCGACATCGCCGGCTTTCATTCCCGGGACGACTGATTGGAATACCCCGGGCAAAAATTCTTCTTGCAGCCAACCGATATCGCCGCCCACCGAGGCGCTGGACGAATCTGAAAATTGGCGGGCCAGGGCTTCGAAAGCCGCGCCCTGCTTTATATCGCCGATCAGGCGGTCCGCATTTCGTTTCACCGCGGGGGCGTCTTGGCGATCATTGACCGAAAGGAGGATTTCAGACACCTGAAATTCTCTGGTTCCCCTTTTTCGTTTTAATTGTTCGAGTTTTTCATCGACTTCATCTTCGCCTATCACGACACGCGGCCGCAAAACGCGCCGGATGAGTTTGCTCCAGATAATATGAGCGTTGATCTGGGCCTCCATGGCCTCCCAATCGATATTTTTCGTTCGGGCAAACTCTCTGAAACCGCCGGGCCGAAGCCGGTTTCTTTTTTCAAGGACTGAGACGGCGCGCGAAAAATCAGACTTGGTAACGGAGATATTGCTTTTTTTGGCTTCCTGATTCTGAAGCTTTTCGTCGATCAAGGTACGCAGGACGCGCCTCCCGACGCGTTCGACCATTGATTTCGTCGCCCGGAGCCCAGTCGATGCAAAAACGATCCGCATACGGGCCTCCACATCATGGACGGTGATGATGTCGTTATTCACCACTGCCGCTATGCGCATGACTTGCTGGGCGCCAGCCGGGATCGAAGCGACGCAGATGATGGTGGCCGCTGTTGCGATGGCGCATATCAGGCGTTGCGCGAAATTTCCAGAAACAAGTTTCCACATGGCGATTAATACCTATCGACACTTCCCGAACCCGATAACTGCCATATCAATTGGCCGTTTCAGGTTGGCTAACGGTTTGCGCTGTCGCGAATGTACCGAGATTCTTGAAGGTCAACTGCAGCAAAACAGTATCAGTCGGTTTGATTTCCCGATCCCGAACGAATGAGCGGTTATAGCTGATGTCAAACGTAAAGCAATCGCATGTATAGGTCAGGCCGAAAGATTGTGATGATGTGAATTTATTTATCAGGTCATGGGTCACTGCTGCGCGGACTGACCAGGCATCGGATAATTGTGAGCTGGCGTGGAAAGAAATTTCCTCCCGGTCCGGCAACGTTCCGCTTCCCGAACTGACATCGAAGAAGTCATAGTTAAGGTTCAGCCTGAGTGCCGGCGGCCCCGCGCCCAGAAATACCGAATTGCGTTTGAATTCCAAATTGTTCTTGTCGAGATGAAAGCGGTAAATCGCCTCGATCGGCAATTTTGGCCGGATCATGACCCGGCCGACATAGTCGGAAACCTGACCGTCCACACCTGAGTTCCCAAGAAAAGTATCGTCATCGTTCAAGCGGTATGTCTGTCCCAGAAATGCAGACGTATAACCGCCGGGTCCATAGGCCCCGCTTCCGATGCCGACATAGGCGCGTTGTCCCCCTTCGACACGGTCCCTTCCGGAAAACAGATTTCGGCTGGTCAGGTTGGTGTCGTCAAATTCGAACACCTGGCTGTCCTCGTTGGGGATGAGATCCGGATTTCCGCCTCTCGGGCTGGCCATGACGCCCGCGATTGGTTCGATCATCAGTGCCGTCGAACCCGAATATGATTCCAGCGGATACCGCCAGTCCAATCCGATGCGGGGATAAATCCTCGCCGCGCCGCCGCTGGAGTAATCTCTTGGATCACGATGATCCTGTGCCACCTGTGATGCGTGATACAGGTCGGTTTGCAGCGAAGCATATGCCCCAAGTACATGGCCTGAGGACGTGATCGTTTTCTGATTCCACGTTGTCTTCACCGATACGCGCCGGCTGTCGGTGCCGTTGGTCCGCAACAGGGATACCAGATCGGCGTCAATGTCGAGATTGCCGCCAAAACGTGTCGACGGGCTGACATAGTGATAGTTCAGAATCGGTGCGATCACAGGCATGTCGCCCTGCAGATTTGCGGGACGAAGGTCCTGCCACGCATAGGCTTTTGCGGCGGCATAGCTGTCGCCGTGGAAGCCTTCTACAAAAAGGTTGCTCTCCAAAACATTGTCGTTGCCGAAGCTGTAGCGTTGCAAATAGGTGTCGTCCGATGACAGCTTTATATCCCCGCCGAGGCGCCATGCATCCGAAAGGTGATATCGGCCGTGTCCGAAGAAATGCCCGCGCGCCTTGTTGTCGCCCTCGATCTGGTTCGCGGCGCCAGGGATCTCTGGCCGGATGTCGGTAATCGTGCCGCTAATGTCTATTTCCAGAAGCCCGGAGCCGAACCGTTGCCTGTATTCGTTTGTGAGGACCTGGCCGCCATTTGTGGTCGGCATGAGTTCCACGGTCATGTCTTTGTCGCGATCTAGGACGATGAAATAGGGAATGCGGGCGAAGGTGCCGAGCTCGGAATTGTTGCCGCCGGAAACGGGAAGCAAACCGGATTTGCGCTTTACCGTCGGGTCCGGATGAGAGAGGTAAGGGGTGTAGCCGACCGGTATGCCGAACATTTCGATAAACGCATCGCGGTATTCAATTGTTTTTTCTTCGCGATCATGCGTGATCCGATACGCCTTTATCTGCCACAATGGGGTCCCTTTGGAGCCGACACAGGTCTGACAGGGTGTGTAAACGCCGCGGCGCATATGGGTGACCTTGCCGTTCGACATCCGGCCGCTGATTGCGGCGGCTCTGGAATTGTCACTCAGCAACAGGCGGATGTTTTTCGCGACACCCTCCTTGAAGTCGCCGGTGACCTCGGCGTGATCCGCAAACAGGACGTCGCCTTCCGGTTCAAGGATGGCGACGTTCCCCGTCGCCGTCATGACGTCGTCTTTCTGGTTATAGGTGACCGTATTGGCCCGCAAAATTCTTTTTCCCTGAACCAGCTCGACATTGCCACGGGCGATAACGAGATTGAGGTCCCGCTCATGTTCGACCTCGTCCGCCTTAAGCAGGACGGGTGTCTCCCTATCGATTTGCCCTTGGGACATGACCGGACTGGCCAGCCCGGAAAACATTAAGATTGTCAGGAAAAACGCGATGCGCATTGGGCGTCACCCGTCTTCCAAATGAAAAAGCAACCCGGTCCCCAACAGCAAGGCTATCGTCGGCGGGCTCCACGCGGCCAATATGGGTGGTAGATGCGCAGACAATCCCAAAGCGTAAACAACGTCGGATCCGAAATAAATCAAAAATCCCGTGCTAACCCCCAACGTGATGGCGATCGTCGCCCCGCCGCGCCTTTGTTGCCGTAAGGTAAAGGCGCCCGCAAACAAAATCATTGAACACAGAAGAAAGGGAACTGCCAATAGGGAGTAAAGATAGATGCGGTGCCGCAGCCCGGAAAATCCCGCTTTCTCCAGAACGTCGATAAATCCGGGCAATTGCCAGATGGAAATCGTTTCCGGCTTCGCGAAGCTGTCCTGGATGTTTTCCTGGGTAAGATCTGTGGGCAGTTCGTAGGTGGTGGCCGTGCCGACTGGGGTTTCGGGTCCCGTGATCCGGACATCCGCAAATATCCATTTCCCGTTACCCAACTGGGCGGTGGCGGCATCTACTCGCTGGAAAAACCGGTTGGATCTGTCGAACTGAAAGATAATCGCGTTGTTCAGGGTCATCGTATTCGGCGCGATGTTCGCCCCATGCAGGATGTAGTGCCCGCCTGGAGTCGTTTGCCGGAACCAGATGCCGCCGGAGGAAAGCGCGGCAAGGCTTCGCTTGCCCTTTATGTGCTCGCCCTGCAACTGTTCGAACCGCAACATCAGCGTCGAGGCGAACGGACCGTAGACAGTGACCTGGACGACGCCGATGAGCAGCGCAAGCAGAACGGCGGGTAACAGGAACTCCCATGCCGAAACACCCGCCGCCCGTGCGACGACGAATTCCTGATGCCGGTTGAGGCGCCAGAACGCCATCATGCCGCCGAAAAGGACGGTAAACGGGATGGCTTTTTCAAGAAGGCCGGGCAATTTGAAAAGGACCATGGAAATGATTACGCCGAACGAGATGTCATCGGAACTCGCGGTGATGCGCAAGAGCTCTATCGCGTCGAACAGGGCGATCAGCATGGCGAGCGCCGCGAATGCCCCGATCCACCAGGTAAGGAATTGCCGGCCGATATAAGCCGCGAATGTCAGATGAAGACGCATGGCCGGCAATTCAGCCCGTTGATGGAAGTGAAGGAGCGTTTCTGGAGTCGGTTCTCCGGAATATTCGAGACCACGGGCTCATAACAAACAGGGCGATCCCTGCGGGAAGCAGGGGCACCGCATACATACCGAGGGTGAGTTGCGGAGTCCTCTCGCCCAGATTCTGTACGCCAAGATGTCCCAGCTCTATACACAAGGTTACGCCGACGGCCGCCAGCACGCGCCAAAGCTGCCCCCGGCGGTTGAAGTCGCCGCTTAACAGAAAGGCCAGAACGGAGAGAGTCAGTCCGAGCGGCAGAAGCGGCATTGAAAGACGGTAATGCCCCTCCATCCGGAGCTTGTGGAAATTCCACAGAATTTTTTCCTGAGAATCCGGAAAAAACAGCTCGTGGAGATACCGCTCCTTGGGTTCGCGCCATCTTACGGTGCGGTCCTTGCTCACAGTATCCAGGTCGAAACTGTACCTGTCGAAATAAAGCAGCGACAATTGCCCGGTGTTCCGGTCGACCTGTTGCCGGTTTCCGTCGACCATAATGACCCGCGGTCCGTTATCCCCCGCGACGATCGCCCCTTTATCGGCCATGATCGTGATCGGTGTTTTCGGGGTTCTGGTGTCGTGGATGACAATTCCCTGTAACTCGCCGTTCTTTTCGCGTTTGCGGATATAGACGGTAATGCCCTTGGTCATCTGGTTGAAAACGCCTTCCTGGAGAAGGACCGTCGGGAAGGAATTTCGCAGGCTGAATTCCAGATCCTTGAAGTTTCTGAAGGAAGACGGCAGCAGATAGAGAGATAGGCTGAAAGAGACAATAAGGATCAGAAAAGATAAAACGATTGCCGGTTTGGCCAATCCGAATTGGCTGTATCCCCCGGCGCGCATGACGATCAACTCGCTGTCTGTCAGGAGCCGGTTGTAGACAAAAATCACGGCGGCGACGAGCGCGATGGGCAGGATAACGCTGATAAAGGTCGGCAAAAGCAGAAAGGTGAAATAGACGAAGACCGGAACGGAAAGTCCGCGATTGACGATCATTTCGATAAAGCGAAGGGACTGCATCAGCCACACGACGCCTGTCAGCGTCACCGTCACAAAAAGCGTCGCCGCCAGCAGTTGCCTGAATAGGTACCAGTCCAGTTTTTTCACGGCGTCACTATAGTGCCGATGCCGGCGGCTGTCATAGCGTTAACGGAAAATGCGCGCACGGATTTGCGGGTCTGTTCGCGGTCATCTGTTCCGGTCTGAGGCGTCCGCGCGGAGATAGGCCAGCCTTTTGGTCTCAAGACGGCTTCGCCCGAGGCTGTCGAGGACCACGCCGCAGATAAAGGAACTGTAGGCGAGGATCATGACGCCCGTCGCCAGGATCGCGGTCGGAAAGCGTGGAACCAGACCCGTGTTTATGAAATCCCTGACGACCGGATAGGCAAGTCCAAGAGAAACAAGGGCGAGGAGGGCGGCCAATATCGAAAAGAACAGAAACGGACGCGCCTCTTTGAAAAGAAGTCCGATGGTCCAAAGGATTCGAACGCCGTCGCGCCAGGTGTTGAGTTTGCTGTCCGAGCCGTCGGGCCGCGCCGCATAGTCGGTATCGACTTCCGCAATAGGCAGGCGGAGGTGCAAGGCGTGGATCGTCAA
Source organism: uncultured Rhodospirillaceae bacterium (assembly GCA_964492555.1). Lineage (GTDB taxonomy): Bacteria > Pseudomonadota > Alphaproteobacteria > MPNO01 > UBA2964. Next base: position 43,401 of record CAZBKQ010000004.1, on the reverse strand, counting down.
CTCCGTCTCGGTTTCGAAGCCGCTGCTGAGCGCGGGAAAACTTTTTACGAAACGCCTGGAAAAAACGCGGTATCCCGACAACATGTCCCGCAACCGGCTGCCGAAAATTTTCGCGGCGAACCATGTCAGCAACCGGTTTCCGATGCGGTGACCGGGCCTGTAGAGTCCGTCTTCGGAGGAGTCCCGGCGCGCACCGACAACCATGTCGAGATTCTCCGCGCATAGTCTTTCGATCAGCATCGGCGCGGCGGCCGCGTCATAGGTGCCATCACCGTCGACCATGACGAAAATATCCGCATCGATATCGGCGAACATGCGCCGGACGACGTTTCCCTTGCCTTGATGTCTTTCGTGGCGGACTGTGGCGCCTGCCTTGGTGGCAGCCTCAACCGTCCCGTCGGTCGAGTTATTGTCGTAGACAAAAATTTCCGCCTCCGGCAGCGCGGCACGAAAACCGCGGACGACTTCTGCAATCGTCAAAGCCTCGTTGTGGCATGGGATGATGACGGCTGTTCTCCGGTCCATGTCACTTGCCTTTGCCGGTGTCCTTTTCGTGCCCTTCGGGCGCCGGCCATTCCCTTATCGTGCGCCAAGCCCCATCCCGATAGTGTAACAGGCTTGCGGATTCGCTGGATAACCGAACTTTCAGTGCCGTCGCGACTTTTTGGGGAGAACCGTAGGTCCAGACGTGGGTGATCTTCCGCAGGTTCAGAAGTTCCCGCAAACGATCGGAATCCTGATCATTCCAGGAAGTGCTGGTTACCGGAATTTCGGCGGATCCGTACATCATATATTTCATGATCGTCAGATACTGACCGTCGTCGGCGGGGTCGACCAGCATCAGCCTGTCCCGGGGCGATAAAATTTCCTTAAGTTCCTTGCCGACGTCACGCGCGAAGGCGTAGCGCGGGTGAATATCAAAACGGAGCTTCTTTGACAGCAGGGCCGGGGCGGCGAGAACCAGAATAACGGCAATCGGGCCGGCCCATTTCAATACCGGCCCGGCGCGCCAGGATTTCATCCTGAAGATAGCTTGCGCGGACGCCGCGATGAATAGAAGGCAAACACCGCCAAGATGCGAGTTGTACCGCCAGTAAGAAGCCGCGCGCAGCGCATCGGTACGCGTGAATGCGCCCAGATAGGCAATCAGCAGAAAAAGATTGTATCCGACGAACAGAATGGCTGCGATGACGCACAGCCGGGCATAAGGCGCCTTGTCGCGTTTGATCAGGGTCCTGGTTCCCAGGAAAACGGCACCCATCATAAGAAGGAAATACCCGCCCTTATTGGTCGCGACGGTGAACATTTTCGAGAGGACCGCGCCCAGATCGTTGGTGTTCCATGCTTCCAGCGCGCGGAATGAAAATTCGCCGCCGCCAATGCGTGTTTCCACCTGCCAACGCCATGCCAGCCAAACGGCGACGGGGGCCAGTACCAACCGGCCCAGCACGAGAGCGTTTATCCGCCATCGCCATTGTTTCTCGACGATCATCAGCCAAAGAACGCTTATGGCGAGGAGGACAATCAAAACCAGATTGGCCTGACGCAATCCGACGACGGCACAGGCGGCAAGCCCGGCCTGCCAGGCGAAGAGGTTTGCTTCCCGGTCCTCGCCGCTTGCAAGCGCATTGTATGACAGCCAGGCCAGCCCGGCGGTCAACCCGAAGGCCATGCTGGTGCCGACATCGGAATAACTGCTGAAAGTCAGCCGGGTGATCCAGGTGGGGTTGAGCGCGGTGACAAAAAGAGCGGCGATCGCACAGACACCCCAGCGACGGATATCGAAATCATCCTCTGGATATCCGTGCTTTATCATCCGGAAGACCGCCACACCGAACAGCAGGGTGAAGAACAAATTATAGATAGGCCCCGCATTTTCCGTAAAACCTCCCGCTATGACGCTGCTCAGATAGACAAGGACGGGCAGGCCGTAAGGGTAGGCGGGGAAGTTTGAGGGGCTCTCCGGCAGTCCGGGTCCGGGAAAGGCGTTGTGTTCCACCAGATATCTGGCATTCGGCAGCCATTGGGTGAGGTCGTCCCATTGCGTCGGCACCATCGCCGCGATCAGAAACGCCACCGGAAGACCAAGAATAAATATCCGTAACGTCGCGGCTTTCTGGGTCTGCGGCGATCGGTAGACGCCCGTCAGAAACCCGAGCGCGGCCAACACCATCACGCCCAGGAAATACCAGTGAAAGGAAAACGGCCCGAGCACGCTGGCGACAGTAAAGATGAAGACCGTTACCCCCCAGCCGAGGAAAATTCTCGTCTCGCCGAAGGTTTTCCGGCCACCGGCCAGCAGCCCGGCGAAATTCAACCCCATCAGGACGACGGCCACGGACGCCAGTCCGAGAAATTGAAATTGCGAGGGAATTAAAGCCTCTGACATCGATATCGAATCGCAGGATGATTTCGGGTGGCCGCGCGCGGCGCCCTGATCGCGTTTCTCCTAGCACGGTTAGGGGCATCGGCCCAAGTCTTCCGTTTGACGAAATCCGCTTTGCAACGGCACAAATCCGGATATCCTCCAATCGACAGAATTTTCGCCGAGTGAAAGGAATTACCAACGATGCGTATCAATTTTGGCGCCGCCGATCTGAAACGTAAGGGCGCGATTGCCGCCTTTGTCGCCGCCGACGAAACCCTGCTTGCAACCTCTGAGAAGCTGAACAAGGCAACCGGCGGCGCTATCAACCGCGCAATTGCCCATAACCGTTTTTCCGGGGGGGCGGGACAAACGCTGATGCTGAATGCGCCACACGGCGTCGCGGCGTCGCGCATTCTGCTTATCGGCGTCGGCAAGGGAGAGGATTTCGATGCCTCCGCCGCTCAATCCGCCGGTGGCGGAGCATGCGCTCTTCTCGCAAATGACAGTGCCGCGCTTCTATGCGCCGATCCGGTGCCGGGATCAAAATTATCCGCTGCGGAAATCGCCGCGAATGCCGGATATGGCGCGTTGCTGCGCAGTTACCGGTTCGACAAATATCGTACAACGGAGAAAAAGGACGACAAACCCGCGCTGCGCAGTTTGACCGTCGGCGTGCGCGACGTGGCCAAGGCCAAACGTGTCTATGCGCCGATGGAAAAAGTCGCGAACGGTGTGTTCTTCACCCGGGACCTCGTTTCGGAACCGGCCAACGTGATTTTCCCGGAAAGCTTCGTCCGCCGCGCTCGCGCGCTGGCCAAACTGGGCATCAAGCTCCAGGTGCTGGATCAGACTCAGATGAAAAAACTGGGCATGGGCGCGTTGCTCGGGGTGGCGCAGGGCAGCGCCAATGCGCCCCGAATTCTCGCCATGCGCTGGGACGGCGCGCCGCAGGCGAAGGACAAGCGTCCCATCGCTTTTGTCGGCAAGGGAGTAACTTTCGACACGGGCGGCATTTCGATCAAGCCGGCCGGCGGCATGGAAGACATGAAATGGGACATGGGCGGCGCCGGTGTCGTCGCCGGGCTGATGCATGCGTTGGCCGCGCGCAAGGCGAAAGTGAATGCCGTCGGCGTTGTCGGGCTGGTGGAAAACATGCCGTCCGGAACCGCGCAGCGGCCGGGCGATGTGGTCACCACCATGTCGGGGCAGACGATAGAGGTCATCAATACCGATGCCGAAGGGCGTCTGGTGCTGGCCGATGCCATGTGGTGGTGCCAGGAAAAATTCAAGCCGCACACGATGATCGACCTGGCGACACTGACTGGCGCCATCATCATATCGCTGGGGCATCATCATGCCGGTCTGTTCAGCAATGACGATGATCTCTCGCTGCAACTGGCCGAAAGCGGCCGTCAAACGGGGGAGCCGGTTTGGCGTTTGCCGCTGGGCAGCGATTACGACAAGCAAGTGAAGTCACAAATTGCCGATATGAAAAATGTCGGTGGACGCGACGCGGGCAGTATTACCGCAGCGCAAATTCTGCAGCGTTTTGTGAAGGACGGCGTCAAATGGGCTCATCTGGATATCGCCGGGGTTACCTGGTCAAATAGCGACAAACCGACCGCGCCGCGGGGCGGCACCGGGTTCGGTGTGCGTTTGCTCGACCGGCTCGTCGCCGATCATTATGAGGAGGGGTAAGGCGGCGAACCGGCCATGACCGATATCGGTTTCTACCATTTGACGCGCTCTTCCCTGGAGCAGGCCCTGCCGAAGTTGCTTGAGAAGGTCATATCTTCGGGCAAGCGTGCGGTGGTGCGGGCCGGTTCGGAAGAGCGGGTGCAGTGCCTCAATGCCGCCCTGTGGACCTACGAGCAGGGATCTTTCCTGCCGCATGGAAGCAACCGGGAGGGGCAGGCGGAGAAGCAGCCCATATGGCTTACCGGCTCACAGGAAAATCCGAACGGATCGCAGATACTGATTGTAACCGACGGCGCCCAGGCGGTGGATTTTGAGGGATATGAGCGCTGTCTGGAGATGTTCAACGGCAATGACCCCGATGCGGTCGCTGCCGCCCGCGAAAGGTGGAAAGCCTATCGCGATGCGGGGCACGAACTGACTTATTGGCAGCAAACCGAAAGCGGCGGATGGACGAAGAAGGACGGCTGATCTTCGCCAATCGCGCCGCATTCTTGTCTAGCTGAAAAGCTGACCGCTATGGTTAACCCGCAGCGGGTGCAACCGCCTTACGGTAGAGATGCCACGACGCGTGTCCCAATACCGGAAGGACCACCAGCAACCCGATGAGCCCCGACAACAATGATAGCCCTATTAACGCCGCGATCACGCAGCACCATAAAATCATCGCCGTCAGGTTCGTGGAAACGACTTTCACACTGGTGATCATGGCGGTGACGAAATCGACGTCGCGGTCGAACAGCATTGGGAACGACGTCACGGAAATCGAAAACACGGTAAGCGCCAGAAAGGCGCCGACGGCGTTGCCGATCAGCAGAAAAAGAACACCCGTCGGGGTGGTGAATATCTCGCGCAATAATTCCTTTGCGCTGTATGATTTGAGCCCGAGGAAGCCAAAGGTCAGTAGCGCCGCGATATCCATCCATATGAACAAGGCAAAGCCTGTAACCAGTGCCATCCAACCGAGGTCGCGCCGGGACGCGCGTCAGACCTCCTGCTTCATGCGCCCACAGGACGGAGATTCGCCGCGTTCAAGGTTGCGGCTGATCGCATAAAACGCGGTTGCGATAAAAGGTGCGATCAGGGCAAAACCCGCTGCCAGCGGATATACCAGAAACGGAAGATCGAACCTCACCAGCAGCAAAAAAAGAAACCATCCACCGACGGCATAGATGCTGCTGACGCCAATGCCCAGAAGCGGCGCGGCGCGAAAGTCGCGAAGACCGGCGCCCAGAATATGGATGATGTCACCGGCGGCAACCGGCAAGACCCCGGGCATCGGCGTGGGTGTTGGCGCCGACGAACGGGTTGGCTGCGTAGTCTCGACCATTTCTCCCTCCCTTAGTGCCGTATCAGGGTTTTTTCTTTTTATTTTCGATGAAATTTCCCGGGGGCGGCAATGTGTCGGAATGCCGCACTCATCAGCTAAGCCGTAAATGCTGTCCGTCGTTCGGCCCGGCCCGGTGCCGAAAAAATAATATGGTCGTGCTCTCGCCGAAGAACCCTGTTGCCGAAGCCCCGTCAACCGGCTATAAGCCGCGCCGTTAGCAAAAAATCACAGGAATTTCGGACGTCATGGCTATTGAGCGCACACTCTCCATCATCAAACCCGACGCGACCCGGCGGAATCTCACCGGGCAGATCAATGCGAAGTTTGAGGAGGCTGGTCTGAGGATTATCGCTCAGCGGCGGTTGCAGCTTACGCGGGCGCAGGCGGAACAGTTTTATGCGGTCCACGCGGAACGGGCGTTCTTCAACGATTTATGCGATTTCATGATTTCAGGACCGGTCGTGGCCCAGGTTCTGGAAGGTGAAAATGCCGTCGCGCGTAACCGAGAGATCATGGGGGCGACGAACCCCGCCAACGCCGACGAAGGCACGATCCGCGCCAGCTTCGCCGAATCGATCGAAGCCAATTCCGTTCATGGCTCCGATTCACTGGAAAACGCCGCGATCGAGATCGCCTTTTTCTTTTCTCAGACTGAAATCGTCGGATAAGGGCGCCGCAGCCCGAACCCTGAGAAAAGGCGGTTGTTCCCTAAATCAGGAACGCCGCCATCAGCAGCAGCGCGACAATAACGGCAACCGTGCTGTAGGTGCTTACCTGACAGAAGCCCTTGAAGCCGTCTTTCGCCTTTTTCGCGATGTCTTCGTTGGTATATGCCATAACGTTTTCCTTAACGTGATTTGCCCCAGACAGGCAATTTTTTCTACCTAGCCGTCCGTACGCCCGTCAACCCCTGTGCGGCGGCTCAGTGCCGGGTGTCGGGGTTGGCGACCGCCCCGGGCGGCGGTTCCGCGCCGTCAACGATAACCTTTTCGTTTACAATGCGAATATTGCCCATCGCCGCCTGGCGCAGCGCAAAGGGAAAACATTTGTGTTCTTCGGCGAGAACGCGGGCGGCCAGGGTCTCCGGTGTATCGTCCGGAAGGACCGGCACCGCCGATTGGATGATGATCGGACCTGCATCCATTTCAACGCGCACGAAATGAACGGTGCAGCCGACGAATTTGATGCCGTCCGCGATGGCCCTCTCGTGGGTGTCGAGCCCCGGATAGGCGGGCAGGAGCGAGGGGTGGATGTTGATCAGCCGGTCGCGCCAGTGATCGACAAACCGGTTTGTCAAAAGCCGCATAAACCCGGCCAGGCATATAAATTCGACACCATGACCTTCCAGCGTGGCCGAAAGCGCGTCTTCAAAAGATTCCCGGTCGCCGAATTCGCGATGATCGAGCACCCCGGTGGTCAGGCCCGCGTCTTTGGCCCGTTCAAGCCCCGGTGCGCCCGGGACATTGGACAACACGAAAACGATTTCTGCCGGCGCGTCCGGCGCGGCGCATTCCTCAATCAGGGCCTGCATGTTCGTGCCGCGGCCCGAGATCAGGATTGCCGTCTTCAGCCGTTCCATAGCTCGTCCAGGTTCGCAATACGCACCCGGTCCGCACCGTCAGGGGACTCTGTGACCTCGCCGATCACGGAGACAGTCTCACCATCGCGTGACAGCAACTCTATTGCCGCCTCGCGATTTTCCGGCGCGGCCACCGTGATCATGCCGATGCCGCAATTGAAGGTCAGCCCCATATCGTAAGCCGGTACATCGCCGGCATCGGCCAGCCAGCCGAAGACCGGCGGCGCTTTCCAATGGGTGGCGTCCAGCGAAACGCCCAGTCCATCGGGAAGTATGCGCGGGATATTCTCGTAAAGCCCGCCGCCGGTGATATGGGCAAACCCCTTGGCCAGTCCGGCGCGGTGGAGGGAGAGACAGGAGCGGACATAAATCCGGGTGGGTTCGAGAAGCGCTTCTCCCAGCGTTCCGGCACCGAAAGGAGAATTCTCCGCAAGAGACAACCCCTGATCGGCGATAATTTTTCGGACCAGGGAAAAGCCGTTGGAATGAACGCCGCTCGATGCCATTCCCAGAACCACGTCTCCGGCCGAGATGCCGGCCCCGGTCAGGATCGCCCCCCGTTCCGCCGCACCGACCGAAAAACCCGCCAGATCATAGTCGCCCGGCGCGTACATGCCGGGCATTTCGGCGGTTTCGCCACCGATCAGGGCGCAACCGGCATCTCGGCAACCGGCGGCGATGCCCGCGACGACCTCTTCCGCGGCGGCGGGGTCCAGCTTGCCGGTCGCGAAATAATCGAGAAAAAACAGCGGTTCGGCGCCCTGCACGACCAGATCATTGACGCACATCGCAACGAGGTCGATCCCGACCGTGTCGTGCCGTCCGGTTTCAAGCGCGATCTTCAGTTTTGTACCGACTCCATCCGTCGCCGCGACTAGGACCGGATCGTTGAAGCCGGCGGCGGCAAGGTCGAACAGCCCGCCGAAACCGCCAATCTCCGTATCGGCGCCTGCCCGGTTTGTTGAGCGCACATGCGTTTTGATGTCCTCGACAAGGCCGGCCGCCGCGTCTATATCGACACCGGCCGCCTTGTAGCTGCTGGCGCTTATGTCTTTCTTGCCGGTTGAAATCGGGATAATCTCCTGACAATCCGATAGCGGTTCTACCGCGAAGATACCGGTTCTCTTTAGGTTTGCAATGTCGTGTTTTGACCATATGCGGCGCCTTCGAATCTTGCTGGCGTTGATTCCCGTTTATGCCGCGTTTCTTTGCGTTTCTGCGGCGGCGCAGACGGTCGATCCCTACACGGTTGGCGGCGTTGACGTTGACAAGACCGCCGAATCGGCTGCCGCGGCGAGAGGGCTTGCCCTGGCCGAAGGACGGCAATTGGCTTTTCGCCGCCTGCTCGACAGGCTGGTGCTCGATCATGAGCGCCCGAAAGTGCCGCTCCCCGCCGCCGAACAGCTTGAGGGATTGATTTCCGGGGTCCAGATCGAGAGCGAGAAAAACTCTCAGGTGCGCTATATCGCGACGCTCAGTATCGGCTTCGCCGCGGATGAAGTGCGCCGCTATTTGCGGGAATCGGGCGCCGGATTCGCCGAAACATTCAGTAAGCCGCTTGTGGTGCTGCCGGTTTTGCGCCGGGAAGGCGGCGATTTGCTCTGGGAAACGGAAAACAGCTGGCGCAAGGCGTGGGCGGAATTGCCTCGTTCATACGCGTTGGTGCCGCTGAGCGTGCCCGGAGACGATCCGCAGCTGAATGAGTTGATCAACGCCGATCAGGCGCTCAACGGCGAACAGTCCCGCATCAGTGCTGTGGCCGGGCGCTATGGCGCGGGCGGGGTGTTGTTGGCCGTCGCCGCCGTGCGGACCGACGCTAAGACATCCGAGACGGTGATAGAACTCGTAATCAGCCGGTTCGGGACCGGCGCCGCCGATAACACGGAAGTCCGCAGCTTGCGGGCGGCGCCCGACACTCCGGTGGAGTCGCTCCTGGCGCAGGCCGCCGCTCAGATCCGGGCCGATATTTCCGAAAGCTGGAAGGTCAACAACCAGATCAGATTCGAGGACCGCGCGACGATCGACGCGACGGTCGCGTTTTCAGGATTGCCGCAATGGATTTCCATTCGAGCCAGGCTGGAATCCGTGGCGGCAATCGAACAGGTTGAAATCGATCGCATCTCGCGGAAAAAAGCGTTCCTGCGATTGTATTATTTCGGCGATCCGGCACAGTTGCGCATCGGGCTTTCGCAACGCAATCTCGATCTCATTCGTGATGCGGAAAACTGGGTAATCGCGGTGGTTGATGGGACCGCAACCCGCTGATCGGTATGAAGATTCGTGGTTAACCTGCCCAATCTAATTTCGCTTGCCCGGCTGTTCAGCGTCCCCGCGCTCGTCTGGCTTATCCTCAATGGCGAGTTTTTTTGGGCGTTCTGGCTATTTGTCGCCGCCGGCGTCTCGGATGCGCTCGACGGGTATATCGCCAAACATTGGGGCCAGACCTCGACCCTCGGGAATTTCCTCGATCCTGTTGCTGACAAGGCATTACTGGTCGGGGTCTATGTGACGCTGGGCCATATCGGTCAAATACCGCTCTGGATCGTCATCCTGGTTGTTTTCCGCGACGTGTTGATTATCGGTGGCGTGATTCTGCTGCATATCTCCCTGGCAACCGTGCGGATGCGTCCCCTGCTGATCAGTAAGGCGAATACCGCGTTGCAGATCGCGCTGGCGGTCTGGATCCTCGCCGAACTGGGATATGGGCAGATTTTCGACGGCGCCAAGCTTTGGTTGATTTATCTCGTTGGAATATCGACGATATTGTCGGGTGGGGCCTATATTGTGACCCTGTTCCGGGGGGATATGCCCGAACCGGATAGCGGGAGCGGATGATGCCAAAACAATTATGGCTGATCGTGGGGGCGATCCTTTTTCTCGCCTTTCTGTGGGGGGTTTCTGAAATCCTGTTCCCGTTCGTCGCGGGGCTGGCGCTGGCGTATCTGCTAGATCCGGCAGTGGATTGGATGGAACGAAAAGGGATGCCGCGCTGGGCAGCCGCGACGGTGATGACAATATGCGCGGTTCTTGCGGTCGTTGGCGTACTGCTCCTCCTGGCACCGATGCTCTATCACCAGCTTATCGGTCTGGTCGACCGGGCGCCCGACTATATCGAAGAGCTTCGTGACGGCGCGATATCATTGCTGGCACGGCTTCAGGAGAGTCTCAGCGCCGAACAGAGCGCTGCGTTGAAACAAAAAGTCCAGAACCTCGCCGGTCCGGATTCGCTTAAATGGCTTGGCGGCGTGGTCAAGGGGCTGTGGGGTGGCGGTCTTGCCATCGTCAACCTGCTGTCGCTCCTGGTGATAACGCCGATCGTGCTGTTTTATATGTTGCGCGACTGGGACCGGATTGTGGCTTCGGTCGACGGGTTGTTGCCGCGGGATTATGCGAAGACTATTCGTGAGGTCGTCCGGGAGATCGACCGGGTGCTTGCAGGCTTCGTTCGGGGGCAGCTGACGGTCTGCATCGTCCTCGGGATATTTTATGCAATCGGTCTAATTCTCGTGGGGCTTGAATTCGGTCTGATTATCGGGCTCCTGACCGGATTGATTTCTTTTGTTCCCTATTTCGGCATGCTGATCGGGTTCGCACTCGGGATTGCTGTGGCGATCGCCCAGTTTGATGGCTGGCTGCCAATTCTGATTGTGGCAGCGATATTCGCCGCCGGTCAGATCATTGAGGGAAATTTCGTCACGCCCAAAGTGGTTGGTGACCAGGTCGGTCTGCATCCGGCCTGGATGATCTTCGCCTTGATGGCGGGCGGGACCCTGTTTGGTTTTACCGGCGTCCTGTTGGCGGTGCCTGTCGCGGCGGTCGTCGGTGTGCTTTCCCGCTTCGCGGCTGCGCGCTATCGGGAAAGCGGCACCTTTACCGGTGGGGGCGGCACCTAGCGTTATGAATGGCGATCGCCAGCTTGTTCTGACCCTGCCGCAGAGGCAGGCGCAGGGGCGGGATGATTTTCTGGTTTCCGATTGCAATAGCGAGGCGATAGGCTGGATTGACCGTTGGCCGGACTGGCCACTGCCCGGGCTGGTCGTTTGCGGTCCGCCAGGGGCCGGGAAAACTCATCTGGGCGCGGTCTGGCGGGCGCAAAGTGGCGCGCTGGAGATCAAGGCTGAGAGCACGGCCGGCGCGCTTGAGGCGGTGCTGGGCGATGAAAGCTTGTCGGCCTGTTTTGTGGATGATGCCGATCGGGCCGATCAGGAAGGTCTTTTCCATCTGTTCAATTGTGTGGCGGCGCGCGGCGGCGCTTTGTTGATCGCTTGCGCGGAACCGCCGGCCCGCTGGAAGCGCGGATTGCCTGATCTGATATCGCGTTTGAAAACCTTGCCCGTTGCCGAAATCACCATGCCCGATGACGACATGCTACGGGGCGTGCTGATAAAGATGTTCGCCGACCGGCAGGTTCAGGTTTCGCCCGAAGTGCTTTCCTATATCTCTGTCCGCATGGATCGAAGCTTCGATGCCGCGCGCCATATTGTGGATCGGCTTGATGCGCAAGCGCTGTCGCGCCACCGGGCGATCACAATTCCTTTCGTGCGCGACGTGTTCCCGGAGTGGTCTTAAACCTGCTTGCCGGGCTCAACCAGCCGGATATCCGATCCGTTAGCTGCCAGCGCCAGCCTCCCCTGAAGCAGGGCCACGGCATGATCGCCAAACAGATCGCGCCGCCAGCCGCACAATGGACGAATATCCGATCGCGGTTCGGATATCAGCGTCTCGATTTCATCCGCATTGGCGATCAATTTCTGGGCGACCCCATGTTCCTGGGCGCAATGTTTCAGCAGTACCCGGACCAGCTCGCGCGCCGCTTCCATATGGGCCAGCTTGTTGGGCCGGGCCGGCAACGGTGGGCATGATTCCTCGGGGAGTTCCCTACCGCGCTTGATGGCCTCCAAAAGGGATTTTACCGCGTCGCCCTTGGGCTGGCCGCCGCGCATGCCGCGCAAGGAGCGTAGGGCCTTTTCATCCTTCGGCGCCTGGGCGGCAATCTCCAGCAGGGCGTCGTCGCGAAGGACGCGGTTACGCGGCACATTGCGGCGCTGGGCCTCCAGTTCCCGCCACGCCGCGATTTCGCGCAGGATCAACAGGAAACGGGGTTTGGGCGTGCGGACTTTCAGCCGCCGCCAGGATTCATTGGGGTCCGGCTCATAGGTCGCGGGATTGGTCAGCGTGTCCATCTCCTCCGCGACCCAGTCCACACGCCCGTTTTCCGCCAGCATGTCGCGGAGCTTTTCATAGATCACCCGAAGGTGGGTCACGTCCGATAACGCATAGGATAGCTGTTTGTCAGACAGAGGCCGCCGCCGCCAATCCGTATAGCGCATGGATTTGTCGATGCGCTTTCTCGCGAGGCTGCCGACCAGCGCTTCATAACCGACGGAGTCGCCATATCCGCAGACCATCGCGGAAATCTGCGTGTCGAATACCGGTTGGGGCAATTCGCCCATCAACTGGTAGAAAATCTCGAAATCCTGGCGCGCCGCGTGGAAAACCTTGGTAATCGACTTATCACGCATCAAGTCCAATACCGGCGTGAGGTCGAGGCCATCGGCCAAGGCATCGATGGCCGCGACATCGTCCTTTCCGCCGATCTGGATAAGGCAAAGCTCTGACCAGTAGGTGCTTTCGCGGATGAACTCCGTGTCGACGGTTACGAAATCCGAAGAGGCGGAAACCTTTTCACAAAATGCGCGGAGCGTGTCTGTATCTGAGATTAGCGTCATGGCGGCATGCTATACACAAATCTCCGCCTCGATGATAGCCGCGGCCCTCGCCACTTGACAGGCCGGGCCAATCCGTGGCCTTTGCCCCGCAAACCCGGCCGGAGGGATAATTCCGGCTCGATTATCGAGTTGAGGCAAAATGATGCATGAGTACCGAACACATCGCTGCGGCGATCTGCGGATCGAAAATGCCGGAGAGCAAGTCAGGCTGTCAGGCTGGATCCATCGCAAGCGCGACCATGGCAATTTGCTATTCATCGATTTGCGCGATCATTACGGCGTCACGCAATGTGTCACAGACGTTTCCAGCCCGATATTCGAGGCCGCCGAAGGCGCGCGGCTGGAGACCGTTATACGCGTAACCGGTGAGGTCGTCCGGCGCAGCGATGACACTATCAACGCGACCCTGCCCACGGGCGAGGTCGAATTGGTGATCAAAGAGATTGATGTGCTGGGGACGGCCGAGACCCTGCCGCTTCAGGTCAATAGCGACGAGGATTACGGCGAGGAAACGCGGCTGCGTTACCGGTTTCTCGATCTACGGCGCGACCGAATTCACAACAATATCGTCCTGCGGTCACAGGTGATTTCCGACATCCGCCGCCGCATGACTGAACAGGGGTTCGTGGAATTCCAGACGCCGATCCTGACCTCGACCTCGCCCGAGGGTGCGCGCGACTTTCTGGTGCCGAGCCGTCTGCATCCGGGTGAATTCTATGCACTGCCGCAGGCACCGCAGCAATTCAAGCAGTTGATCATGGTTGCCGGGTTCGACCGGTATTTTCAGATCGCCCCGTGCTTTCGCGATGAAGACGCGCGGGCCGACCGCTCGCCGGGCGAGTTCTATCAACTCGATATGGAGATGTCCTTCGTAACCCAGGAAGACGTGTTCGGCGCGCTTGAGCCGGTGTTGCACGGGGTGTTTACGGATTTTGGCGGCGGAAAGAAGGTCACGGATGTGCCGTTCCCGCGCATTCCGTTCGACGAAGCGATGCTGAAATACGGCAGCGACAAGCCCGATTTGCGTAATCCGATCGAAATGTCGGATGTAACGGAAATCTGGCGCGGGACGGATTTCAAGATTTTCGCCGGTGCCATCGATAAGGGGTCGGTCGTGCGCGCGATACCCGCGCCGGGCGCTGCCGGACAACCCCGCAGTTTCTTTGACAAGCTGAATGACTGGGCCCGCGCGGAAGGCGCCGGTGGCCTCGGTTATATCATTTTCGAGGGCGGTGAGGGCAAGGGCCCGATCGCGCGTTTCCTGGATGATGAGCGGATGGCGGCGTTAAAGGCGCAAACCGGCGTCGGCGATGGTGACGCGGTGTTCTTTGCCTGCGCCGCGGCACCCGCGGCGGCACAATTCGGGGGGCTCGCCCGGACGCGGATCGGGACGGAGCTGGGCCTGGTTGCCGAAGACCGGTTCGATTTCTGCTGGATTGTTGATTATCCGATGTATGAGCTCGATGAACGAACCGGCAAGGTTGAATTCAGCCACAATCCGTTTTCCATGCCGCAGGGCGGGCTGGAAGCGCTGGAAACACAGGATCCGCTCGACATCAAGGCGTACCAGTACGATATCGTTTGCAACGGGGTGGAGCTTTCTAGCGGCGCCATCCGGAATCATCGTCCCGAAATCATGTATAAGGCGTTTGAGATCGCGGGCTATCCGGCCGAGGAGGTCGAGAAGCGTTTCGGCGGCATGCTGAACGCCCTGAAATTCGGCGCGCCGCCCCATGGCGGTTCCGCTCCGGGCATCGATCGTATCGTCATGTTGCTGGCCGACGAACAGAATATCCGCGAAGTCACGATGTTCCCGATGACTCAGCAGGCTCAGGATCTGATGATGGGCGCCCCCGCCGGCGTCGACGAGGCGCATCTGGAAGAGCTTCACATCCGGGTGGTGATGCCGCCCGAAAAAGAAGACTGAGCGGGGCCGCTATTCAGCGGCGGCGAATATCTCGCCGGATTGTTTCAGCCGCTTGACCTCATACATCGCCATGTCGGCGCGATGGATCAGATCGGCAATCGTGTCGTCGGCGCCATAGGGTTCAACGCCGATACTGGCTTTGAGGGGGATATCGGTGCCGCGGTGCGTCGTGCCGGCGCTTTCCAGCCGCCACTGAATCGTTCTGATGCGCCTTTCACCATCGCGGCGGTTGGTGTTCGTCAGCAAAATCCCGAATTCGTCTCCTCCCAAACGGCCGACCGTGTCGATGTCGCGGACCGCTTCAGCCAGAACCGCCGCCGCGCATTTGACCAGGGCGTCACCTGCGCAGTGACCGAATCTGTCATTGACCTGTTTCAAATTGTCCAGATCGCAGAACGCCAGGATGCCGATTTCGCCGTAGCGGCGGGCGCGGCCCAACGCGAGATTGAGTTGCCGGTCAAAGCCGCGCCGGTTGAGCAAACCGGTCATCGGATCGTTCAGAGTGAGAGTTTCGAGCTCTTCAATCCGCTGGCGTTGTTTGGCGATGCGTCTTTCGGATTCTTCCGCATAGCGCAAGGTGCGTTCTATCAGGGCCTGTTCACGATCCTGGACGCCGTCCGGCAGGTCTTTCAACAATTCCTCCGACACACCGGCCAGCAAGGTCGCTATCGCTGTTTTTCCGAAGGGAATCCCGCCGGGAAAATTCTTGATGATCGTTGCCATGATTTTGCGCCTCTCCGGGATCGCGTAAGGGGTTGGGTCACCCGTTAAATAGCAATCGCCATGCCACTTGATGGTCGGGAAATTCAGGGTTTTGAAGCTGGTTATGAGAACGATGCCCGGAAAAAATTACCTGCCCGGTGATGGAACGGGTTGGTTTTTGCCGGTCCAGGGGCCATCTTTACCGGGCAATAACCGATTTCGGCACCGCCTTTTATGACCACGCTTCCAACACCCGCCATACGCCGCCTGCTTCTGGTTGCGGCGATCACCTGTTTCCATGCCTTGCCGGCTACCGCGTCTGGGCTGGTGTCCCACAAGGCCGCCTATACCCTGACACTGGATCGAGGCGGATCGGCCCCCGATGTCGCCGGGGCGCAGGGCAGGGTCATATTCGATTGGCGGAATGCCTGTGCCGGCTGGACCAGCGAGTATCGTTCCGTCCTGGAGGTTGCCTATGCCGGAGCCGAGCCGGTGAGGCTTGGCGTTGCCTCCACGACCTGGGAAAGCAACGAAGGCACCGATTATCGTTTTTCGGTTACACACCGGTTGAACGGCAAGACGACCGACAGATTTGCCGGAAACGCGACATTGTCGGGCCCCGGTCAAAAGGGCCGTGTCGTCTATTCGCGCCCCCGGGGGCGGAAGCCTGTCCTGCTGAATGAGGGCACCATGTTCCCGCTTCTTCATATGCGGGCGATCCTCGCGAAGGCGCTGAACGCAAAGCGGTTTCCGGTTATTTTTTCAACCGCTTTGTTCGATGGCATGGACGAGGAAGACGTTTTCACCGCCACCACTGTCATTACCGAGGCGGGGAAACAGCCCGCTGTTCGGGACAACGGTCTGGCGGGATTGCGGTCCTGGATGATTTCAGTCGCGTATTTCCGGGATAGCGCCAAAACGGATGCGCCATATTACGAATATGGCATCCGGTTATATGAAAATGGGGTCGCGGATGAGCTCTCCATTTCTCTGGATGATATGCGCCTGAAAGGAAAGCTGGCGAAACTTGATCTGGTCGATGCCCCCGATTGCGGCGGGATAAGACCCTAGGAGTATTCGGGCCATAGACGCGCCGCGCCGCGGACACCGCTAGAGTCGCCATGGACCGGAGGTTCCAACCTTGTTGTCACCCGGTCCGAAAAAACATGGGTTTTCCACAGGCGCGGGATCGCTTCGTAAAACCGTTCAATATTCGATAAACCGCCGCCAAGAACGATGATTTCGGGGTCGTAAAGGTTGATCACCGTGGCGAGCGCCCGTGCCGCCCGTTCCTCGTAAAGGGAGAGAAGCGTCTCAGCGCCGCTGTCGCCGTCAGCGGCAAGGGAAACTATTTCCGTGGCCTTGGCGGCAGTGCCGGCGATTGCCGTGTACTCTCCTTCAAGGGCGGGGCCGGACAGATATGTTTCGATACAGTCCTGGCGGCCGCACCAGCAATCGCGTGGGGTGTGATCGCCGTGTCCCCGCCGGGGCAGCGGGTTGTGGCCCCATTCGCCGCCGATCGCGTTTGCTCCCCGCATATGCCGGCCATTTAGCACAAGGCCGCCCCCGACCCCGGTGCCGAGAATCACTCCGAATACGCTGCCGGCGGTGCTGCCGGCGCCGTCCGTGGCTTCTGACAAGGCAAAACAGTTCGCGTCGTTTGCCACCCTGATTTCGCGGCCCAGCGCGGCCGCGAGATCGCGATCGAACGGTTGTCCGTTCAACCATACCGAATTGGCATTCATGACCCGTCCCGATGTTGGCGAAATTGTACCGGGTATTCCTATGCCGATCGTGCCGGTGAGACCTGTTTGTGTTTCCAGAAAACGCACATTTTCGGCAATCAGCGCGATTGTTTCGGCATATTGCCCGGCCGGCGTGTCGATCCGATATCGGTGGAGCTCATGGTCTCCCGGGCCGAGGGCCAGGAATTCGATCTTCGTGCCGCCCAAATCAATGCCAATACGCACTTATTACTTGCCTCCCGCGGGAAAGGGCCGTCAATGTGCCTCCATTAAAATCGTCTTGGCAAGAAGCAAACAAAATTGGCTAAAACCAGCGGTCTCGAATAAAAGAAAACGTCTTATTAACCTTTTTGCCCAAATATCAGTGACAGGCGCGTTTGGAAGCCCGAATTCGGGGAACACGCCCCGCGGGAGCGACGAAATGACAGCAAAGAAAATATTGATCGTCGAAGATAACGAATTGAATATGAAGTTGTTTCAGGACCTGCTCGAAGTGCATGGTTATGAGACGATTCAGACGAAGGACGGGCGCGAGACACTCGAACTGGCGCGGGAGCACGATCCCGACCCGATCCTTATGGACATTCAGCTGCCGGAAGTGTCCGGCCTTGAAGTCACGAAATTGCTCAAGGAAGCCGACGACCTTTGTGAAATTCCGGTTATCGCGGTTACCGCGTTTGCCATGAAAGGCGATGAAGAAAAAATCCGGAGCGGCGGGTGCGCCGCTTATATCGCCAAGCCGATATCCGTCGCCAAATTTATTGAAACGATAAACAGCGTTCTCGATTAACGCCCGGGAGTTTTGGCTTATGTCCGCTCGTGTCCTTGTCGTCGATGATATTCCGGTCAATGTGAAGTTGCTTGAAGCCCGGCTGGCGCTTGAATATTACGAGGTGCTTTCGGCTAATGACGGCAAGACGGCGCTGGAGATCGCCCGGACGCAGCAGCCCGACATCATCCTGCTCGACGTCATGATGCCCGATATGGACGGGTATGAAGTCTGCACCGCGCTTAAAACCGATCCCGTAACGGCGCACATTCCCGTCGTCATGGTGACGGCGCTGGATGCGACG
>CAZBKQ010000004.1:0-25153 GCA_964492555.1 uncultured Rhodospirillaceae bacterium | reverse complement strand
TTTCAGGAAAAAAGAAAACTATTTGATCTTTGCTTCCTTAAAGAGGACGTGCTTGCGCGCGACCGGATCGTATTTCCGCTTTTCCATCTTCTCGGTCAGGGTACGCGGGTTCTTGCGGGTAATGTAATAAAACCCTGTGTCCGCCGTGCTGACCAGCTTGATCTGGATTGAATTTGCCTTTGCCATTTTTTTGTCTCTTCCAGTGGCCCGGTTCGGGCGCGCACATTACACTTCGGCGCGCGGCTGTCAAGCGGGATTGCCGCCCGATTACCCCGGATCGTTTGTATTGTGCCGCGACACCTGCTTGCTGCCACTAGCGGTCGCCGCCCGGTAGAGCATCCGATTGCTCAGGGTAAATCTGGCAATCGCAACGTCAGCAACCGGGCGTTCTTTATTTGGTGGGCAAGCGGTTTTTCCGGCGGCGGAAAAATGGGGGGAACCCCTGTATTTTGCCAGCCCATTAAAAATTTTAGACGGTATTTCGCGTTCTTCCGTCCAACGGACGTCGCTATTGCATAGGGCGGGAACAATTCCCTGACCATCGAGAACTTGGTCCGATGGCGCGTGAATGCGCGCCCAGGTGATATTTAGGTCACCAAGATCGGGCATGCCAATAATGGTCTGGACGGTTCCTTTCCCATAGGATGTTGACCCGATAATGACGGCCCGACCTTTATCACGGAGCGCCAAGGCAACAATTTCCGCCGACGAAGCCGTGCGGCCATTGATCAGAACCGCCATGGGTGTTTCCGGCAGAATTTCGCCGGGTTCGGCATCAAACTGTTGCATGCTTTCCGGGTGGCGGCCCCGTGTCGATATGATGCGCCCCTTATTGAGGAACAAATCAGCGGTTTCGATCGCTTCCTGCAACAGCCCGCCCGGATTGTTCCGAAGATCGAGTATTACGCCTCTGATCTGCTGAGTTCGTGTATCTCGCGGCGCCTGTAAAATTCTTTCAATGGATCTGACGGTCCCCTCATTGAAAATGCTGATTTCCAATTTCAGGATACCGTCCTTCAATATGGCACTTACCGACCGGGGGATCACCGGTTTGCGCCGCATGGTTTTTTTCAGGGCTCTCGGGACGGCCGGGCGTCTCAGGACAAGGTCGATAGGTTTATCGACCGGTCCCCGTAATTTAAGAGCAACATCGTAGATGGACCAGCCTTCAATCGCGTCGCCATCGATATGCGTGATTTCGTCCCCGACTCGTAGATCCGCCGCTTCACCCGGCAACTCAGGCAGGACTTTCCCGATAACCGTACGGCTGCCGCTTTTTTCAATATGTATGCCGATACCGCCGAAACCCTCGCGCTTCTCGCGGCTCTTCCGTGCCTGGTGAGGCGGCAGATATCGCGAATAGCGGTCAAGGTTTGCGGTGATGCCGTCGAGAACGATCTGATTGAGTTTCCATGTCGGCATGCCGACAAATGCAGGCATTTCAGCGCGGGCGGAATTAAGCAGCCGTGCTCCGGCGTCGGCCCAATTCGCCGCGCCATTTCCCATTGGTCTGGGAATTTTTACGGGCGGGGCAACCTCCTGGGATATCTCCAGATATTGACGGGAAAGCCGAAACTCGACACTGGAGTCGACATTTTCCAGCGCTCGCAGGCCGGCGATCATCTTCGATTTCGGATCGAACGGATCGACATATTTGTCCTCGAGGTTGGCAAGGGCGGCGGTAAACAACGTGCCGCTCGAAACGGGGCCCGGTTCCTGAGGGGCCGGAACGCATCCAACGATCGTCAAGCATAAAACGGCGAAGAGGGTTCGCCTCAAAATCGCTGGAACCATTACTTCTTCCGACCGTATCGCAGCTTTGCCCAAACCGGGGGGGGTTACCGCCAGCCTACTGGCAACGGGTGAATGATTATTTACCGGCGTCGTCGTCCCTTACGCCTTATTCGGCCCTGGTTTCTCACCGGTTTTCGCCGATTTCCCCCCGCAGGCGAACGGCCGGGCAAAGACACCGCGATACTGCCCGTTTGCAGATCGACGGACTGTATGTCGATAGCCAACTGATCGCCAAGACTGAATCGTTCCTTGCTCCGCATTCCAACGAGCGCTCGGGCGTTCTCATCAAACCGGAAGCGGTCGTCTCCCAGGGCCGATATCGGCAAGAGTGCATCCGCGCCGGTTGCCTCAAGCTCCACGAACAGCCCGAAACGTTCCACACCCGTGACGCGGGCGCCCATCCGTTCACCTTCACGGTCTGATAAAAAAGCGGCCGCATAGCGGTCGAAAGCGTCGCGTTCGGCCGCCGATGCGCGCCGTTCCGTAACAGACAGGTGTTTCCCCATATCCGCGAAATCTTCCTCCGTATCCCGCTTCATACCGTCATCGCCCAGCTTGAATGCGCCGATCAGGGAGCGATGGACGAGGAGATCGGAATAGCGGCGGATCGGAGAGGTGAAATGCGCGTAATCCCGGAGCGCCAGCCCGAAATGGCCAATATTTTCCGGGCTGTAAACCGCCTGTGACTGCGTCCTTAAAACAGCCTCCTGAATGCCGCGCGCATCGCGCCGGTCGCCCAGCTTGTCTATGAGTTGCGCGAAATGGCGGGGCCTGACCGCCTGACCACCCGCCAGCCGCAAATTCAAAGTTTTCAGAAAATCGCGCAGCGCCATAACGCGGTCCGCCGCCGGGTCTTCATGGTTGCGAAACATGCAAGGCCAGCCGCTTTCCTGGAGGGATTCCGCCGCACATATATTGGCGAGGATCATGAACTCCTCAATCAGACGGTGACTGTCGAACCGGTTGCGTTTGATGATTGTTTCTGGTCCGCCGTGATCATCCAAAAGGATACGCCTCTCCGGCATGTCGAGATCGATCGCGCCGCGTCCCTTGCGCGCGGCCAGTAGTGTCTCATATGCGCCATAAAGCGCGTCGAGCCTTTTCTGGCCGATTGGAAGCTCCGCTTCGGCGGCATTATCCCGGGCCGACTGTACCTGACGATATGTCAGCCGGGCGGCGGAGCGCATCATGCCCCGCATGAATTTATGGCGCAGTTTCTTGCCATTGGACGCAATATCGATTTCGACGGCGAGGCAGGGGCGGTCCTCGCCGGGTACGAGCGAGCATAAGCCGTTGGAAAGCTCCTCCGGCAACATGGGCACGACCCGGTCCGGCAAATAAACCGAATTGCCCCTTTCCCGTGCGGCGGCGTCCAACGGTTCTCCCGGTCTGACGTACCAGGAAACATCGGCGATCGCGACCAGGATTCGCCAGCCGCCGCTCTCCTCTTCCAGTGGTGACGCCCAGACCGCGTCGTCGAAATCCCGCGCGTCTTCGTCATCGATGGTGACCAGATCAATTCCGCGCAGGTCGGCGCGCTCCGCTATCGGCGCGGGCTTCGCGGCTTTCGCCGCCGCTAGCGCGTCTTTCGGGAAGGCGACCGGTATGTCGTTTACCGCCAATACGAGATCGCCGATGGTACGCGGATTATCCAGCCGGCCGATACGTTCCGTGACCCGGGCGGTCGGCAGGCCGAACACACGCCCCTCCAGCGTCTCGCAGGAAACAACATCGCCGTCTTGCGCGCCGCCCATATTTTCGGTCGCGACCAGATATTCACCCCGGTGCTTGCGCGAGACCGGTTCGATACGGCCTCCGTCTCTTTGGCTGCGAAAGACTCCGAATATATTGCCCGGCCGGCGTTCAAGTTTGCGGATGATGCGCGCCCAATATCCGTCGCGCCTCTCGGAAACGCGGACCAGCAACCGGTCACCCGCCCCGGGTGCAGCGCCATGGTGCCGGTCCTGTGCCAGTCTGATTTCCGGCGCGGCAGCGGCGTGTTCCGCCTTGATCGGACGAAGAAGCGGAACGCCGTCTTCATCCAGCCCGATCATATCGGCGACCAGAACCGGGGGCAGGGCATCGGATAGCACGTAACGCCGGTTGCGTTCGCGGGTCAGCAGTCCTGCTTCCTCGAGTTCACGCAAGAGTGCCGTGATATATTTGCCGTCATGTCCGCCGAGCCCGAAAGACCGGCTAATCTCGCGTTTTCCGGCCGGTCCCTTCTGGGTCCGGAAAAAATCCATGATTTGATCCCGGTCGGGAAGGGGGGCGGGGTCCCGGGAAGAGCCCATCGGCGCGGACTACCTCAGGCGGCCGTGCCGGCATCGCCGGATTTTGGCGCGGTCGACGCCCGCTTCGCTGTCTTCTTTGCAGTTTTCTTTGCGGTCTTCTTCGAGGCTTTTTTGCCTTTCTTGCCCTTTTTCCCCTTTTTGCCTTTTGCGGCACGTGCGGCGATCAGTTCCAGCGCCCTTTCAAGGGTAAGGTCATCCGCCGATTCCACTTTCGGGATAGAGGCGTTGTTCCTTCCATGCTTCACATAGGGTCCGTATCGTCCGTTGAAAATGCCGACCGGTTTTCCGTCATCGGGATGTTCGCCCAGTTCGCGCAGCGGGGTGGCCGCTTTCTTGGGCGGCTTTTCCTGGATGACGGCGACCGCGCGGTTCAGTCCGATGGATAGCACATCATCATCGGGGCCAAGCGACACATAGGCACTTCCCAGTTTCAGATAAGGTCCGTATCGCCCGATTCCGGCGCTGATCATCTCTCCCGTTTCCGGATGAATGCCGATTTCGCGGGGCAGGGCAAGCAAGGCCAGCGCCTGTTCAAGTGTGACCTCTGCCGGAGACAGATTTTTGAGAAGAGACGCCCGCTTGGGCTTTTCCTTGCCTTCGGGCTCGCCCAGCTGGACATAGAAACCGAACGGTCCCTTGCGAAGGGTGACGTCTTTGCCGGTTTCCGGGTCCTGGCCAAGCAGTTTGGGCAGAGTCAGCGCGGCTGTTTCGGGGTCTTCGCCGTTACCGTTGGAAAGAGATGTCGTATAGGTGCAGTCTGGATAGTTGCTGCAGCCGATAAACGGACCCCCGCGTCCAAGACGGAGGCCGAGCCGACCGGTCTTGCAGGCGGGGCAGGTCCGGTTTTCTTCGCCATCCTCGTTTTTGGGAAAGAAATGCGGGCCGAGATCGGCGTCGAGCGCGTCGATGACGTCTGAAATTTTCAGATTTTCGGTTTCTTTCACCGCAGCGAAAAAGGCCGACCAGAAATCCCGCAGCACGCGCTTCCAGTCCATTTCACCTTTGGCGACCTGGTCCAGCCGATCTTCAAGATCGGCGGTGAAGTCATACTCGATATAGCGCTGGAAAAAGCCCGACAGAAAGGCGGTGACGACGCGCCCGCGGTCTTCCGGAATAAAGCGGCGGCGGTCGAGCCGCACATAATCCCGGTCCTGCAACACCGAGATGATCGATGCGTAGGTCGAGGGGCGCCCGATGCCAAGCTCTTCCATTTTCTTTACGAGGCTCGCCTCGGTATAGCGGGGCGGCGGCTTGGTGAAATGCTGTTCCGGCTTTATATCGCCGGTCTGCAGCGCATCGCGCTCCGCCATCGGCGGCAATATCCTGTTATTCCGATCGTCCTCGTCTGAGGGGTCGTCCCGGTCTTCGTGATAAAGCTTTAGAAACCCGTCGAATTTCACGATCTGTCCGGTGGCGCGGAGAATGGTCTGGCCGTCCGGCGTCGCGACATCGACCGCCACCTGCTCCATCTCCGCCCGTTTCATCGCGCTGGCGACAGCGCGTTTCCAGATCAGTTCGTAAAGTTTGCGCCCGTCATCATCAAGGAAAGGCGCGACGTCTCGCGGCAGGCGGGTCAACTCCGTCGGCCGGATTGCCTCATGGGCTTCCTGGGCGTTCTTGGAGCGGTTACGGAACCGGTTCGGAACGTCTGGAACATAGGCGTCACCGTACAGTCTTCCGATCAGCCCGCGGGCGGCGGCTACCGCTTCGCCCGCCATGTTGACGCTGTCGGTACGCATATAGGTGATCAGACCGACCGTTTCCCCACCCAAAGCCACACCTTCGTAGAGTTTCTGTGCGCAGCGCATGGTCCGCTGAGCGCCGAACCCCAGCTTTCGCGATGCTTCCTGCTGCAGGGTGGAAGTGGTGAAGGGCGGCTGAGGGCCGCGTGAAACGGATTTGCGTTCGATCTTGTTGACCGAAAAACCGCCATCCCTGACAGCGGCAGCGGCGCGGGTGGCGGCTTCCTCATTGCCGAGTCCGAACCGGTCGAGCTTTTGCCCGTCCAGATGCGTCAGCGCAGCGGTAAAGACATCGCCCGCCCCGGTCTTGAAATCCGCTTCGACCGACCAGTATTCGGTCGGGTTGAAAATCTCGATTTCATGCTCGCGGTCGCAGATCAGGCGCAGCGCCACGGATTGCACACGGCCGGCGGAGCGGCTGCCCGGTAGTTTGCGCCACAGCACGGGTGAAAGGGTAAAGCCGACAAGGTAATCGAGTGCACGGCGGGCCAGATAGGCCTGGATCAGACCTTCATCGAGACCACGCGGCTCTTTCAACGCGCCCAGAACCGCGTCCTGGGTGATTTCATGAAAGACGATGCGCTTTACGTCGACGCCGTCCAGAACCTTCCGGTTTTCCAGGACTTCCAGCACATGCCATGAAATCGCCTCGCCTTCGCGATCGGGGTCGGTCGCAAGATAAAGATGTGAGGCGCCCTTTGTCGCTTCCGCGATCTGCTTCAAATGGTCCTGCGATCTGTCATCGATTTGCCAGATCATGTCGAAATCGTTTTCCGGATCGACCGACCCATTCTTTGGCGGCAGGTCCCGGACATGGCCATAGCTGGCCAATACCTTGAAGTTGCTGCCAAGATACTTGTTGATCGTCTTGGCTTTCGCGGGTGATTCTACGACTACGACATCCATTGATCGGCCGAAAATGGTGAAAACGCGATTGCGGTCCAGAAGACCGGTCAAAAACTTTGTTTTCCGTTAACGCGCCTCGTCTCAGACCAGTGAAACGCGGTTTCCCGGATGCCGTTCTATCCGTCCCGCCAGCTCTAGCTCCAGCAGGGCCGACAAGGCAACAGCGGGTGACAATTGGCACTCGCGAAGCAGTTCGTCAACACTTACCGGCTCATGGCTCAGCGATTCCAGTAGAATTGCCTGAGTGGAATCCGGGTCCGGCTGATCCGGAATTTCGGCGGGCGTTTCGATGGCGCGCGCAATTGGAGCGGCACTGTTTGGTGGGCCTGCCGGCCGGTTTCCCATCTCACGGACAGTGTCAAGCACGTCTTCCGCGTGCTCGGTAAGCTGTGCATCGTCGCGGATCAGCCTGTTGGTGCCGCGATGACGGGGATCGCCGGGAGAGCCGGGAACGGCAAAGACCTCGCGCCCCTGTTCGAGCGCCATGCGGGCGGTTATCAGCGAACCGGAGCGTAACGCGGCCTCTACGATCACAACGCCAAGGGAAAGACCAGAAATCAGCCGGTTGCGCGGCGGAAAATGCCGCGCTGTCGGTTTTGTCCCCAGTTTTTGTTCGCTGATAATCGCGCCGCCTTCCGCAATCCGGTCATATAACGTCCGGTTTTCGTCCGGATAACAGACATCCACCCCGCCGGCGAGAACGGCGACGGTGCCGGTGGCGAGCGATCCCTCATGCGCGGCCGTATCGATGCCGCGCGCAAGGCCCGAGGCGACCACCAGCCCCGACTGCCCTAACTCCGCAGCGATATCCCGCGCGAATCGTCTCCCCGCGGCGGATGCGTTTCGCGCCCCGATGATCGCGATGGCCGGCCCGGACAATTTCGCCGGGTCGCCCAACACCGTAAGAACCGGCGGCGGATCGTGGATTGCGGCCAGCGCGTCCGGATATTCCGGTTCGCACAAGGCGATGATACGGGCGCCAAGATTGATTGCCGCCGCGATTTCGTCTTCCGCCTCTGTCTCTGAAATTATGGATATCGCCCGTTTGCGGCCGCCCCGCCGCGAGAGTTCGGGGGCGATCTCGATCGCGCCGGAAATATCGCCCGCATGCTGCAGCAAGGCTTGAAAGGTCGCCGGACCGACGTGACGGCTACGAAACAATCTCAGCCAATCGCGCCGTTCTTTTTCGGTCAGGGCGCGGCGTTCCATGCAGCTACTCCCTGTTGCCGCCGATCCGCGATTCCGTCCCGGCGATCAGGCGCCGGATGTTGGAAAAATGGCGGCTCCAGATCAGCACCGCCATCACGACATAGAATTCCGCGATCTGCGGTGTTGCGAAATACCAGGCAAGCGGCGGGGCGATGGCGCAGGCGATCAGCGCGGCAAGTGACGAATAACGGGTGATCGCGGCGATGGCGATCCAGGTGACAAGCGAACACAGCGCGATTGGCCAGGTGAGAGAAAGCAATAGCCCGAATGAGGTCGCAACACCCTTACCGCCCTGAAAGCGTAGCCAGACAGGAAAAAAATGCCCGATAAGCGCGCCGAGCGCCGCAACGATCTGAATATCCGGTCCGTATTGCGCCCCGATCAGCACTGCCGCCGCGCCCTTGCCGGCATCAAGAATCAGCGTCGCCGCGGCAAGCTGCTTCTTGCCTGTCCGCAGCACGTTGGTGGCTCCGATATTGCCCGAACCGACCGTCCGAATGTCACCCAGCCCGGCATACCGGGTCAGCAAATAGCCGAACGGAATGGAGCCCAACAAATATCCGCCGCCGAGCGCCGCCAGAATATAGGGGTAGGAAAATTCCCAACTGATGGGATCGATCATCGCTTCAACCCATTTGATTCCAGCCTATAATGCCCGCCAGAGACGATTCTTGCACCTCTTCATGCAATCGGCTCTACCCACATAAATCGTTGCTACAGAGTCGATTTTTCTCGCCATACGGTTCCGTATGGTCTATTGTGTTTTTGTTACAAACGGAATCGCACCGGGTGGGGGCGCTTCCAAAAAAATAACCGCCTCGCGGCTGTTCTGGCCGGAGCAAATTGGGGGACTGATGGATGAATTTTGATCCTAGCGTTAAGGAAATGACAAATCTCTCCGGAATTGCCGGAGAAGTTACCCTTTTTCGTGCTGTCATTGCGCGGGCTTTTCATGATGCGTTGAACCGTCGCGCGATGGACGGCAAGGCCGTTGACAGCGACGCGCGTGAAGCGCGCATGCTCCGCGAGGAAGCGCGCGAGTGGTTGCTGACCGACAGCCCCGATTTCCGCCGGGTCTGTGAATGGGCGCTGCTGGAACCGGAAGCGGTTCGCGACTCTGCCGAACGCGCCATTTCCAATTGCGATGCGGAGGTTGGAAAGGCCGCTGCCTGATCCATCTCCAAAGAAACCAAAAAACCGCGGGGTCAGGCGACTGTCCCGCGGTTTTTGTTTGTTTTTGCCGAATTCGCGTCTTTGCGCCGGCTCACTTATCAGTTTTCAGCCGGTGCGCTGAATGATGTGATAGCCAAAATCTGTCTCGATCACGCCGGAGAGGCCGCCGACTTCCATATTAAAGGCCGCTTCCTCGAATTCCGGCACCATCTGGCCGCGTCCGAAACTGCCGAGATCACCGCCCTGGGCGCCTGAGGGGCAATCCGAATGTTCCTGGGCGAGCGCGCCGAAATCAGCCCCGCCTTCGACCTGGGTGCGCAAATCCTCGATCTGCGCCGCCGCCTCGTCCTTCGATCTGTCATTGCTGGAGCGCATGGACCCCGCATACATCAGAAGAATGTGCGAGGCGCGTACCTGATCCGCCATGGTTTTTCCTTTCCGTTAGTTATTCGGCCGCCGCCTTTGGTGTCAGCTTTTCCTCGACAGTGCGTTTTTTCATCGAGAAAACATCCTCGACCGCGCAGTAATCCATATAGCCTAACCGCGCGATCGGCTTGATCTTGAGAATATCCACCAGCCCCTTGTCGTTGATATATTCGTCATTGATGTGAACCATCACGACGCGGCCGATCACCATGTGATGAA
The DNA here is from genome assembly GCA_964492555.1 of uncultured Rhodospirillaceae bacterium. Taxonomy (GTDB): domain Bacteria; phylum Pseudomonadota; class Alphaproteobacteria; order MPNO01; family UBA2964. The sequence goes on along the minus strand of CAZBKQ010000004.1, from coordinate 15,390 downwards.
CCGATTCGGGATCATGCCCGGGCAGCTCCACCGTGCGGTGATAGACGCATTCCATATGGGCCGGGGCTTCCTTGACCATCGGCACCTTGACCTTCTGCGCCCGGACCGGTGTCAGCCCGCATTCCAGCATCTCATCGACGTCCGGATCGTCGATCCAGCTGGTATCAGACATCTTGGTCCGCGTATCCCAGTGCGCCATGTTGAAGACGAACTCGCCGGTTTCCTCGATATTGATGACCGTGTCTTTTTTGGAACCGTCTTCCTTGCAGCCGGCGGAAATCATCAGATAGGCTGGGTTATAGGACAGCATGTTGAAAAAACTGAACGGGGCGAGATTGCCGATCCCGCCCTTGCTGACCGAGCTGATCCAGCCGATGGGCCGCGGCGCGACCAGCCCCTTGATCGGGTTATAGGGCAGACCGTGATCGTTGATGTCCGGATCGTAGAACATGGCGTTATTCCTCAGCCGGTTGAAAATTCCGCCGCATTAAACAGGCTGGGCGGAGCAATTGCAAAAGATGCTTCAAGCCGCCCAGGAGAGCACGATGGGAATGGCGATGGCGGAAAGCAGCGTTTCCGTGGTCAGGATTGCCGCCATCAGAGGCGCGTCGCCGCCAAGCTGCCGCGCCAGAACGTATGAGGCGGGCGAGGCCGGGCAGGTTGCGAACAGCATGACGATGACGAAGGTCAGCCCGGTGAGACCGGTAAATGACATGATGATTGCCGCCGATACCGGCATGAATACGAGCTTTAGCGCGCAGGTGAAGATCAGCGCGACATAGCGCGATCCGCCAAGCGCCAGCACCAGACCGGCGCCGACACATAAAAGCGCCACCGGCAGCGCGGCGCGGGCAAGGATGGAAAGGAGTTCCATCGCGAAGGCAGGGAGGGGGATCGAAAGGGCGTTGATAATCCAGCCGATCACGCAGGCCATGATGATCGGGTTCTGCACGATCTGTTTCGGGATATTGGCCCAGTTCGGCTTGCCGGTATGGGCGAAGGCGGCCAGCGCGCCGATACAGATCACGTTGACCACCGGCATCATCACCGCGACGAACAGGGCGCACAGTACGATGCCCTTGGGCCCGTACAGCAGGTCGGCGACGGCGAAGGCGACATAGGCGTTGATGCGGATCGCCCCCTGCAGGACGGAGGTAAAGGCCGGCCCGTCGATGCGGATCAGCGGGCGCAGGATAATCACCAGCAGGGTAGAGGCGCAGGCGATGGAAACGATGGTGAGGGCGATATCGCCGACCGGCAGGACCGAAAGGTCCGCCTTCGCCAGATTGCCGATAATCAGCGCCGGCAGCAGGATGTAATAGGCGAGATTTTCCGCCGGGCGCCAGAATCCTTCGCCCGGGAACCCGAACCGGCGGAACCCGTACCCCAGCAAAATCAGCAGAAAGATCGGCGCGATGGTCAGCGCAATGGCAAGCATGGCAGGGTTTTAGGGGCAGGAGACGGCGCTGTCATCCCTTTGTGGTGTGTTGCCGGCGTTTCAAATAATCCAGCGCGCCTTGCAGGATATAGGCGGCAGCCATTTTATCGACTACCTCCTTCCGACGGGCGCGGGACAGATCGGCCTCGATCATCGTGCGGGTGACGGCGGCGGTGGACAGCCGTTCGTCCCAGAAGGCGATATCGATATCCGTCTTTTCCGAAAGATTTACCGCGAATTGCCGGGTCGATTGCGCGCGGGGGCCTTCCGTTCCGTCCATATTGACCGGCAGGCCGAGAATAATGGCCGCGACCTCTTCCGCATGGATAATTTCCACCAGCTTCGCCGCGTCCATGCCGAATTTCTTCCGGGCGATGGTCTCGCGCGGTGTCGCGATGGTGCGCAGCACATCCGAAAGCGCGACCCCGATGGTCTTTGTGCCAAGGTCGAGCGCCATCAGCCGCCCTTCGCGCGGCAATGTTTCGTTTAATTCCTCTATGTTGCGGACAGTCATGGCCGGTGATATTTTCCGCGCTCTCCCGGCGGGGGCCGTGTATAAGGTCATGCCCGCCGCCCAATTCCCGGAGACGATTACGCCATGTCGGTCGACAAATCCACCGTGCTTCGCATTGCCCAGCTCGCCCGTATCGAGGTGCCGGAGGGTGATCTCGATAATCTCGACGGTGAGCTGAACAATATTCTCGGCTGGGTCGAGCAGCTGAACGAGGTCGATACGGACGGGATAGAGCCTATGTCGTCCGGCGTGCCCGGTATGAAGCTGCGACGCCGTGAAGACGCGGTCACCGCAGAAAACCGGCAGGAGGACGTGTTGGCTAATGCGCCCGAGCCGCGCGACGGGTTTTTTGTCGTGCCGAAGGTGATCGAATAATGGCGGAACTGACCCAACTGACCCAACTGACCATTGCCGAGGCGCGGGACGGGCTCGGGGCCGGAGAATTTTCGGCCAAGGAACTAGCGGAGGCGCATATCGCGGCGGTCGAGGCCGCGCGCGATCTCAACGCCTATGTGGTGGAAACACCGGAACGTGCACTGGATGACGCGGCAGCGTCCGATGCGCGCCGCGCCAAGGGAGAGGGCGGGTCGTTCGACGGTATTCCGGTGGCGATCAAGGATCTGTTCTGCACCGAAGGCGTTCGCACCACGGCGTGCTCGCACATACTGGACGGGTTCGTGCCGCCTTATGAATCCTTCGTCACGGCGAAGATGCGGCAGGCCGGCGCGGTGATGCTCGGCAAGACCAACCTCGATGAATTCGCCATGGGGTCATCGAACGAAACCAGCTATTACGGCCCGGTGCGCAACCCCTGGCGGCGCGCGGGCGATAACCGTGATCTGGTGCCGGGCGGTTCGTCCGGTGGCTCGGCCAGCGCGGTGGCCGCGGGGCTATGTCTCGGCGCGACGGGCACGGATACCGGCGGCTCCATCCGCCAGCCCGCGTCGTTCTGCGGCATTGTCGGGATGAAGCCGACCTACGGGCGCTGTTCGCGCTGGGGGATCGTGGCGTTTGCCTCTTCGCTGGATCAGGCCGGGCCGATGACCAGGACGGTGCGTGACGCGGCGATCATGCTGGGCGCGATGGCCGGGTTCGATCCCAACGATTCGACTTCCTCCGACGCGCCGATACCCGATTTCGAGGCGGCGTTGGAAGGCGGGGTCAAAGGCATGAAAATCGGCATTCCGGCTGAATATCGCGTTGACGGGATGGATGCCGAAATCGGCGCGCTATGGGACAAGGGCGTCGAGTGGCTGAAGGCACAGGGCGCGGAAATCGTCGATATCAGCCTGGCCCGGACTCAATACGCCCTGCCCACTTATTACATAATCGCCCCGGCGGAAGCCTCCAGTAATCTCGCCCGTTATGACGGGATGCGGTACGGGCTGCGCGTCGATGGGGCTGATCTGGCGGAAACCTATTCGAAAACCCGCGCGGAAGGGTTCGGGGCGGAGGTCCGCCGCCGTATCCTGATCGGCACCTATGTGCTGAGCGCCGGTTATTACGATGCCTATTACCTGAAGGCGCAGAAGGTGCGCCGGTTGATTTCGGATGAATTCGCGGCCGCGTTCGATCAGGTCGATGCGATCCTGACGCCGACAGCGCCGACAGCGGCCTTCGCCCAGGGTGAGAAGAGCGACGATCTGATCGCCATGTATCTGAACGATGTCTTTACCGTGCCGGCCAGCCTTGCCGGGCTGCCCGCGATTTCGGTGCCCGCCGGGCTTTCGGGGGACGGATTGCCGCTCGGGCTGCAATTGATTACCCGTGCCTTCGATGAGGAAAATCTGTTCCGGGCGGCGCGGGCACTGGAAGAGGCTGCCGGCTGGACGCCGCGTCCGGTCGCGGCGGGGGGCTGAGGGCATGCGCTATCATTTCTGGTATGTGCTGATCCATATCGGGCTCGGGCTGATCGGGTTTCAGTATTTTTCCTTCACCAATACGGGCGGCACATTGGCCTTCGGCGCGGCGCTGATTGTGCAGGCCTATGCGGTCTATGAAATCCACCGCGATGCCTGGCCGCGCTTTCAGCCGGCGCGCGATGCCGAGTCCAGCCTGCAAAAGCGCAACGAAATGTATTCCGATTACAAGAAGCGGCTGGCGCGTGTCTGGTTCATGCGCAGCTGCATGTATGCGCTGCTGACGCTGATCGCGGCAATGGCGGTGCGGGGAGACGGTCCGGCATGAGCATGATCGAGGGAAAGACCGGCGCGTGGGAGATCGTCATCGGGCTGGAAATTCACGCCCAGGTGACGACGGAGTCCAAGCTGTTTTCCGGCGCGGCGACCGAATTCGGCGCCGAGCCCAATACCCAGGTGACGCTGATTGATGCCGCCATGCCGGGCATGTTGCCGGTGCTGAATGAAAAGGCGGTGGAGCAGGCGGTGCGCACCGGGCTCGCCATCAACGCCAAAATCAATCCGCGTTCGATGTTCGACCGCAAGAATTATTTCTATCCCGATCTGCCGCAGGGCTATCAGATTTCGCAATTCAGCGACCCCATCGTCGGGGAGGGCGAAATCGAGATTGAACCCGAGGGCGGCGAAAAACGCATTGTCGGGATCACGCGCATTCATCTGGAACAGGATGCCGGGAAAAGCCTGCACGACCAGGACCCGAACTCGACCTATGTCGATCTCAACCGCTCCGGCGTGCCGCTGATGGAGATCGTCTCCGAACCCGATATGCGGTCATCTGCCGAGGCGGCGGCCTATGTCTCTAAGCTGCGCGCCATCCTGCAATATATCGGCAGCTGTGACGGCAATATGGAGCGCGGTAATCTGCGCTGCGACGCCAATGTGTCGGTCCGCAAACCGGGTGACGATTTCGGCACGCGCTGCGAAATCAAAAACGTGAACTCCATCCGCTTTCTGCAGCAGGCGATTGAATATGAAGCCCGCCGTCAGGTGGAGATCATCGAGGATGGCGGTGAGATCGTGCAGGAAACGCGCCTGTTCGACGCCGACAAGGGTGTGACCCGGTCGATGCGCAGCAAGGAAGAGGCGCATGATTACCGCTATTTCCCGGATCCCGATTTGCTGCCGCTGGAGCTGGAAGACGGCTATATCGAAAGCCTGAAATCCTCTCTGCCCGAATTGCCGGAGCAAAAGCTGGCGCGGTTTGTGACTGAACTCGGCCTGCCGGAAGACGTGGCGGCGGAATTCGTCACCGAAAAGGAGAAGGCGGATTATTTCGAACCGGTGGCCGCGGGGCGCGACGCCAAGCTGGTTGCCAATATGGTGCGCCGGGATGTGTTCGGGTACGCCAACACTTATTCCATCGATATTTCGGAAGTCCCTGTGTCGCCAGAGCAATATGGCGGGTTGGCCGATCTGGTGATCGCTGGCGACATCAACAGCCGGACGGCGGGTGAGGTCTTTGCGGCGATGGCGGAAACCGGCAAGGATGCCGCCGCGATTGTTGAGGAAAAAGGCCTCAAGCAGGTTTCCGATACAGGCGAGCTTGAGGGCATTCTCGATGAGATCATCGCCGGCGCCGACAATCAGGTGGCGCAGTTCAGGGACGGCAATGAAAAGATCATCGGCTGGTTTGTCGGTCAGGTGATGCAGAAGACCAAGGGTCAGGCGAATCCCAAGGTCGTCAATGAGCTTTTGCGCAAGAAGCTTTCCGGCTGATTGAGCCGCCGGACCGGTTGCCCGCCCGCCACTTCGATGTGAAGATTTCCGTTACAGCGGAGCGGGAGGCTTCTCGATGATCGATCTCTACACTTGGGCAACACCCAACGGCCACAAGGTCCATATTATTTTGGAGGAAACCGGGCTGGACTATACGGTCCATCCGGTGAATATCCGCGCGGGTGACCAGTTCGAGGAATCGTTTCTGAAGATCAGCCCGAATAACCGTATTCCGGCGATGATCGACCGGGACGCCATCGGCGGCGGCGAAATTTCGGTTTTCGAAACCGGCGCGATGTTGATCTATCTGGCGGAAAAGACCGGAAAGTTTTTGCCCGGCCTGGACGATCCGCCGGGGCGCTATGACGTGCTGCAATGGCTGATGTGGCAGATGGGCGGGGTCGGACCGATGTTCGGTCAGGCCGGACATTTCAGGGAGTACGCCCGGGAACGCGAGCCGGTCGACCGGCTGCAATACGGCATCGACCGCTATACGAACGAGGCGCGCCGGCTTTACGGCGTCATGAACAAGCGGCTGGGCGAGGCGGAGTATCTGGCCGGCGAGTATTCGATCGCCGATATGGCGGTCTGGCCCTGGTGCCGTGAACCGGCGCGGCGTGGCGTCGATAATGACGATTTCCCCAATGTGTGCGACTGGTTTGACCGTATCGCGGAACGCCCGGCGGTCCAGCGCGCGGTGCAAATATTGGCGGAAGAGTCCGTCCGCCCCGCCAAACACGATGACAAGGCCTGGTCGATCATGTTCGGCGACCGGCAATTTCAGAAATGAAGATGGCGGTTTCCTACGCAAATAGCGCTCTTGCCGTTCGTGCCGATATCGAGACGGCACACAAGGCGGCCTGGGGTCACATCGCCGCGCCGGGCACCTGGCTGGACGGGGAAACGCGTGTCGCGATTGCGGCGGAGACACGCAATGTCGCCGCGTGCGCCCTTTGCGCCGAACGCAAGGCGTCACTGTCGCCCTATACGGTCGAGGGTGAGCACGACCATCTGGGCGCCCTGCCGGAGAATTATGTAGAGCTTATCCACCGGATCGTCAGCGATCCCGCGCGAATTGCGGAGAGATGGGTCCGTTCGATGCTCGGGGACGACCTGCCGGATACGCATTATGTCGAGATTGTCGGGGTCGTCGCCCACTCGATTTGCGTCGATACGTTTTGCGACGGGATCGGGGTTGCCCGTCACGACTTGCCCGAGTCGGTACCTGGCGAACCAGCGCGAGTGGGACCGGATGGTGCGGCCGAGGACATTTCCTGGCTGCCGACTGTCGGGCCTGAGGCAGCCTCGGATGATCTCAAGAAAATCTATCCCGGCAATATCGGCGATGCGCCGACCGCGCCCCATGTGCGCCGCGCCATGAGCCTGGTGCCGGCAGAGGCGCAATCCTTCTTTGCCCTGAACGACGCGCAATATCTGCCGCCCGAGGCGATGTGGCAGGTCGATGTCAATCCGCGCGCCATCGAAAAGGCGCAGGTCGAGCTGGTGGCGAGCCGGGTGTCGGTCCTGAACGGGTGTTTTTACTGAACCGTCAGCCATACGGACAGGCTCCGGGTGAGCCTGCAGGATGAAGGGTCGCCCGATCTGGGGCTGGTGACCGGGGCGGGACCATCCCCCTATATTTTCGACGGAGATGTGTTCGCCGGTTTCGCTGAACAGATTGTCGTCGGAACGACGGTCGAACTCGATGCGGCGCGTCAGGCACTGCTTGACCGTTGCGGGCCGCGCGCGGTGGTGGATGCGGCGGCGGTCGCGGCATTGTTTAATGCCATCAACCGGGTTGCCGACGCGATCGGCATTCAGGTTGAATCCTCCAAGTTCGACCGTACCGGCGATTTCCGGACGGCGCTTGATCTCGACAGCTTTCAGACAGCCCGCTTTGAGGGGGCGGGTGGCTAATCAGGCGGTTATCTTCAGATCACCTTTTTTGCCGTCGATCAGGATAATGGCGAGGCGGCAGGGTTCGTCATAGACATTGTCCCAACTGTGATTGGTGCCCTGCTGCACCATCACATCGCCCTTGTTCAGCGTGACGCTGGCGTCCTGATCCATTCCCATATCGATCTTACCCTCCATCACCAAGATAATGTCGAGCGTATCGGTACGGTGCATCCGGCCCGGCGTATTCGGCGGGTGATCCATGATGGTGAAACGGGTGCCGTTGGGCGGCGGTTGCGTACCCAGCTTGCGCGCGCCGTAATCCTCTTCCGACCAGATTTCCGCGGGACATTCATCGCTCGACCAGATCAGGGTGGAGACCGAGCCGCGCGGCGACCATTTGTGGTTATCAGCGTTTGCGTCCATGCCGACGATGGCCTTGCCGCTCGCGTCATGGGTAGTGACGATACGGCGGATCGGCGGGTCGGGCGGATCGCCTGTCAGGTCGTTCGGCAGGGTGGGTGGCGGCGATGTTTCACCCTTGCCGGGTTCCGCCTTGCCGTCCAGCAGGACGAAGCCGAGGCGGCAGGTCTCCGTCCCGTTATTGATCCAGCTATGGTTGGTGCCCTGTTGCACCATCACGTCGCCTTCTTTCATATGAACCGAGGCGCCGTCATCCAGCTCCATATCGATCTCGCCGGAGAGGCAGACGACGTAATCGACCGTATCGGTGCGGTGCATCATGCCGGGGCATCCGGGATGAAAATCAATCACCGCGACACGCGCACCGCGCGGCACTGGCTGGCGCTCGACCGTCCGGTCGCCGTAATCCTCCTCCGACCAGATCTCGACCGGCATTTCATCCGTGTACCAGATCAGGGTGGAGACATTCATGCCATGCGGCGGCCATTTATGATTGGTCGCCGGCCCATCGATTTTGACAACGGAATTCAGCTCTTCGTTGTGTCCGGTGACGACGCGGCGGATCGGTGGATCGGGGGGAAGCTGTTCGGCCATGGCTTTACTCCGGCAGGGGTTTCTTGTCGTGATCGCCGGGGATTTCGACCTCGAACGTGACCAGCACCAGCGCGACCATTACGTAGAACCCGATAATGGTGACGAGGTCGAGCACAGTCTGTTCGCCCAGCACCTCGACGGCGGCATTGTAGGTGCCGTCAGATACTTTTTTGCCGTCGAGCAATTCGGTGGTGAGCTGATAGACCACAATGTCCTCGTCCGTTTTCAGCTCCGGCGTCTTGTGGTCGCGGATCGCGTCGGCAATTGCCTCATCCAGCCCCAGCTTGCGCCAGCTGTTCATATGGGCGTGCCACTCATATTGCGCCGTGTAATGCCGCGCGATGACCAGCACGGCGAGCTCCACCAGATTTTGCGGCACGGTGGTGTTGTGGCGCAGGTGAGAGCCGAATTCGTTCGCCTTGTCCGCCAGTTCCGGCGTGCGCAGCCACAACGCGAACGGCCCCTTGGCCGCACCGCCGCCGCGCGTCCCCGCGATTTCGTCATTACAACGCCTTTGATCCGGCGTCATTTCATCCATGGGAATGGGATCAATACGTGCCATTTTAGCCTCCCTGTTTCTTGAAACCGGGTGAATTGGCGACCCAGATCGACAGCCCGCAAAGCGCGACGACACCGACCAGCCCGACGATATAGAAACTGTTGGCCAGCCCGACGATTTCCGCAAGCCCGCCCATGATCGGCGGCACGCACATGCCCCCGAACCTGTTGAAGGAGATTCGCATGCCGGTGACGCGGCCCTGCTGGGTCGGGCCGACATTGCGCGCGAGTATCGTCATCATCAGCGGCAGGTTGAGCCCCTGGCCGATCCCCCGGCAACAGATCGCGATCAGCAGCAGCGGGAAAAAATCGCCCAGCATCGGGGTGATGGCGATAAAGACGATGGAGATGCCGATCGTGATGATCAACAGCCAATGATCCGCGATCACCCGGGTCAGCGGCCCGATGGTCAGGGCCGCCACGGCGGAGGCCGCATTGGCGGAACCGATCAGCAGACCGATCAGCGACCCTGAAAGCTCAATTTCTTCCCGCAGCCAGACGACGTAGAAGCTGGTTTGCACGCCGGAACCCGTCTGGCGCATAACGGTAATCATGATCACCATGGCGATGGCGGGTATCAGCAGCAGCCGGAAAGTCGACCCGTAACTCGATTCCGGCTTGTCAGTAGGCCCCACTTCGTGCCCGTCATTGCCCACCGTTGCGGTTTTCCTGGCGCGTTCCAGATTGGGCAAGAAGGATGCCGCGATGATGCCGCCGACGATCCAGGCGGCGAGAAATCCGAACCCGCCCCAGGCGCCGAATTCATCCCACGCGGCGCCGACGGCGATGGGGCCGATAAACCCGCCGATCCGCGCGACAAAAGTCATCCGCCCCGCATAGATCGGCTGTCCTTTCATCAACTGGCCGACGAGCGTCTGACTGCCGATCCATCCGGTTGCCTCGGCGTAACCTGACAGCATCTGCAAGATGATCAGGGCAATGACAAACCCCCACGGTGGAGTCTGCGCCGCTGTGCCCATATCGATGCCGAAAAGAGGCCCGGTCAGCGGGTAGCCAAGGGAAACGGCGATGCCGAGAAAACCGAACCAGATAATCACCTGCCGGGTGCCGAAACGGTCCATCAGCGCGCCGCCATAGATCGACATGGTGACGGTCAGGAATTGCCGCGCGGCGATGATGAGCCCGATCAGAAAGGTGAGCTCGGGATTGATCATGGCGACCAGCAGCAGCGCAACGATGGTCGAGGCCATCGACTGGACCGTGCCGTTGAAAAAGGCGGTGCTGTAGACCGCCGCCTGCAATTGAACGCTGTAGGATTGTTGTTCTTCTTCCGCCATGGCGGAAAGCATGATCGCGCTTCGGGAGTCGCGCAAGTGGCGTAAGCCTATCGGAAAGAAGCTTCCTTTGCCGCCCAGAGCGCGACCCAAACGAGCGCCAGCAGCCCCATTCCGCCGACAACATAGAAGCTGACCTCCAGCCCGAAGAATTCTGCAATGGCGCCCATCAGGATCGGGAAAATGACCGTGCCGAGCCGGTTAAGCGTGACCCGCAGCGCCGCCACCTTGCCCTGCTGGTCGCCGCGCACTGCGCGCATGCTGAGCGACATCATCAGCGGCATGTTGATCCCCTGGACGAATCCGCGCAGGCAGATGATCCCGATCAGCCAGATATAGATCTTGTCGATGATCGGAAGCGGGATGCCCCCGATTTCGGCCGGCAGGGGCAGATCGACGGCGTGAACAGGCAGCAGGGGGGTGAACAGGACTGACAGCCCGATGGTCGCAACCAGCAGCCAGTGTTCGCGGACCCAGCGCGTATAGGTCCCGACCGATAGGGACGATCCGGCGGAAACGATATGGCTAACCCCGACCATGAAACCGATATCGAAGGCGGTAACGCCGAGCTGGTTCAGCCAGACCGGATAAAAAGACACCTGCATCACCGATCCGGTCTGACGGACCATGGTGCAGGCCGCCATTAATCCGACAGCCGGGATAAAGGCCATTTTGAAGGTCTCTATATAGTCGGAGGCGCGCGGAACCAGATCGCGCAGCTTCGCGGTCGGTTTGGGCGTCAATTCGGCGTCGCTGGGTTGGGCCTTGGCCGGTACCAGATAGCCCGCCAGCCAACCGCAGAAAATCCACCCCGCCATGAAATAGAATCCGGCTTCGGGCCCGAAGGCGTGCCAGGCATATCCCGACAGCAGCGGACCGGCAAAGCCGCCGCAACGCAGAAAAAAGCTCAGTCTTCCCGCATAAACCGGATTGCCGCGCAGAACGCTGCCGACCAATGCCTGGCTGCCGATCCAGCAGGTCGATTCCGCGAAACCGCTTAAGAGCTGCAGGAGCATCACCGCGCCGACAAAAGGAAATTGGGGAAAGGCCGCCATGGTGACCGCGCCCATCAACCCAAGCGCCAGCATGATCCGCCGCGCGCCGAACCGATCCATAAGCGTGCCGCCTTGGATGGAGAAAAGCACCGGTGCGAACTGCCGTGACGCGACGATCAACCCGATCAGGAACGGCTCTTCCGGCCCGACAAGGATGATTGCCCAGAGCGGCATCAGGATGCCGGTCATGAAATAGATGTTGCCGTTGAAAAAACCCGTGGCGTAGATCGGCAATTGAAGCCGCCAGGGAAATTCTTGTTTGCCGTCATTCATCGCACCGAAAGTGTGATGGTGGGGCCGGTTTCTGGCAAGGGAGGGGTGGATTTGATGCGCTTCCGGCTCTATGTCAGAGGCGAATAACTGGAAAGGGCAGGGGAACCGGTGATCGATTTCTACACATATGGCACGCCCAACGGCCGCAAGATCGCGATCATGCTGGAGGAATGCGGCCTAGAATACACGCCGCACGTGGTCGATCTTATGAAAGGCGAACACAAATCGCCCGCCTTTGAAAAGATCAGTCCCGATCATACCGTTCCCGCGATTGTCGATCAGGAAGGACCCGGGGGAAAACCCGTCCGCGTGTTCGAGGCCGGCGCTATTCTGCAATATCTCGCCGACAAGACCGGGCGTTTTTACGGCAACAATGCCATTACGCGGATGGAAGCGACCCAATGGATGATGATCGTGCTGACCGGGCTCGCCCCGTTTTCGCGCGAATGTTTCTTTTTCAAAAACGGTCTCGTCGAAGGTGTGTCGGAAGAGGCTCTGACGCAGGGCGCCTCGCGGATGGAAGCCCATATCCGCCGGTATGTCAGCGCGCTGGATTTCCGGCTGCGCGAATATCAGTTCCTCGCCAAGACCTACACAATTGCCGATATGGCCGCTTATCCCTGGGTCGACGGGTTGCAGCGAAATTTTGATATTTCCGTCGACGATTATGTCGGCGTGCGTAACTGGTATAACCGGATGAGCAATCGTGCCGCCGTTCAGCGCGGCATGGCCATTCCCTGATCCAAGAGAAGCGGAGAATAATATGTACGACGTTTACAGCTGGAGCACCTCCAACGGCCGTAAGGTCCATATCATGCTGGAGGAGCTGGGTGTCGAATACACCATGCATCCGATCGAGATCGGCAAGGGCGACCAGTTCGCCGATGATTTCACGGCGCTGAACCCCAATCAGAAGATCCCCGCGATCGTCGATAATGACGGGCCCGACGGTAAGCCCTTCACCCTGTTCGAATCGGGCGCGATCCTGATGTATCTCGGTGAAAAGCACGGGAAGTTCTTTCCGCAGGAAATCGACCGGCGGTACGAGACGATCCAGTGGTTGATGTTTCAGATGGGAGGGGTCGGGCCGATGTTCGGACAGGCGCATCATTTCCGCCGGTCATCGGGCGAAAAAGTGCCTTACGGGATCGAGCGCTACACCAGGGAAACGCGCCGGATATGGGGTGTTCTGGATGGGCGGCTTGCCGATAATGAATGGATGGCGGCCGGCGCATACACGATTGCCGATATCGCGATCTTCCCGTGGTGCGCCCGGTATGAGTGGCAGGGAATCGCGTTGGATGAATTTCCCAACGTCAAGCGCTGGTATGAGGCCATTGACGCGCGCCCGGCGGTGCAAAAGGGAATGATTCCGCTGGAGCCGCGGGCAGCTTAGTTTCCGCGCCTTTCTTGACGCGCGCCTATTGGCGCGCTGGAAGACTCAGTGCAGCTGGACGACGTTGTCGGCCATCGGTACGGTGCGCTTGGGCCGGCCGCGGCGGCGCGGCATCTCAATGCCGGTTTGCATCGCGATCAACTCATCGCGGCAGTTTTGTAACTTCCGCATTTCGCGCTTGTCTTCGCCGTCCATGATTTCCAGGGCGCCGATCTTGATTTCGACCAAATCGATCAGGTTTTCAATCGAGTGCTTTGACAATGACATGCTTCCCTCCTGATGCCGCTTTGGCTTCGGTGACGGGGAAAGTGTCGTGCGCGGATGCTTAAAAAATCATTTAATTTTCGAATTGATTCACCATGAATTCAAAAAAAATTCAGGGATAAATTAACCGAAATTTCATCGCGTCCCGCGACCATTGGTTATCGCAATGATCAGGTGGAGACCGGCCATGAGCCCACGCGATAATGATGAGTTGGAAGCGGTAATGTCCGAGTCCGGCGTGTCCCTGGAAAAGGGCCGGCGGCTGAGCGACAAAATTCTGATCGCCTTTAATCATGCCTATGCCTCCGGTGAGGCCGAGGTCGCCAAGCGCCTCAAAACGGCGCTGAAAGTGAGTTTGAACGAGAGCCCGTTCCGGGAAATGCGAAAGCATTACGACCCGCTTGGCGCGGCGGATCTGTGGGAGAAATTCGTCGACGCCCGCGATGCCTACCGCACCGCGCGGGAATCTCTCGGCGACGTTTCAGAAGACCTTGCCGCGCTTTCCGGCGAGATGAAAGACGCCTATCTGGATTGGTCCCGCGCCTGAGATTACTGATGCACCCCTTATGTTTGGGTGTTGCGGAGACAGGTTTCACCATTGTTTTGACCGGCTTCTGTTCCCACCTCTAGGATAAGTGGCTGCGGTATCGCGGCGCCGTGGAATCTGGGGGTGCTATGTATAAAAAAATTCTTTTTCCGATCATCGGTATGTCGTCGGTGAAAACCGGCATGCAATGCGCGATCGAAATCGCCCGGCTGAATGACGGGCATGTCGAAGCAATCTGTTGCCGCCGTGTATTCGAAGAACCGCTGCCGATGGCGTCGGAGGATTGGGATCCGGTTGAGTTGGAGAACCTGCTCAAATCGTTCGAGAAGGAAGAGAAGGCTCGCGTGTCCGCGGCCAGAAAGGCCTTTGATGAAGTCGTCAATGCCGCAGGCGTTCCTTATATCCAGCATCCGACAGCTGGCGACGGGTTATCGGTATCGTGGGAAGTCGTACGCGGACGGCCGGCCGATGAAATTGTCGCCCGCGCGGGGGCATCGGATCTGGTCGTCGCCGGGCGGAAAGAAGAAGGGGTCGGGCCGCTGACGCGTTCCATCGCGGAAGTGTCTCTTTTTGTTAGCGGGCGCCCGGTTTTTATCGCACCGCAGGAGCCACCCGGGACAATCGGGAAGAATATTGTCGTCGGCTGGAACCGCAGCGCGGCGGCCGGCCGTTCGGTCCATGCCGCTTTGCCGATGCTCAAGACCGCTGAAACAGTGCGGATTGTAAGTGTCGCCACAAATGCGAAAGACGGTCCGGCGGCCTCGGCGATGCAGGAATATCTGGCGCTGCACGGCGTGACCGCCGCTCTGACAGAGGTCGATCCCGATTACCGGCCGGTGAGCGAAATTTTGCTCGATGAAGCGAAGGACGCCGGCGCCGATTTGCTGATTATGGGTGCGTTTTCGCATAGCCGCCTGCAGGAACTCGTTCTCGGTGGCGTAACCCGCGATATTTTCCAGAAAGCGGATATCCCCGTGCTGATGGCGAACTAACCGACGGGAAAGGCGTATTACAATGCTGAGTTACGAAGATTGTCTCGCGCTTGTCGATCTGACCGAGGATGAAATCGAGGCGATCGCCGCACATGAACACATCCCCCAGATTGTGGCCGTGGAGCTGGCGAGCTATCTGCTGCATGAGCCGGACGGCACGGTGCGCATCAGGAAAATCATTCTCGACGATATCGCGGAGGCCGAGGCCGCCAACGACGCCGAACGGGTCTTGACGCTGAAGGCGACGCTCAAGCATTTCGTTGAAACACACCCCGATCACAAGAATTAGCTGGTCGGGAATTCCGGCAATATTCGGCCGCCTGGCGCGGTGATGCGGATTGGCCCGGTTGGCGATTGACACCGGCCGCCGCTATGCCATAACTAGCCCCGCATACAGCGTGTGAAACACCACTCCCGGCGGAGGGGTGGCCGAGTGGCTGAAGGCGCTGGTTTGCTAAATCAGTATACGGGTAACCGTATCGAGGGTTCGAATCCCTCTCCCTCCGCCAA
>CAZBKQ010000003.1:113148-143986 GCA_964492555.1 uncultured Rhodospirillaceae bacterium | reverse complement strand
ATTAACCACGAAAATTAATAGGCATATTCCCGGAAAAGTAAAGAAATATCGCCGTTCCACGCTCCCTCGAATTTTTCCAGCATTTCCTCCGCCGGCGTAATTCCGCTGTCGGCGATCTGGCACAGCGTACCCAGGAAACCGGTCTCGTCCGCGCCCCGGGAATCGATCCGTTTGCGGTTTCTGAGACCGAGTGTGGCAATAGCCAGCGTCCGCTGCGCCAGATCCTGAACGGAGCCATCCTTGAACGGCGTCTTGAGACCGGATTTCGGAACCTCGCTGCGGAGATAGGCGTGATCCTCAATCGACCAGCCCTTGATCATGTCCCAGGCGGCATCAAGCGCCGTCTGGTCGTAAAGAAGACCGGTCCAAAGCGCGGGCAAGGCGCAAAGCCGCCGCCACGGCCCGCCATCCGCCCCGCGCATTTCAAGGAACTTCTTCAAACGCACTTCGGGAAACAGGGTGGTCAGATGGTCCGACCAGTCCCCCTCGGTCGGGGTTTCTCCGGGCAGCGCGGGCAATTTTCCCTCCATGAAGTCGCGAAAGGACTGCCCTGCCGCATCAATATATTTGCCGTCGCGATAGACGAAATACATCGGCACATCGAGCACATAATCGACATAGCGCTCATACCCCATCCCGTCTTCGAAGACGAAAGGCAGAATGCCGCAGCGATCGGGGTCGGTGTCTTCCCAGACGTGGCTCCGCGATGAAACCAAACCGCTGGGTTTTCCCTCGATAAAGGGCGAGGCGGCAAACAAGGCCGTCGCCACCGGCTGCAACGCCAGTGAAACCCGGAATTTCTTCACCATGTCGGCTTCGGAGGAGAAATCGAGATTTACCTGAACGGTCGAGGTACGAATCATCATGTCGATACCGAGATTGCCGACCGTCGGCATATAGCGCCGCATCACCGCATAGCGGCCCTTCGGCATCCAGTCGATATCGTCGCGCGTCGCGGTGGGGTGAAACCCGACCCCGATCAGCCCGACCCCGAGATCTCCAGCGACCTCTTTCACCTGGGCGAGATGGGTATGGACCTCATTACAGGTCTGATGAATGGTTTCCAGCTGCGCCCCGGCGAGCTCCACCTGACCGCCCGGCTCCAGCGTGATCGAACAGCCTCCGGCGTGGCTGAGCGCGATCGGATTGCCGTCCTCCAGAATGGGTTCCCAGCCGAAACGCCCCATCCCTTCCAGCAGGGCCCGGATGCCCCATCCGCCCTCATAAGGGGCGGGTGTCAGCGTTTCGAGATTGAACACGAATTTTTCATGCTCGGTTCCGATACGCCAATCATCAAACTTTCGTTCGCCGCCGGCGATATAGGCGACGAGATCATCTTTTCCGGTGATCGGTTTACCCGGTGAGGAAGGCGGTGCAGCCATGTATGGAAATCCTGTTACGCGTTTCGTTCGGTTACCGGCCCGCCGCCCAGTCGCCCAGTACAGCCTGCCAACATGTCAGGGCCGCGATGGCGGCGGTATCCGCTCTCAGAATGCGTGGCCCCAGACTGACCGGGATAAAGTTGGACGATTGTCGTATCCGGTCAAGTTCAGAAGCGGAAAATCCGCCTTCGGGCCCGATCAGGATCGCCCACGCAATTACGTCTTTTTCGCGCGCGAGGGCTTCGAGCATAGGCTCCGCGTCCCCGGTTTCGTCGCAAACGATCAGTTTGCGATTGGCAGGCCAGCCCGCCAGCATATCCGAGAGAGTTAACGCTCCGCGCACCTCCGGCACCGACAGCGCGCCGCATTGTTCGGCCGCCTCCACCGCATTGGCGCGTAACCGCTCCGTATTCACCCGGGAAACCGCGGTATGGTCGGTAAAGACCGGCTGCAACACCGCTACCCCAAGCTCCGTCGCCTTCGCCGCAATGAAATCGATCCGCGCCCGTTTGACCGGGGCAAACAAAAGCCAGATATCTGGTCCGGTCGTCACATCACGAGTTTGTTCCTTAATCGAAACCGAGCACCAGCCCCGCCCGGTCCCGTCAATTTCGCAACGCCATTCGCCGTCGCGTCCGTTGAACAGACGCAATTCATCGCCGGTTTTTTGCCGCATGACATGGGTCAGATAATGCGATTGCGCGCGTTCGAGCCCAATGACATTGCCCTCGGCGAGATCGTCTTCAACAAAAAGGCGGATGGACGGCATGAAATGCGGGCCTGGTCTGTATAAAATGAAACAGGTTCTGTTGAGGAAAGCATAGCGCATGGCGCATCCGCCAAAAACGCCTTCTGAAAACGCAAGCGATATCCCGGTGGATGGCTGGGTGGACCGGCTGATGCCGGTCTGGTCACGCCCCTATATACGGCTCGCCCGCTATGACCGGCCGATCGGGACCTGGCTCCTGCTGTTTCCCTGCTGGTGGAGCATCGCGCTTTCCTTCCAGACCGCGCAGCATCTCTGGCTGTTCGCAACCTTCGGGATCGGCGCGCTGGTCATGCGTGGCGCAGGCTGCACCTTCAACGACATCATGGATCGCAACTTCGACGCGCAGGTCGCGCGCACCCGGAACCGTCCCCTGCCGAGCGGCCAGATCACGGTGCGGAATGCCATCCTGTTCCTGATCCTGCAACTCGCCGTGGGGCTATGTGTTCTGCTGACGCTCAACAGCTTCGCCTGGGCGGTTGGCGCGGCCTCTCTGATCCTCGTATTCACCTACCCATTGATGAAGCGCATCACCTTCTGGCCGCAATTTTTTCTCGGGCTCACTTTTAACTGGGGCGCGCTGCTTGGCTGGGCCGCCGTGTGCGGCGATCTCGCCGAACCCGCATTCTGGCTCTATTTCGGCGGGCTGTTCTGGACGCTCGGTTACGACACGATTTACGCCCATCAGGACCGCGCGGACGATCCGGCAGCAGGGGTAAAATCCACCGCCCGCAAGTTCGGACTGGGCAGCAAGCCCTGGCTCTATTTCTTCTATATGATTGCCGTTGCGTTTTTCGCCATGGCGGGCCACACGGCGGGAATGGGCTGGGCCTATTTCGGCGGGTTGGGCGCGGGCGCGGCGCAACTTTTCTGGCAGGTCTGGGATGTCGATATAGATAACCCGAAAGACTGCCTCGCCAAGTTCAAATCGAATAGATTGTTTTCCTGGCTGTTCCTGACCGGGATTCTGCTGGCGAACGGGATGGGGCTTTAATTTCCCAAATCCATCAGCGTTTCCCGTTCGAATGCCGGCGGCAGCGCATCTTCGGCCATCGCGGCGACACGGCGATGACGTTCGCGCTCGTCATGGATGGTTTCCGTGACGAAGTCCTCCAGTGATTGTTCCGGCACGATCCGGTCGCGGACGAATTCCTGCGCGTGCGCCTGCCCGGCTTCGGGTAAATGACGATTGATCGCGGAAATCTCCGCCAACGCGAGCGGCCCGCCACGGTGATTGAAACAACCGTTCCGGGCGGTATAGGCAAAGGCCTCCGTCAACGTTTCGCCGAAATCAGTCTCTACCCGGATATCGGGCAGCCGGTCATAAAAATAATTGCCCTCCGTCTCATGCATGCGCAGTAGCTGCCCCTCCGTCAGCCATAGGACAAACACCGTCACCGCCGTTCCGGGCGAGGACTGGAAGGTCGCGGGCACCGAACCGTAAGCGGACAGGTGGGCCGCATAGACCACATCGAAATCATGCAACACACCCCGTTCGGCGGGGATCGCACCGGCATCCCCGATCATGTGATATTTGCGGGTCAGCTGTTCCGGGGACTGGTTGGACCCGGCCGCGAGAACCGGGGCGCGGTCTCGGTGCGCGATATCCATCGCATGCATCACCTGATAGGTGCCGCCGCCGAACAGAAAGGAATAATCGGGGATCGGGAACGGGTAGGATAGCGCGTGGCGGACATCATCATGCATAGCGGCAATTTATCGCGCCGGAGTGGAGAGACAAGGCTGGGCTGTACGGCGATTGCGGAAATGGGTAGGACTCATATTGTGAAACCGCACCAACAGGAAACCCGTAACGCATGGCTTTCGACAGTCTGAGAGATTTTATCACCACGCTTGAAGCCGACGGCGATCTGGTGCGCGTTTCGAAACCGGTTTCCACCGTCCATGAAATGACGGAAATCCAGACAAGACTTCTGGCGGAGCGCGGCCCCGCCGTGCTGTTCGAAAACCCCGTCCGCGCCGATGGCGAACCCTCAGACATTCCCGTTCTGGTCAATCTGTTCGGGACGGTCGAACGCGTCGCGCGCGGCATGGGACGGACGGCAGCGGAGCTGCGCCCCTTCGGAGAACAGCTCGCCTTTTTACAGCAACCGGAACCGCCGGAAGGGCTGCGCGAGGCGATCGCCATGTTGCCGCTGATCAAACCGGTGCTGGCAATGAAGCCGCGCACGGTGAGCAGCGCGCCCTGCCAGGAAATAGTCCTGACCGGCGATCAGATCGATCTTACCAAGCTGCCCATCCAGACCTGCTGGCCGGGCGAACCCGCGCCGCTGATCACCTGGCCGCTGATTGTGACCGAAGACAAGGGACAGACCAATCTCGGCATCTACCGGATGCAGGTTGTGGACAGGAACCGGACGCTGATGCGCTGGCTCAAACATCGCGGCGGCGCGGCGGCCCACGCGCGCGCGGCGGAAACCGGCGAAAGCCTGCCCGCCGCCGTGGCCATCGGCTGCGATCCGGGCACCACCATCGCCGCCGTGGCGCCGGTGCCGGAAAAAATATCCGAATATGAATTCGCCGGTCTGCTGCGCGGGAAGAAGCTGTCTCTGGTCGATTGCAAGACGGTACCGCTGAAAGTGCCGGCCAGCGCCGAGATTGTACTGGAAGGGCATGTTTCCCTGACCGACCGCGCAGCGGAGGGTCCGTATGGCGACCATACGGGTTTCTATAATTCGGTGGAGGAATTCCCCATCTTCACGGTCAGCGCCGTGACGATGCGAAAGGACCCGATTTATTTATCGACCTTCACAGGCCGCCCACCGGACGAACCCTCCACCCTGGGCGAGGCACTCAACGATGTGTTCGTGCCGCTTTTCGCCAAGCAGTTTCCGGAGGTCGTCGATTTCTGGCTGCCGCCCGACGCGTGTTCCTATCGTGTCGCGGTCCTGTCGATCAAAAAGGCCTATCCGGGTCATGCGCGGCGAATCATGATGGCGGTCTGGTCCTATCTGAAACAATTCACCTATACGAAATTCGTCATCGTGGTCGATCACGATGTCGATGCGCGCAACTGGCGTGACGTTATCTGGGCAATATCCACCCATGCCGACCCGGTGCGCGATACCGTGACGGTGGAAAACACCCCGATGGATTATCTCGATTTTGCCTCACCCTATTCGGGGCTGGGTTCAAAAATGGGGATCGACGCCACCACCAAGATACCGCCCGAAACCCGCCGCGAATGGGGCAAGAAAATCCGTATGGATGACGCCGTCGTCGAAAAAATCGACGGGA
This sequence comes from uncultured Rhodospirillaceae bacterium, assembly GCA_964492555.1. GTDB lineage: Bacteria > Pseudomonadota > Alphaproteobacteria > MPNO01 > UBA2964. Next base: position 138,580 of record CAZBKQ010000003.1, on the reverse strand, counting down.
TGTGGGACGATCTCGGCCTGCCGGGTTCCGGCCGGTCGATCTGGTAAATTCTATAGGAACAGGACGAAATTCATGGCTGACGAAGCGGCGCCTCTCGACATTCTCAATGATCTGCTGACACGCGCGAAAGCCGCGGGTGCGGAAGCCGCCGACGCGGTGATGTTCAAATCCGCCTCTCTGGAAGTCGCAGTGCGCCTTGGCGAGACGGAAAAGCTCGAACGCGCGGAAAGCGGCGATCTGGGCCTCCGCGTCCTGATCGGCAAGCAACAGGCGGTGGTTTCCTCGACCGATTACACCGGGGAGGCCTTGCAGGAAATGGCGGAACGCTGCGTCGCCATGGCGAAGACGGCGCCGGAGGATCCCTGGTGCGGGCTGGCCAACGCATCCGACCTCGCGACCGATGCGCCCGATCTCGATATTCTAGACCCCCGCGAACCGTCGCCCGAAAAATTGCTGGAGATCGCCCGGGAAGCAGAAGACGCGGCTCGCGCTGTCGCGGGCGTCACCAATTCGGAAGGCTCGGAAGTAGGCTGGAGCCGGTCCGATATCGCGCTTGCCGCGACCAACGGTTTTGCCCGCTCTTATGCGGTATCCAGCCACAGCTTTTCCGCCTCCGTCCTCGCCGGCGAAGGCACGGCGATGGAACGGGATTACGATTTCGCCACTGCCGTTCATGCCGCCGATCTGCCCTCACCCGCCCAGATCGGACGCAACGCCGGCGAACGCGCGGTCAAGCGGCTCAACCCGCGCAAGATGGAAACGGCGCAGGTACCGGTAATTTATGATCCACGCATTTCGGGCGGGCTGGTGCGGCATCTGCTCGGCGCGATCAACGGCAGCGCGGTCGCGCGCGGCACATCCTTTCTCAAAGACAGGATGGGCGAACAGATCATGCCGTCCGGCGTGTCGATCATGGAGGACCCGTTGCGTCCGCGCGGTCAGCGCTCCAAACCGTTTGATGCCGAAGGCCTGCCGACACGAGCGAAATCGCTGGTCAGCGATGGCACTCTCAACAGCTGGGTGATGGATTTATCCTCGGCGCGGCAACTGGGACTTTCCAGCACCGGCAACGCCTCGCGCGGCACCGGCGGGCCGCCGGGCCCGGCGGCGACCAATGTCTGGATGACGGCGGGCGATGCCGCCCCGGCCGGGCTGATGGCGGATATCGATCAGGGCTTCTATGTGACGGAGCTGATCGGAATGGGCGTCAATGGCGTCACCGGCGATTACAGCCGCGGCGCGTCCGGCTTCTGGATCGAAAAAGGAGAGGTCGCCTTTCCGGTCAGCGAAATGACCATCGCCGGCAATCTGAAGGACATGTTCCCCAAGATAACGCCGGCGAACGATCTGGTGTTACGCTTCGGCACCGATGCGCCCACCGTCCGGATTGACGGCATGACGGTCGCGGGGTCTTAGCCCCGCTATCTCACCAGGTCAGATATTTCAGAACGAATTTGTTCTCGCGCCGGACGAAGACACGCCGCAACTCATCGCCCGCCAGAATCGTGATCGCGAAGGGAATGGACAGAGACAGCTGCCAGAGTTCCAGCGGCGCGGTGCCGAAAAAGACGTTACAGGCGGGCACATAGGCGATCAGGGCCAGCAGCGTGAGTTCCGATGCTATCCCCAGAAACACCAGCCGGTTGGCGAAAACACCCACGGTAAAGATGCTCTGGCGCCGGGTCCGGCAGATCAGCACGTCCGATACCTGGCAAATAATGATCGAGGCAAAGAAGCCGGTGATCGCCGTTCGGTAAAGCGGGTCGTCAGAGGCGATATCCTGCCCCCACTCCCAGCCACCGGAATAAAGAATGACGAAAAAGCTGAAAAATCCGGCGGCCGCCTGAACCATCCCGACGATGCCGTAGCTCATAAACAGCAAATTCCGGGATAACAGCCTTTCGTTTCGCGGTCTCGGCTTTTTCTGCATCACATCGGTTTCGGGCTTTTCCGCGCCGAGCCCCAGCGCCGGCAGAATATCAGTGCCGAGATCGATGGAGAGGATCAGCACCACCGTCAGTGCCAGCGGCGCATCGAGCAGCACATAGCCGATAAAAGGCAGAATTTCCGGAACGTTACTGGTCAGGATATAGGCGATGAATTTCTTGATATTGTCGAAGATAGTGCGGCCTTCCTCGATCGCCGCGACGATGGTGGCGAAATTATCATCGATCAGCACCATGTCGCTCGCTTCCTTGGCGACTTCGGTGCCGATCCCGCCCATGGCGACACCCATATCGGCGTTCTTCAGTGCGGGCGCGTCATTGACGCCGTCACCTGTGACCGTGACGATTTCGTCATTGGCCTGGAACGCCTGCACGATCTGTAATTTCTGCTCAGGCGAAATCCGGGCAAAAACGATTTCCCGGTTTTCCGCGACCAGCGTCTTGACCTGATCGTCGGTCATCGCGGCAAGCTCGTTGCCCTGCACGACCTTGCCGTCACCGGTATAGAGCCCGATATCGCGGGCGATGGTTTCCGCCGTCAGCCCGTAATCACCGGTCAGCATCGCGACCCGAATTCCGGCGGTCCGGCAGGTGGCGAGCGCCGCCGGCACTTCCGGGCGCGGTGGATCGATCATCCCGACCAGACCGGCAAAGACATACCTTTCCTCGGGGATATCGCCGCTGCCGGTTTCACGATAGGCGAGCGCCATTCCCCGTTCGCCACGTCCGGCCAACGTGCCGTAACGCCCCATGAGATCGGCGCGCCTGTCGCCGGTCAGTTGCTCTTCCTTCCCGTCGATGAGCACCCGGTCACACATTTCGAGCACCACTTCAGGCGCCCCTTTCAGATAGGCGCAATGATCGCCTCTCCCGTCACGGCAAACGGTAACCATGCGTTTGGTGTTTGAAGAGAACGGCTCTTCGGCGACGCGTTCGATTTTCGAATAGCGCTTCAGCGACAAGGACTGATCGACAAAAAGCAGCATCGCCCCTTCGGTGGCGTCACCGGCATAACCGTCGTCCGTCAGAATGGCGTTATTACAAAGCGCCATGACCTCCATCGCGGATTCGGCATCGCCGTTTTGCGTCACCGTATCATCGCCTGTCAGGAACTCCGCCGAACCGACGACCAGCCGGCTTACGCTCAGCCGGTTCTGGGTCAACGTCCCGGTCTTGTCGGTGCAGATAACGGTGGTGCTGCCCAGCGTCTCCACGCTCTCAAGGTTCCGGATCAGGGCGTTCTTTCCCGCCATGCGCTTGCTCGCCATGGTGAGGGCCAGCGTCACCGTCGGCAGCAACCCCTCGGGGACGTTCGCGACGATGATGCCGATGGCAAAAATCAGGCTGCCGATCTCTCCCTTGCCGATCATCACGCTGATGGCGAAGAACAACAGACCGAGAAAGATCGCGATACCGCTGATCACCTTGATAAAATAGGTCAGCTCCCGATGGATCGGCGTCTCATGCGATGCCGTCCCCTTGGTCAGATGAACGATCTTGCCGATCTCGGTATCCATCCCGGTGCGGCAGACCACCGCCGTGCCGTCGCCGCTTTGCACCAGCGATCCCGAAAACACCATATTGCGGCTTTCCAGCACATTTTCGCTGGCCGTGTCGGCGCTGAGCTTCTGCGGTTCACTCTCTCCCGTCAGGCTCGACAGATCGACGGTCAGCTCATTGGTCTCGATCAGCCGCGCATCGGCGGGAACCTTGTCACCTTCATAGAGCTGGAACACATCTCCGGGCACGAGATTTCTGGCGTCCAGCTGGACTCTTTCTCCATCGCGCAAAACCGTCACCCGGGTCGGCATCATGCGCTCGAAGCTTTCCATGATGCGTTCGGACTGGAATTCCTGGAAATAGGTGAAGGAAGCGTTGAGCACGACGACCGCAAACAGCGCGACGGCGATGTAGAGATTGCCCTGACCCGGGTCGAGATGCTCCGCCAACACGGCGAGCAAGCCACCGACGATCAGCAGCAGCGCGAAGAAATTCTTGAACTGGCGGAGGAACTTCACCCATTCGGGCAGATCCGCCTTGACCTGCAACTCATTGGGACCGGCTTCCTGTAGCCGGCTTTCCGCTTCCCGCGTCGTCAGCCCTTCGCGTTTTGTTTTGAGACTTTGATAAAGTCCGGCATGGGTCGCAAGGTGTAAGACGTCAAGCGGGGCGATATCAGTGCCGGAATCCATAACCACTCGGGAAACTGTTGAAATAAATAAGTTTTTTTATCATAGCGGCTCTTTATGACAAAAATCTAACAGCCGCCGCCGACACCTCGAAGAACATTTGCCCGGTGACATGAAATCTTCGCTTGCGTTGCGCCGCCGAAATCACTAAATCGCGCGAACGGAATTTTTCCTGACAGGTTAATAAATGGAACAGATGCTTCTCGGGTGGGAGGAATGGGTCGCCCTCCCCGGCCTCGGGCTGCCCGCGCTCACAGCCAAGGTCGATACCGGGGCCCGCACCTCGGCGCTCCACGCCTTCGCGATCGAACCGTTCGGCGGCGCCCATAAACCCAATGTGCGTTTCGGCATTCACCCGATCCCGGACCGGCCTGATATCGAGATATTCTGCTCCGCGCCGCTGGTCGGCCGCCGGGAGATCACCAGCTCGAACGGCGACAGCGAAATGCGCTATGTGATCCGCACCCCGGTCCGGATCGGCGAGGAGGAATGGCCGATCGAAATCACCCTGACCAACCGCGACACCATGCAGCGCCGTATGTTGCTGGGCCGTCAGGCGATTTCCGAAAACATGATCGTCGATCCCAACCGGACGTTCCTGCAGCCGGAATTGTCCTACAACCTCTATGACGCGCTGAAAAAGACCCGGCCCGTGCGCCGGCCACTGCGGGTCGGGCTGCTGACGCGGGAGCCGTCCAACTACACCTGCACCCGCATCGCCAGCGCGATCGAGGAACAGGGACATGTGTGCGAGATCATCAACACCACCCGCTGTTACATGAATATCAATGCGAGCGCCCCGGAAGTGCATCTCGACGGCGCGGCGTTGCCGCGTTTTGACGCGATCATCCCGCGTATCGGCCCGTCCGTGACGTCTTACGGCATGGCAGTGGTACGCCAGTTCGAATTGATGGGCACGTTCAGCCTCAACAAGGCCTCCGCCATCGGCGCCTCGCGCGACAAGCTTCTGGCGCATCAGATTTTGGCCCAGCACAAGGTCGATATGCCGGTTACCGCCATTGCCCATTCCCCGCGCGACACCAAAAAGCTGATCGATATCGTCGAAGGTGGTCCGCTGATCGTAAAGCTGGTCGAATCGGCGCAGGGCAAGGGCGTGGTTCTGACAGAGACCAAAAAGGCCGCCGAGTCCGTTATCGGCGCTTTCCGGGGGCTGAAAGCCAATTTTCTGGTCCAGGAATTCATCAGTGAAGCGGCGGGCGAAGACGTGCGCTGTCTGGTGATCGGCGGCAAGGTCGTCGGGGCGATGAAACGCAAGGCGGCGGACGGGGATTTCCGCGCCAACGTGCATCAGGGAGGATCGGTCGAGGCCACCAAGCTCACCCGCGCCGAACGCGCTGTGGCGGTAAAAGCCGCGAAAATCATGGGGCTCAACGTCGCCGGGGTGGATTTCTTGCGCTCCAAATCCGGGCCAAAGGTGCTGGAAATCAACTCCTCCCCCGGGTTGCAGGGGCTGGAGCGCGCCTGCGGCGTGGACGCGGCGCACCTCATGGTCGAATTCATCGAGAAAAACGTGCGGCCCAAGATCAAACCGAAACGGCGGAAGAAGGCGCCGGTGCGTTCCGCGGCGGCGGCGGATTAGCGCGACGCATAGAGTTTTGCCGCGACTCCGCCGCATGATATGGTGTCGCGGTTAAAGCCGGGCGCCATGACAAACCCAGATTCTCCCGAAAACGAAACCACGCGGATCGACCGCAGCTCCACCGCCGCTCTTGTATCGCGGCTGGTACGCGAACAGGTGCGACCCCATTTCGGTCGTCTTTCCTTTTCCGTGATCTGCATGGGGCTGGTGGCCGGCGCGACGGCGGCAAATGCCTGGCTGATGCAGCCGATGCTCGACAAGGTGTTCCTGGAACGGGATGAGACGATGCTGTGGCTGATCCCGCTGATCGTCTTCGTCATCGCGGTCGTGAAGGGGCTGGCGACCTACGGCCAGTCCGTAACCATGAACTATATCGGCCAGCGCATTATCTCCACCGTGCAGCTGCAGATGTTCACCCATCTGATGCGGACCGATATCGCCTATTTCACGGCGACTTCCACCGGGCGGCTGATCTCCCGCTTCAATAATGACGCTAACCTGCTGCGCGCCGCCGTTTCCAACGCTTTGACCGGCATCGCCCGCGATGCGCTGACCGTCATCTTCCTGGTTTTCGTGATGTTCGAGCGCGACTGGCTGCTGGCGCTGATCGCGTTTTTCGTCTTTCCGGTAGCGATATATCCCATCGTCCGGCTGGGACGGCGTATGCGAAAAGTCTCCGCCAACACCCAGGTGCAGATGGGTGAACTGACGACGCTGCTGGATGAGACATTCCGGGGCGCCCGCCATGTCCGCGCCTACGGTATGGAAAAATACGAGATCAGCCGCGCCGGCCGCGTTATCGAGGCGATCTTCGAACTGGTGCAGAAAGCCGCCCGCGTGCGCTCCGCCTCTCATCCGATCATGGAAACGCTGGGCGGCATCGCCATTGCCATCGTGATCCTTTATGGCGGCAGCCAGGTGCTGGCAGGGTCGACGACGCCAGGCACGTTCTTTTCCTTCATCACCGCGCTGCTGCTGGCCTATGAGCCGATGAAAAGACTGGCGACGCTCAACGCCAATTTGCAGGAAGGGCTGGCCGCCGCGCATCGTATATTCGAACTGACCGATCAGGAACCCGATATCAGCGATGCGGCGGATGCAACGGATCTGGGCCGCGCCAAGGGCGCGATCCGGCTGGAAGGCGTGCATTTCGGATATGAGGCGGGACGGTCCGCGCTATCCGGCGTCGATATGGAAGTCGTCTCCGGCGAAACGGTTGCGCTGGTCGGCCCGTCGGGCGCGGGTAAATCGACAGTCCTCAATCTCATTCCGCGTTTTTACGACTGTTCGGAAGGCCGCATCGTCATCGATGGCCACAATATCCGCGATCTCACCCTGACCAGCCTGCGGTCCAATATCGCGCTGGTGACGCAGGACATCACCCTGTTCGATGACACGGTGCGCGCAAATATTTCTTATGGACGCGCGGACGCAACCGACGAGGACATCATCGCCGCAGCAAAGGCGGCTGATGCGCATGATTTCATTTCCGCCCTGTCGAACGGTTATGACACCCATGTCGGCGGGCGCGGGCTGAAACTCTCCGGTGGGCAGCAGCAACGCATCGCCATTGCGCGCGCCATGCTGAAGGACGCACCGATATTGTTGCTGGACGAGGCCACTTCGGCGCTCGACACCGAGACCGAACGCCAAGTGCAGAAGGCGCTTAATACCCTGACAAAAAATCGCACGACCATCGTCATTGCGCACCGCCTGTCCACCGTGACCAGCGCCGACCGGATTTACGTAATGGATGACGGGCGGATCGTGGAAACGGGCACGCACGCCGAGTTGCTTGCCCGCAAGGGTGCCTATGCCCGGCTTTACGCCATTCAGTTCGCCGACCAGGCGGATATGCCGCCGGCGGTATCGTCAGGAACCGGCGGCTGAGCCGTGGCCTTCGGCAAACGTATCCTGCGGATGGCGCCGGTCCGGAAACTGGCCTGTTTCCTGCTTGCCGGATATATCCGGCTGGTCAAACTGACGGGACGGTGGCGGACGGAAGCGGCCGATATTCCCGAAGCGCTCCTGAAAGAAGGCCAGCCATTTATCGTCGCCTTCTGGCACGGGCGGCTGTTTATGTCGGCGACCGCCTGGCGTTACGACCGGCCGTTCAACATGGTTATCTCCGAACATCCGGACGGACAGCTGATCGCGGGCACGGTCGGGCATCTCGGCATTTCCACGATCGCCGGATCGACGACGCGGGGCGGCAGCCGTGTCTTCCGCCAGCTCTTGCGCGCCCTGAGAAACGGAGAATGCGCCGGCATTACGCCTGACGGGCCACAGGGACCGCGCATGCGGGCCGGACGCGGCATTGTCGAGGCGGCGCGGATATCCGGCGCGCCAATCGTCCCGCTCGCCTATTCGGCAAAACCGTCATGGCTTGTCTCAAGCTGGGATCGGCTGATGATCCCGCTGCCGTTTTCGCGTGGTGTTTTCTTGTGGGGCGATCCGATGAGCGTACCAAAGGAAGCCGACGACGCGGAAATAGAGCGTTTGGCGGCGCGTGTCGAAAGCGCGCTCAACGACATGACCGCCGGGCTGGACCGGCGACTGGGCGTCCCGCCCGTTATGCCGGCCAAGGCGGAGGCACAAAACGCATGATGCTCTCCGCCTATCGGACCGTCACAACGCTCGGCAAACCTTTTATCGAAGCGTTTCTCAACCGCCGGCGCGCGCGCGGCAAGGAAGACCCGGCCCGAGCACCCGAGCGGCGGGGGATAGCATCACGTCCACGCCCCAACAGCACGTTGGTCTGGGTGCACGCGGCGAGCGTCGGCGAATCCGTTTCTGTCCTGCCCCTGATCGACCGGCTCCATGATATGCGCAGCCAATGCCATTTTCTGGTGACCACCGGAACCGTCACATCTGCCCGGATCATGGAAAATCGTTTGCCCGAACGGGCCATCCACCAGTTCGTTCCGGTCGACCGACCAAGCTGGGTTGCCGACTTCCTGGATTACTGGCAACCGGACCTGGCGCTTTGGGTCGAATCCGAATTCTGGCCCAACCTCCTGACCATGGCGCATGAGCGTGGTTTGCCGATGATTCTGGTAAACGCCCGGATATCGCCGACCTCTTTCCGCAACTGGAAACGCTTCCCCCGTGCCATCGAAAGATTGCTCGACTGCTTTACCTTGTGTCTTGCACAAAGCGAGGGCGATGCGGAAAAACTCAAGGCGCTCGGCGCGGCGAATGTCGCGTTGCCGGGTAATCTGAAATTCGCGGCGCCGCCTTTGCCTGCCGATCCGGATGAGGTTTCGGCGTTGGAGGAAGCAATTGGTGATCGGCCGGTCTGGCTGGCCGCCAGCACCCATCCGGGCGAGGACGAAATCATCCTTGCCGCGCATCGGATCGCGGCGGAAAAATATCCGGATTTGTTGACGGTCATCGTTCCGCGACACCCGGTTCGCGGCCCAAATATCGCGGAACTTTCCCGTGCCGCCGGCCTCGCGTCCGCCCGTCGTTCCGCTGCCGACAAGCTCTCCTCTGAAACGGAAATATACATCGCCGACACGGTGGGCGAGTTGGGATTGTTTTACCGGGCCGCGCCGGTTTCATTTATCGGCGGATCGCTGGTTCCCCACGGCGGGCAGAACATGCTGGAAGCGGCAAAGCTGGGCAGCGCGGTGATCTTCGGTCCCCATACGGTGAATTTCGCGGTTATCGCCGGAGGGATGCTGGCCGCCAACGCGGCCCGCAAAGTCGAAACGGCCGAAGAGTTGGCGCTCACCCTCACGCGCCTTTTGGAAGACGAGACAACCCGTGGACGCCAGGCAGATGCAGCCCGGAGAATTGCGGAAGATCAGCAAGACGTTCTGGGTCGCGTGATCGAAAAAATCACGCCCCACATTAAGTCAGCCACCAGGGGCGGCAACGATGCGGCCGCCTGAATTCTGGCGGCATCGGGGGTTTTTGTCCGGCGTTCTATTGCCCGTTTCCTGGATTTACGAGGCCGTAGGTACGCTGCGCCGACGCCGCATTTCACCGTGGAAAGCGCCGGTGCCGGTACTCTGTATCGGTAATCTGACGACCGGCGGCACCGGAAAGACGCCGGTGGCAATCGCCCTGGCGGAAATGCTGAAAGAGCGCGGGCGGTCTCCTCATTTCCTCTCACGCGGTTACGGCGGCAGCGTCACAGGACCCGCTCGGGTCGATCCTGAACGTCACACCGCGAAGGAAGTGGGCGACGAACCGCTGTTGCTTTCCCGCACCGCCCCCGTGTGGATCGGCGGCAACCGGGCCGCGACGGCAAAACTCGCCTGCGACACCGGCGCCGATTGTCTTGTTATGGATGACGGATTTCAAAATCCCGGTCTTGCCAAGGATTATTCGGTGATCGTGATCGACGGACCTTACGGGTTGGGCAATGGGCGGGTCCTCCCCGCCGGACCGTTACGGGAATCCCTTCGCGCCGGAACCGCGCGTGCTCAGGCGGTAATCCTGATCGGCGAGGATGAGCATTCGATTTCAGCCAAATTGGATTTACCCGTGATCCGGGCCGATATCGCTCCCCTCGACATAAGAGATTTAGCGGGAAAGAAGTTTGCCGCCTTCGCCGGAATCGGACGGCCCGGAAAGTTCTTTGAGAGCTTGCGAGCTATGAATTGCAATCTGATCTCCGAAAGAGCTTTTCCCGATCATCACGAATTTTCAGCGCGGGAAATCAGGGAAATTCTTGCCCTGGCGGACAAGGAGAACGCCACCGCCATCACAACGGAAAAGGATCTGGAGCGCATCCCCACCGAATTTCGGGTTAAAATCGACGTGCTCCGCGTGGGTATTCGCTGGCGCGATGCCGCAGCGCCTGGGGCGCTGCTGGAAGGGCTGCTCGCGGATGGCTAAGCGCAAAAGCGAGTTCAGACGCGCCCTCCGCTTCATTCGCTATCCGCTTGAGGCGGTCGCCGCGGTCATCATTTTCAGCCTGTTTGCCGCCTTGCCGGTTGAACGCGCTTCGGGGTTGGGCGGGTGGATCGGCCGCAAGATCGGACCGAAGCTGGGTGTATCGAAGCGGTCAGAACGCAATATGCGCCGGGCTCTCCCCGATCTTGACGATGCGGAAATCGCCACCGCTATGCGGGAAATGTGGGACAATCTTGGCCGCGTGGCTGGCGAAATGCCGCATATCAGACGTATCGCGCGTTGGGCGCGAACCGGCGATATTGAAGTGGTCAATCGCGGGTACCTCGAGCAGTACAGCGAAGATGGAAAGACCGTCATATTTTTCTCGGGCCATTTCGCGAACTGGGAACTTTTTGCCCTAATATCGCGTGAACTCGGCGTTCCTTACGCGCAGGTATACCGCGCCGCCAACAACCCCCTGGTGGACCGGCTGCTACGCCGTTTCCGCCGCCTTGATGAAGCGGACATCATTCCGAAGGGCCCCGCGGGCGCGAAAAAGCTCATCGGGCTGATGCGCGAAGGACGCCGCTTGGGCATGCTGGTGGATCAGAAGATGAATGACGGCATACCCGTCCCGTTTTTCGGACGTGAGGCCATGACCGCGCCAGCGTTGGCGCAGCTCGCCCTCCGGAATGGATGTCCGGCGATCCCGGTACGGCTGGAACGGCTAAGCGGTTGCAGTTTCCGAGCGACCATTTTGCCGCCGCTTGAACCGCCGGAAACAGGCGACCGGCACCAGGACATCGCGTTGATGATGATCGAAGTCAACCGCCTGTTCGAAGACTGGATTGTCGAGCGGCCGGGCCAATGGCTCTGGCTGCACCGCCGCTGGCCGGACACCTAAACCCGCAATTCTTATTCCGGCATCGGCCCGACGAGCAGAGCCGGATCAAGCCGGACCCGGCCCCAGGCGAGCCCCCAATGGAGGTGCGGTCCGGTCGCACGCCCCGTCTTGCCAATGCGCCCGATACGCTGGCCCTGTTTTACGGCTTGGCCGTCTTTCACGGCGATTTCCAAAAGATGGATATAGATCGTCGAGACCCCGTGCCCATGATCGATCAGCACGGTCTTACCGGCAAAAAACATGCCGGGGTGTGTCAGGGCCACCACACCGGACGCCGCCGCAAAAACCGGCGTGCCGGTGGGCGCGGCGATATCCACTCCGGCATGCGGTCTGCGCGGCTTGCCATTGAGCACGCGTTGACTGCCGAAGACGCCGCTGATCCTGCCCTTCGCCGGCCAGACGAAACCGTTCAGAAAATCCCGCCGCCCCGACCGCGCGTCGCGGGCCTCGTTGAGAAGTTTTGCTTCCCGTCCGATACGATCCCAATCGCGCTTGGGCGGGGTCACCTTCTTCTTCGGCAACCCGTCGATGCGCTGGATTCTGTATGTACGCGGTTTCAGCGTGAGGAGATGCCGTTTAGTCATCCCGCCCGGCGCGGTAACGGTCAGCACCTGTTCGGCTTTGGCATCGCGTCCGAACCCGGCAACCAGCAACCCGTCCTTTCCGACCGGCACGGCTTCTCCGTTCAGTGTAGCGGATGCGCCAGGCGTCAATCTGACATGGATGAGCCCGCCCGGCGTCAACGCACCCTGGATGTCGAGCGCCAAGCCCGGCCCGGACCACAGCAGCGCCATCAACAAACAACCGACCGTTCTCACAATAACGTTCCCTGATCGCTCCCCGGGTCGGGCTTTTTTCGCCCGGGCGATTTCTTCCGCGCTTTCTTTCCCGGTTTGGGCCCCGCGCCGCCATCGCCGATAGTCGCGGGCTTTTCGCCATCCGCGAATTCGATGGACACCGCATCGCCGGCGGTCAGCTTTTCGGCAAGCTTGACCGGCTGCCCCGCCGCGTCACGAACCAGCGAATAGCCCCGCTTCAACACATTCTTGTAGGAATAGCTTTCCAGCAGTTTTTCATAACCGGAAATCCGCGCTCCGGCGTTGGACAGCATACGATCCACCCCGGCGCCCATCCGTCTACCCGCGTCGAGCCCGTCCAACCGCTGCCGCCGGTCGCGCAGGATGGCGCGTCCGCCGGTAACAAGCTGCCCACCCAGCCGCGCCAACCTCTCTTCCGATAGCGCCAGCACATCGCGTGGATGACGGATTCGCGCGGCCAGCGCCGCCACCCGTTCCGACAGACGCCCGCGCAGGGTCGCCGCCGCCAGCACCAACCGGTCGCTTTCACCATCAAGCCTCTGCTGCGCTTCAGCCAGAAGCGCCTCGGGTCTCGGCAGACCACGCTCCAGACCGTCGATCCGCAGCCGCCGGTCCTGCTGAAACCGTTCCATTGCACTGACCGAACGGCGGGCGCAATCGAGAATTTGCGCGGAAAGCTCCGCCCGAACCGGCACCGCCATTTCCGCCGCCGCCGTCGGGGTCGGCGCGCGCAGATCGGCGGCAAAATCGATCAGGGTGGTATCGGTTTCATGCCCGACGGCGGAGATCACGGGAATTTCGGATTCCGCCACGGCGCGGACGACGACTTCCTCGTTAAAGCACCAGAGATCCTCCAGACTGCCGCCGCCGCGCGCGACAATCAGCGTATCGGGGCGCGGAACAGCACCGCCGGGGCCGAGCGCGTTAAACCCCGCGATTGCCGCAGCGATCTTCTCCGCCGCGCCGTCGCCCTGAACCGGCACCGGCCAGAGCAGCACCGGTCGCGGAAACCGGTCCGAAACCCGGTGCAGGATATCGCGGATCACCGCCCCTGTGGGCGATGTCACGACGCCGATGATTTCCGGCAGAAAGGGGATGTCTTTTTTGCGTTCCGCATCGAACAACCCTTCGGCGGCGAGCTTCTTGCGCCGGTCTTCCAGCAGCTTGAGTAGCGCGCCCTCACCCGCCAGCTCGACGGAATCGACGACGATCTGGTATTTCGAACTACGCGCATAGGACGAGATCCGCCCGGTGCAGATCACCTCCATCCCCTCCTCCAGGCGAAGAGACAGCTTGCCCACCGTGCCGCGCCAGCAGACGCTGTCGATCACCGCCTCGTCATCCTTCAGGGTGAAATAGAGATGACCGGAACCATGATAGTTGGGGCGCGAAACCTCCCCCCGGATGCGCAGGCGCCCGAACTCGCCCTCCAGCGTACGCTTGATGGCGCGCGCCACCTCGCCCACCGAATATTCGGCGACGTTATGGGCGGCGCTCAGCGGCAGTTCGGAGCTTTCATCGGGGCCGGTCATGGCGACTCGCATTCTATGCTAAAGGAAACGGGCCGGACAGCATGCCGGCGGGGGAAAAGCGAATCGGGATAAGAGACGGGACGAATCCATGAAAGTACTGGTCGTCGGCGGCGGGGGCCGCGAACACGCGCTGTGCTGGGCAATCTCCGGATCGCCGCTGATCACCAGGCTGTGGTGCGCGCCAGGCAACGCGGGGATCGCGGCGGACGCCGAATGCGTCGCCATCGGCGCGGAGGATATTGACGCGCTGATCGGGTTTATCGAGGCGAACGCGGTGGATTTCGTCGTGGTCGGACCGGAGGCGCCGCTGGTTGCGGGGCTCGGCGACCGGCTGACGAAGATGGGAATCAAATATTTCGGCCCCTCGGCGGCGGCCGCTCAGCTTGAGGGCTCCAAGGGTTTCATGAAGGATTTCTGCGCGCGGCACGATATCCCGACCGCCGCCTATGGCCGGTTTACCGATATCGCCGCAGCGCATGCGTTTATCCGCAAACAGGGCGCGCCGATCGTGGTGAAGGCGGACGGGCTGGCCGCTGGCAAGGGCGTGATTATCGCCGAAACCGTGGAACAGGCGGAAGAGGCCGTCACCGATATGCTGGAAGGCGGCGCATTCGGCGCGGCGGGGGCGGAAGTCGTTATCGAGGAATTTCTTGATGGCGAGGAGGCGAGCTTTTTCGCGCTGTGCGATGGGGAGGCGGCCCTGCCGCTGGTCTCCGCCCAGGATCACAAGCGCGTGGGGGACGGCGATACCGGCCCCAATACCGGCGGGATGGGCGCCTATTCCCCGGCCCCTGTGGTCACGGATGACATCACCAGAACCGTGATGGAACAGATCGTCACGCCCACCATCGAAGGCATGGCGGCGGAAGGCGCGCCCTATAAGGGCGTTCTCTATGCGGGGCTGATGATCGTCGATGGCCAGCCCAAGCTGCTGGAATATAACGTCCGCTTCGGCGATCCCGAATGTCAGGTGCTGATGATGCGCCTTAAATCGGACATTCTGCCCGCGATGATCGCCGCCCATGACGGGGTGCTGAAGGATTTCGATCTTCGCTGGTATGACGAGGCGGCGATGGTCGTGGTGATGGCGGCAAACGGCTATCCCGGATCATATGACAAGGGCAGCGTGATCAATGGGCTGAACGACGCCGCGGCAATCGACGATGTTCAGGTTTTTCACGCCGGCACCGGCACGAATGAAAATGGCGATATCGTCGCCACCGGCGGGCGGGTGCTGGGCGTAACCGCCATGGGAGCGAATGTCACGGAAGCACAGGGTCGCGCCTATCGGGCGGTCGATGCGATAGACTGGCCGGACGGATTCTGCCGCCGGGATATCGGCTGGCGGGTGATCGGGAAATAGCAGGGACGAAATCATGGACATACGGCTGGACGGGCGCGCCGCGCTGATCACCGGGGGCAGCGAGGGTCTCGGCAAGGGGATGGCGCTGAAATTCGCGGAGTCGGGCGCTGATGTCGCCATACTGGCCCGCCGGCCCGATGCACTGAAAGAGGCAGCGGCGGAGATCGAAGCGGCGGGTCCCTGCAAGGTCGCGGCGATACCCTGCGATCTGCTTGATGCCGCGGCGACCGATGCGGCCTTCGATGAAGCCGAAGCCGCGCTGGGCAAGATCGATATCGTGGTCAATAACGCGGGCACGTCCCGCGCCGGACCGTTCATGGAAATTTCGGACGAGGACTGGCAGGCCGATTTCGATCTGAAGTTCTTTGCCGCCGTCCGGCTGATCCGCCGTGCCATCCCGGGCATGCGGGAACGGCGCTGGGGCCGGGTCATCAACACGCTGAATACCGGGGCGAAGGCGCCCTCTGCACGGGGCGCGCCGACCGCTGTGACCCGCGCGGCGGGCATGGCGCTGACCAAGGTGCTGGCGAATGAGTTCGCGTCCGACAATATTCTGGTCAACGCGCTGCTTGTCGGGTTTATCAAATCCAACCAGTGGGTCCGGCGCTATGACCGGATGCAGCCCAACGAGGATTACGAGACCTTTCTCCAGGGCATGGTCGATACGAGAAATATTCCGCTCGGCCGGATCGGCGAGACAAACGAGTTCGCCAGCATCGCCTGTTTCCTGGCCTCCGACGCGGCGGGCTATATCACCGGCACGGCGATCAATGTCGATGGCGGCAAGGCGCCGGTGGTGTAGCGCCCTGAATTGACAGGCAATTCGGCACGGCTATAGTCCGCGCGGCAAAACCATACGACAACGTACGGAAGAAGAACGGATCAGATGAGCGAGTCACCGCTTGAGCGCTTTGCGGATTTTACGATTTCCTATCAGGGCATGTTTTACCCGATGGAAACCGACCACATGGATCACGCCAATGTGCGCTATTACAGCCGGGCATTTAACGAATCCGCCTATTTCACCTTCACCACCGCCGGGATCACGCCCAGCTATATGCGCGAGAATAATCGCGGCATGGCGGCGGTGACGGAAAATTACGAATATAAGCGGGAAATCCTGCCCGGCGATCTGATCCAGGTGCGGTCCTGCCTGATCAACTTCACACCCAAGAGCCTGCATGTCTGGGCGGTGATGCTGGACCCCTGCACCGATGAGATTTGCGCGATCAACGACCAGATATGCGTATCGCTCGACACCATTGCGCGCAAGGCCGTGCCCTGGCCGGAGGAAATTTTCGAAAAAGGCAAGAGCCTGGTAAGGGAACGGCCGGAGATTTAAACCCCGGCCGAGCCCCCCCTCTTACTCTCCACCCGCCGCCTGTTCGGCAGGCTTGTCCTTGCGGTGCGTCAAATAATCCTTACCGGCCACCAGGGCGCCGATCACGAATCCGATCCCGTTCAACAGGAACCCGTGATCAATGGCAGAAGCCGGCAACAGCATGAGAACGCCGGAAACAAAGAGCAAAAGCCTGTTGAATCCGTTTTGCGGACCAAACACAAAGCCGATCAAACCGCAGGAGCCGAACCAGACACCGATCAGGGCGGTGGCAGTGGCTTCAATGATTTCGAACGCCGTACCTTGCCCCAGCAATGCGGGCGACAGCACAAAGACAAACGGGATGACATAGGCAATCCAGCCAAGCCGTACCGCCGTCACGCCGGTCTCCATCGGTTTTGCCCCGGATAGTGACGCGGCCGCAAAGGCGGCTATCGCCACTGGTGGCGTGATCATCGACATCAGCCCGAAATACAGCACGAACATATGCGCCGCGATGGGGTGAATGCCGAGCTTGATCAGCGACGGCGCGATCATGGTGGCCAGCAGCAGATAGATCGCCGAGGTCGGCATACCCATCCCGAGCAGGATAGACACGATCGCCGTCAGGACCAGAAGCAGGAAGATGCTGTCCTCGCCGACCGCCGCCAGCAGCAGGGTCAGCGCCTGTCCCAGACCGGTGCGGTCGAGGATGGAGATGATAATCCCCGCCATGGCGCCGATCGCGACGATATCAGCGGAGGCGCGCCCACAACCCGCGATGGAATCCCAAAGCTGAGCCGGGGTAATGCGATGCCCCTTATATCCAAAGATGATACTGACGATCGCCACGGATATTGCCGCCCAGAAGGCGGATTCCTGCGGCGGCAAGTTGAGCGAGAAAAGCGTATAGACGAGGACGACATAAGGAAGGATGAAAAACCAGCCTTCCTTCATGACCCTTCCGATCAACGGAATGCGGTCCTTCGGCAACGGCGCGATCTTGTTCTTCGCCGCTTCCAGATCGACCTGAACAAAGACCGCCAGGTAATAGAGTGCGGCCGGCACCAGGGCGGCCAGAATAATCTCGGTATATTCGAGCTCCAGAATTTCCGCCATCAGGAAGGCGGCGGCGCCCATGATCGGCGGCATGATCTGTCCGCCGGTGGAGGCCACAGCCTCAATCGCGCCGGCGCTTTTCCGGTCATATCCCGCCTGTTGCATCAACGGGATGGTGATAACGCCAGTGGACGCAACGTTCGCCACGGCGGAACCGGAAATCGATCCGAAAAAGCCGGAAGCAACAACCGCAATCTTTGCCGACCCGCCGCGCGACCGCCCCATCAGAGCGGCGGCGACATCGGTAAACCATTCCGAGGCGCCGGTGTGCAGCAGCAGCTGTCCCATCCATATAAACAGGACGACGGTAAGAACGATAATCTTGAGCGGCAGACCGAGGATCGAAGCATTATTCGTCCCCAGTTCCGCGATCAGACGATGCGGGGCTTGCTCCACCCCCTTGAACATATCGCCCGGCACCAGATGGCCGAGAAAGGCGTAAATAACGAACGCGCTGAAGATGATGGTCAGACTCCACCCCGCCGTGCGGCGCAGCGATTCCCAGACCAACGGCAATAATATCAGGCTGATCCAGAACATCTGATCGCGCATGGCGAACGGGTTCAGCTCAATATCCTCATAGATAAAAATCAGATAGGCGGCGGTGCCGAAACCGAGAACGGCGCAGACGGCGTCATACCAAGGAACGCTCTTCCGTTCACGCCCCCCGTGAACGGGGTAACGGATAAAGACAATGGCAATCACCAGCCCAAGGCAGGCCACCATCGCCTGTTCATCGAACCACTGAAAACCCAGCTTCAAGGGAAGTTCGATTGCCCAGGCGAGCGCAATGAGCGTTACAAAAGCTCCCAAAAACAGGCAAGATGATTTCACAAACGGGCTTTCAACCCATTCCGCGATCAGGGCCGCGCCCTTTTTATTCTCAGGAGTCGCTTCGGTCGTCGAATTATCAGCCACGTCCCATCTCCGCCTTATAAATCCACCGTGTTTTCCGGTGCCGTTTCAGAATAAAAACGGAAAACGCCCGCGAACCCAATGGGGGACGCGGGCGAATTCGTTACAGGATCAGTTCATACGAACCGGGTCTCAACGCTTCCAGAGACCGGCTTCCTTGTAGTAGTTGACGGCGCCCGGATGGTACGGGAATCCGTGATCCTTCTGCAGGCGCGCATTGGCCTCAAAGGAACGCCACAGCGGACCGCCAGCCTTAAGCTGCTTTTCCTGGGTGTGCATGACCTTGGCCACCTTGTAGGCGACCGCGTCGGACATGCCCTTGTGGGTCCAGAGCAGGAAGTCATAGGACACGAAGTTGGTCGGCTTCAGAACACCGGTAAGACCCTTGGCCGGTTTCACAATCTGCCATTCCGCCCGCGGGAACCATTTCTGCATCCGCTTCAGCGCTTCCGGCGACTCATCAAACGACAAATGCTTCACGCCGCCGTCGATCTTGGCCTGCATCTGCTTGACCCAGCCCGTGCCGGCCGCGGCAATCGCCATGTCGACCTTGCCGGAGATGAACGCACGCCAGTGCTGCACCAGACCGACCTGCGGAACCTTCTTGACATCGTCATAGGTCAGATTGTCGGTCGCCAGCGCGCCGCTGGTGATGTAGGTGAAAAGCGGGGAGCCCTTGAAGCCCGACGCAATGCGCTTGCCCTTGAGGTCGGCAACCCGGTTGATGCCGGATTTTACACCGACAACCGGGCTGACGGTGAATTTCATCATCGTCGCGATCAGGCGAAGGTCGGTGTACTTCTTGCCCTCGGACAGGCCGACGCCTTCCTGGGACATATAATACTGAGAAATGTTGGAAATGCCGAAGCCAAGCTCACCGGCATTGACCACCGGAATATATTGCTGGGTGCCGCCCATGGTCTGCTTGCGCATCTGGACGCCCGGGGCGTGTTCGGAAACTGCCTTGGAAATGGTCGCGGTGATCTGTGCGACCGCGCCGGCCTTGGTGGAACCAATGCCGAAAGTCTGGGCCGAAGCCGTGGTGGCAAACGCAAGAGCGCCGGCAGCGGCAAGGCCAAAAGTTACAAATTTCATCACAGAAATCTCCCTGTCTGTCATGTGAACGCAATAATACTGGCGAGACTGTACACGCCTGCCTGCCGCTTTCAAGTATGAATCGGGGGTCAAGACCATTTTAAGGCAGGGGAACGGCGAAAAAATTCCGCCAAAATGCCGTTAACCGCGTCCGCGCGCTCCATCGCGCTGTAATGACCCACCCCGGAAACAATCTCCAGACGGCTGTTTTTTAACGATTGCGCGACCGCCCGGCAGGTTTTTTCCGGCGCGACGGGATCGAATTCCCCCCCTATCACCAGCACGGGCGGGCCGATTTGCGGCAAATCGGCAAACAGATCCGACTGGCTCATCATCTCGACCGCCTGGCGGAAGCCGTCCGGTCTGACCCTCGCCATCGTTTCCACGGCCTTGTCGCGTACGGCATCAGCCACACCGGGGGCCAGGATCGCCGGACCTTTTTCATAGGCAAAGCGCATCGGCCCCAGCGCCTCGAACAGGCCGAGACGCGCCGCGCGCAGCTGTTCCCTTTCCTCATCCGGCAACCCGCCGAGCCCGGTCAGCGGATGAGAAAGCGTCAGGGACAGCAAACGACCGGGATGCCGGGCGGCGATATGCCCGGCAATCAATGCCGCCACCGATTGCCCGACGAGATGACATCTTTCGATTTCCAAAAAATCCAACAAGGCAAGGGCGGCCGCCGCATACGCCCCCGTGTCCGGCGCGGGATCGGGCAGATCGTCCGATCCGCCATAACCCGGCATATCCCAGGCAATGACGCGAAATTGATCGGAAAGGCCGGCAAGCTGCGCGGACCAGTTTTCCGATGCGCCGCCGATGCCATGCATGAAAAACACGGCATCACCCTGCCCGGCGTCGCGCCAGGCCAGCTTCCGTCCGGCAATCTCGGCGGACTGAAGCGTCAGGCGACCGCGTCCCGGTCTTCGGGCTTCATCTGATACATCTTCCAGACCCGGTCGAGTTCCACCATCGCGGCGGGGTCGAAATCCTGCTTCGGCCAGGGGTCCGCCTTCCAGTGGCCGTGTGTATCTTCACCGCGCAGCAGCATGGCGCTGGCGCCCGGAAAACGCGTTTCCTTGATTTCAGGCGTAATATAATGGATCGAGAGCCCGATCCGCCGGTCATCCGACACATTCGGGTCGGATGCATGCAGCACATCTTCCTTATGAAACGAAAACTGCCCGGCTTTCAGCGACACCGGCACGGCGTTGGTGTCATCGACACCGGCGACCGTCTGGCCACGCGACAGAATATTGTTCTCCGCCTGGGTTTCCTCATGCTCGTAAATGCCCTGATTGTGCGATCCGGGTATGAAATGTATGCAGCCGGATTCCAATGAGGATTCCGATATAGCGATCCAGGCGGTCAGCGTTTCACAGGGCTCCAACCCGTAATAGGTCGAATCCTGATGCCAGGAGACAAAGCCGGGGTCATGCGCTTCTTTCTGAAAAAAGCTCGACCCCCAACACAGGATATTGGGCCCGATAATGTCCTCGACCGCGTCAAGCAGCCTCGGGTGGGAAATCAACTCACACAGGAACGGAAACGGGATATGGGCCTTGATCTTGCAACGCGATTGAATTTGTTCGCCGAATTCCTCTTCCACGGATTCGATCTTCTGGCGCACCTTCAGCGCCTCATCTTCTGTCAGAAGGTCAATCGGCCCCAGAAAACCGTTGGAATTGTAGCTTTCAACCTGTTTTTCGGTCAGCACCTTGCCCATTTTCCAGTCCCTCGCAGATTTATTCCATCCCACTAGAATAGCGCCGCCGCCGCCGCATAGGCAAGATGCGTCCGGCGCATGGCCGCCTCAGGTGGACATACGGTAGCGTATGGCATAGAAAGTCGCCCAATATCCGATTGGGATAACTGAAAAACCGGGAAAAACCATTGTCCAAATCAGTTGAAGATCGCGTTGATCGTAAACCCGTCGCCTATGGCGATTTGCGTGGCTGGATCGACGCGTTGCGTGCCGCCGACGAACTCGCGGAGTTCAATCAGGAGGTCGACTGGGATACCGAACTTGGCACCATCGTCCGCATGGCGCAGGGAACCGGCGCCGGTCCCGCCTTCCTGTTCAATAATATCAAGGATTACAACAGCGACGACGCTGTCAGCAGCCAGGTCTTCACCAACGGCCAGGGCAGCTATTCGCGCCTCGCCATGATGTTCGGGCTGAAGCCCGATACCCCGATCCGCGATATGGTGAAAATCTGCCGCTATATCTTTCAGGAACGGGTGGAACCCAAGACCGTACGCACCGGCCCGGTAAAGGACAATATCCTGACCGGGCGCGATATCGATCTCTACAAATTCCCGATTCCGAAATGGAACCGGGATGATGGCGGGCGCTATATCAACACCTATTCGGGCTGCGTTACCAAGGACCCCGATACCGGCATTCATAATGTCGGCATCTATCGTGGCATGGCGCTTGATCAGGCCAATATCGGCCTGCTGCTCTGGCGGGCCCAGGGCTGGGGCAATCATTACGCCAAGCACATGGCGCGCGGCGATGAAATGCCGGTTGCTTTTGTTATCGGCTGGGAACCCTCAATGGGCTTCACCGCCGGGTCGCCGGTGCCGCGTGATGTCTCGGAATATGAGGTGATGGGCGCCATTCGCGGCGAGCCTGTGGAACTGGTCGATTGCGAGACCGTGCCGCTGCAGGTGCCGGCGAGCGCCGAAATCGTTATCGAGGGCTGGGTCTCCACCGATCCGCAGAGCTTCCGGCCGGAAGGGCCTTACGCCGAATTCACCGGCTATTACGCGACCGAGCAGACGCCGAAACATGTCGCGCGCGTCACCGCGATCACCCATCGCGACAAGCCGATCCTGCGCGGCGCGCTGGAAGGCGCGGTGCCGGGCTCTTACGGCGAAAACCACATCATGAGCTCGATCCAGCGCTCGGCCACGGCGTGGAACGCGCTTGAAACAGCCGGCGTGCCGGGCGTCACCGACGTGTTCGGCATGCCCATTCAGGCGGGTATCAATGTCGCGGTGCAGATCAACCAGACCTATCGCGGCCAGGCCAAACAGGTGGCGGCGGCGCTGTGGGGCAATTCCGCCTCTCATGTGCGCTACAAGCATGTTTTCGTGGTCGATCAGGATATCGACGTTCATGATTACGGCGCGATCGACTGGGCATTTGCCTGGCGCTTCAATGCCGGCGAAGATGACCTGATTGTTTTCCCCTCGACCTGGGGCGCGGGGCTGGACCCGAGCATTCGCGCCCGCGATTCCAACGTGCATCTGTTCGGCACCGGCAAATGGCACCGCGTGCTGCTGGATTGCACGATCAATCTGGATTACGAACCCGACGATCAGGGCCGCCGCTGGCCGCCGACGGTTCACCCCTCGCCTGAGGATCAGGCGAAAGCCCGCGCCCGCTGGACGGAGCTGGGTCTCGATAAATGGGGCAAGGGTCTTATCTAGACCCGGCCCGCTGACTTTCTGGAGAAACGAAAGAGAAAATGGCTGATAACGAAATCGATGCTTTTGGTGGCGTATCCAACCGGCTGCAGCCGCGTGTCTTTGACGATCTGCGCGGCTGGATCGACGCGATCAGGGAAGAAGACGACCTGCAGGAAATCGACGTCGAGGTGGACTGGGATTGCGAGCTTGGCACTATCGCCCGCAAGGCGTTCGGCACCGGCGAAGGCCCGGCGATCCTGTTCAAGAACATCTCCGGCTATAACGGCGACGATGCGCGCTGTTCGCAGCTCTTCACCGGCGGGATGTCGAACTATTCGCGTCTGGCGATGACGCTGGGCCTGCCCAAGGACGCCCCGGCGGGCGATCTCGTGCTCGCCACGCGTTATTACCTGTCCCGGCGGATTGAACCCGTCGAAGTCGAAACCGGCCCGGTGAAGGAGAACATCCTGACCGGCGACGACATCAACCTGTTCGACTTTCCGGTGCCGAAATGGCATCGCGAGGATGGCGGCCGCTATATCAACACCTTCCAGGCGACCGTGACGATGGACCCGGATACAGGGGTGCATAATCTCGGCATCTATCGCGGCATGATCGGCCAGAAAGATACCCTGCCGGTGCTGTTGTGGCGGGCCCAGAACTGGGGTGTCCATTTCGAGAAATGGGCCGAACGCGGCCAGAAAATGCCGGTCGCCCATGTCTATGGCTGGGAGCCGTCTTTGCCCTATTGCGCCTCCGCCCCGGTGCCGACCGGTGTTTCGGAATATGACGTGATGGGCTCAATCCGCGGCGAACCGGTTGAGCTGGTGAAATGCGAAACCAACGACATCATGGTGCCGGCCAGTGCAGAGCTGGTGATTGAAGGCTATATCGATCCCGACCCGGCGACTTTTGAAATGGAAGGGCCGTTCGGCGAATATCCGGGCTATTTCGGCGGGGACGCCGGGCCGAAGCACGTCACCAAGGTGACCTGCATCACCCACCGCAACAACCCGGTCTTCCGCGGCACGCTGGAAGGCACCCTGCCGAAAATGCTCAATGAAAACAGTGTCATGAGCTCGATCCAGCGCGCCGGAGTCGCCTGGAACGTGCTGGAACGCGCCGGCGTGCCGGGCGTCACCGATGTGCATTGTTCGCCCGCCAATAACGGTACCACCGTGTTCATCCAGCTTAACCAGACCTATCGCGGCCAGGCCAAGCAGGCGGCGGCGGCGCTGTGGGGATCGAATTCGGCGCATCTGCGTTACAAGAATGTCTGGGTGCTGGATCAGGATATCGATATCCGCGATTACGGCGCGGTCGACTGGGCCTATGCCTATCGCGTCAACGCGGCGGAAGACGATGTGGTCTTCTTCCCGGCGAATTTCGGCTCGCTGCTGGATCCGTCGACCCGGCTCAAGGACCGCGACCCGATGCTCTACGGCACGGGCAAATGGTGCCGTATCCTGATTGACGCCACGGTCAATCTCGATTTCGAGCCGGAAGAGCAATATAACGGCGATCGTTACCCGCCCACCGTCGCACCCCACAAGGAAGACATGGACAAGGTCAACGCGCGCTGGAAGGAATACGGGTTCGAGGACTGATCCCGCCTTCCATCAGAAACAAAAACGCCGGCCTCACCCGCCGGCGTTTTTC
Source organism: uncultured Rhodospirillaceae bacterium (assembly GCA_964492555.1). Classification (GTDB taxonomy): domain Bacteria; phylum Pseudomonadota; class Alphaproteobacteria; order MPNO01; family UBA2964. The sequence goes on along the minus strand of CAZBKQ010000003.1, from coordinate 113,863 downwards.
GTTTATTCGTTCAAGGCTCTGCAAACACTACGCGTCACATTGATGTCCGGGGTGAATTCCGCCGCGCTTTGCCCTGCGCGCAGCACAACACCGTTGAGCGCCTTGCGCGGGACCACGCGGGATACCGCGCGCTAGAGTTTCGGCTTGTAACGATCGAGATTGTGCTTTGCATCGCGCACGCCGCGCCCGAAGGAGAAAACGCCCAACACCGCGTCGCGAAGCCGCGGCTGGCTATAGCAGAAATATTCCGCGCCATCCCGCCCTTTGACGCACAACGTCACCAGCACAGGATAGGATTCGCGGCCGCGCGGGCCATAGCTTTGCAAAAAGCTGAACAGCGACAAATCATGAACACCATCCAGCGTGTCGTCTTTCTGCTTTGCGTCTTTTCCCTGACCCGATGGCCCGCCTGCCGCGACCGCGCCGTCGGAAACCACCAACGCGCCCAAAATACCGGCAAAAACTATCGACCTAACCTTCATCCTGAAGAACCCCGCCAATGCGCTCCGAGACCGGGAGTCACCTTCGCAGAATTCCTTGAAGAGGCGGTTAATCGGCACGGTAAAGAACCGCTTAATATGCACAGGAACGGGCGGAAACCCGATTAGAATTCATTAACGCCGGACGGCGAAAAACTCCTTCAGCATTTCGCGCGAGCGTATTTCATCAATCCCGCCATAGACTTCCGGGCGGTGATGGCAGGTGGGCTGATCGA
>CAZBKQ010000003.1:74657-113048 GCA_964492555.1 uncultured Rhodospirillaceae bacterium | reverse complement strand
ATTTCATCAATCCCGCCATAGACTTCCGGGCGGTGATGGCAGGTGGGCTGATCGAATATCCGGGGGCCCGCCTCAACCCCGCCGCCCTTGGGATCTGACGCCCCGAAATAAAGCCGTCTGATTCGCGCGAATGAAATCGCCGCCGCGCACATCGGACAGGGCTCAAGCGTCACATAGAGATCGCAACCGAGCAGCCTTTGTCCGCCATATTTCGCCGATGCCTCGCGCAGCACCAGCATCTCGGCATGCGCCGTCGCGTCCTTGAGCTCCTCCGTCCGGTTTCCGGCCGCGGCGAGAATTTCCCCGGCCGCCGGATCAACGATGAGCGCGCCGACGGGCACTTCCTCGCGCAGGGCGGCTTCCGATGCTTCTTCCAGCGCCATCTCCATAAAGGAGCGGTTGGCCGGGCTGACGGGCGAAATCATCGGTCTATTTCTTGGCGAATTCCGGCAGGGTGGCGAGAAGCTGTCCGTACCCGTCTCGCGGTTCGTTTATCCGCAGCCGCTTCTGGAACTCCCAGACACGCGACGGCACGGGATGCACGACCGGCAGCCCCAGATCCTGTTCCAGCATGTCGATAATGCTGAGAACCTTCCAGCCGGTACCCAGCATATAGATACCCTGCGCGCGCTTGTTGCGCAGAACCAGATCCTTGATGAAGGCATAGACCTGATGCGGGGCGAGATTCTGCGCCTGGTTGAAATCGACATCCATCCCTTCGAAACCCAGCACATCGAAACCGGCGGCGCGGAAATATTCCGCGAAAGTATCGTTGATCTCACCCCGGAAATAGCTGGCACCGACAATGCGCTTCACCTTGAGCGCCTTCAGCGCCGCGATGTGATTGGTGCCGGAGGTAAAGATTGGAATCTTGTGCTTGCGTTCCCAGGCCCGGATTTTCTTCGCTTCGCCATCCAGCCCCATCACCATGAAAGGCGGCGCGCCCTCAGGATGGATCACATCGCAGCCCTGTTCGGCCAGCACCGCGACCTTGGCGTCATAATCCTTCATGATGTCCTTGAATTCGGTGCGGTCGCCGCGCCGGATATCGTTATAGAGCGGGATCACACCAACACCCTCGGGCAACAGCCGGATCATGTCCTCCAGCCCGCCGGGCCGCATGGTCGGCTTGATAAGCCCCACAATTCCACGCCAGCTTGAAAACGCCATTGATGCCTCCCTTGGATCGTTTGACGAATAGTGGAGCCTGATCCACCCGCGCACAAGATGGATGGCGCATTTTCAACGCGGCCATTCTCCGCTAGGCTCAACGGTGAACAAACCAGTTCCATCGACCAAGGGAGGATTAACGATGAAAATACTCAAAGGTTTAACTGCGGTGGCCGCGGTCGCCGGCGCGCTGGCGGCGATGCCCGCATCGGCGCAACTCTATAAGGACAAAACCATCCGGTTTTATATTGGTGCGGGTGCCGGTGGCGGGTACGATCTCTATTCACGCACATTGGCCCAGTATCTTGCCAAATATATCCCGGGGAAACCGTCGATACTCGTGACGAACATGCCCGGTTCGGGCGGGGTAAAGGCCTCCAACTATGTCTATAATGCGGCGGCAAAAGACGGCTCCACCCTGCTGATGCCGTTCTGGACTCATCCGCTTTTTCAGCTGATCCGCCCGCGCGGCATCAAGTTCGACATGAGCAAGTTTCACTGGATCGGCAATATGGCGGAATTGAATTCCACGATTACCGTCTTTTCCAGTGTCGCCAAATCATGGGAGGACGCCACCAAAAAGGAAATCGTGATCGCCGCATCGGGCAAGGGATCGGAAACCTATATTTACCCGACCCTGATGAACAGCCTGATGGGCACCAAGTTCAAGATCGTCCTGGGTTACCGGGGAACGCGGAACATGGTCCTCGCGATGGAGAAGGGTGAAGCCGAGGGCCGTGGCGGCTCCTTCCAGAGCTGGAACCTCCAGCGTCCCGAATGGATCAAGAGCGGCAAAATTCGTGTTCTGGTTCAAGCCGGTTTGCAGCGGATCGACCCGATCAAATATGCGCCACTTATCCATGAGTTGGTAAAGCCGGAAGACGTGGCGGTCGCCAAGCTGATCTCCGCTCCGGTGACCATGGCACGGATCGTCGGCTTTCCGCCCGGTGCCTCCAAGGCCCAGGTGGCGTCGCTCCGCACGGCCTTTGACAAGGTCATGAAAGATCCTGTCTTCCTGGCCGACGCCAAGAAACGCAAGATGGACCTGGCGCCGCTAAGCGGAAAACAGGTTCAGGACAATATCGATGAGCTGATGAAAACGCCGAAGCCCATTCTCAAGCGGGCCTCGAAGGTACTCGGCTATACGAAATAATTCCCGGCAATAACCGGACTACCGGGGGCGCGGTTTTTACCGCGCCCCTTTTTCTTGCACGAATCCCGGCGGGTTCTATGGTTGCGCCATGTCCAGACCCGTTATCGGCCTTACCCTCGATCATGAGGACGCGGGCGGCTATGCCGCAAGCCCGTGGTACGCACTGCGCGACAATTATTGCGGCGCGGTAGCGGCGGCGGGCGGCCTGCCGCTCGCCCTGCCGCATGAGCCGGAATTGGCCGAAGACTATCTGGGAATGATCGATGGGCTGATCGTTACCGGCGGGCATTTCGATGTCGACCCGGCGTTGTTCGGCGCGGAGACGCGGCACGATACGGTCAAGCTGAAGGAACGGCGCACGGCGTTCGAAATCGCCATCACACGCGGCGCGGTGGAAGGCGACATGCCGCTGCTCGGCATATGCGGCGGCGAGCAGCTCCTGAATGTGATTCTCGGCGGAACGCTGATCCAGCATATCCCGGATGAAATTGAAAACGCGCTGGAACACGAACAGAAAACGCCGCGTTCCGAACCGGCGCACGAAATCGGCATTACCGCCGGAACGCTGCTGCATGAAATTGCCGGAAACACGGCGATGACGGTAAACACCGCGCATCATCAGGCCGTCGCCGCCACCGCCGATCCGGTCATCGTCAACGCCGTCGCGCCCGACGGGGTGGTTGAAGGGATCGAACATCCCGGCAAACGCTTTTGCCTCGGCGTGCAATGGCATCCCGAATACGGCATCAATGACGGCGACCGCGCGATTTTCAACGCGCTGATCGGTGCCTGCCGATGAACGAGGAAGCCAAAGGCGAACGCATCGCCAAGAGATTGTCGCGCGCCGGGGTTTGCTCCCGCCGCGAGGCCGAGCGGATGATCGCCGATGGCCGCGTCAGCATCGGCGGCCAGACCATCGATACCCCGGCAACGCTGGTGACCGATGCCGACATCATAGCGGTGGACGGCAAGGAGATCGCGGCACCGGAACGCGCCCGGCTTTGGCGCTATCACAAGGCACCGGGCATACTCTGCACCAACCGCGATCCGCAAGAACGCCCGACATTGTTCGAACAGCTGCCCAAGGACCTGCCGCGCGTCATGCTGGTCGGACGGCTTGATTTCAATTCCGAGGGGCTGATTCTTCTGACCAATGACGGCGCGCTGGCCCGGAAGCTGGAGCTGCCGGAAACCGGTTGGGTACGGCGCTACCGCGTCCGGGTCTATGGCGCGCCGGAGGAAAAGGCGCTTGCCGCGCTGGCGGACGGGGTCACGGTCGAAGGCGTCCGTTACGGACCGATAGAGGCGTTTCTGGAACAGAAACAGGCCAGAAATTCATGGCTGTCTGTTACCTTGCGCGAGGGCAAGAACCGGGAAATCCGCCGCGTGATGGAGCATATCGGGCTCAAGGTGAACCGGCTGATCCGCGTATCCTACGGCCCGTTCCATCTCGGCAATCTGGCGCGCGGCGATCTGCGCGAAGTACCGGCCCATGTCATCGCCGACCAGACCGGCGCGGAACGCGCGGCCCATACCCGGCCCAAACCCCGCAAGCCGCCGGCAGGCCGCAAAAAGGCGGGGGTGAGAAAACATGCGCATCGTCGCCGGAACCCATAGAGGCAGACCGTTATCGGCACCGCCGGGCGGCGCTTTGCGTCCCACCGCGGACCGGGTGCGCGAGGCCGTGTTCAACAGCCTCTGCCACGGCAATGTGCGGATCGGCGCGGGCGATGCGGTCCGGGAGGTGCGCGTTCTCGACGGGTTTTCCGGCACCGGCGCGATGGCGCTGGAAGCCTTGTCTCGCGGCGCGGCATTCGCGACCTGCATCGATATCGACCGGACAGCGCTGGAATGCTGCCGCGCAAACGCCGAAAAACTCGACCTGTTGAGCCGGATGGATATCCTGTCGGGCGATTGCCTCGCCCCGGTGCGGCCGCGGGAACCCTGTTCGCTGATCTTTCTCGACCCGCCTTATTTCCAGGACTTTGCCGCCCCGGCGCTGGCCGCGCTGGCAAAGGCGGGTTGGATCGAAGACGGCGCGCTCTGCGTCATCGAGACCGGCGCAAAGGAAAAACCGGATTGGCCGGAAGAAGCCGTGATCCTCGACCAACGCAAATACGGAAAGGCGCTGATTACGTTTTTGCGATGGCGGGCGGCCTAATTGGAGACTGGCATGGTACGCATTGATTATCGACATATCGCGAAGGAGCCCTGGGCATTGCTGAGCGGACTCGTGACATACAGCAAGTCTTGCGCGGTTCCTTACGGCTTGATCGAGCTCGTAAAATTACGCGTTTCGCAAATCAATGGCTGCGGGCATTGCATCGCGCATCATTCCAGGGTTCTGCGCGAAGAAATCGGCGAAGCGGAAGAAAGGCTGGAAAACCTGGCTAAATGGCGGGATGCCAAATGTTTTACCGACCGTGAGCGCGCCGCCTTCGCCTGGGCGGAAACCGTCACGGAAATCGCCGATTCCGGCGTTTCGGATAGCGAATACGAGACCGCGCGGGCCAGCTTCGACGAGGCGGAACTGACCGATCTGACGTTCGCCATCGTCACAATAAACAGCCATAACCGGCTGGCATTGGCGCTTGGCGGATAAGAAATATCAACGCCGTCCGAAAAGCTTTTCGATATCGGCGAGCCGTAATTCGACATAGGTCGGGCGGCCGTGATTGCATTGGCCCGAATGCGGCGTCGCCTCCATCTGGCGCAGCAGCGCGTTCATCTCCGGCTGGCTGAGCCGCCTGCCCGCCCGCACGCTGCCGTGACAGGCCATGGTGGCGCAAACATCCTCCAGCCGTTCTTTCAGCGACATGCCGTCGCCGAGTTCCACCAGCTCTTGCGCCAGATCGCGCAACAGACCCCTTACGTCGGCCTGACCGAGCATGGCGGGCACTTCGCGCACCACTACCGCTCCGCCGCCGAAGGATTCGATCACCAGCCCCAATTCCGCCAGCTGTCCGGCACGCCCGAGCAGCCGGTCGCAATCAGCCTCTTCCATTTCGACCACTTCGGGCAGCAACAGCCCCTGCCGCGCGACCCCACCGGAACCAAGCGCCTCTTTCATCTGCTCATAGACCAGCCGTTCGTGGGCGGCGTGCTGATCGACGATAACGATCCCCTCGGCGGTCTGCGCGACAATATAGGTTTCATGCAGCTGCGCCCGCGCGGCGCCGAGCGGATAAAGCTCATGCGGAACCGGTTCCAAATCCGCGTCCGGAACGGGCGTCTCGCCGGGCGGCGCGGACGGGGCCTCGGTGCCCGGCAAGGGCGCGTAAGCCGCCTGTGCCTCCGCAAAACCCGTGGCGCGCGGCGCGCCAACACCGCACCCGCCGCGCCAAGGAACGGATGGACCGCCGCCCTCCGGCCGGAACGATCCCAGCGTCTGCTGCGCGACGGTGGTCGAGGCCCGATGGCCCGCCTCGGCCAACGCGTGGCGCAACGCGCCGACGATCAAGCCCCGCACCGCGCCGGCATCGCGAAAGCGCACCTCCGTCTTCATCGGATGAACATTGACATCGACCTCCCGCGCCGGGAGCTCCAGATAAAGCGCCACCATCGGGTGCCGGTCGCGGGCCAGAAAATCCTGATAGGCCCCGCGTACCGCGCCGCGCAACAACGGATCGCGTACCGGACGGCCATTGACGAACAGGAATTGCGACCGCGCGAAAGCCTGATTCAGGGTCGGCAGCCCGGCATAGCCGGTCAGGCGCAAGGGACCGCGTTCGGCCTCAATCGGCAGGGCGTTCTCGGAAAATTCACGCCCCATAACATCGCCGAGACGTTTCAGCCGTGCATCCAGCAAATCACCCTGCGCGGCATCCAGCGAAAGCCGCGCGCCCTTTTCATCCGATACCGAAAAAGAAATATCGGGCCGCGCCATCGCGAGACGCTTTACGGTATCGAGGATATGGGTGAGCTCCGTCCGGTCGGTCTTCAGGAATTTCAGCCGCGCCGGGGTGGCATAGAACAGGTCCCGCACCTCCACCCGCGTTCCCGCCCCGAGCGAGGCCGGTCGCGGCGCGCCTTTGTCACCGCCTTCGACCGTCAGCGTCCAGGCGCTGTCAGCGTCTTTGATCCGGCTTGTGATGGTCAACCGCGCCACGGAACCGATCGAGGGCAAGGCCTCACCCCGGAACCCCAGATTGGCGATCTCAATCAGATCGTCATCAGGCAGCTTCGATGTCGCGTGACGCTCGACCGCGAGCGCCAACTCGTCCGCGCTCATGCCGCCACCGTCATCGGCGACGACCAGCGATGCCTGCCCGCCCCCGGTGATGGTCACATCGACCCGGCCGGCGCCGGCATCGATGGCGTTTTCCACCAGCTCCTTGACGACCGACGCCGGGCGCTCGACGACCTCGCCCGCGGCGATCCGGTTTACCGTGGTCTCAGGCAGCAGACGGATAGTCATGTCGAACCGGTCTCCGCCAGATATTGCCGGGTCAGTATCTTGCCCTGTTCCACCGCCGGCTGATCGAAGGGGTCGATCCCGAACAAATGCGCGGCCAGAATGGTTTCCAGCATGAAATGCATCATCAGCGCGCCAAGCGTTTCCTCATTGAGGGCTTCGAGCCAGAAAATCCGAGTGGGCCGCCCGCAATCGATCAATGTTTGAGCCATGGCGCGTTGCTCGGCATCAATCAGATCCCCCATCGTGCGCCCGGCGAGGTAATCCAGCGCGGGATCCTTCGCCAGCACCGGATCGACGCGTCCACCCGCGCCCGCCCGGTCCAGCATGATGACGGTAAACATTTTGTCGCGCGGCCCGTCCAGATAAAGCTGCAGCTGACTGTGCTGATCGACCGTGCCCAGCGCATCGATAGGGGTCGTCCCCCGCCCATCCTTGCCGAGGCTTTCCGCCCAGAGCTGGCGGCACCATTTGGAAAAGGAGGCCAGCCGGTCGATATAGGGCATCAGCACGGTCTGCGACACGCCGTTTTGTGTCGCCAGCCCGACCGAAACCGCCGCGCCGATTGCCGGTGCGACATCCGATGGATCGGCGCCGTCCAGAATGGGCCGCAACACCGCGCCGGCACCCCGGCGTAGCGCTTCCCCATCAAGCCCCGCCATCAGGGCCGGCAGCATCCCGACCAGCGACAAGGCGGAATAACGTCCGCCGATCTTCGGATCATGATCCAGCACCGGGATATTTTCGCGGTCGCAAACCGCGCGTAAGACATTTTCGCCGGGTTCGCTAATCGCCAGAAAACGGCCCGGGAGATCGTCAATGCCGGCGGCTTTCCAGGCGGAGAGACAAAGGAAAAGCTGGGTCAGCGTTTCCGTCGTGCCGCCGGATTTTGAAATCACCAAAAGGCCGGTGCGATCCAGTTCCAGCGCGGCGAGGGTACGGTCAAAACCGTGCGGGTCGACATTTTCAAGAAAATGGAGTCTCGGCGCGCCGGGGGCGGTACCGAAGTCATCCTGGACGAGCGCGCACAGCGTCTTGCCGCCGAGGCTGGAGCCGCCTGTTCCGAGAACCAGGACCGAGTCGAACTTTTCGCGCCATTCCGCCGCAATTTTAGCCAGCCCGGCGACATCGTCCAGTTCAGGCAGGCGCAGCAGCGGCAGGCTGTTGTCGGCATGATGGGCGCGCAGCGCCTCAAAGGCGGGGATCAGCCCGGCAAGCAAGCTGTCAAATTGGGCGCGACCCAGCCCACCGGACCCGATCGCGTCCGACAGACAGCTGGAAATGTCCTGTTCGTAAGTCATGGCGTAGCGAATCAGACTAGACCAACCCGGCGAATCGTGAAAACAGCCTGTCAGGCGAGACAGTGGAAAAACAGAGATTTCGGGGAACGGTTGCACCCTCCCCCAATCCGGCTGCGCCGTCTAACATGGCGCGGGAGGTTGTGATCTTGGATTTAACGATTTTGCTGGTGTGCGGCGCCGCTTTTTTGTGTGGCGGGCTGATCAAGGGTGTCGTCGGGATGGGACTGCCGCTGACGGCGGTCGCCCTGATGACGCAGGTCATTGATCTCCGCATCGCGGTGCCGCTGCTGGTCGTGCCGATTCTGGTGACAAACGCCATGCAGGCGGTTCGCGGGGGGCGGTTTATCCAACTGACCGGGGAGTACTGGCCTCTGGTGGTGCCCGCCTGCATCACGACCTTCTTCGGCGTATATATTCTGTACAATGTGGACACGGCCTATTTGCTGGCGACACTCGGCGGGGTGATTACCGTTTACGCGCTGATCAATCTTCTGGCTGTCCGGGTGACGGTATCGCATCGCCACAAGCCGTGGCTCTCGCCATTGACCGGCATCGCCGCCGGGCTGATGGCCGGAATGACCGGGGTCATCGCCATTCCCACGATGATCTATTTCCAGGCGCTTCAGCTTGCCAAGGACGTGTTCGTTCAGGCGCTCGGCATTACATTCTTTATCGCCGGAATATTCCTGATGATCGCGCTTTGGCGCGAGGGCGGGCTGAATCTCGATAATATCCCCATTTCCGCGCTCGCCATGGTGCCGGCGGTCACGGGCATGTATCTCGGCGAAAAACTGCGGGGCCGTATATCGGAAGACAGGTTTCGAACCGGGGTCTTTATCTTTCTTGCCCTGACCGGTCTCAATCTGATCCGCAAGGCGGTATTCTAGATCAGGGCGATGATTGCAGCCCCTTCGGCTTTCCGACCACGACGACCGTCATGGCATCGGCATCAAGCAGCCGTTTGGCGACGCGTTTTATGTCATCGACCGTCACCGCGTTCATGATCGCCGCGCGCCGGTTGAGGTAATCGATGCCAAGCCGGTTGAACTGAACCCCGGCAAGTATACGCGCGATGCGACGCGTCGAATCGAGCCGTAATGGGAAAGAACCGTTGATATAGGTCTTGGCGTTCTGAAGTTCTTCCGCCGTAACGCCGTTCTCCGCCATTTTCCGCCATTCATCCTTGATCACACGCAGCGATTCCGCAACGCGGGCGTTGCCGGTGCCGACACTCCCCATGATCAGCCCGCCCTTTTCGAAGGGATTCAGGTAACTATAGACGCCATAGGCCAGCCCGCGTTTTTCCCGCACTTCTTCCATCAACCGGGCGGAAAACCCGCCGCCGCCCAGGATACGGTTCATGATATAGGCGGCGTACCAGTCCGGGTCGTCGCGTTCAATGCCGCGCTGGCCAAAGATAACGACGCTTTGCGGAACGTTGCGATCGATAACGACGGTCTTGCCCGCCGCCTGCAATTTCGGCGCGGCGACGCGGGCGGCATTCCCGCCCTTGGGCAAGGCCCCGAATATCTGATCCAGCCGGCGCGATAATTCTTCCGGCGTGATATCGCCCGCGACTCCGACGACCATTCCCGCCCGGGACAGATGATTTGAAACAAAATCCTTGAGATCCCCGGCGGTAATCGCGCCAACCGAGTCCACCGTGCCGCCAGTCGGCCGGCCATAGGGGTGATCGTCGAATACCGCCCGGTACCATGCGCGACCGGCAATAGTGCCAGGCCGTTGCAGCGTGGATTTCAGCCCGGCGATCATCTGCCCCCGAATACGCGCAACCGGCTCGGCATCAAAACGCGGCTTGTTCAACGCCATGGCGAGCATCCAGAAGGCCTCATCCCGGTTTTCGCTCAACGTGCGCAGGGAGCCGGAAAATCGTTCCAACCCGGCGTTAAAGCGCAGCCTGATCGACAAATCCTCCAGCCGTCCCTGAAATTCTTGCGATTCCATATCGCCCGCCCCTTCATCCAGGGTAGCAGCGACGAATTCCGCTCTTCCTTCCTTGCCCTTTGGGTCGGTGACCGCCCCGGTCCGCAAGGTGAAGGATAGCGAAATTACCGGCACGCTGTGATTCTCAACCAGCCAGGCGGTGACGCCGCTCTTGCTTTTGACTTCCTTGATATCGATGGCGAAAGCCGGAGTAACGCCCGCCAACGCCAGACCGAGGGCAGCGATGACGGGAAGAATTCGTATCATCCGCATCTTATCTGTCCTTTGCAGCGGCGGGGGTCAGCAGGCTGGTGACCGAGTTTCGGAGATCAAAAACCTTTTTCGCGGCAGCGATCACATCGGCGGGCGTAACCTTCATGATCCGCTCGGGCCAGGCCTCGATATCCTCAAGTGTCTGGCCGGTGGTGAGCGCGCGGCCGATGATATTGGGCGCCGCCCCGACGGAATCGCGCGCATAGACAGCACTGGCGGCGAGTGATCGGGCGGAACGTTTGACCTCTTCCGCCGTGACACCCTTTTCGATCAAAAGTTTCAGCTGTTCGTCGATCGCCGCCTCAACACGATCCAGGGAGACATCACCGCGCGGGCTGGCGGATACGCCGAACTCGCCGAGATCATAAGCGCTCGGGTCGTACCAGGCGCCGGCCGAGGCGGCGAGCTTGTCCTTGACCACCAGCGCGCTATAGAGCCGCGACCGTGCCCCACCGCCCAGAATGTCGGCGAGAATTTGCAGCGCATAGGCTTCGTTGCCGCCGGCAGTGCGGTAACTCGGCGCGATATAGGTTCTGGTCAGACTCGGCTGGCCGACGCGCGGGCTGGAAAGCGAAACCCGGCGCGCCGCCTTATGCGGCGGTTCATCGACTCTTTGCCTTTTGATGTCAGGGCCGCGCGGAATAACGCCATAATATTTTTCGGCAAGCGGTTTCAATTCCGCGGCATCGATATCCCCGGAAACAATCAGAATGGCGTTATTAGGCGCGTAGAACCGACGATAGAATTTTAACGCGTCTTCGGTATTCAGCTTCTCGATTTCATGCTTCCAACCGATCACCGGATTGCGGTAGGGATGATTGAGATAAAGCGCCGCCTGCTTCGCCTCATATAGCTGCGCGCCGGGATTGTTATCGGTACGGGACGACCGTTCCTCCAGTACGACATCGCGTTCGGGAAGGACTTCCTTGTCAGTCAGCACCAGGTTGGTCATCCGGTCCGCTTCAAGCTTCATCACCAGCTCCAGCCTGTCGCGGGCGACTTTCTGGAAATAAGCGGTAAAATCCTGCGAGGTGAAGGCGTTATCCGTCCCGCCATTGCGCGCGACGATCTTCGAAAATTCGCCGGGCGGGATGTCCCTGGTGCCCTTGAACATCAGATGTTCGAGAAAATGAGCGATCCCGGAGGCGCCGGCGGGCTCATCCGCCGCGCCGACCCGGTACCAGACCATATGAAAGACAATCGGCGCGTTGCGATTGGTGACGACCACTACCTGCATGCCGTTGGAAAGCATAAAGCTCTCCGGATTGAACACAGCGGCGGGTGCCTTTCCGGCAAAAAAGAAAAGAAAAATCAGACTAAGCGAAAACAACCGGAACATAGGCGGACGCTCCTCGGCGCTCGGGCGGGATGATATGAGGTGAATATTGTCCAACGCCCGCGATTTTCAAGCGCGCGGGCTGATTTGGCCGATCAAATCCGATTGATCGCGGGGATCAGAAGATTCCTTCCAGAATCCCCTTTTCCTTGCGCTGGATAACCGGCACGTCGCCCTTATTGACCGGCTTGCCGAGAGCCCGGGCCTCGCGAAGCCGCTTTGCTTCCTTTTTCGGATCGACGATGACGCCCGGCTTGGGCGTTTCCTGCCAGAACATGACCTTGTCGAATACGTCCTGATTGGCGTTCAGAAGCGCGCTGCTTTCGGAATCGACCTTGGCGCGGATCGAATCATCGGCATTCAGCGCCCCGGCGCGCGACAGAAGAGCCGCTTCACCCCGCGATGCGCCATTCGGTCGGGCGGCCCTTTGCCCCGCAACCGCCCGATTTCCGCCGCCCTGCAACAAGGTATCGCGCGCGGCGGTGCGAACGGTTTTTTCCTGCGGGCGTTGCTTGCCGGGGGCCGGCGCGCGCAGGCCGTAATCCGGCGGCAGGCTAAGCGGCGCGCGGGTCACGACCTCAAATTCATCGGGCGACTGTTTTTCAAGCCCAATGATACTTTTTGTGCTGCTGCAAGCGCCTAAAGCCAGGGCCGCGCCGACAAGCAAAAGGGTCTTAAGCGAAAAGGTCCGCATATCTGTTCCGTTCCAGAGGTTTCCCCGCATATTAAGGTTTTGCGTCAGGTGAATTCAAGGAGTCAAAAATCAGCAGCATTACGCCCACCATGATCGCGCTGTCCGCCACATTGAAGGCGGGCCAGTGCCAGCCGGAAAGATGGAAATCCAGAAAATCGACGACCCCGCCAAACCGGATACGATCGATCACATTGCCGATGGCGCCCCCGATAATCAGACCGAGACCCAGCGCCAGCAACCCACCCCGGGCGCGCAACAGCCATATAAACAATCCGATCGACAGCAAAACCGCGAAGACGACCAGCGCCCAGCGCACCCACGCCGCGCCATCGCCAAATACGCCGAAGCTGACGCCGCGATTAAAAACGAGGACCAGATTGAAAAAGTCGGTGACCGGAATGATGCGCGGCGGCGCCATCGTTACGGTGAGTATCCACCATTTACTGAGCTGATCGAGTAAAAGCGTTATGACCAGCGCCGCGAGACCGTTCCGGAGCGGAACAGCGCTCACCCGCCGACGACCTCCGCGCAACGCCGGCAAAGGTCGTCATGGCCGTCCTGCTGTCCGACCTCGGGCAAGACCTTCCAGCAGCGTTCGCATTTGCGGCCATCGGCTTCCGCCACGGAAACCGCGATCCCGGCAACCTCGTCCAGTCTGAAGACGTCTTCCGGCGCGGCATCAGAGGTCAGGACCGCGTCGGACGTGATACAGATATCGGCGACATCCAGCCCGTCAAACAGTTTCACGTCCGCGTCAGGCAGATAGACCGTCACTGACGCCTGCAAACTGGCCCCGATGCGCTTTGCCGCGCGTTCCAGCTCCAACGCGCCCGTCACGACACGGCGGATGGTGCGGATGCGCTGCCATTTCTCCGCCAGAGGAGCGTTTTGCCATTCCGCCGGCAGGTCCGGGAACTGGCGCAGATGAACCGAGTCCGGCCCGTCATCCGACCCCGCGCTATTGCGGTGCTGCCAGGCTTCTTCCGCAGTAAAGCAGATGATGGGAGCGAGCCATGCCGTCAGGCAGGAGAATATCTCCGCCATAACCGTGCGCGCGGCGCGGCGGCGCGGATCGGCCGGATCGTCGCAATAGAGCGCGTCCTTGCGGATATCGAAATAGAAGGAGGACAGTTCCACCGCGCAGAAATTATGCAGCGCCGTGAACATGGTGTGGAAATCGTATGCGTCGCAGGATTTGCGAACCAGCGCGTCAAGTTCATGCAGCCGATGCAGGATAAAGCATTCGAGCTCCGGCATATCGGCGGTAGGGAGCCGCTCCGGTTCGTCGAACCCTTCGAGGCTGCCAAGCAGAAAACGCAGCGTATTGCGAAGCCGGCGATAGGCGTCCGCCTGATGTTTGATGATCTCCGGCCCGATGCGGAGGTCTTCCGAATAATCCGAAGCGACCACCCAGATACGCAGAATATCCGCGCCGAATTGTTTGATGACCTCCTGCGGGGCGGTGACGTTGCCCAGCGACTTGGACATTTTGACGCCTTCCTCGGCCAGCACGAAACCGTGCGTCAGCACAGCGTCATAGGGCGCGCGCCCGCGCGTGCCGCAGGATTCGAGCAGCGAGGAATGGAACCAGCCGCGATGCTGGTCCGATCCTTCGAGATAGAGATCGGCCGGCCATTTCAGATCGTCACGCGCCTCAAGCACGAAGCTGTGGGTCGAGCCGGAATCGAACCAGACATCGAGAATATCCGTGACCTGCTCAAAATCATCCGCGCTGTAATCATTGCCGAGGAAGCGCGCCGGGTCACCGGCGAACCAGCAATCCGCGCCGTCCTTTTCAAAGGCCGCCGCGATGCGTTCATTCACCGCGTCATCACGCAACACCTCTCCGGTCTCACGATGAGCGAAAACGCAGATCGGCACACCCCAGGCACGCTGGCGCGAGATCACCCAGTCGGGACGGGTTTCGATCATGCCGTTCAGCCGGTTGCGGCCCTGCGGCGGATAGAAATCCGTTTCGGAAATCGCTTTCAGCGCCTTGGCGCGCAATCCTTCCGCGCCTTTATCATCGCCCATCGCGATAAACCATTGCGGCGTGTTGCGGAAGATAACCGGGGTCTTTGACCGCCAGCTATGCGGATATTGATGTTTCAGGCGCGCGCGCGCGACCATTGCACCGGCATCGCGCAGCGCGGCGATCACCGCCTCATTCGCATCGCCCTTCTTGCCGTTATCCTTGATAACACGTTTGCCGTCGAAACCCGGCGCCTCTCTCGTATAGGAACCGTCGGCATCCACCGTGTAGGGGATATGTCTGTCGATGCCGCGTTCGGCCAGAAATACTGCGCTGTCCATCCAGATTTCAAAGTCGTCGCGCCCATGGCTCGGCGCGGTATGGACAAAGCCGGTGCCGGTATCGTCAGTGACATGATCACCATCCAGCAAAGGCACGTCGAAATTATACCCGCCCGCGAACCCGTCCAGCGGATGACGGCAATGACCGGCGGACAGAGTTTCCGCCGGAACATCGACGCGGCGTTCATAGGCTTCCACCCGTCCGGCTTTCATCACCTCCGGCGCCAACGGATCGGCGAGGATGTAAAACTCACCCTTCCTGGCCCAGTTATCCTCTGGCGCCTCGGTGATTTCATAGACGCCATAGGAAATCCGCGACGAAAACGAGATCGCCCGGTTACCCGGGATGGTCCAAGGGGTCGTGGTCCAGATGACGACACGCAGATCGGCAAAATCGCTCACAAGCGCGTCCCAGCCCGCGTCGCCTGTCCCCGTCGCCGGAAACTTCACCCAGACCTGGTCCGATTCGTGATCATGATATTCGACCTCGGCTTCCGCCAGCGCCGTGCGTTCGACCACCGACCACATCACCGGCTTGGAGCCGCGATAAAGCTGACCGTTCATCGCGAATTTCATCAACTCGCGGGCGATCTGAGCCTCGGCGGCATAGGTCATGGTGGTGTAGGGTTGTTCCCAGTCGCCGATGATGCCGAGACGCTTGAATTCCTCCGACTGCACATCCACCCAATGGGCGGCGAACTTCCGGCATTCCTCGCGGAATTCGACGATCGGCACCTCGTCCTTGTTTTTCTGCTTGGCACGGTACTGTTCCTCGATCTTCCATTCGATCGGCAGACCGTGGCAGTCCCAGCCCGGTACGTAATTCGCGTCGAACCCGGTCATCTGGCGCGACCGGTTGATCACATCCTTCAGAATCTTGTTAAGTGCGTGACCTATATGCAGATTGCCGTTGGCATAGGGCGGACCGTCATGCAGCACATATTTGGGCCGTCCGGCGGCATCCTCGCGCTGGCGGCGGTAGAGATCAATTTCTTCCCAACGGGCAAGCGTTTCCGGTTCGCGCTCTGGCAGGGAGCCGCGCATGGGAAAGTCGGTCTTTGGCAAAAAGACCGTCGATTTGTAATCAGTACTCATTCGCTATCACCGGCGGGGTCAATATCACCGGGGGCGGTTCTGTCAAGGATCGTCCGCGCCGCGGCGCCGTCCTTTTCGATCTGGGCGCGGATCGCGTCAATCCCGTCGAACTTCATTTCAGGCCGGATATAGCCCGCCAACACGACCCGCATCAGCTTGCCATAGAGGTCGCCCTCGAAATCGAACAGATGCGCCTCCACCGTGACGCCTTCTCCGTTAAAGGTCGGCCGCCGTCCGATATTGACGACGCCCTTGCGCCATTCCGTACCCGCCCCTTCTGATTCAGCGACCCAGCAGGCATAGACGCCGAGCGCCGGATTAACGTAATCGCCGGGATCGACATTGGCGGTGGGAAATCCGATCTGACGTCCGCGCTGATCGCCGGTCATGACCGTGCCTTCGATTTCCCAGGGTCGGCCCAGCAAACGCGCTGCGGCGGCAATTCTGCCTGCCCGGAGATGATTGCGGATCGCGGTCGAGGACACCGGCGGCAGCGCGGGATCCTCCGGATGCACCGCCTCAACAACCGTCGTGCCGAAACCATGCTTGTTCCCCATCTTTTCAAGCAGCGCCAGATTTCCCTGACGCCCCTTGCCAAAGACGAAATCATAGCCCGCGATAATGTGCGAAACCTGTAATCCCCCGACCAGTACGGTTTCGACGAAATCCCGGGCCGGCATGCCGGCAAGATGCGCATCGAACGGGATGGAAAAAAGCGCGCCGACGCCGAGCTCCGCGATGGGACGGGCCTTGGAAGCCCCGGGCGTCAACTCAAAATATGCATCATCCGGCCGGAAAAATCGGCGCGGATGGGGCGCGAAAGACAAAACGGCGGCGGGCGTTCCCGCCTTGTCCGCAATCTCTTTCGCGGCGCCGATTACGGCCTGATGGCCGATATGCACGCCGTCGAAATTCCCGAGCGCGACCGCGGTGCCCGTCAACGCGTCAGGCACATCGTTATATGATGTCAGAATCTGCATGGTGGCGGCTTCTACTCAGCGACAGCGGGGAAGTCAATGAAATCGGTGGAAAAGGTGGGCTGGTTCTTGTGAACTTTACCGGAATTTAAGGGTTTCGCCTCATTCTGTCCCCGATTGCGGCCTGAGCGCCGAACTGCCACAAGGAATTTCAGCCGTGCGATCCAATGGTGCCTGGACACGTCCGAATAACGGTGTCCCCAAAATCCCCAAAATCCGCCAATTCGCCCAGGTAACGATGAATAACGGCATCGTCCTGAATGGCCATGTTTTTGTCGATGCGACAGCCCGAATTCAGGATCTGTTGAATAGCGGCTCGCAATTCATCCCGTTTGTCGACGAGAACGACATCATTCATCTTCTTAACAAGAACTCCATTACAGAAGTGCTGCCTTATGACGGCTAGGCGCTAAATCGAATACAGACTGAGAAAATAAAAACATAAGGGCTGGCGCGTGATTTACCCAGAGGACCAGAAAAAAGTCGAAACTGTCGCCAAGACATCGCTCGACAATATGTCGAAAGCCGAAGTGGCACCGAACCCCACGAATTTTCACATCTGGTTCGACCATCTCTCGGGCCGAAATCCCGCCCTTTCGCGGCTGATCGACGCCATGCAGTCGCGCGGCATGAAATTCACCCCGGAACGCAATCGGGACATTTACACGCGTTTTCTCGGCGCCGGCTATGGTGAAAACACCCAAGCCGATATGAACGCCCGGCTTGAGGCCAATACAAAGCGGGTTCAGGAAGCATTAAAGGCGGCCGGGTCCGACACGGAAAAATACGGCGAGGCGCTGGCGCATTTTTCGGGCAATCTGGGCGCGGTCGAGAGCAAATCCGAAATTTCCAGCATGGTTGCCGAAATGGCGGCGGAAACCGCCAGCATGGAAAGCCAGATACAGAACCTGCAAAGCGAGGTCGAGAAAAGCCGAGCGGAAATCGCCGAAATGCAGCAACAGCTGCAACATTCCCGGATGGAAGCGCTCACCGACCGGTTAACCGGTATTTATAATCGCCGCGCCTTCGACGAAAAGCTGGAATTGCTTATCGACGAAGCAGGCAAGGAGAAAACACCGGTCTCGCTTGTGATTGCGGATATCGATCACTTCAAGAAGTTCAATGACACATACGGCCATCAGGTCGGCGACCAGGTGCTCAAACTGGTCGCTCAAACCCTGAAAGACGGCGTGAAAGGCCGAGACATCGCCGCGCGTTTCGGTGGTGAGGAATTCGCCATTATCCTGCCCGAAACCGCGATGAACGGTGCCGCCTCCGTCGCGGAAAATTTGCGCGCCTCTTTGGCCGCCCGCAAGCTTTCACGTAAGGACAGCAAGCGGGACATGGGCAACATCACGATGTCGTTCGGGGTGACGGAGCTGGTTTTCGGCGAAACGCCGGATGCGCTGATCGCTCGTGCCGACGCTTTGCTTTATCAGTCGAAACATGACGGGCGGAACCGGGTGACCGCTTCCCGGGTCATGCCAAACCTCAAGAAATCGGCCTGACCCGCACCCCCGGTTGCTCCGCCCACCGGAGATCCCGGGATTAGCCTGACCGACCGCGCGGCGGTATAATCGCCGCCATGATCGTCTTGTTCACAGATTTCGGGTTGACCGGTCCCTATGTGGGACAAATCAAGGGTGCGATTGCCGCGATCGTCCCGAATGTGCCGGTGATCGATCTGATGCACGATGCGCCGCCGTTCGAACCACAATACTGTTCCTATCTGTTGGCGGCCTACGCGGCCGGGTTCGCGACCAGTGCGATATTCGTCGCAGTTGTCGATCCCGGGGTGGGCGGCGCGCGCGACCCCCTGATTATCCGCGCCGACGGGAAATGGTTTGTCGGCCCCGATAACGGGCTTTTCGAAGCGACGATGCGGCGGGCACGGGATGTCCGGACCTGGCGCATCACATGGCGCCCCGAGACCCTTTCGGCGAGTTTTCACGGGCGCGATCTTTTTGCCCCGACCGCGGCTCAGATCGCCGCGGGCGGCTTTCCGGAAGGTGAACCGATCGACCCGGAAACCATACGAAAGCCCGACTGGCCTGACGATTTGCCGGCCATTGTCTATATTGATCATTTCGGCAACGCGATGACGGGGCTTCGGGCATCTGCGCTTCATCCCGAGGCGGTGTTGAAGGCAGGCGACAGGTTTTTCAGCCCCGCCCGTGTGTTTTCCGACGTCGCGGAGGGTGAGGCTTTCTGGTACGAAAACGCGAACGGGCTGGCTGAAATCGCTGTAAACCGTGGCCGTGCGGATTTGCTCGGGCTTTCGGTCGGCACGGCGGTTTCTATGTCAGGCCCCGCCTGAAGCTTCCTGAAGAGAGACATACAACAGATGATAAAGGCATGATGCCCTCGTTAAAACTTCACCCGGAAGGCCGGCCTTTTCTCGCCGCCTTTGCGGCGGCAACGCTGATTCTCTTCGCGTTGGGCGGATGGCTGGGCACGCTGCTCGGATGGGTTGGCGTCATCCTGACGCTCTGGTGCGCTTATTTTTTCCGCGACCCCGACCGCGTCACCCCGGTGGAAGAGGGACTCGTCATCAGCCCGGCGGATGGGGTCATCCAGTCCGTCACCGACGCGCCACCACCACCGGAACTCGGCATGACGGACCAGCCGATGCGCCGGGTCAGCGTTTTCATGAACGTGTTCGATTGCCATGTGAACCGCAGCCCGGTCGATGGCGAGATCGTTCTCTCCGCCTACCGCCCGGGCAAATTTCTTAACGCCTCTCTCGACAAGGCCAGCGTCGATAATGAGCGGCGGGCAATCAGGCTGGCGGCAAGCGACGGCAGCGAACTGGCGGTGGTTCAGATCGCCGGACTGGTCGCGCGGCGCATCGTGAGCTGGACGCAAGACGGCGCCCAGCTGAAAGCGGGCGAGAGGTTCGGCATGATCCGTTTCGGCAGCCGCGTTGACGTTTATCTGGAAAATACGGCAACAATACTCGTCGCCGAAGGTCAACGCGCAATTGCGGGGGAAACCGTGATCGCAACGTTGAAGCCGGGCGGCGAAGACCGCAAGGGAGATATTCGCTGATGGCGCGCCGGGCCCGAAGTTCACGCAGAAGACGGTTGAGACGCGACCATATAAACCGGCTGTTGCCCAACGCCTTGACCATGCTCGGGCTTTGCGCGGGGCTCACCGCAATCCGGTTCTCTCTGGAAGGGCGCTGGGAAATCGCCATCCTTCTGGTCGCCGGCGCCGCGCTGCTCGATACGCTGGACGGCCGCATCGCGCGGCTGATGGGCGGTCCCACGGAATTCGGAGGGCAGCTTGATTCCCTGGTAGACGGGATCGCCTTCGGCGTGGCGCCCGTGATCATGGTCTATATCTGGTCGTTACAGGATGCCGGGGGTATCGGCTGGGCAGTCGCGCTTCTGTATCCGGTATGCTGCGTCCTGCGGCTTGCCCGATTTAACGTCGCGTCCGCCGAGAACGATCTGCCGGCATGGGCCAACGGTTATTTCAGCGGCGTTCCCGCGCCGGCCGGTGCGGGACTCCTTCTCCTGCCGCTGATCCTGTTTTCCGAAACCGGCTGGCAATGGCTCGGCTCACCCTGGCTTACGGGACCATGGTCACTGACCGTAGCCCTGCTTATGATCAGCCGGCTGCCCACTTGGTCTTTCAAGCGCCTGCGGGTGCCGTCAAAATTCGTAACGGTATCAATGGCGGGGATCGCATTCCTGGCGGCAGCAATGTTCACGGAACCGCAGCTTACCCTTACCGCCATAATCGTCGCCTATGGCTGCACGCTGCCCTTTTCGGTGCGGGCCTACCGGCGGTTGGAGGCCGAGGAAGCGGCACAGAATTCGGAGATAGTCCCGCCACCGGGCGAAGACTGAAATCAGGCCGCCTGCGGCACCGGTGCCCCGCCCCGGTCTTCCCGGATCATCAGGCTAAGCAAACCCGCAATGACGGCCAGGCCCAGCGACACGATCCATACCCAGTCATACCGGTTGAAAAGTTCGAACAGATAGCCGCCCAAAAAAGTGCCGAGCGCGCCGCCCAGAGAATGGCTGGCGAAAATCAGTCCCATGCTGATCCCCATGACATGGCGGCCGATATGAGACGCCACCAGAGACGCGACAATGGGGAAAGTGCCGTAATCGAACAGGCCAAACAGGATGGCGAAGAGATAAAGCGTCGTTTCGCTGCCAGCGATATTCATCAACAGGATAAAGGTCAATGCACGCAGGAAGTAAATACTGGCGAGCAGGACCGGCCGGTTGAATCGGTCCGCCAAATGACCGAAAACCAGCATCCCGGTAAGGCTGAAACCCGACAACACGCCGTAAGCGAAGGTACCTTCGAGGGGAGGAAAACCGCAGAGATCGGCATAGGGAATGAGGTGGACCTTGACGACGCCGACAGTCGTAAACCCACAGATAAAAAATCCGCCGGAAAGAAGCCAGAAGGTGCGATCCCGCAACAGGCCCGCCACCACGGTCTTCGCCGGTCCGGCCGCTCGCTTTGCCCCCGCGTGGCGCCCGGGCGCCGGCCGGCCCCTTATCAGCAACTGAACAACGACCAGAGTCGCGAGAATCACCGAACCGACGACGACAAAGCTGGGCCGCCAGGAAATTCCGACGACCAGAAATCCCAGCAGCGGCATCAAGGCGAGCTGTCCCCCAGTACTGCCCGCTGTGGCAATGCTGGTCGCCAACCCGATTTTCCGGTCGAAAAACTGGGCCACCGTCGCTGAGACAAGTGAGGGCGAAATAACGGCGAACCCGATGCCGCCCAGAATGCTGAACCACGCAATCAGCTGCCACTGCGCATCCATATAGGAACACAGGATGAAGACAACGGCGATCAGCGTCATACCGAAGCCATAAATGATGCGTGGCCCATATCGATCGATCAGGAGCCCGGCCGCCGGAGCGGTCGCGGCCATAACCACCATCATCACGGCGCCGGCGGTCGAGATGTCGCCGTAGCTCCATCCCATATCCTCTTTCCAGAACGGCATCATCAGCCCGAGAGAACTGCGTCCGGCGATAACCACCGAGAGCATCAGAAACAGCGCCCCGACAACGATCCAGCCTCTGGGATCGTCGGATTGCTTCGCGGTCGCGCGTGCGGGTTCCGTCAAATTGATGGCCGCCTATTATACGGCCTGCGCGAGGACAAAGTCCCGCAAGGCGGCAATCGCGGCCAGTGACTGCGGATCATCCGGATTATTGGTCGCGAAAGTGTGCGGCTGATCGGGAAATTTATGCACCAGGCATTCGCCACCCGCCGCGCGGTATGTCTCCGCGAACAGATCCTGCCATTCATGATTGACGTTATTGTCAGCCGTTCCCTGGAGAATAAGCGCGGGCGGCAGATGCGTTGCCTCTCCCCGTTCAAGTACCCGGAAGGGATTGGCGCGTTCCATCGCCGCCTCATCCTCAAAATATTTATGATGGTTGTTCACCAGACGCTCATTGCCCGCGTCTCTGGCCATGTGATAGCGCGCCAACGGATCGAGGATTGGCCAGCAGGCGGCAAAGAACTCGATCGACGGATCAACATCGCCCAGTTCGGGTGCGGGCAGGCAATATTCAAGATCGTTCGGTTTGACCGCCATCAGCCCCATCTGTTGACCGCCGCTCGAAGTACCGAGCCCGCCAAGTTTCGCAATCTCTATGCCGAGATCGCCCGCATGCGCCTTGAACCAGCGGATCGCGTAACTGATATCCTGTAGCGGGCCGGGAAATTTGGCCTGATCCGACAGGCGGAAATCGATCCCGACAACGCCGACACCGGTTTTCGCCACCGCCTCATGCAGCACCGCGTTGCTGGTGCGGTCATTATTCGCCCACGCCCCGCCATGGGTTTCCATCATCCATGTCCGCGTGCCGCCGTCCGGCCGGTAAATCCTGAGCTGTAACTCAATGCCGTCGACTGTCAGATACGGGACGTCTTCAATCGAAAATTCCCTGTCCGTCATTCCCTGCCTCCTGGAACAGACCGCAGTCTCCCGCGTGACGGTGGGCGCGTCAAACCCGGCTAGAAGAGATGCTGGCCGCCCGTGACAAAGACCTCGCTGCCGGTCACATAACCGAATTCCGAATCACAGAGACGATAAATAACCGACGCCACTTCCTCCGCCGTGCCCATACGGTTAAGCGGGATCCGGGGAACCAACGCCTCATATTCCGGCCCGATCATGCCGGTACGGATTTCTCCGGGTGCCACCGCATTGACCCGGATACCAAGCTCGGCGAATTCGTTCGCCATTTCCCGCGTCAGGGACGACAGCGCCGCTTTCGAAGTGGAATAGGCAGAGCCCGCGAAGGGGTGGATGGCATGACCGGCGATCGAGGTGATATTAACGATCGCCCCCCGCTTTTTATGAAGGGCGGCGGCAAAGCCGCGCGACAGCGTCAGCGGCGCAAAGAAATTAAGCTCGAATACCGTCCGCCAGCCATCGAGGTCACCATTCAGACACCCCAATCGTTCGTGATATTCGGCCTTGGGCGATTGCGCCGCGTTATTGACCAGCGCGTCCAGCCCGCCCGCGCCGATAACCGCGACGGCCTGCTCGACAAATTGATCAACCGCCTCCCGGTCCGACAGGTCGGTGGAAAAATGATCAGTCCACAGGGAATTTCCGGCGAATTCCGCCGGCGCCTCGCCGCGGGCACAGGAAATTACCCGCCAACCATCCCGGGTAAAACGCTCCACCACCGCCAGGCCGATACCCCGGCTCGCCCCCGTGATGACGGCGGTTTTGACTGCGGCATTCATCTTTAAGACGGGATCCCCCCGCGCGCGCCGGTCAACGGCTGAAGAAAACGGGTATTTCGGCGTTGCCGATGATGTGCCGGGTGCGTCCGCCAAGGATCATCTGACGGACCCGGGCCCGCGCATAGGCGCCCTTGACCAACAGATCCGCGCCGATTTCCTTTGACCGGTTCAGATAGGCAGCGCCGACCTCCTCCGCGTCACCCCGGAACTGAACAATGTCGGCCTTGATCCCCGACCAGGCCAAGCGCGCGACGCATTCTTCCGGCGGAATTTCGGGTGGCTCCATCGGGTTCCGGACCAGCAACGTCACCTTGTCCGCGCCGGCGAGAAGCGGCAGCGAATTCGCAATTGCCCGGGTCGCTTCCGGACTGCTTTCCCAGGCAATGGCGATATTGCGACCGGTTTCCGCGGGCAGTTCAGGCGGCACCATGAGGACCGGCCGTCCCGTATCCAGAAGGGCGGCTTCAAGTGTGATCGGTGACGGAAGGGCGCTGTCCTTTACCGGCCGGCCGACCGCGATCAGATCGAAAAGACGCCCCCGGATCGACAGGACCTCGTCTTCCCGTCCGGTTTCCTCGCGCCAGGAAATCGTCGCGCCGCCACCTGGCGCCCCGTCCACGGCGATGTCTCCATGGTCGGCGGAAAATTTATCAAAGGCCTGCCGAACGCGCGCGGCGCGCTCGCCGCTTTCCTTTTCGGTGACATCCATGATTTCCTCGATCATGGTGCCGTCCATCCCTTCTCCGGTGTAGGGGACAAGACCCCGCGGGTCAGCCCGGACATGCAGCGCTTCGATATGGGCGGCTGACCCGACCCCGACACGGCGAACAGCCTCTAAAAGTGTATCGGCGTACGCATCGCTGCTGACACAGGCAAGAATAGTGGAAATGGACATTTTGGATCCCCGCTTATGTTCTGTTGCTATATTTCTGAACCTTCCGTGTTCTGGAAGGAATTTTCAAGCTGCAAAATCCAGGGCGATCTTTCACGGATAAAGCCACTCTGTCGACCAGCCGTCAGAGGTAGGCGTAAATGACCGGCGGCGATGCAGTCGGAAACGGCCCTCTTCCCAGAATTCAAAACCATCGGGGACAATCCGGTAGCCGGTCCAGAATGGCGGTCGCGGAATTTTGCCGGCGCCGAATTTGGCGGTGAATTTCGCGACTTCCTTTTCCAGCGAAAAACGGCCTTCCATGGCCCCGGATTGCCTGGAGGCCCAGGCGCCGATCTGCGCGCCGCGCGGACGGGTCGCAAAATAGGCATCGGCCTCGGCATCATCGACAAATTGGGCGGCACCGGTGATTCGAACCTGACGCGACTGGGATTTCCAGTGAAATAACAACGCAACCTGGGAATTTTCAGCAATATCGGCGGCCTTGCGGCTACCGGTATTGGTGAAAAAGACAAAGCCCGAAGCGTCAAAGGATTTCAGAAGAACCATGCGGGACGTTACCTTGCCGTCCTTTGACGCGGTCGCAACCGACATGGCTTCGGGCAGGTCCGCCTCGGCTTTCTTCGCCGCTGCGAACCATTCCTCAAAAATCGCAAAAGGGTTGGAAACGTCAGCCGACATCCTGTTTTTTCCTCATAATATTAATTATTTACAGGGTTTTTTCCGGGAATACACAATTTACTTGAACAAGCGGTATCATAATTCCCATCTTTTGGTAACGGCGGAATATGCCGCCGTTATTCGTGTATGTCCGTCTATAGGACATATCATTGAGATATTGAATTTTTGGGGTTTGCAGATGTTGAAGAAAATCACTTCCTTGGCGGCGGTCGCCGTCCTTTCCCTCGGTCTAATTTCCTGTGAAGGCAGCAACCAGGGCCAGAAACAGCAACTGGGTGGCGTGATCGGCGGCGCCTTGGGCGGTCTCCTCGGGTCGAAATTCGGAGGCGGTGACGGCAAGCTCGCGGCGACTGCGGTCGGCGCCATCGCCGGGCTGCTGATCGGCAGTGAGATCGGAAAATCACTGGACAAGGCCGACCGCACCTACGCGGCGCAGACCGCGAACAAGGCCCTTGAGAATAACCGCACCGGCGAGACCTCGACCTGGTCGAATCCCGATTCGGGGCATTCAGGCACCGTTACGCCGACCCGCACCACCCATACTTCGGCGCGCGACGGCCGGGATTGCCGCGAATATGAGCAGACCATCACGGTTGATGGCCGCACCGAAACCGCGACAGGCACCGCCTGCCGCCGCGAAGACGGCACCTGGCGGATCGTCAGTTGAATAACATCGCCGCCCCGGTATGGCGCGACCACGCCGGGGTGGCGCTTCTTTGCCCCTCACCCCCTTTAGTGTAGACTGCGTCCCCTATTCACCACCGGGAGCCAGAGCAGAAATGACCGAATCCGCGCCGCTTATGGCCGGCAAGAAGGGCCTTGTGATGGGGGTCGCGAATGACCGGTCGATTGCCTGGGGAATCACCAGGGCGCTTGCCGACCAGGGCGCGCAAATCGGCCTGACCTATCAGAACGAGGTTCTGGAAAAACGGGTCCGCCCGCTTGCCGAACAATTGGAATGCGATCTTCTTGTCGAATGCGATGTCAGTGACGAGGCCAGTGTCGCGCGGACCATGGATGAGGTGAAGGAAAAATGGGGCGGTCTGGATTTTCTGGTCCACGCCATCGCCTTTTCCGACAAGAACGAGCTCACCGGGCGTTATCTGGATACGTCGGCGGAAAATTTCGCCATGACGATGTCCGTCTCCTGCTATTCCTTCACGGCCGTCTGCCGCGCCGCCGCGCCGTTGATGCAGGATGGTGGATCGATCCTCACCCTCACCTATGCCGGCTCGGAAAGGGTCGTACCCCATTACAACGTGATGGGTGTCGCCAAGGCGGCGCTGGAATGCAGCGTGCGGTACCTGGCGGTTGATCTCGGCGCGCAGAATGTCCGGG
Organism: uncultured Rhodospirillaceae bacterium; assembly: GCA_964492555.1. GTDB lineage: Bacteria > Pseudomonadota > Alphaproteobacteria > MPNO01 > UBA2964. The sequence goes on along the minus strand of CAZBKQ010000003.1, from coordinate 86,723 downwards.
TCAACGCGATATCGGCGGGCCCCATCCGTACCCTGGCGGCCTCCGGGATCGGCGATTTCCGCTATATCCTGAAATGGAATGAACTTAACGCGCCGCTCCGCCGCAACGTCACCATCGGCGATGTCGGCGGCGCCGGTCTTTATCTCTTGTCTGACCTGTCCGCGGGCGTCAGCGGCGAGGTGCATCACGTCGATTGCGGCTATAACGTGATCGGCATGAAGGCCGTGGATGCACCCGATATCGACGCCGTCGTCAAGAACTAGCAAGACCGATGTCGGATAACAGTTTCGGCACTCTTTTCAGGGTCACGACCTGGGGTGAAAGCCATGGTCCCGCCATCGGATGCGTGGTGGACGGAACCCCGCCCGGCATTCCCCTGAATGAAGAAGATTTGCAGGTGTGGCTCGACCGGCGCAAGCCGGGGACATCGCGCTTCGTCACGCAGCGCCGCGAGCCGGATCAGGTAAAGATTTTGTCCGGCGTGTTTGAGGGCAAAACCACGGGCACATCCATCGGGCTGCTGATAGAAAATCAGGACGCGCGGTCCAGGGATTATTCCGAAATCAAGGACAAGTTTCGTCCTGGCCACGCGGATTACACATACTGGAAGAAATACGGTTTCCGCGATTATCGCGGCGGCGGAAGGCCGTCCGCGCGGGAAACGGCGATGCGGGTCGCCGCCGGCGGCGTCGCCCGCAAGATCCTCGGCAAGGGTGTCAAAATCCGCGGCGCGATGATCCAGATGGGAACGGAGAAGATCAATCCCGACAACTGGCGCTGGAACCAGATCGAGAAAAATCCGTTCTGGTGCCCGGATGCGAAAGCCGCGGCGCATTGGGCGGAGTATCTGGACGACGTGCGCAAGGCGGGTTCCTCCGTCGGCGCGGTAATCGAAATCCGCGCATCCGGCGTGCCGGCCGGTCTGGGCGCGCCCATCTATGGCAAGCTGGATGTCGATCTCGCCGCCGCGATGATGGGGATAAACGCGGTCAAGGGCGTGGAAATCGGCGCGGGTTTCGGCGCGGCGGCCCTGTCGGGTGAAGAGAACGCCGATGAGATGCGTATGGAAAACGGCAAGGTTGAATTCCAGTCCAACAAGGCCGGCGGCGTTCTAGGCGGCATTTCCACCGGACAGGATGTCGTGGTCCGTTTCGCGGTCAAACCGACCAGTTCCATCCTCACCCCTCGCAAGACGGTAACCGCCAAGGGACGCAATACGACGGTCGCGACCAAGGGACGCCACGACCCCTGCGTCGGCATCCGTGGCGTGCCGGTCGGCGAAGCGATGATGGCCTGCGTGCTGGCCGATCACATGCTGCGTCATCGCGGTCAGTGCGGATAACGCTCAGCCTTTTCTGAAAACGCCGGCAAGCTCCAGATGCGGCGACCAGAGAAACTGGTCGACAGGCAGAATGGTCTCTATTGCATAACCCACCCCGATCAGCATCTGCGCGTCGCGCGCAAAGCTCACCGGGTTGCAGGAGACATAGGCGATCAACGGGATTTCAGACAGGACAAGCTGTTCCACCTGTTTCTCCGCTCCGGCACGCGGCGGATCGAGAATAACGGCGTCAAACGCCGCAAGCTCATGCGGCAATAACGGCCGCCGGTCGAGGTCGCGTGCTTCTCCTGTCACGCGCTCGCCGAACCCGGCTTGCCGCGCCGCATGGTTCAGCGCCCCGATCTGCGCCGGATCGCGCTCAACGGCATGGACCAAAGCGCCTGTCTCCGCGACCGGTAAACCGAAGGCTCCACAGCCCGAATAAAGGTCGAGGACCCTGCCCGCCCCTGAGGCCGCGGTCATAACCACGTCCCGCAGCGCGGCTTCGCCAGCCGCTGTCGGCTGTACGAAGCCATCCGGCGGCAGCGCCACCGTGATATCGCCGATGCGCATGGTAGGCGCCCTGCGCGCGATGACCGGCCCCGCCTCCTCGCCGCCGGTCCGAGATAAGGGTTTCCAGGAAATACGGGCAAGATCATGGGTCTGTGCGATTTCAGACAGCGCCTCCCGCAGACGCAAGTCAGGTTCGTCCTTGAGCGCCAATGTGAGATCAATCCCGGTTTCCGTATCGGTCAGGGTGGCTTCGCCCCGCGCGCCCGCCTTCAGACAAGAGCGCAACGCCCCACGCAAAGCCTCCAGAAAACCGGTCAACCTGCCGGTCAGGAGCGCGCAGGAGTCGATCGCAACGATCCGGTGGCTTCGTCCCTCCCGGAAACCCAACACGACGCCGGTGGCGGTGGCGATAAAATGCAGCCGCGCGCGCCGGCGGCGACCGGGCGCGCCGCGCGCCATCGGCCGGATCGGCGCAGGATCAATCTGCCGGCGGAGCAACGCCTCGCGCAGGATGTTTTCCTTCCAGGAAACGTAGGCGGCCTCGGCGATATGCTGGACCGAACAACCGCCACAAATTTCAAAATGCGGACAGGGCGGGTCAACCCGGGCCGGCCCGTCAGCCAGCCTTTCGATTGAGGACACCCGGTTCTTCGGGGCAAGCGACACCCGAACCCGGTCTCCCGGGGCGGTATGGGGAATGAACACGGAATCACCCTCTATTTTCGCAATGCCGTCTCCCCGCGCGCCAAGCGCTTCGACCGTCAGCTCCACCGCCCGCCCGGGCTGTTTTCGCCTATCCGCCATCGCCTTCGCGCCGCGCACAAATCAGAAATTCGATATTGCCCTTGGGGCCCTTGATCGGACTTTCGGTGATCCCTTCGACCCGCCAGCCCATCTCGTTGGAAAGCCAAACCTCGATAATCTCGCAGACCTCTGTATGCAAATCGGGATCGCGCACCACCCCGCCCTTTCCGACCCGCCCTTTGCCGACTTCGAATTGCGGTTTGATCAGGGCGACCAGCACGGCTTCCGGCGCGGCCAAGGACAGCGCGGCGGGTAATACCGTCCGCAGCCCGATAAAGCTCGCGTCGCAGACCACCATATCGGGCGGCGCGGTGATCTGTTCCGCCGTCAGATAGCGCGCGTTGGTGCCCTCCTGTACCGTGACCCGGGAGTCATTCCGCAGCTTCCAGTCCAGCTGGCCGCGCCCGACATCGACCGCCGTGACATGCGCCGCGCCATTCTGCAGCAGCACATCGGTAAACCCGCCGGTCGATGATCCAACATCCAGGCAATCCAGCCCGTCGACGGAGAGACAAAAATGCTCCAGCGCGTGGGCGAGCTTCTCTCCACCGCGGGACACCCACGGGGTCTTGGCGCCACGCATCTCCAGAGCGGTGTCGTCGGCAATCTGATGGCCGGGCTTGTCGAGCCGTGTTTCGCCCGAATACACAACACCCGAAATGATAAGCGCCTGGGCGCGCGTGCGGTTTTCCGCGAGCCCGCGGGCGACAAGTAACGCATCCAGTCGGGTTTTACCGGCCATGATGTCCGGTCCGGGCGCGATCAGGCGCGCGCGGTGCTCTCCGCTATTTCCTGCCCCAGCGCCGACAGCGCCATTGTGACGATACCTGCCGGATGCAGTCCGGCGATCTCGTTCTGCTTCTGCTGGGATTCGTGATCGATAAAGACATCCGGCTGACAGATCGGCCGGAACTTGAGCCCGTTATCGAGCAGTCCCGTCAACGTCAGGAATTGCATCACTTGCGTCGCAAATCCGCCGATCGACCCTTCCTCGACGGTAATCAGCACTTCATGATCCGTCGCCAGACGGCGCACGAGTTCCTCATCGATGGGTTTTGCAAAGCGCGCATCGGCAACCGTGGTCGACAGGCCCCGCGCGCCGAGTTCTTCCGCCGAGCTCAGGCAATCCGCAAGCCGCGTCCCGTAAGACAGCAGCGCGACCTTGGTGCCTTCCTTTACGATGCGGCCCTTGCCAATAGGCAGAATCTCGCCCTTGGCCGGCAGCTCCACGCCGGTACCGCCGCCGCGCGGATAACGCAGCCCGCTCGGCCGGTCGTCAAGATCGACGGCGGTGGCGACCATGTGCACCAGTTCCGCCTCATCTGACGGCGCCATCAGCACCATGCCCGGCAGACAGCCGAGATACGCGATGTCATAGGCGCCCTGATGGGTAACCCCGTCCGCGCCGACCATGCCCGCACGGTCCATACAAAAACGCACCGGCAGACCCTGGATCGCGACGTCATGCACGACAGAATCATAGGCGCGTTGCAGGAAGGTCGAATAAATCGCCGCGAACGGCTTGTATCCCTCCGCCGCCAGCCCCGCGCAGAAAGTCACCGCGTGCTGTTCGGCGATGCCGACATCGAAGGTACGTTCCGGAAAGGCCGCGCCGAACGTATCGAGCCCGGTGCCGGAGGGCATCGCCGCATTGACCGCGACGATCTTCTCGTCCTTTTCCGCTTCCTTGATCAGCACATTGGCAAAAACCTTGGTATAGGCGGGCGGCCCCTGCGGCGCCTTGGCGAGCGTGCCGGTCACTACATCGAACTTGCCGACGCCGTGATACTTGTCCTCAGCCGCTTCGGCCGGCGGATACCCGCCACCCTTCTTGGTGACGATATGTATCAGGACCGGGCCGTCTTCTTCCGAGTCGCGGACATTCTTTAGGACCGGCAACAGATGATCCAGATTATGTCCGTCGATCGGCCCGACATAGTAAAAGCCAAGCTCCTCGAACATGGTGCCGCCGGTCACCATACCGCGGGCATATTCTTCCGCCCGGGTCGCGGCGGTTTCCAGCGGACGCGGGAATTTCTTGGCGAGGTCGCGCATCAGGTGACGCAGTGACCGGTAAGACCGTGAGGAAACGAGCCGGGACAGATAAGCGCTCATCGCGCCGACCGGCGGCGCAATCGACATGTCATTATCGTTCAGAATCACGATCAATCGGGATTTCATCGACCCGGCATTGTTCATCGCCTCATAGGCCATGCCCGCCGTCATGGACCCGTCGCCGATCACGGCGATGCAATTATTGTCGCCGCCGGAAAAATCCCGGGCGACCGCAAAGCCGAGCGCGGCGGAAATCGATGTCGCGGCATGGGCCGCGCCAAACGGGTCGTATTCGCTTTCCGACCGCTTGGTGAAACCGGACAAGCCACCGCCCTGGCGCAATGTCCGGATCCGGTCCCGCCGACCGGTCAGAATTTTGTGGGGATAAGCCTGATGGCCGACATCCCAGACGATCCGGTCATCGGGCGTGTTGAATACGTAATGCAAAGCAACGGTAAGTTCGACCACACCGAGCCCGGCGCCGAGATGGCCGCCTGTCGAAGAGACGGCGTCGATGGTCTCCGTCCGCAGTTCATCCGCCAACTGCCGCAGCTGATCCTCTTCGAGCTCGCGAAGATCGGCCGGCAGCTTGACCTTGTCCAGTAACGGTGTTTCCGGTCCGTTGGCCAAAACGCGCTCCTTATGTCCGCCTGTCGATGGCGAATCTTGCTATGCCGCGCAAATGCGCGGCGTTATCACCAAATATCTCAAGATGGGAAATCGCCTGCTGGCAAAGCAGTTCGGCGCGCTGCTGCGCCTCTTCCACGCCGAGCAGTCCGACGAATGTCGCCTTTCCGGCATCCGCATCCTTTTGTGTCGCCTTGCCGATATCCTCTGCTTTACCCAGCGTGTCAAGCAAATCATCTTTTATCTGAAAGGCGAGACCGACGTCATTGGAATAACGGCGCAACGCCTCTTTTTGTTCGTCATTCGCCTTGCCCAGGATCGCCCCGGCCTCACACGCGAAAGCAATGAGGGCCCCGGTCTTCAAACGCTGAATACGGGAAATCAGAGACACATCCGCATCCATATCTTCTGCCAGAAGATCGATCATCTGTCCGCCGACCATGCCGTTAGCGCCGGCGGCGCGCGTGAGGCCCAAGACAAGCTCGCTCCGCACGTCGCCTTCCGGGTGCGTATCACTGTGAGCTAGCACCTCGAACGCCAGGGTCAACAGCGCATCGCCAGCAAGAATCGCGGTCGCATCGTCATAAGCTTTATGGTTGGACGGCTTGCCACGGCGAAAATCGTCATCGTCCATGGCCGGTAAATCGTCATGAATCAATGAGTAGCAATGGACAAGCTCCACGGCGGCTCCGGCGCGCAGTGCCCTGCTGTCCGGCACACCGAAAAGGCGGGCACTTTGCATCGTCAGAAACGGTCGCATGCGCTTGCCGCCGCCAAGCGAGGAATAGCGCATGGAGTTAAACAAACGCGCTTCCGGTCCTTCAGGGGGCGTGAGAACACTGTCCAAAAACTGTTCAATAGCCTCCGCACCCCGGGACATGGCGTCGGACAGCGGGGCAATAGCCTTTGCCTCACTCAAGATCCGCGGGCTCCGTGCCTTGCGGGCCGTCGGGCCCAATAGAGATTTTTTCAACGCGCATGCGCGCCTCTTCGAGCTTCTTTTCACAATGTTTCTTCAGCTGTGCCCCGCGCTCATAGGCGGCAATCGCCTCATCGAGACTGCTGCGGCCTTGCTCAAGCTGACGGACGATTTCCTCCAGCTCCGCCAACGCCGCCTCGAATGTGAGCGTATCGACCTCAGGCGGCGCTTCCGCCGCATTTTCCTTGGGATTTGCCATGCCCGACTTCACTAATGTTTGCAGAGATCAAGTTTAGATATACAGAGTGCGAAGGGCAAGGCGGCGGGCCCGACCCGCCCCTATTCGACGCCCGTTATCGCCCGGCACGCATTAATTCGGAAACATGGGCCGCAACGCTGTCGCCCAGCGCGTCCAGATCATACCCGCCTTCAAGGCTCGAAACCGTCTTGCCGTCGCAGGAATTACCCGCGACCTCCAGCAATTTCCGCGTGATCCAGGCAAAATCTTCTTCCTCCAGCCGTAGTGACGCCAGCGGATCCCGGGCATGGGCATCGAACCCGGCGGAGATAATCAGTAGCTCGGGCGCGAAAGCGTCCAAAGCGGGAAACACGCGGGAGTCCCAGCCATTCCGGAACTTTGCCGACCCGGTTCCGGCCTCCAGCGGCAGGTTATGAATATTGCCGGCGCCGGTTTCGGCTTCCGCGCCGGTCCCGGGATAAAACGGAAACTGGTGGGATGAGGCAAAAAAGACGGAATCGTCGTCCCAGAACGCGGCCTGAGTTCCGTTCCCGTGATGGACGTCGAAATCGACGATCGCCACGCGACCCAGGCCGTGCGCCACCTGCGCATGCCGGGCGGCGATCGCGACATTGTTAAAGAAGCAAAACCCCATCCCGTGATGGACCTCCGCATGGTGACCGGGCGGGCGCACCGCGCAAAAGGCGTTATCCGATTCGCCGGAAAGGACTCGATCGACGGCCGCGATGGCCGCACCGGCGGCGCGCAAGGCGGCCTCGCCCGTCTCGGGCGACATCACCGTATCGGGATCAATCCGCGCCCAGCCATCTTGCGGAACCGACGCGAGCAGGTTTTCGACATAATCCTTGCCATGAATCCGCGCGATCTGGTCCACCGTCGCGCGCGGCGCCTCAATGCGGTCGAGCGCATCGAAGCTGTTCGCGGCAAGCGCGCGATTGACGGCGCGGATGCGATCGGAACGTTCGGGATGCCCGGGGCCGGTATCGTGGGCCTCCGAACTTTCGTGGCTGAAAAGCGCTGTGGTCATGCGTTTCACTCCGACGGAGATTCAGGACGTCGACCGTGTTACGAGACGGACGTGTTCGGTCTGCTGAATCCTGTTGACTGTCCAAAGGACACATTACATTGTTTTTCATCAATTTTATCATGGCGACGCAAAACAGCCCCCGAAAGGCTTAAGAGATCAGCGCCATGCATTTCGAGGTTCGTCTAAAATGAAAAATGGTCGTATCGCACTTCGCTCCGCCGGGGCGTGGAAAAGTCCCCAGTGGCTGATTTTCGTTCTTCCGCTTCTCGCGGCTCTGTCCCTTGGCGTGATGTCAGCCTCCCCCGCAACCGGTCAGGAGCGCGGCGGCAAGCAATCGGAAAAATCCGAATCGAAAAAACCGTCGGCGGAGAAAAAAAGCGGCAACAAACGGCGCGGCCGCCGGGGACGCGGTGGACCCGCCACGGTAGTCGTCGATCCCGTGATCAAGGGAAGCCAATCGGAAACCGTTCTGGTTTATGGCCGTCTCGTCGCGCACCAGGCTGGTGTCGTCGCCTCGCGCACACGCGGCGCGGTGGGCGAAGTGCTGATCAGGGTCGGCGATCGTGTGACGAAGGGGCAGCCGCTGATCCGGTTGATCACCGCAATGCTGGAGGCCGAACGCGGTCTCAAAGCCGCGGAGCTCAAGGAATACCGCGCGAGCATCAACCGTGCGGACGCGCAGCTGGGACTGGCCCAGCAGGAATTGAAACGGCTCGAACGGCTGCGGAAATCAGCAGCGTTTTCCGTCGCCCGCTATAACGACAAGCGCCGCGATGTCGAACGTTTCAGAAGCGCGCGGGCCGAGGCGGTGGCAAAGGCCGAACAGGCCGGAGCCGAATTGCGTATGGCCGATATCAACCTCGCCAACTCAACCGTGCTCGCGCCGTTCGACGGGGTCGTAACGGTGCTTCATGTCGAGGTCGGGAATTACGTCAATGTCGGGGCCAATGTCGTGACCATGGTCAATGACAGCACGCTGGAAGTCGAAGCCGAAGTCCCGGGGAACCGGGTCGGCGGGCTCGATCAGGGCCGCGACGTCGATGTGCTCCCGGAACATGGCGCAGAGTTCAAGGCAACCGTCCGCGCCGTGGTACCGGAAGAAAACGCGCTGTCCCGCACCCGGCTGGTGCGTTTCGTCCCGGCGCTGAATTCCGAACACAAGATGGTCGCCGCCAACCAAAGCGTACGGCTGCGGATTCCGGCGGGCCCGACGCGTGTGGCCGTCACCGTCCATAAAGACGCGATCACCGTTCGCCGGGGCAACAAGGTCGTATTCGTCGTCGATGAGGAAAAGATGACGGCCTCGCTCCGGCAGGTGGAATTGGGCGAGACTTTCGGATCGCGCTTCGAAGTTCTGAAAGGGCTGAAGCCGGGTGACAAGGTCGTCGTGCGCGGCAATGAAAGATTGCGGCCGAACCAGAAGGTCAAACTGCAAGGTGCCGGCGGACGCGGTGGCCGGGGCGGTGGCGAAAGCCGGCGCGGACGACGCGGTGGAGGTGATGACAAAAGCGCCGATCGTGGCGATGGCAGCAAGAGCGAGGGACGCGAACGGCACCGCCGCAATAAAGAAGGATCCGGCTCATGAAACTGATTGAGCTTGCCGTACGGCGTCCCGTCGCCGTGATGTCCGTTGTGTTGATGGTCGTCCTGATGGGCTGGGTCGCGCTTCAGGCGATTCCGATCCAGCTGACCCCGGATGTGCGTAAACCGCTGATCCAGGTGCAGACCACCTGGCGCGGCGCGGCCCCGCTGGAGGTCGAACGCGAAATCCTGATCCCGCAGGAGGAAGCGCTTAAAGGGCTTGAAGGACTTGAGAGCATGGAGTCCTGGGCGAGCCGCGGACGCGCGCGTATCAGCCTGGAATTCAACATCAACGCCGATCGAAACCGCTCCATCCTGCTGATCAATAACCGGCTGCAACAAGTCGGCAATCTGCCAGATGAGGCCGATGAGCCGGAACTGCGTACACGCGATTCCGACGATAACCCGATCGCCTATTTCTCGATCCGGACCAGGGAGGGAAACAGCCGGCAAATTTCCGAATATGGCGACTTCGTTGATGACGTCATTCTTGACCGGCTGGAACGGGTCAAGGGTGTCGCGCTGGTCAATGTCTATGGCGGCAACGAATCCGAAATCCGCATCATCATCGATCCGCAACGGCTCGCCCATTTCCGGATGACGGTCACCGATCTGAACAATGCGCTGCGCGGGACAAACATCAATCTGTCGGCTGGTGAGGTCGAGGAAGGCAAGCGCGAATACACGGTCCGCACGGAGAGCGAACTCAACACCGTCGAGCGGGTGAGAGAGGTCGTGTTGCGGTCCACCCGCGATCCGGCGACGGGCCGCATCCTGCGGGTCCGCGTCGGCGATATTGCCGAAGTCGAAAAAGGTTTCAAGCGGACGACGTCCCGGCGGCGCGACCGGGGACGCAGCGCGATTATCGTCAACGCGGTGCGCGATACCGGCGCCAATGTCATCGAAACTATGGAAGATATCCGCAAGGTCGTCAAAGAGCTGAACGACGATGTCCTGCCGCAGGCCGGGCTTGTCATGGAACAGGTCCATGACGACACCGTCTATATCAATGCCGCCGTCGGGCTGGTCAGCCAGAACATTTATGTCGGCGGAACATTGGCGGCGATCATCCTGCTGCTGTTCCTGCGCTCCTTCGGCGCGACCGCCGTGGTTTCCATGGCGATACCTGTTTCCATCATCGGCTCCTTCGTGGCGCTGGCGGCGCTGGGGCGCAGCATAAACGTCATCTCGCTCGCCGGGTTTGCCTTCGCCGTCGGCATGGTCGTCGACGCCGCCATTGTCGTCCTTGAAAATATATACCGCCATCGGGAAATGGGTCGCGGCCCCGTCGAAGGCGCCATTCGCGGCGCCAACGAGGTCTGGGGCGCGATCATGGCATCCGCTGTTACCACCGTCGTCGTATTCGCGCCGATCCTGGTTATGGATCTGGTGGTCGGGCAGCTGTTCCGCGATATAGCCATCGCGCTTTCGGTCGCGGTGACGCTGTCCCTCATCGTTTCGATCACGGTGGTGCCGGCCTTGGCGCGCTGGCTACTCGGCGAAAAAACGCATGAGGTCGCGGAAAAGCGCAAAATACCGTTTATCGATGCCGCCGCGTCGGCGTTCGCGGGGTTCGTCTGCCGCTTTACAACAATAACTATATCGAACCGGTTTGCGGGCATCCTCGTCGTCGCGTCGGTTTGCGGGCTCGCGGGATTCGGGACCTGGTTGTTCCTGCCCAAACTCTCCTATCTGCCGGATGGCAACCGGAATTTTGTGCTCGCCATCGCACAGACCCCGCCCGGTTATAATCTTGAACAATTGACCAATATGGCCGAGCGCGCGGAAAGGATGACCCGACGCTATTGGGCGGATCCGGATGAAAAACCGGTCGAATGCCCGTCCTGGTTCAGCCGCCTGAAAGTCGTGGCCGACTGGCCGCCGGTGCAGGTGGAAGAGTGCGACAAGGGCCCCGTCCGCATGGCCCGGTTCTGGTACATTTCACGCTCCACCTCCACTTTCATCGGCACATCGGCCACCGACCCGACCCGCGCGAAGGAACTGGTGCCGATTTTACGCCGGACGATCTTTTCCGAACCCGGCACGTTCGGCTTTGCGCGCCAGACATCGATCTTCGGGCGCGGGCTTGGCGGATCGCAGGTCATCGACCTCAACATCACCGGGCCCGATCTGGAAACGCTGCTGGAACTGGCCCGCGATGCAATGACACGCCTTTCCTCCGTTATGCCGCGTAGCGAGGGCACGCAGCTTCGTCCCCGCCCGGGGCTGGAACTCGGCGCCCCCGAAGTGCGGATCATTCCCGATCTGTTGAAACTCGCCGATGTCGGGCTTACCGCACGCGATCTCGGCATATCCATCGATGCCTTCAATGACGGGTTGCGGGTCGCCGAGGTCACGGACGGGTCCAACCGGATCGACCTCACCCTCATGGGCCCGGACAAGCAGGTGAAACGCACCCAGGGGATCGGCGATTTGCCGGTCGTCACGCGGACGGGACAGATTTTGCCCGCCTATATGCTGGCGCGGATCGAGGTCACGGAGGGCCCGACCCAGATTCGCCATTTCGAACGCCAGCGCACGGTGCAGATCCAGATCCGCCCGCCCGACAATATCCCGTTCGAGACATCCATCGAACGGGTACAGAAAGAAATCATTGCGCCGATGACACAGGAAGGGCTGCCGCAAGGCGTACGGCTGAACATTGCCGGGACCGCAGATGAGCTGAACAAGACCTGGGAAGCGATGGTGTTCAATCTGATCATCGCCATCGCCATCGTCTATCTGGTGATGGCGATCCTGTTCGAGAGCTTTATCTTCCCGCTGGTCATCATGTTCTCGGTCCCGTTGGCCACCGCAGGCGGTGTCGCGGGGCTCTCGATCCTCAACATCTATCACTTCCAGGCGCTCGACATGCTTACCCTGCTGGGCTTTGTCATCCTGATCGGCACGGTGGTGAACAACGCCATCCTGCTGGTGCATCAGACATTGCACCATGTGCG
>CAZBKQ010000003.1:29925-74557 GCA_964492555.1 uncultured Rhodospirillaceae bacterium | reverse complement strand
GGAAACCGGTTTTAGCGGAATCTAGAACCGGTTGATCGGCAGCTTCATATAGGAATGGCCGTCATCTTCCGCGGGCGGCATCCGCCCCGCCCGCATATTGACCTGGATTGAGGGCAGGATCAGACGCGGCATGGAAAGCGTCGCATCCCGTTCCGTCCGCATCTTGACGAATTCTTCGCGTGACTTGCCGCCGCCGACATGGATGTTGGACTTCTTTTCTTCCGCGACGGTAGTTTCCCAGGCGCAATCACGTTTCCCGCCCGCGCCGTAATCGTGATTAATGAAGACCCGGGTCTCATCCGGCAGGGAGAGTATTTTCTGAATGGAGTCGTAAAGCTGTTCCGCGCTGCCTTTTGGAAAATCGCAGCGCGCGGTGCCTGAATCCGGCATGAACAGCGTATCACCGGTAAAGACCGCGTCACCGATGATGTAAACCGCGCAGGCGGGAGTATGCCCGGGCGTCATCATTACCCGGCCTGAAAGTCCACCGATGGAAAATTCCTCGCCATCCCTGAACAGATGATCGAACTGCGATCCGTCATGGGCAAAGTCCGCGCCCGCGTTGTACACGGCACCGAAAACTTCCTGCACCATTCGGACATTCTCGCCGATGCCGATATTGCCGCCCAGCTTCTCCTTGAAATATGGTGCCGCCGTCAGATGATCGGCATGGACATGGCTTTCCAGAATCCATTGCAGATTGAGACCTTCACCTTCGATATAGGCAATAACCTCATCCGCCGCCGTCGTACCGGTGCGACCCGACGCCATATCGAAATCCAGAACCGTGTCGATGACCGCGCAGGCCGTGCCGGCGGGATCGCGCACCAGATGCGTCGCGTTGCTGGTCGATTCGTCGAAAAATGTTCTTACATCCGGGTTCATTGCAGAAGCCTCATCAATTCGTCACCTGAAAGACAACATAACTTCCCGCATCGGGCAATCTTGCCCAGCCCGATACACGCCGCGAAGCGTGTTTGACCCCGCTCCCATTCCCTCTATAACGGTTGCCCCGAACAAGGCCGCGAAAATGACGACCACCCCAGAGGAACCCAAAGGCAAAAGGCTCGGCATTGTGACCGACCTCGACAGCTGTATCGGCTGTCAGGTCTGTGCGGTTCACTGCAAGGACTGGAACACGGATGGCCATCTCAGCGATCTCTCGGATCGGCGGCCCATCGACATCGACCCGTCCGGTGTCTGGTTCAACCGGGTTCACGCTATCGAATGCGGCGACCCGCCGGATGACCGCCTCGTCCATTTCCCGCGTTCATGCCTGCATTGCGAAATTCCCGCCTGCGCCGAGGTCTGTCCGACCGGCGCCATCTTCAAGCGCGCCGAAGACGGCATCGTTCTGGTCAATGAGAATTATTGCATCGGCTGCAAGCTGTGCAGCTGGGCTTGTCCCTATGGCGCGCTGGAATACAGCTTTGACGCGGGCGCGATGCAGAAATGCACGATGTGCGTGGATCGGATTTATGACGACGATCTGGCGGAAGCGGACCGCGTGCCGGTCTGCGTCTCCTCCTGTCCGGTCAGTGCGCGCCATTTCGGCGATCTGGGCGATCCGGATTCGGCGGTCTCGAAACTGTCCGAAGAGCGCGGCGGATATGATCTGATGCCGGAGCTGGGATACGGGCCGGTCAATAAATATCTACCGCCACGGGAGCACACGGCGGAGGCCGTCTCCGAAGGCGCGCCGGGTTCACCGGCACCGCTTAACCTCATTCCCGTGAGCGCGGACACTGAAAATAGCGGAGATACAAAACCGCGGTCATTTCTGATGCGGCTGATCACAGGCGAAAATCCGGCCCGGCCGGCGATTATTTTCACCACCCTGTCGGGCGCGGGATACGGCATTCTGGTCTGGGCGGCATTCTTCGCGTTTTTCGGCGGTGTGCCGCCCGACCGCTGGTTCGGTCTGGCCATTTTCGCCACCGCCTTCCTGCTGATTGGCACGGGCCTGTTTGCCGCCGCGACCGGCGTCGGGAAACCGGGGCTTGTCTGGCTCGCCTACACGCAATGGCGATCCTCCTGGTTCTCGCGCCTGTCGGTGTTTTCACTGGCGGCTTTCGGCCCCGCACTGGTGTTCGCGCTAGGCTGGGTCGTCTTCGAATCCTATGGCGATTTCTGGCGGCTGATGAGCGGGCTGACCGTATTCCTGTCGCTCGGCGCAGTGATCTGCGCCACCATGGTCTACGCCTCTCTCCGGACCGTCCGGGCATGGTTCAACCCGCATACGATCCGGGTCTTTATCTGCATGGCGCTGTGGAGCGGTATCGTCTGGTTCAACATGTTCGCGCAGCTTTTCAGTCTGCACACGCCGGTGATCGGGATCGTCCTTATCATCATCGGTGTCGCGACGCTGATCTTCAAACGGAAATACTGGATATTTCTGGACAATTCGCCGTCCTGGGTCACCCCTGAATCCGCGACGGGGCTAGGCGCGTTGGAACCTCTCCGGATGAAAGACGGACCGACGACCCTGGAAAACTATATCCACCGGGAGATGGGCGGCGCGATCGATCGTGCGCAGGTGGAGATGCTGCGCCGCCGGTCGTTCCTGCTCTATCTGCTCGTCCCGTTCTGCGCCGCGACCATACCGGTCGAGATGGAGGCATGGATCAGAATTTTCGCGGCGAGCGCCGGCGTCGTATCCGTCATGATCGGCATTGCCATCGAACGCTGGCTGTTTTTTGCAGAGGCCAAGCATACCGCGATGCTGTATTACGGATCTGAAACATCCTGATTTCCTGTCGCGGGAACGGCGCGCGGTAATGACCCAGACGAACAGAACCATACTGAAAGGCGCGGCCGCCGCGATTCTGATCTTTGTCGCGGCAATTTTTATCGGTCCTGAAATCGGCGATGACGGGCTGCCGCCTGTCGTGCCGGAATTTACGGATGGCCGCTTTCTCTCCCTGAAATCCGTCGCCGCGCTGGCAACTGCCTTCAAGGACGCCGGGTATGACCTGACAGAGGTAAAGTCCGGTAAAAAGCCGGTTCCGCCGCTGTTTCTCAGGCGTCTGCCTGGCGACCTCGCCGCCGTGACGGATACCGACAGGCGCAAGGCGCTGTTTATACAGACGATCCTGCCGATGGCACTTGCGGTAAATCAGAAATTGCGCGCACACCGCGCGGCCCTGGAGGATTTGAAGGCCAAGGGCGAAACGCTGAACGAGGCAGAACAGGCATGGCTCCGGGTTGTCGCGGCGAGACACAAAAACGCAAAATCCGATCCGAAGACTCTCCTGGAACAAATCGCTCCTTTGCCCGTCGCGCTGATCATTGCGCAGGCCGCGGTGGAAAGTGGTTGGGGCACGTCCCGCTTCGCCAGAGAAGGCAACGCGCTGTTTGGACAATGGACGTGGGAGCCCGGCGCCGGAATTGTCCCGGAAGCCCGCGAAGAGGGCAAAAATCACGCGGTAAAATCCTATTCGCGCCTGATCGATTCGGTCTGGGATTATGCAAACAATCTCAACACCCACCGGGCTTATGCGGACTTCCGCGAGGCCCGGGCCAAACGGCTGAAAGCCGGGAAACCGCTGCGCGCGCTGCCGCTGATTGAAACACTGGAGGAATACTCCGAACGCGGCGCGGCCTATCTCGATCTGCTGCAGGGCATCATCGAACGGAACGGCCTGTCGGCGTTGAACAACGCAACCTTGTCGGATCATTTGGGGGAGTAACATAAAATGTCACTGGGCATCGAACTTGAGCGCGCTTTTCCGGATCATTACCGTGCCCTGATCCTGGACAACGAGGTTACGGTCGATGCCTTTGTTTCCCATAATCCCCTTCCCTGGGCACGACTGTGGGCACGGCAGGGGCATTACGTCCTGGCGGACGGCTATCCTTGTCTGTTGGACGGTGAGCAGGCGAACGCGGAAGATTTAAACTGGGATCAGGTCGACCTGCCGTCACTGGAACGCGACCTGATGGATACGGCGTGGATTGATCTGATCGCTATCGGCAATAACGCGGCCCAGGGTTATCCGCTGGCCGCCGCGCTGACGGAACCGGCGTTAAAAAAGAACAGCGTCGTGATCTACGGGGAATCCCTGCCGGAACAGGACCAGTATGAGGCGTTGGGGTTTTCCTGTTTCTGTCCCCGCGTCGGTCTTCTGCCGATAATTCTGGAACGCGCGGAGGCCCAGGGGAAAAAGCCCGCGTTGGGCTTTATCAATACGATCCAGCACAATGACGAAAATTACCACCACCCCTGGCCGGGACGATGATTTCCTGAAAGCTTCAGCCGAGCGCCGCTTGCGCCGCCGGTAACGCCGCACCGGCTTCAATTTTCGCGCCCTGACGGGAAAGCGCGTCTTCCATCGCGGTAAGAAACAGAAAGACATTTTCCGCCCGCGCGCTGTGCCCCATGAGCCCGACCCGCCAGACCTTGCCGGCCAGCGCGCCAAGCCCGGCGCCGACCTCCAGGTCGTAGCGGCTGAGCAGGAAGGAGCGCACCGCCGCCTCATCCACGTCTTCCGGAACGCAAATAGTGTTGAGCTGCGGCAAGCGGGCGTCTTCCGCGACCAGAAATTCCAGCCCCATCGCCTCCACCCCGGCGCGCAAGGCCCGGTGCATGGCGGCGTGCCGGGCCCAAGCGGCCTCAATGCCCTCTTCCTGCAAAATGACCAGCGATTCATGCAGCCCGTAAAGCGGATTGATCGGAGCGGTATGGTGATAGACCCGCGAGGCGCCCTCGCCCCAGTAACCCATCACCAGAGTCAGGTCCATAAACCAGCTCTGCCCCTTCTTGTTGCGGCTGCGCACCACCTCGGCGGCGCGCGCGCTGATGGTCAGCGGCGAAATACCTGGCATGCAGGACAGGCATTTTTGCGACCCCGAATAGACGGCATCGGCACCCCATTCATCTGTCAGCACGGGCGTGCCGCCGAGCGAGGTGACGCAATCGACGATCGAGAGAGCGTTGTGTTCCGCCGCCAGCGCGCACAGCGCCGCGGCATCCGATTGAACACCGGTGGAGGTTTCCGCATGGACAAAGGCCACGGCCTTCGCTCCGGGATTGGCCTTCAGCGCATCCGCGGCTTTCTGGAGATCAACCGCCTTGCCCCAATCGTCTTCGACCATCACAGGCATCGCGCCGACGCGTTCGACATTTTCCTTCATGCGGCCGCCAAAAGCCCCGTTCTGGCAGACAATCACCGTATCGCCGGGCTCTATCAGATTGACGAAACAGCTCTCCATCCCGACCGATCCGGGGCCTGAAACCGGTATCGTCAACTCATTTTCGGTCCGGAACGCATAGCGCAGCATGTCCTTGATCTCTTCCATCATCTCGACAAAGGCCGGGTCGAGATGGCCGATCGTCGGCCGCGCCATTGCCGCGAGGACGCGGGGATGAACATCGGACGGGCCGGGGCCCATGAGGTGCCTCAGGGGCGGGTTAAAGCTGCTTGTCATCGGACTTCCTGAGCGGTGGATCGAGGCCGCATCCTAGCCGGTTTCCCCCGCCCGGCAAGGATCAGAACATCATAGAGACGCTGAAGGCGCCAAACACATCACCCGCATCCTGACCGTCGAATTCGGGCGTCCGGTAGACATGGGTATAGGCGACCCTGACAGACCCCATAATGATCGCGATACCGGCCTGAATATCGCCGACGAAATATTTTTTATCGACATTGTGGCTGTCCACGAAGCTATTGCCGTCGAGGAAAATGTTCCGCCCGACCGCGCGGCCTTCCGCACCCAGGAAGAAATACCAGGAAAGCCCCCCGCCCCGCTTGAAATAGTCGGACCCCGGCAGGCTGGGGCGTATCCTGGGCGGGCCGTAATCGAGATTCTTCTGCAAATCCTCTCCGATACGGAAAGTCACACCACCGGCGGCCTGGGTCAGAACATTGCCGAGACTGATCCCGGCATGCGGCGTCATTCCCCAATCAAGCCCCAGAAACCCGGCCGGACCGGCATGACGCCACGCCCGTTCATAGGTCAGCACGATACCGGGTTCGTTCTTGAGCTGGTTGCCCCACCCATAGGGATGCTGAAACCCGAACCAGCGATGCCACAATGTCTGCACTTCATCGGCAAATGAGGCCGGGCCGACGACGCCGATATTAAGCTCGATATTATCCAGCCGCGTCCCGTCCGGATCGACCGAAACCAGTCCGATCCCGCCGTAAAGCCAGCCGGCATAGGGGCGGTCATCGATTTGCAGGGCCGGGGTCACGAGATCGGTCGGGGTATAGGTATTCTGGCCCAGCGAAAAAACCGCGCGGCGGCTGTGCTCCGCGTTGAACAGAGGAAATTCGGCGGCCAGATCCCGTATCCATTCGGGCACGCTGTTCTCCGGCGTCATCAGGGCGGCGCGCATGCCATGCGAAAAATGCTGGTCGGTATTGCCGAAAATATCGTTCTCGAATTGCAACGTGGCGATCCAGCCGCCGTCATCCCCTGCGGTTTCCTGTGCGGAAGCAGGCAAGACCAGCGTCAGCAGCATGAAGGCCGCGACAAATGATACGGCGAGCGGCGGGAAGTTTCGGTCAAACGGCATTTTCTGGCGGTCCGGGTATAGTCGTTACCCCCGGAATATAGCCGCATGGAAACTCTCATGGTAGCGTTTCACGCAACAGCCATCCCGCTTTGATTTCGGATATCCGGGTAATGACGACAAGCAAATCGTCGTGCTCCGCCGCCGGCGCGACACTGTTCGCGGTCCTCTTTATCACCTACGCCGCGCATCCCTGAGCATAATTCACATAAAATCCGTCGCAAAAGCGGTTGCGCGATCCCGGACGCGCCGCCAGAATGCCGCCAAGCTAATTACTTAGATATCGAACTATGGGCGATCAATCGCTGCGCGGCCACATTAGGAACCTTGAACAACAGGGCGAGTTGATCCGGATCGACGCGGAAACCGACCCGAGGGAAAACGTCTCCGCGATCGGCTGGAAAACCTATGACAGCCAGGGCAAATCCAGCCTCTATACCAATCTGAAAGGTCATCCCGGCTGGCAGCTCTGCAGCCAGATCGTCACGGACCGGCGCAAATGGGCCATCGGATTCGGCCTGCCCGAGGACAGGGTCATTCCGGAACTGGTGTCCCGGGCCAAACAACCGCTGGACCCGGTTGAGGTCTCCGCCTCAAGCGCGCCGGTGAAAGAAGTCATCCTGCGCGACGGCGACGCGGATCTGACCAAACTGCCCGCCATGTGGACGTCGGAACAGGACCCCGGGCCATACATCGCCGCCGGCATGGCGGTAATCAAGGATCCGGACTCCGGAAAACGAAATCTCTCCTATCACCGGCAGCAGATTTTGGGCCCCGACCGGACGGGCTTTCTGATCTGCCCGCGCCACGCCCAACGCATCTACCGGAAATATCAGGAACGCGGCGAGGACATGCCGGTCGCCATCGTTGTCGGCGCCCATCCGGCGATATTGTTCGCGGCCGGATACACCACGACCTTCGGCGCGGACGAACTCGCCATCGCCGGCGGACTGATCGAGGACCCGATCCGGATGGTCAAATGCGAAACCTGCGATCTGGAGGTTCCGGCGGAAGCGGAAATCATCATCGAAGGAAAAATCCTGGCCGACGCGATGACCGAGGAAGGCCCCTTTGGCGAAGTCACCGGCGGCTACGCCATGGAAGGGTCGACGGAAATCTTTCAGGTCACCTGCATGACCCACCGGCGCGACCCGCTGTTTTATGGCATGCATTCGGGCGCGCCGATGGGCGATCCGCAATCGATCACCGGTACCTGCGTCGAAGCGGCGCTGACCGAACATCTGTCGAAGGTCGAAGGCGGGATGGATATTCTCGATATCCGCTGTCTCGGCATTTCGGGGCTGATGGCCGTAGTCCTCAAAATCCGCCCCAAGGTGGACGGACAAGCCAAAACCGCCCTGATGGCGGCGCTCTCCAGCCCGTATATGCACCCCAAGCTTGCCATCGCCGTTGATGACGACATCGACGCCGACGACCTGCGGCAGGTCTTCTGGTCGCTGACCACCCGGGTGCATGCGGAACGCGACGTCGTCAGAATCCCCAACACGCGGATTTGGTCGCTCGATAATATTTCCGACATCGTGCCGGGGATGAGCGCAATGTACCGCATCGGCACCAAGACAATTATCGATGCGACCCGGCCGGCCGAAAGCCATCCGGAGGAGCGCGCGCGGTTCGACCGGGCCATGCCGAAGAATTACGACACGGTCGATCTGGAGGAATTCCTGTCGTGACGCCGGCCGATACGGAAAACGTAGCGGAAGACGATATCTGGCTGGATCCGCATGAAAGCCCGGGTTTCATCGTCCGGGAAACCAATATCGCGGTTGGCAACGCCTTGCGCCGCAGGCTTTCCACATACGGCATGACACTCGGCCAGTATTACTTCATGCGCGCGCTCTGGATCGAGGAAGGGCTAAGCCAGCGCGAGCTTAGCCGCCGGGTGGGCACCACTGAACCGACGACCGCCAGCGTGTTGCGTCTGCTGGAAAAAAACGGGCTGGTCCGGCGGGTGCGCAACAAGCGCGACCGGCGCACCATCAATATTTTCCCGACCCAGAAAGGCCGCAACCTCAAGAATGAATTGCTCAACATGGCGATCGGCATCAATGAGATCGCGACCAACGGGTTTTCCGATCAAGATTTGGCGGAGGTCAAACGGCTGATGCGCGCGATGAAAGCCAATCTCGACGCCGACGCGGCGGAAGAATAGAAGCGTTCACACACCGCGCGCCACCAGAACCGCGCCGCCCGCCAGAAGCATCAGCAAGACAAGTTTCCGGAATATATCGGCATCAAGCCGCCGCCGGATGAATCCGCCCAACGTAACCCCGACATAGACGGGGATCAGGCCGCCGGCGGAGACCGCAGCGGTTTCCCACGTCATCAGACCGATTTTCGAGAGCCCCGCCGCCATTACCAGGCTGGAAAAGGTGAAGGAGCAATTGATCGCCTGCACGAACAAATCGCGGTCAAGACGCAGCGCCATAAGATAGGGCAGGACCGGCATCACCTGCGACCCCGTCAAGCCGTTAAAAACACCGGTCAGGAATCCGGTGACGGGAGCGAGCGGCTTTTCCCATCCCGGCGGCAAGGTCAAATGCGGATTTCTTAATGCGAACAGGGCGTAGGCGGCGAGCACCAGCCCAAGCGCGAGCGCGGCATGGCGCTGATCCAGCCATGCAAGCAACCCGAGCCCCAAGGCGATACCGGGTATGGCGAAAAGCAATAACATCCAGAACCGCCTTATTGCCTCGCCGAAACGCCGCGATTCGATCATGACGATCAGATTGCTGGCCAGTGACGGCACGATAACAAGCGGCAGGGCCGCCTTGAGCCCGATCGCCAGCGCCAGCATCGGCAGACAGGCCGTGGAAAAGCCAAGCCCCGTAATGCCCTTTGCAAAGGCGGCGAGAAAGAACGCGCCGCCGACGATCAACAATGTCTGATCATCCACCGCGACCGCTCCGGTCCTGACGAAAATCGCAATTTGTCATGACTTCTATGGATAACGCGTGCATGGTTGACGGCAAACCCGGTCAATTACTAAGATATCTTAGTAATTTTGCGCGTAAGGGCGAATGTCATTGGGAGAATTCGCCGCAATCAAAACTGGAGAAGCCTCATGTCGCAGAAAGCTATATTCATGGATCGCTCGGGGTACACCCCGCCGCAACCCGAACTTTGGGAACCCGCAATCATCAAGGGAACCGACTTCGAATCCGAAATCAAACGGCTTTCCGAACTGCCGATGCCGAATAACGGACGCCGCCAGTCTTGGGTGGTACACCCCGACTCCCATAAGATGGGTCCGGGGCTTGGTCTGGCGCCGGGGATCCGGCCGACGCTTGAGGTGTTGAACCCGGGCGAACAGACCGCGCCGATCCGGCACAACTCCACTCAGGTCAATTTCTGCATCCAGGGTTCCGGCCACTCAATCGTCGGCGGCCAGCGGATTGATTTCGAGCAGTACGACATCTGGAACTTCCCCTCCATGCAAACCTACATCCATGTCAACGACACGGATGAGGTCCAGGCGCGGCTGACCTATTCCAACGCGCCGCTGCTGGAAAAAATGAACGTCCATATCGTTGAGGAAAATCCCCCCGCCGACATCGAAGAGGTCAAGAAAGAGGCGGATGAGAATGAAATCGCGGCGGACGATCCGCGGCGCAACAGCCCCTACGGCACCTTCCAGCTTACGGAAGAAGGCGCCTGGCTGATGCCATACGAAATTCTGGTCGCGCCCGAAGCGGTCGAATCCAGGGCACTGCACTGGCCGTGGAAAAAGGTGAAGGCGGAACTCGACAAACTCGCCGAGTTGGGTACCGAATATGTCGGCCGCCGGCTGTATCTGCTGTGGAACCCGATGACGGGCCGCACCAACGGCACCACGCCGAACTTCTTTGCGACCATCACCATCCGCCCGCCGGGGATCGTCGACAAACCGCACCGTCATGTCTCCGCCGCGATGAACTATATCTTCGGTGGCCAGGGCCGTTCGACGGTTAACGGCAAGGTCTATGAATGGGAATCGGGCGATCTGCTGCTGACTGCGCCGGGCTGGGCCGTGCACAACCATGCGTCCGTCGGCAATGAACCGGTCTATGAACTGACCATCCAGGATCAGCCGCTCAACATCATCATGGAATCCCTGCTCTGGCAGGAAGACATGAAGGAACCGTGGAGCGTGCTGGGCGCCGAAACCGGCTTCGACACCAACCGCGCCAAGGTTGCTGGCTGACATGATGCGCCTCGGTAAAAATGATCTGCGGGGGTCCATCCCCCCGCTGATCACCCCGTTCAAGAACGGTCAGGTGGATTACGACGCCTATGCCGGTCTGGTCGAATTCCAGATGAAGAACGGATCGCACGGGATTCTGGTAACGGGAACGACGTCGGAACCCTCCACCCTGACGATCGAGGAGCGGAACCGCTGCGCCGATGTCGCGATTGAGACCGCACGGGGCAAGGTTCCGGTTGTCGTCGCCACCGGATCGCAAAGCCTTGCCGAAACGATGGCGCTGACCGCGCATGCGGATCAGGCGGGAGCAGACGCGCTTCTGGTCGTTACGCCCTATTACATCCGTCCGCCGCAGCGCGGGCTGGTGGCCTATTACTCGGAAGTGGGTAAAAGCACTAAACTGCCCTGGATGATCTATCACATCCCCGGCCGGGCGGCGATCAGCGTGACCCTGGATACGCTTGATCAGATCAGCACCAACTGCCCCAATTTTGTCGGCATGAAACACGCGGTGGACGATCTTGGATTCGTGTCCAAATGCCTCGACCATTTCGGGCCCAACTTCCGGATTTTCGTCGGGCTGGAGGATCTTTCCTACCCGATGATGGCGGTCGGCGCCTGCGGCCTGATGAACGCGGTGGGCAATCTGATGCCGAAGAAGCTCGCCCGCATGTGCGAGGCGGTATGGGACGGCAATCTCAAGCTCGCCAAGAAACTTCATTACGAATTGTTCGAGATCAACCAGGCGGTGTTCTATGACACCAACCCGATCCCGATGAAATATATGATGAATCGGCTCGGCATCATGCCCAAGAACGAGCATCGTCTGCCGATGATGCCCGCCGACAAGGCGCTGGAAAAGCGCCTCGACGGGGTGCTGGAACGTGCGGGTCTTCTGAAACCCAGGGGCGGCAAGAAAAGGGTCGCCTGAGTGTTCAACCAATTCCGCAACAAGACGCCCGCCTTTCCGGCGGGCGTTTTTTTTGCCGGGCGCGGGGTGACGAAATGCCCCCCTTCCGGTGTATGCTGCGGTAAAATTTTGTGAATTTCCGCTTCGAAGGAGAAAGACATGGATTTGCCTGGTCTCGTCGTTCCGCCCCTGACACCATTTTCGGAAGATCTTTCCGTCGATTACGACACGCTGAAACGCGAAGTCGATTACATCGTCGAGGATTGCAACGCCGCCATGGTCTCCGCCGCCGGCGTGGAAGCCACGGAGTATCATTATCTGACCTACGAAGAACGCTGCGAACTGATCCGCAAGACCATTGAGTTCGTCGATGGCCGCGCTCCGGTCATCGCCGGCGTCTCCCACCCGAATGTCCATAAGGCGATCGAGCTGTCGCACATGGCGCAGGATCTCGGGGTAACCGGATTACAGATTCTGGCGCCGCTCCGCCCCTTTGGCGGACCGCCGACGCTCGACGACCTGGTGACCTATTACGACACCATCGCGGCGGAAACCAACCTGCCCTTTATGCTGTACCTGAATCCCGGCCCCGGCGCGGAAGTCAATCCGGCCTGGACGCTGGAGCTCGCCAAGATGGACCGGGTCGCCTGGGTCAAGGAAAGCTCCCGCGATCTTTCCCGCTGCGCCCGGTTGATCGAGGAAATCGATCATGGCGGGCACGCCCGCTATTTTACCACCGTGCAGATGCTTCTGGCGTCGATTGCGCTGGGTGGGGCCGGCGCGACGATGCCGCCGCCGGTCGCCTTTATCGCCAATGCGGTAATCAACGAATTCAAGGCCGGTAATTTCGACGAAGCCTGCCGTCTGCAGCGTCAGTTCAGCCTGTTCCCCGCGCGCTGGATGGGGTACGGGCTGGCGCCCGCTCTCAAGGCCGCGATGGAAATTATCGGCCTGCCGATCGGCAAGCCCTACCCGCCCTTCAAGGCGGTCCATGGCGCCGATTTCGACGCGTTGCGGAGCTATCTCGAAACAACCTATCTGTTCGAGGACGCGCACAAGGACGTCATCCGGACTCGCGCCGCCTGATTTTCGGATTGGCCAATGACGCCGGCGCGACACCGCCGGCTGTTTGAGGGGATTGGACTATGAACGGCACGGCACGGCCGGCCAGCGCGGCGATGGATAGCGCGGCGGCGGAGGCCTTTGAACAATATCTTGTACCGACGATTTTCGGCCCCTGGTCGGAAATGCTGGTCGATCACGCCCTGTTGAAAAGCAGCGAGTCCGTACTCGATATCGGTTGCGGTTCGGGCCCGGCGGCACGCTATGCGGCCACTCTTGTCGGTGACGGCGGGTCGGTGCGGGCCATTGATGTCGATCCCGGCATGATCGCCCTGGCGAGAAGGCTCGATACGTCAGGCACGGTCGATTGGCTCGAAGGCGATGTCAGCGATATGCCGTTCGACGCCAACAGCTTCGATGCGGTAATCGGCGGCCAGATATATCAGTTCCTGCCCGACAGGCCTGCCGCGTTCAGGGAAATCCACCGCGTGTTAAAGCCGGGCGGACGGCTTGTACTGAACGTCTTCAGCCGGCTGGAACTGTGTCCCGGCCATAACGCGGTGGCAAAAGCGCTGGAATCCCATGACGTGGACCCGACCGGCATCCGCAAACCCTATTCTTTCGGCGATCCGGTCGTGTTGGGCGATGTGATCGCCGATGGCGGGTTCAGGGATGTTTCCGTCATCCGCAAGACTCTTGAAGCGCGTTTCGACTCTCCCGCCGCCTTTGTTGAGGCGCTGGCCGCAGGCGGCCCCTCCGCCCGTCACGCACTTGAACAGCTCGACGAGGAAGGGCTGAAGCAGGTTATCGCGGAGGTCACCGAAACACTGGCCGAATATGTCGATGACGAGGGTGTCCGAATCCTGACCACCGCCAATTTCGTGTACGGGCGGCGCGGCTAGCGCGCGACGGGCCCGTCAAGCTTCGCGATAAATTCCGGATCGGTGAATTCACCGACCTTGCGGTTTTTTGCGATCTGCGCCGCGGATGGAGAATCGGCGGACTCCCGGCATTTCGCACAGAGATTCCAGCTGCCGAACTTCGCCGGAAACACCGTGTAAGCCGATTTATAGATAATTTTTTCTTCCTCGGTTTCCGCCGGCGGTAATTCCTCCGATGCCAGCATTTCCTTCATCTTTGCCTCGTCACCATCGCAATGGCGCGCGAGGATCGACAGGGTCGCGCGGTTCCAGCCCTCGGCGCGAAGATAATGCGCCCGCACGCAGCATTCTGGATAAGCGAGCAGCCGCGCCTCATCCGCCATCGACAACCTCCCGCCGCGTGCGCAGATCGCCGCGACCTCATCCCCCGCTTTTTTGGCGCGGGTGATATAGACCGCGCGAAACGGTTCCAGCAGCGCGCGCGTGTCTTCCGCATACCAGGCGGGAATATCATCGGGCCACGGGCAGGCATCCCAGAACGGCCCTTCCTGCACGCGCAGCCCGGATTCCCGGGCGATCTTCGCCATGCCGGTGATCCAGTTCCGGTCGGAGATCCCCCGGCCGGTCACGAAGACGGGCTTTACGCCGCGCATCATGCACAGGAAATCGAGCATTTCCTGCAACGCATCGTCCGCGTTGAGTTCCGGCCCGCAGAGATTTTGCAGCGCGTACATATGCCGCAGGGTCTTTTTCAGATGCGGTTTTCCGTAATCAGCCATTTCGCTATAATCGCCGCCAATCATAATCACGTCTACAGGAGGGATATTGAGTGCCATGGCTATCTCGATTGAACCGACCGGCGCCGCGCTGGGCGCCTATGTACGCGGCATTAATCTGAATGATCCGCTGGATGCGGAAACCAGGGCGCAAATTCTCGACGCCTGGAACGAGCACATCGTCCTGATTTATCAGGATCAGGACCTGACGATGGAGTCACAGCTCGCTTTCGCGGCCAATTTCGGCGGGCTCGGCACGCGCTCCCGCAAGGCGGAGGCCCGCCCCGAAGGCGCGGATTTCAACCCGTCGATCATGATGATCACGAATCTGAAAGACGAAAAAGGCAATTACATCGGGTCTCTGCCCGACGGTGAAATGTATTTCCATCACGACATGTGCTACATGCCGGAACCGCACAAGGGCACCTATCTCTACGCCATAGAAATTCCGTCCCGGGGCGGGCACACCTGCTACACCAACATGTACCGGGCCTACGACCTGATACCGGAACGGCTGAAAAAGCTGCTCGCGGGCAAACGGGCGATGCAGGTCTATGATTACGACACCACCAGCACCCCGGATGTCGAAAAGGACCTGTCGCAAATTCATCACCGCTGGCAGCCGATATTCGTGCGTCATCCTGAGACCGGGCGCACCGCGCTCTACGTCAACCGGCTGATGACCGCGATTATCGAGGATATGGAGCGTTCAGAAAGCGATGAGATTCTGTCCGAGCTCTATGAAATTTCGGAAGCGCCGGACAATGTCTATGAACATGTCTGGACGGTCGGCGACCTTGTTATGTGGGACAATTTCGCCTCTTGCCATGCGCGCACGGATTTTCCGCCGGAAGACCGCCGGGTGATGCGGCGCTGCACCACCGAGGGCGGGCCGATGATCGCGGCCGACCAGGCTGCCTGAGAACGGGAACGCATTATGAGCTTCGAGATAAAAAAACTGGATGCGCCGCTTGGCGCGGAAATCACCGGGATCGATATGCGCGATCCGCTCAGCGCGGCGGACCGCGACCGGCTTTACCGGGCGTGGCTGGACAATATCTGCCTTGTTTATCGTGGCCAGGACCTCGATAAGGATCAGCAGATCGATGTCGCCGCCTATTTCGGAACGGTCGGCGAACGCGCCACGCCCAAAGACCGCCGGAACGAAGATAATTACGGCTATGACGGCACCATCATGATGGTCAGTAATGACCGGGACGAAGACGGCAACTTCACCGGTTCGCTGCCCGATGGCGAGATGTGGTGGCATCACGATATGAGCTACCGGCCGGAGCCGCACAAGGCGACCTTGCTGCACGCGCTGGAAATCCCCGCATCCGGCGGCGAAACCTGCCTGTCGAACATGTATCTCGCCTATGACCACATTCCGGCGGCGCTGAAGGAAAAGCTCGCCGGGCGCAAGGTTTTGCAGGCCTATGACTTCGCCTTGCGCGGCCGCGTCGATCTGGATGAAAAGGGGCTGGAGAATATTCAGCATCAATGGCAACCAATTTTCGTCCGCCATCCCGAGACGGGAAAAACCGCCCTTTATGTCAGCCGGCTGATTTCCGCCCGGATCGAAGGGCTCGAAGAGGCCGAAAGCAGTGACATACTGGAACAGCTTTACGACATCTCCGAAGACCCCTCGGTCGTCTATGAGCATGACTGGCAGCAGGGGGATCTGCTGATGTGGGATAATCGCTGCTCTATCCATGCGCGGAAGGATTTCCCGGCGGAGCAGCGCCGGGTCCTGCGACGCTGCACGGTCGAGGGCGGCCCGATGGTCGCCGCCGAAAAAGCGGCCTGAAAATGGCTTCCCTGACGCTCGACCCGCTGTCGGGTGCGCTTGGCGCACGGCTTACCGGTATCGATGCGAGCCAACCGCTGACGCCGGAAGTGCGCGACGCGATCCGTGATGCCTGGCAGGAACATATCGTCCTGCTGTTACCGGATCAGGAACTTACCCATCCGCAGCATGTCGCCTTTACTTCTGAATTCGGCACGCCGGGCAGCCGGTCACGCGACAAGGAAAAACGTCCCGAGGGCAAGTCTTTCGACGAGGCGGTGATGATGGTCTCCAACCTGCGGGACAAGGACGGCAACCCGCTGGGTTCCCTTCCCGATGGGGAGATGTGGTTTCATCACGATGCCTGCTATTACCCGGCGCCCGACGCGGCAACGTTTCTCTATGCGATCGAGGTGCCGTCGACCGGCGGCAATACGCGTTTTTCGAATATGTACACCGCGTACGACAACATCCCGGAAGCGTTGAAACGAAAGCTGGAAGGCCGCCAGGTGCTGCAGATCTATAATTACGGCACGGTGGACAAGGCCGACCCGGACGGCGATCTCACCGGCGTACGCCACGGTACCCAGCCGATTTTTATCCGCCATCGCGAAACCGGCCGGACCGCGCTATACGTCAATCGGCTGATGACCGCGCGGATCGAAGGACTGTCGCGGCAGGACAGCGACACCATTCTGGAAGAGCTGTTCGCGATCAGCGAGGACCCGGCAATCATATACGAACATGTCTGGACGCCGGGCGATTTGCTGATCTGGGACAATCAGAGCTCCTGCCACGCCCGCACCGATTTTCCGCGTGAGGAACGCCGGGTTCTGCGACGCTGCACCATCCAGGGCGCACCGATGCAGGCCGCGGCCTGAGCGGGGTTGCGCGCGGCACGGCGGATGATACGCTTCGCCGAAACACGCCATAATCAGGAGGAATTCCATGCCCGTCATCGAAGCAAACGGTGAAACCATATTTTTCGAAGATACCGGCGACGGGCCGCCGGTCCTGTTCATTCACAGTCTCGGCACCAATTCCTATCTCTATCGCGACCAGATTGCCGCTTTGAAAGACAGCTATCGCTGCATCGCGGTGGATTGCCGGGGACATGGCGACAGTTCCTATAACGGGACATTCACGGTCGAGGATGTCGCCGCCGATCACAAGGCGGTGCTGGATCACCTCGGCATCGATTCCTGCCATATAGTCGGGTTGTCGATGGGCGGGCCGATCCTGCTCAATTTCAACACGCGTTGGCCCGATATCGCCAAATCCTGTGTGATCGCGGATTCCTTCGCGCGCATCCGACCGGGTGGCGAAGACCGGATTTACGCCACCCAGGAAGCGGTCGCCTATCTGTCGATGCAGGAATTCGGCAGCCAGTATGCGGGCGACCGCCTGATGCCGACGACCCCGATGGAAAAGCTCGACGAGCTGGCGCTGGAAATCGCAAAATGCCCGTCCAAGGCCTATGTCGATACGGTGCGCGCGATCTTCACCTATGACGCGAGCGGCGATCTGCCCAACGTCAAGGCGCCGACGCTGGTCGTGGTCGGGGATTCCGATGACGCGACCCCGATGGCGGAAAGCGAATTCATCCGCGACGGCATCCCCGGATCGACCATCGTCACCATTCCCGATGCCGGACATCTTTCGACCATCGACAGCCCGGATGAGTTCACCGCGGAGCTAAGAAAATTCCTCGACGCGCAATAGGTGCCGTATGCCGAAGGTTCTGACGCAGGAGCAGATTGACCAGTATAACCGGGACGGGTTCGTCTTCCCGATTGAGGTCATGACGCCCGATGAGGCGGATTCGTTTCGGCAAAGGCTTGAACAGACCCAGGACGACGGCAAGCTGACGGGTTCCGGCCAGACCAAATTCTATCTGCGCTTTCCCTGGGTTCATGATCTTGCCACCAGCGACGCGGTGCTGGACCCGGTGGAGGATCTGCTGGGTCCCGACCTGATGCTCTATCACAACACCATGTGGTGTAAGGATGGCGGCGATGGCGGTTATGTCAGCTGGCATCAGGACAATACCTATTTCGGCCATTACCCGTGCGAAGTGCTGTCGGTCTGGCTGGCGCTGTCCCCCGCCACGGTGGAAAGCGGCTGCATGCAATTCCTGCCCGGTTCACACAAGCTCGGCGAGTTGCCTCTCGGTGAACCGGATATCGAAGGCGGGAATTTGCTTTCCAGCGGGCAGACGGTGGATTTCGACGTGTCATCCATCGATCCGGTACCGGTGGAACTGCAACCCGGCCAGGCATCGATCCATCATGCGTTTCTGATTCATTCCTCACCGCCGAACCGGTCAACGGAAAGACGTCTTGGCATGACGTTGATTTACCACCCGCCGCACCTGAAGCAGGCCGGCGACGTCCGGACCAGCACACTCCTGGTGCGCGGCGAGGACCGGTTCCACAATTTCGATGCGGAAGCCCCGCCGGGTGCGGATGAAGATCCGGAGACCATGGAACGCTATCGTCATGCGGTGTCGCTCTATCGCGCCAAGGTGAAAGAGATGGGCAATCGCACTGTCGAGCGGTTCGACGACAAGGTCTCTTAACAAGCTGAAGTTATTCCTCTAAGCTTTCGTTGTTTTCGCAAGAAGGACGGCTCAGATCGTCCGCGACAAAACACATAACTTTGGGAGGAGTTTCATGATCGCAAGACTTATGACCGGAGCGGCGGCCGCCGCTCTGCTGGTCGGCGCCGCCATAACCCCGGTTCAGGCAAAAAACATTACATTTCTGATCGCTTATGGTCCCGGCGGCGGATTCGACACGGTAACGCGCAAACTCGCGCCGCTGATCGAAAAGCATTATGGCGACGGCATAACTGTCGTTCCGAAAAACATGCCGGGCGGGCGCGGCAAGAAGGCCGCGAACTATCTCGCCAAGCGCAAGCCGGACGGCACCAACCTGCTGATGTTCAACATGCCCGGTCATGCCATGCCGAACATCATCGGCGAAAAAGCCGATTATGACGTTCGCACCATCGATTGGCTGGCCCGCGCCGCACAGTTCAAATATCTGATCGTGACCAGCGCGCGCGCCGGCAAGTTCAAGAACTGGAACGACGTCATGAGCTACAAGGACAAGATCAAGGTCCCCATGACGGCGCCCGGCACCACCGGCTATCTCGCCTCGGCGATCCTGCTGGATACGTTCGGAATCAAGCCGAATTTCATCACCGGCTATAAATCCAGCTCCAAATACGCGCTCGGCGTGATCCGGGGCGATGGCGACCTGACCATTCTGGCCACCGGCAGCTTCCGTAAATATATCAGCAGCAAGAAAAAAAGCCGCCAGGCCTTCAAGGATCTGCGGCCGCTGCTGGAAATCACCAACGGCCCGTCGCAATACGGCGTTCAAACGACCGGCAGCCTCGGCAAGAAAGACCTTGCCGTTCTTGGCGGCGACCGGATGATCGGCACCACGCCGGGCACACCGAAAGCCATCAAGAAAAAGCTGGGTGACGCGGTCTTCAAGGCTGTTTCCGATCCGGAATTCGCTGCCTGGGGCAAAAAGGTCGGACGCGATGTGGCGCCGCTGAATGCCGAACAGACAAAGGCCAAGGCGCTTGAGCTTTTCGCTTATTACAGCAAGTTCAAGTCGGTTCTGGCGGCCAGCGTCAAGAAATAACCGGTAAGGCAAGAACCGGCGGGTCTCTTCGGCCCGCCGGTTTTTCTCCATTTCGCGCGCGGCACCCAGCCGCCGTGTATATCTCTTATACTTTGAGCGATTGCCGTGTTCGATTCACTTATTGCAGGCATTATCAATCTCGCCTCCTTCAACTCGATCCTGTTGCTGATGGCGGGTTCCGCAGTCGGGCTGCTGTTCGGCGCCATACCCGGCCTGGGCGGCACCACGGCGGTCGCATTGATGATCCCCCTGACCTTCGGGATGGAGCCGTTTCAGGCGATCATTCTGATGGGCGGCATCATGGCCGCAACCTCGACCGGCGGCTCCGTCAGCGCCATTCTGCTGAATACACCCGGCATCGCCCCCAACGCGGCCACCACATTTGATGGGTATCCGCTGGCCCAGCAAGGCAAGGCCGGAATGGCCATCGGCGCGGGCGCGACCGCCTCCGCGCTTGGCGGAGTTATCGGGGTCATCTCACTGGTCGCGGTAATCCCGATCATGAAGGAAATTGTGCTGCTGTTTACACCGCCGGAATTTTTCATGTTGGCGATTTTCGGGCTTTGCGCCATCGCGGTGTCTTCCGGCGACCGGCTGCTGCAGGGGCTGATCACCGCCGTCATCGGACTGGTGGTCGGATTTGTCGGGCTCTATGACATCACCGGCACGGTGCGCTATTCGATGGGCATTCCGCTGCTGGAAGACGGCATCAAGCTGGTGCCGGCCCTGATCGGGCTGTTCGCTATATCGGAAATGATCAACCTCGCGGTCAAGGGCGGGTCCATCGCCGAAGACACCTCTACGATCGCCATTACGCGCGTCTCGGACGGCATCAAGGCCGTCTTCAAGAACTGGTCAACCATGCTGGTGGGGTCCGGTTACGGCACCTTTATCGGCGCGGTCCCCGGCGTCGGCGGCACCGTTGCGGCGTTCCTGTCCTATTCAACACAGGTACAGCGCGATCCCGATCCGGACATCGAATACGGCAAGGGAAACATCAAGGGCGTTATCGCGCCGGAATCCGCCAATAACGCGAAGGACGGCGGGTCGCTGATCCCGACATTGGCCTTCGGCATTCCGGGCAGCGCGGAAACCGCCGTGTTTCTCGGTGTTCTGGTTTTACACGGCATTGAACCCGGCCAGAAACTGCTGGTGGAAAACGAACCGCTGGTCTTCACGCTCGTGGTCGCGCTGACCGTATCGGTGGTCTTCGCCACCCTTGTCGTACTTGTCCTCGCCAAATACATGGCGATGCTGACCATGGTCAGCGTCAATGTACTGATCCCGACGGTTTCGGTCATCGCGCTGGTCGGCGCCTATGCGCTCCATACCGAAATTGGCGATGTGGTCATTGCCCTGATCTTCGCGATCATCGGCTATTTCATGATCCGGTTTAACTATCCGCGTGTGACCTTCACCATCGCGCTGGTGCTGGGCGCGCTGACGGAACTGAATTTCGACCAGACCATGCAGATTTACGACGGCGACATGTCCGTCTTCCTGACGCGTTGGCTGTCGGTCACGCTGCTGATCCTCACGGTGCTGAGCCTCGGCTTCCCGAGCTTCCGCAAGAAAGTGCGCGAGCGCAACCGGCGGCGCGAGGCGGAGGCTGAAAAATGAGCATGATCCCCGAGCAACGCCGCCCGACGGCCTGGTTCCTGATTTCGGTTCTCGCCGTCATCATCCTGTTTATTGTGATCAGCTATAGCTACGCGCCCAATGACCGGATGTTTCCACTGATGGTCGGTTATGCGGCGATCCCGCTGATCCTTCTGGATCTGCTGACCCTGACAAACACCAAAGCGGGTGAGCGGATATCCCTGTTCTTTTCCGCCAAGACGCCGCAGCAGGTAGATGAAGGAGTGGACAAGACCGAACGACCGGTCGGCCGCGAGCTTATGGTCTTTATATGGATGGGATTGCTGGTCCTCGGCATCTATCTGGCCGGATTTTTGCCGGTGACGCCGGTCTTCGTCTTTTGCTGGATGAAATTAAGGGGCGGTTACACGGTGCGTCAAAGCCTCTATTCAGCGTTCGCCACCCTCGCCTTTATCTATGTGCTGTTCGAGGTTGTCCTGCAATACGAGCTTTACCCCGGCATTTTCCTCTACTGGTGGGGTTGAAGCGCAAATAAATCGCCCCTCCCCCGGTTCAGGGGAGGGGCGTTTCAATAAGAGCCTCTATCAGGACTTCTTCGGCGCGATGGCGATGGTGGCCGATTTCGGCGCGCCGTTGGGGTTGCCTTCGACATTGCTCGGCCAGTTGCTGCCGAGCGGCACCTTGCGGTTCTGCTTGAACAACTTTCCGCCATCCATCGAGAGCAGCTCAATCTCGCGCTCCAGCATCGAGCCGTCGCCGATCGGCACGCCTTCACCGGGATGCTGCACCGCGATGATCAGCGTGTCACCGACAAAGGTCGGGCCGGTCATCTCGCACCGCACCGGGCCGTAGGCGACGGGAATCACCTTGCCCGCATCCGCCCCCTTGGTGGGGATGGCGAACAACCAGTTATTGCCGAACACACCGACCAGCTCATCCGCCTTGGTCGTGCTCTTGTGATCGACGCCGCGCATGCCCGGCTTGATTCCGGTCTTGAAACCGTTGTGACGGCTGGTCGACATGTCGGTAACGGTCCAGAGCGTGCGGTCGCGATCGAACACCATATTGTCGGCGGAAGAGAACCCGGCGCCGTCCCTGGCCCCGACCTCACCACCATGGACGAACGTGTCCCAGCTGAACGCGCCGGCGGCATCGGCCGGGGTTTCATCGATCATCTTGTAAATACCGCCGAAGGGCTGCGTGTCGTTATCGCCCTCTGTGTATTTGGTAACCGTGAAGACGCGCGAGTCGGGATAACCATCGCCACCCGGCTCTCCGTCGGTATAAGCGATGAACACTTCGCCAGTGTCGGGGTGAACTTCGATATCTTCGGGCCGGGCGCCCGGCGTGCCGCCAGCCAGATTGCTCGCCAGATAGCAGTCGCAGAGGATCGCCCCCTGGCTGGCGTAGAAATCACCCAGCGTCTTTCCGCGATACCCTTCCATTTTGGCGGCATCGTCCTTCAGCGTAATTTTGAGTTTGCCGCCATCCTTGGTGGCGCCGCCGATGCCGCTGCGCTGCGGCAGGAAGATATGACCGTCGCGCTGCGCCTTGCCGCGAATGCCGACCTCCACCGAGGCCAGAATTTGCAGCGTTAGCGGATCTGTCCTGGTTGACGGAGTCAACGGGATCCAGCGTCCCTTGCCCTTGGCGGCGCGCTTCTTCACGTCACCCGGCTCATAGCGCGCGACGCTCAAAATGCCGTCGGCCAGAAGATCGCTGTTCCCGGGATCGTCAATCGCCTTGACCGTACCGTTGCTGACGAATTTGTAGGTATGGCCGCCACGCCGGTCATCCCCCATATAGGCAACCAGCTTTTCGCCCGGCACCACACGCAAGGCGATGTTCTCATGCCGGAAACGGCCGAGCGCCGTGTGCTTGAGCGCCCGCGCGTTGGGGTCCTTCACCGGGATTTCGACCATCCAACCGTATTTTTCGCCGATAAGCCCGAAATGCTCGCCGGTGGAGTGCGGAATATAGCCGGTCTGCGACCCGTTGGGCATGACCTGTTCCTGAACGCCGACAAAAGCCCTGTTCCGGCCCTTGGGCTTCTTGGTCTTGGCCTGGAAATTTTCTTCCGAGGACAGGATGGTGCCCCAGGGGGTGGTGCCGCCGGAGCAGTTGAAGCTGGTTCCGATGACCCGAATGCCAAGCCCGTCCGCATTTACTCCGGCGAACACGTCACGCGCCGCCGGTCCCGTGCCGATCAGATATTTGTCATCGCCTTTCTGGTGCTCCATCCGGCCCCAGCTCGTCACCGACGCATATTTGTCCGAGCGGCCCGCATTTATGCCGAGACCTGAAAGCCCGTGGACGCGCCGGTTGAACGGCAGGCGCGGCACAACGGCGAAACGACCGTCGCCGCCGCGGCGGATATACACAACCGTGCCGCCGGTATTATAGAGGAACTCACCCATCAGCTCCCGGTTCACGGTCTGCGGCAACGGAAAGCCGACCGCTTCGGTGAAGGATTCGCGCTGTCCGGCGTAATTCTCGGGCAGCTGGGGTGACTGGGTAGAGAACGGGAACGACACATATTCGTGGTTGATCCACAACAGCCCCGCGTTCTTGCCGGCGCCGACCGGCACGAAACCCGTATAATCGTGATTGAATCCGACATAGTCGGACGGGTTGGGAAAGACGCGGTCTCCCCAGGCGACGATCATGTAGCGCTCATATTCCGGGGATACGACGACATCGTCGACAACCTCATAGGCGTCAAGCTGGGCCGCGGCATCCGCCGCCATCTTCTTTCCGGCGCCGTTAAGACCGGTGACGAGGAAACTGTCGCGTTCGGCATAGATCGGCAGAGGATGCGGCAGGCGCAGCGGGGTCACCCCCTTCAGCGGCAATCCATCCTCCGCATATTCATGAAACAGCGCGGCGGCTGCCTGTCCGGCCGGCGTGGCGGTAAGAACCGCGGCGCCCCCGACAAAGGCAAGGAAACGGCGGCGCGTTACCTCATAAGCCTTATCTGAAGAATTTTCGCTTTCCGCGCCCACTGGCGCGTGGGTCGAATCGATCGTATCCATTTCAGTCTCCGGAATCTCTATGACATCGCGCGAGGCCGACGCCCCGTCGCGTTACCATGCGATGCGGCTTTGAAATTTCAGCGACAGAATCGTTACAGCGCCTTTACAACGCCTGTGGACAATCGGTCGGCGGCGCTCAGAGACTTTCCAGCGCCGCCGCGTGCTTGCCCGCGATCTGGCCCGACACGAGACATTCCGCCAGGTTGCCACCCGACATATAGAGATGCCCCCAGGCGCTGCCGCATTCGCCGATGGCGTAGAGGCGCGGGATCGGCTTTTCGTCGACATCGATAACCCGTTGGTGCTCGTCATGTTCGGGCCCGCCCTGTGTGTTGGACACCACCGGCCAGACCTCGCCCGCATAGAAGGGCGGGCGCTGAATTTTCATCATCGTGCCTGGCGGACGGCCGAAATCTGCATCGTTCTTCGATGAACACAGCTCGTTCCAGCGATCCAGCGTCGCCTCCAGCACATCTGCTTCCATGCCGAGCTGTTCCGCCAGTTCGCCGATCGAATCCGCCTTTTTGATCAGCCCGTTTTCGATCTCCTGCATATTATCAGTCGACCAGTCATAATGGGCATTGGGATCGTTCCGCGTCGGCGCGCCCACGCGGTACCGGCGGCGACCGACCTCATCGAAAATCACATAGGACGGAATGCGCGGAAATTCCTGTTTCACCGGGTCGAAATGTTCCATCGGCCGGTGCGAGGTATCCTGCGTATAGGGCGGGTTTTCGTTCATGTAACGCCGTCCGTACTTGTCGACGACGATCCACGTCATCTGCACCACGGCGGTGAGTTCGCGGCCCGGGATCCAGTCGGGCAGCCGCTTCATGCGGATGGCGTAGGGGTATTCGTCATGCACGAACCCGTAAGACCCGTGATAATGCCACATATGCCAGAGCTTGGCGCCGAGCCCCTGCGCCATCTTGATACCGTCGCCGGTGTTGGAGCTATTGGTCGCGGCGAAGACCGGCGACATCTGCCAATATTGTTTCTTCATCTCCTCATTGGCCTCGAACCCGCCGCAGGCCAGGATCACCGCTTTTTTCGCCTGAACCCGGCGGACCCCGTCCTTGCGCGCGATGACCGCGCCGGTGACTTCCTTCGACCCGTCGGCGGTAATGAGGCCCTCGACCGGTGATTCCAGCCAGATATCGATATCGCGCTGGCCGACATTATCCTCCAGCGTCTTGAACACTTTCGCCCCGCCCGGCGCGCCGCGCACATGCGCGTAATGAGTGTCCGGATCGAAATTGGGAATTTCCTCAATCAGGGTCTGATAAAACGTGTCGTACCCTTCGAACGGATAGTTCGCGACCTTTTCGCGCGGGTTGATGACCGCGCCATTGGCCTTCGCCAGCTTGCGCATATAGGGCTCGATCTTCGACATCCCGTCAGCCAGCGCGCGCAGCACCGCATCCGACGTGCGTCCCGCATTGGTAGTTTTAAGATATTTGAAAGCCTGATCCGCGTCATGGGCGGAGCGCATCGCGCCATAGGAACAGACCGAAATCCCGCCCGGCTCCAGCATCTTGTCGACCAACAGCACTTTCGCCCCGGCATCGTGCGCCTCAATCGCCGCGATACCGCCCGAATAGCCATACCCGACAACGATAATGTCGTAGGAATCGTCGAATTTCTGCTCTGCCA
The DNA here is from genome assembly GCA_964492555.1 of uncultured Rhodospirillaceae bacterium. Classification (GTDB taxonomy): domain Bacteria; phylum Pseudomonadota; class Alphaproteobacteria; order MPNO01; family UBA2964. The sequence continues at coordinate 48,481 of CAZBKQ010000003.1, read as the reverse complement.
TAACCTGCTCCAGACCGGTGTTTTTGATTGCGGCAAGAGTGCCTCAGAGGCTGGATGTACGCAACCGGCGGAGCCGGGTTGCCGGACCGCTCACGCCTATGCCACATTCAGGCAACCACAGACAGGAGAGAGCCCGATGAATACAGCCTCAGGCAGCAATATCGCCGCCAATATTGCCTATGACGATCTGCGCGAATGGCTGGTTCTGGCCGACCGGCTGGGAGAGGTCGAATATATCAGAGGCGCAAACTGGCAGGAGGATATCGGGTTGGCCGCCGAAGCGGTACTGCGCGAAGAAAACGGCCCCTGCGTGGTGTTTGAGGATGTCGAGGGCTGCCCCAAGGGATTCCGGCTTTTGATGAACATGTTTGCCGGCACGCGGCGTAACATGACGCTGGGCTTTCCCGATCATCTGAGCAAGTGGGAATTGTCGAACGCCTATCGCGAGGCCTTCCTTACCGATCAGAAAATCATCAAGCACGAGATCGTCGATGACGGGCCGGTCTTTGAAAATATCCTGACCGGAGACGATATCGACGTCACCAAATTCCCGGCCCCTGTCTGGCACGAAAACGATGGCGGACGCTATATCGGCACCGGCACCTATTCCATTACCCGCGATCCGGAAGACGGCTGGCTCAACGCCGGCGCCTATCGCGCGCAGGTCTATGACAAGAACACGGTCGGGTTCCTGACCGCGCGCGGCCATCACGGCTGGATTCACCGCCAGAAATACGAGGCGATGGGCGAGAAGATGCCGGTCTGCATGGTGCTGGGTGGCGATCCGATCAGCTTCTATTTCGGCGGCACCGAAGCACCGTTCGGCACTTTTGAGATGGACATCGTCGGCGGCATGCGCGGCAAACCGATGCAGCTTGTCGAGGGCAAGGTCACCGGCCTGCCCTTCCCCGCCAATGCAGAAATCGTGCTTGAAGGCTATGTCCACCACGACAAGGAGCGCGATGAAGGTCCGTTCGGCGAATGGACCGGACATTACGCGGGCGGCATCGAGTCGCGCACTTACCTGACGGTTGAGGCGATCTATCACCGGAATGATCCGATCCTGCTCGGTGTACCGCCCATGGGCCAGGGCCCGGACGAGCTGGCACGCTATCGCGCCGTGATGCGCTCGGCCAACCTCAAGCAGAACATCCTCGATGCCGGCATCCCCGATGTGCAGCAGGTCTGGTGTCATGAAACCGGCGGCTCGCGCATGTTGCATGGCGTCTCCATCAAGCAGCGCTATCCCGGTCATGCCCGGCAGACCGGACAGATCGCAGCGCAATGCCGGGCGGCGGCCTATGCCTCCAAATACGTGATCGTGGTCGATGACGATGTCGATGTGACCCAGCTCGACCAATTGATCTGGGCGATGATGGTGCGGACCGACCCCAAGGAATCGATCGATTTCATCACCGGCGCGTGGGACAGCCCGGCCGACCCGATCCTGACGCCCAAGAAACGGGCGGAAGGCGATATGACCCATTCGGTCGCGGTGATCGATGCCTGCATACCGTTCCACTGGAAGGATGAATTCCCCATGTCGAACGCACCCAGCGAGGAAGTCACCCGCAAGTCGCAGGAAAAATACGGCTATCTGATGCAGGGCCGGAAATAGCGGCCCGCCGCGTTTTCGGCGATGGCTGAGGCGGCGGATATATTGCAACCGACCGGCTTGGTCCCGGACGGGTTTGAGACCGTATACGACCAGCTTGCCCGCAACCGAGACCGGTTCGGAGACCGTATCGCCGCCCGCTCGGTGGAAGACGGCAAATCCCTGACCTGGGAAAAGCTGCACCGCGAAACCACGCGTGTCGCCTATCTGATGCATGCGATGGGGATACGGGCCAATGACCGGATCGCCGTCCTTGGCGAAAACACCATTGAAAACCTGATCCTCTATTACGGGATACAGGCCTATGGCGCGACCTATTGCACGGTCAACACGGAGATCAATCCGCATCATCTGTCCGAAATGCTCGACCGGATCGGCCCAAAGGCGGTGTTCTGGCAAAAGGAATTGGAAGGCACCGGCATCACCAGCGGCGGCCCGGGCACTTGGATACCGTACGGACCTTATGACGGAGAAGATGACGGGCTTTTCGCCATGCTGGCCTCCCTGCCCGATAACGACCCGCCTTACCCGGTCAACGGGCCGGAAGACCGCGCCGTCATCAGTTTTACATCCGGCACCTCCGCCGCGCCCAAGGGCGTTCTGCATTGTTTCTCAAACTATTACGCCATCGCCCAACATCAGCGCGACCGCTGGTCCCTGACCGAAAACGACCGTGTTCTGGAGTTCCGGTCCTGGAGCTGGGCATCGGCCCATATGCTGTCGCTCAATCCGGTTTTACTGACCGGTGCGGAATTGTTGATGGCCAAACAATTCTCCCGCTCGCGCTTTTTCGGCTGGATCGCTGAGTACAGCCCGACCGTGATCATCGCCGTGCCGACGGTCGTCAACATCCTGCTGGAAGCGCCGCCGGAGCATGCCCGGCGCGCCTTTGACGGGGTTCGATTCGTGTCCTGTTCCACCGCGCCGCTGGCGCCGGAGGCCCACCGCAGGTTCGAGGACATATACGGTGTGCCGCTGGTCCAGCTTTACGGCATGAGCGAAGGTGGCGTGGTCTGTGCCAACCGGCCCGAGACGCGGCGGATCGGCAGCGTCGGCAAGCCGGGAATGTATCAGGACGTCACGGCCATCGGACCGGACGGCGCACCCCTGCCAGCGGGAGAGGAAGGAAGGCTGGTGACAATCAGCGCCCAGCATGCCCAGGCCTATCTCCATGCCGACGGGACGCTGGAGGCCATCCGGGGCACGCCGCTGGAGACCGGAGATCTCGGCTATATCGGCACGGACGGGTTCGTTCATGTCACGGGGCGCGCGCGCGATGTGATCATCCGCGGTGGGGTCAATATCGCGCCGCTGGAGATTGAGAACGCGTTGATGACGCTCGACGGGGTGGCGGAAGCCGCCGTCTTCGGCATGCCCGATTCAATTCAGGGCGAAACCGTCGCCTGCCTTGTGGTGGCAAAGACGGACACACTGCTGACCAAAGACGATATTTTTACTCATTGCGGATCCGTATTGCCCGAGGCCAAGCGCCCGCAATTCATCGAGATAACGACGGAAATTCCCAAGAATGATCGTGGCAAGATCGACCGCAACGCCATCCGGGAAAAATACACCGGAAAACAAGAAGCCTGACGATGAAAAACCCAGTAAGAATTTCCTTGCTCGCCGCGCTATTTGCGGCGCTGACCCAGACCGCCGCCGCCCATTCCCCGGAAGATAACCGTGTACGGATTGAAATGAAGGGCGACCAGCGCTGCATCATTTCAAACGGCATGCCCAACCATGCAATCGGCGATTTCCCGAATAGCGGCAATCCGCATTCTATCGAGGAGCAGGAAAACCGCTTCTGCTTCTCCGCCAACCCGAAAAAGAACGCCACCCCGACCGATTTCAATCACCAGACCGTGGCGATCGCTTTGAACGGCATCCCCATCCGGCCCGGTACGGCGGAAAGCTACGATCCGCATTCGCGGCGCGGTTTCAGCCGGCATGGCGACCATCGCTGGCGGCTGGAAGGGATCGGCAATTCAGACGATTTCGGCATGGATATGAATAACGCCCATGTCGATCACCGGGGTTATTACCATTATCACGGCGTGCCAAAGGGGCTGATCAAGACCAGCAAGGGCAGCCATATCGGTTATGGCGCGGACGGGTTCGAAATCCACTGGATCGGCGACAAGGCCAGATCGGGCTGGAAGCTCAAACGCGGCGAACGCCCCTCCGGCCCGGGCGGCGCCCATGACGGCACCTATGTGGAGGATTGGGAATACCGGCCCGCAGCGGGCGATCTCGATCAATGCAATGGCGGCATGCTGAACGGCAAATTCGTCTATTTCGTCACCGCAACCTACCCGTTCTGGCCGCGCTGCATCTGGGGCACGCCTTCAAGCGATTTCATGCGCGAAGGGCGCGGTCATGGCGGCCGGCGCGGACCCGGCGGACCGCGCGGCAGACGGGGCCCGCCGCAGGGCCATTTTGGCGATCCGCCCCTGGACCGTTTCGGCTACCCGCCGCGTTAACCGCGGCTATTAATCCGCTGCACTACCGCCGCGCATCCGCGAGCGCCTGAGCGTCGTCATAGATCGTCTGCACGTTCAGCACTGCCTGGCGTTTTTCGACATCCACCGCCTTGAGCGCGCGTTCCAGCGCGCCCGGCAAATCTTCGGCGTTATCGACCCGTTCGCCATAACCGCCATTGGCCTCGACGATCTTTTCGAACTCGGGATTGGGCTCCAGCGATGTCAGCGGCGAGCGGTTAAGCCGCGAAGCCGCGCCATCCGGATGCAGGCCGAGCGTTGCCTTACGCACCGATCCCCACATGCGGTTATTCAGAATAATGGTCAGCATCGGCAATTCCAGCGAGGCACCGACGAAATGCGCGGGCGTCGGATTGCCGAACATATAGGAGCCGTCGCCGACAACGCAGATGGTTCGCGCATCCGGCGTGCCGAGTTTCACGCCGAGCCCGGCGCCGAGCCCCCAGCCGAGACCGCCCGCCGGGCTGGTGCCGAAGAACGTGCCCGCCTTGCGCGACCCCAGGAACGGCACCGGCAGCTGGGATTCGCTGACCAGCCGGTCGTCTTCATTCATCACATTGCCGATGCAATGGGCCAGCCACTGATATTCCATCGGCCCGCCGGTTTTCTGTCTTTCAATCGTTGCCGCCATGTTCTCGGCGACCGCGGCCTTTTTCTCCGCCATCGTCTTTCGCCGGTCGTCCGCGCCGGACGCCGACGACATGGCGCTGTCGATGGCCTGCAGGGTCGGCGCCGGATCCGCCGCAATGGTCACATCGCTCTGGAATCCCCGGATCGGATAGTTGGCGAAAAGCGGATCGACCCCGACCTGAATGATCTTCGCGTCAGGGTTCACCTTATGCAGCGAGGGAATCCACGGCGTATCGGATTCAAGCGTCAGCACCACATCGACCTCAGGCAGCATGGCGCCCGGTTCAAACCCGGCATGCATGGGATGATCGAGCGGCAGGTTGATATAGCGCGGCCGGTAGCTGACCACGGGAAAAGCGTGCTTTTGGGCGAAATCCTCCAGCACCGCGACATCGGCCGGGTTCTGGCCGAAGGAAGACGCGATGATCAGGGGATTCTTCGCCTTTGACAGCAAATCCGCCGCCCGGTCCACCGCCTCCGGATTGGGGGCGGGCACGGCCGCGGGCTGCACCACGCCTGGCGAATTAAAGGTGAATTCTCCCGGCGGGGTAGCCAGCGCCTCGCGCGGCAATTGCAGATAGATCGGCCCACGAGGATGGCTCATGGCGACGCTGAACGCGCGGTCCACAACGGTCTCCAGCTGCTCGAGATTGCGCAGTTCGTATTCCCATTTGACCAGTTCGCGGACCATCCCGGCCTGATCGAACATTTCCTGCGCCCAATGGATATAGATCGAACGTGATCCCGGCGCGCCGTCTTCATTGATCGGGGTGCGCCCGGCGGCGAACAGGATCGGCACGCGCTCGCGTGCGGCATTCATGATTCCGCAAACCGCATTCGCCGTGCCCACCGTCACATGCACCATCACCGCCTGAGGCCGGCCCGTCACAAGGTAATAACCATGCGCCATCGACACCGCGACATTTTCATGCGGCACGGTAACCGGCGTCGGCGCCTTGGCCTCGCCGAGTTGCGCCTTCGAAAGCGCCTCGATAATGGAGGCGAAATCTGTGCCCGCATTGCCGAACAGGTAATCGACCCCGCGGTCGGCAAGAAGGGCCAGGTAGGCCTCGGCGGTTGTATCGGCCTGGATGGTTTGTCGCGCCATTGGATACCCTCATGATTCGTCGGTTCGCCGTTAGTATGCGTTGCTCAACAAAATTGCGAAACCCCGGACCGGCCCGACATGGCGACACGCATTTCCTTCTTTTACGGCGCCCTGTTTCTGGTGATCGGGGTGATGCTGCCCTTCTGGCCGGTATGGCTGGAATCGCGCGGGCTGGGGCCGGCCGAGATCGGATTCGTCATCTCCGCCGGCATGTGGGTGCGCGCCTTTTCAAACCCTCTGCTGGCGCAATTCGCGGACCGGTTCGGTCGTCCCGACCGATTAATGATCGCCCTCGCCTGGGTTAGTCTCGCCGTGCATCTCCTGTTTTTCCCGGCCGACGGTTTCTGGGCGCTGCTGGCGGTCAGCATCCCGGCCACCATGCTGCTGTTCGCGCTGATGCCGCTCGGCGACGCGGTCACCATGCTGAAGGTCCGGGACGGGGTAGTGGATTACGGACGGGTAAGGCTTTGGGGCTCGATCACCTTTATCGCAACGGCGAGCTTCAGCGGACTTTTTCTGGAAGGCCGGCACCCGGACGCCATCCTCTGGCTGATCATCGGCTTTATCGCCCTGACCGTCGCGGCCTGTCATTTCCTGCCACGGACCGATACGCCGGGAAACCGCGATTTCTTCGCGCCGGTAAAGGCGGTACTGGCCTCTCCGCCGGTTCTGGTTTTCATGTTGGGGGCGGCGCTGGTGCAGGCAAGCCACGGCGTGCTTTATGGATTCGCGACGATCCACTGGCGCGAGGCGGGAATCAGCGAAGGCGTGATCGGCGCGCTCTGGGCGGAAGGAGTAATCGCGGAGATCATCCTGTTCGCCATTTCAGGTGCGCTGCTCAAGAAGTTACAGCCCGTGCATTTTCTGATACTCGCCGCGCTGGCGGGAATCGTCCGCTGGGTAATTCTGGCCGAAACCACCGCCCTGCCCGCCTTGGTCGCGGCACAGCTGCTGCACGCATTTACTTTCGGGGCGACTCATCTGGCGGGGTTACATTTCATTGCCCGGATGATCCCGGCGAATTATGCGGCAACCGCGCAGAGCATCTATTCCAGTACCGCCGTGGGCGGAGCGATGGCGATTTCCACCATGGCGGCGGGCGTGCTTTACGAGAATTTCGGCGGACAGGCCTTTTACGCCATGGCCGCGATGTGCGTTGCCGGCATGATCACCGCCGTCGTCGCCTGGAGAGTCACGAAATAAACTATTTAAGTGCAAAGCGCATGGTGACTGTCGCGCTAAGTGTCTGGCTGCCGCGCGACACCGGAACAACGGAATCCTGAGCGACGGCGCGGGCCGCCAGCATACGCGGTTGCGGCACCCGGACCGCGCCTTCGGAAATCTGCAGCACCGGCCCGAGCTCCGCCCCCGCCGCGTTGGCCAGCAATTTGGCCCGTGAAACCGCAAGCGCCACCGCCTTGCGCCGGGCCTGATCGGTCAGCGCATCCGGCTTGGAAACCGTAAACCCGATTCCCTGAATGGTGTTGGAACCAGCGGTGACGACCTGATCCAGTATTTTGCCAACGTTATCGATATCGCGGATGCGGACATGCACGGTGTTCGCCGCCCGGTAGCCGATGACACGGGGCTGTTCCCCCCGCACATGCTTGTATTCCGGATTGACGGAGAAATTACTGGTGCGGATGTCACGCGCCGCATTCCTGGCCGCGTCCAGAACCCTCATCAGCCGCGCCATGGCCGCGTTATTGGCATCCACCGCCTGACGGGCACTATCGGCCCGGGTTGTAACGCCGGTGCGGATTTCCGCCATATCGGGCACCACCTCAACCGTGCCGGTCGCGCTGACCACAATAGTGCGTGGCGCCGGTTTATCGTCCGCTGCCAATGCGGCGGGGGCAATCAGCAAAAACGCGCAAAGTGAAGCAAGAATTCTGGTCATGTCGATCCTCCTGAGTGCGCCCTGTGTGACGCCGGAATGCGGTGATTTTATAGCAAGCCGACCTGATCCGACAGTTCCCGTGACCGGGAATGGCGGAATTGGCGGTTTCCGGCCTAATATATCCGCCTCAATCCCGGATTTGCACGTGACCCACGACCGCCCCTTCGAACCCTTCACCCGTACCTTGCAGTTTCATGCCCTGATCCTGTGGGTGCTGGGTATTGCCACCATATTCTTTGACTCCCGGGCTTTGATGGCGGCCACCACCGGGTTGCTGGTCAGCTTCGCCATTCTGTCGCTGCCGCGCACGCGCCGGTCCGTGCAAATACTTTGCGCGGTCATCACCCTGGCTGCCGCCTGGCTCGCCTTGCGGTACGGCGTGGGGGAAGCAGTGCTGGACGGGCTCAAACGCGCCGCCATCTTTCCGGCCTTTCTGGCGACGCTTGTCCTGCTGCGCGCAACCGCCGACCGCCGCCCTGAAACCGGCCGGGCGCGGCAGGCCTTTGCCTCCCTGCCCCCGGATGCGCGGGCGGGCGGCATTGTCACCGGTGCGCATTTTATCGGCGCGATCCTTCAGGTCGGGGTCTTTGCCGTCCTCGCCCCCATCGTCGGACGCGACACACCCGAAGCGGAGCGCCGCGCAATATTCCTGATCGCGGCGCGAGGGATGGCGCTGGTGCCGTTCTGGTCGCCTTTTATCGTCGGCATGGCGGTGGCGAGCGAATACCTGCCCGCCGTGCCGCTCTGGCAGCCGGTGTCGCTGGGGTTGGCCTTGACCGTTCTCGGATTACTGGCCTCCGCCGTCATTATGGACGGTGAACGCAACCCGGCGGGAATCGGCCGTACTCTGGTCAGCCTTGGGCCCATCATCCCCGGCGTGTTCCTGACCGCCGCCATCGTCATCGGGACAAGCGCCCTGACCGGCTGGTCCACCCTGCATTCGCTGGTCATCGGCCTGCCGGTCCCCTGTCTGCTGGCACTGCTGGTCATCGGTCCGAAAACCGTCGTCTCGGGGCTGATGGCGACACAACAGGGCGCGGGCCGGATCGGACCTGAAACCATGCTGATGACCTGCGCCATCACGCTCGGCACGGTGTTTGAGGCGGCGATGTCGGAAAGCGGCATATTGGACTGGCTGAAATCGCTGGACCTCGCGCCGGTTGCCGTCATTTTCATCGTCATCATGTGCATGAATATCGCCGGGTTGATGGGCATTCACGCCATTGTGCCCGGGACCATGCTACTGGTGATCTTCGTCAATATCCCGACCGGTGTCGCCGACCTGGTCCTGATGCAGGCATTGCTGGTCGGATGGGGCCTTTGCACGCTGATTTCGCTCGGCAGCCTGACCATCATCACCGGGTCCGTCATGTTCAATCTCAACCCCGCCAGGGTGATCACCCTGCCCAATATCGCCTATGCATTCGGGCTCGGCGCGGTCTGCGCCGCAATCCTTTATGCGCTCAATCTCTTTCTGGTGTCCTGACCGGGCGCGATTTGCTATGAAGACTGTCGCTGCGGGGTTGGCGGATACGCGGCGCTTATAACAGGTATCATGCGATGGGTTGTCTATTCCGTCTTTTTCTCATTCTCGTCTTTTTCGCCGTCCTCGGCGCGCCGGTCGCCGCCGTCATCATGGCGGTCGATAAACAGCCCATGATCGCCCGGCTGGGCGACATCAATTTCCGCGATCTCCAGAACGCCAAAACGCTGGCGCAGCGTTACGACCCGCGCACCATGCCGACGGATCAGATTACCCGGGTCCAGGCATCGACGGCGGAACTCAACACCCTGCTCAAGGGCGCAACGGGCGTTCTGAAGAATGTCGCGACCAAGGTTCAGGTGACGCGCTACGGCGTGATCGGCGCGGTCGCCGCCGAATTGCCTGTTCAACAAATTCCGGGCGGACCGCAGATCGAACAACTCCTCGGCAAATATCTGAATATCCGTCTGGTTATAGTCCCATCGCGGGGCGGGCTGCGTATTTCGCGCCTCGCCATCGGATCGCTGGAAATTCCGGACTGGGTGATCGAACCGGCAATGGAAATGGCGCTGGACCGCGCGATGGGGCCCGGCAAGGGCAAGGAGGTGCTTTCTGCGGTCAAGGGTGTCCGGGTCGCGGGCGATACCGTCACCATCTCCTTCCAACCGCCGCCCCGCCTGATGGAAGACATCAAGCTGGCCGCCAAACGCCAGGTAACGGTAAGCGATCCGGTCCGCGTCCGGTTCTATTACGCGGAACTGCACAATTTGTTATCGCCGCTGCCGCGCAAGGGCCGTGTAACGGTGCTTCAGGTGATGCGGCCAATATTCCGGCTGGCGAAAGAACGGTCGGTAAACGGCGACCCGGTGGCGGAGAATGAAGCCGCGATATTGGCGCTGTCCATTATCCTGGGAGAAACACGTTTTGAAAAATTTGTTGGTGACGTCAGGCCGGAAGGGATGAAGAACCGCCCGCGATCGGTCAGGACAATTCGGATCGACGGGCGCCACGACTTCGTACAGCATTTTTGGATTTCGGCGGGGCTAACCCTGACCGGCGGCGATGTCGCGGCCAATATCATCGGAGAGCTCAAAGAGGTTAAGGACACCGACAAGAAGAGCGGGTTCAGCTTCACCGATATCGGCGCCGACCGAACCGGCGTGCGCTTTGCCAAGGATGCCGTCAAGAACGCGACGTCCGCGCGGAAATTTCAGGATGCGCTGGCAAACGCCACCAGCGAAAGGGTGTTTTTCCCCGCCTTCAAGGATCTGCCGGAAGGGCTGACGGTGGCCCAGTTCAAACGGCGCTACGGCGATGTGAACAGCCCCGCCTATAAACGCATCATCGCGGATATCGATCGCCGCATCGGCGGAATTGCGCTCTACCGCTAGCGGAGAGCGGTCCCGCGCGATTTGTTATAAGTTCCCTCAATGAGTTCGCATGCAAAAGGCCCGGTCGGGCCGATGACCCGTCACGATGTGATTGTCGGTGCATTCTGGGGGCTGGGCGCGGCGGCCTGGCATTCGGTTGTCCCCAATGCGGTTAACCTGCTGAAGCACATCCCGGCGATCGAACTGGTTTTTTTCCGAAATGTGATCGGCATGACGATCTTTCTCTCCATCGTCTGCTGGAAAGGGTTCGGGTTTCTCAAGACCACCCGCTTCTGGACCCATGTACAGCGCAATCTGTGCAACTTCACCGGTATGTGGCTGTGGTTCGCCAGCCTTTCCGCCCTGCCGATCGCAACCGCCGTCTCGCTGCATTTTACCGTGCCGCTTATGGTGGTCATCCTCGCCATCGTCTTTCTCGGTGAACGGCCGGGACCGGGACGGCTGATCCCCACCCTGATCGGGTTCGCCGGCGTGCTGATTATTTTGCGGCCCGGCACCCTGCCGATCAGCCCGGCGGCGTTTCTGGTGCTGGGCTCGGCGCTCGCCTATGCCGGGGTTGCGATCTATACCCGCTCGCTCGGCGGCACCGATCACCCGAACACCACAACGTTTTATTACCAGCTTATGGTCGCGACCTTTTCCGCGATCTCCATGGGTGTCGGTTATCTGATCGCGACGCTGATACCCGAATTGGGTGTTCCGGTCGCCGATTTCACCTGGGTCACACCAGAGGTCGCCGATATCCCGGCGCTGTTACTGCTCGCGGGCGCGGGCACGCTCGCGCCCTATTGCCTTGTCCGCGCGCTGGTCCATGCGGAAACCACTATCGTGGAACCGATCGAATATCTGCGCCTGCCGATCTCCGCGGCGATTGCCTGGCTCCTGTTCGACCAGACGACGGATATGTGGACCTGGGCCGGCGCCGCGGTTATCGCCGGCGCAACGCTTTACATGACCCGCCATGAGGCCAGATCGGCCCCACATTAAATGCGCGTTGCGCATTTCATAAACATTACGGTTCCAGCCAGCTCCCCCACCCGGCCTCCCAAAGGGTACTGTCGTTGGGAGAGGGAGAGGGCCGGCGCGCCGCGATAGCGCTTAGTCCGGCGGATTGTTATGCGCCAGTAGCCAGCCCCAGCGTTCCTGCGCCTTCCGCGCGGTTTCCTCATCCGGCATGTTGACCCGCGGGAACTTGTCCATCCAGTGAAACGGCTTGCAGGCATTGATAATCGCCCGGCTGTTGGTGGTATCGCCGCCTTCCTTGCGGTCGGGATGGATCAACGGATCTAGCCCGGTCGACCAGGCGGCGTTGATGATATCGATATCGCTGGCCGGGTCGGTGCGGAAGCACATCGCCCACATCACATCGTCAAGGTTCGAGGCATCGATATCGTCATCGACGACCACGACGAACTTGCCGGCATAGGCGCCCAGCCGGCACTGGCTGGCGATCTGCCCCGCCTGGGTCGCGTGGCCGGGATAGCGCTGCTTGATCGAGATCGCGGTGAACATCCGCCCGCCGCCGCAATCATGACACCAGACGCGCTGTACATCGGGGATTCCGACGGCATCGATCTGTTCCTGCAACAGCGCGGAACGCACCACCGCGCGATAACGCGACTGTTCCTCCGGCGGGCGCTGCGGCGGACAGCCCAGCATGATCGGATCGTTGCGGTGATAGATCGCCTTGATATCCAGCGTCGGGCCATGATGTTCGGGATTGCCGTAATAGCCGGTCCATTCGCCGAACGGCCCTTCCAGCCGCTGGCGGTCGGGATAGCAGAACCCTTCGAGCACGATTTCCGCCCTGGCCGGAAAAGGCAGGGCGGTATGTTTGCCGATCACCACCTCGGTCGGGCTGCCGCGATAGGCCCCCATGATGTCGAATTCGCAGACCCCATAGGGAATTTCGCTCGATGACATCAGGAAGCTCAACGGATCGACCCCGACAACGACACAGACCGGCATCGGCTCATTGGCGTCCATATATTTCTGACGATGCAGCCGGCCATGCTTGCCGGGTGAGATATAGAAACCGACGGTCTTTGCGTCCTGCACCATCACGCGATAGGTGCCGACATTGATCCAGCCTTCGATGGGATCGCGGGTGACATTGAACGACCCGGTGCCGATATATCGTCCGCCATCGTCCTTGTGCCAGAGCGGTACCGGGAATCTCAGCACATCGACGTCATCGCCCTCGATAACATTTTCCAGGACGGGGCCGTCCTTGACCTCGACATAGGGCAACGGGTTGTTGACCACCGAGGCATAGGCCTTGTTGAAAACCTGGCTGAGTTCGTATTTGGAAAGCTCCGGCGGAAAGCCGAGCGTCACGTTCTGACGCCGCCCGCCGAAAAAATTGGTAAAAACGCGATACCCGTCGGGATAACCGGGGATCTTGTCGAACAGGGCGCAGGGCGCCCATTCATTATGCTGCAACAGCTCGGTGGCGAGGCCGATATCCTCTTCCCAGGTCGCCCCGTCGATGCGGCGCAGCTCACCAAGCTCGTCCACCGCCTCGATATATTCGCGCAAATCGCTGTAGATAACGTTGTGCCTGAGTTCCTTGAGCGCCGCAGAACCATCCATCAAGCTGTCTCCCGTGGTTTTTCCAATGCCGCGGAAAGCCTATTCGGACGGCACGAAACTGTAAATGCCGCCCTCGCCAGATTCAGGCGCCGGGTGTAAGGTTCGCGCCATAATGTTCCTGACACGGCAAACACAGTGATCGCGGCGCCGGAGGCCGCGTCCCCGGCCGAACGCGACACCATGCGCGGCATCCTCTGGATGCTGGTCGCGGTCGCGGGTCTCGGCGGCATTGCGATATCGGTGCGCGCGCTGAAACCTGATATCGAGGTACCGCAACTTCTGTTTCTACGCGCCCTGATCGGGCTCATCGTGATCACGCCCTTTGCGGTTTCCAATGGCTGGCGCGGCATGATCAGCCATCGCCCCGGCTTTCAGGTGGTCCGCAACATCACCCATGTGGCGGCACAATATTGCGTGTTCTTCGCGATCATCACCGTGCCGCTGGCCGAAGTAACCTCCATCGAATACACGATCCCGATGATGACGGCGGGAATGGCGGCGCTGACCCTTGGCGAGAAGGTCAGCCGCTATCGCTGGTACGGCATGGCGGCGAGCTTTTGCGGGGTTCTGATGATCATCCGCCCCGGCTTCGCGGAGGTCCAGCCCGCCGTGCTGATGGTCGTGCTCGGCGCGATTTTCTTCGCCCTCAACAACGTCATGGTCAAAAAGCTGTCGATGCTGGATTCTGCCTCGACCATGGTGTTCAACATGAATGCCATCCAGATCGTGCTTTTAATCATCCCGGCGCTTTATGTCTGGGTGATGCCCGAATGGCGGCATGTGCCGTGGATATTGGGGCTCGGTCTGTCCGGCATGATCACCCATTACTGCATGAGCCGCGCGCTGGTCCATGCGGATACGTCGGTTCTGTTCCCGCTGGATTTCCTGCGCCTGCCCTTTATCGCGGTGATCGCCTGGGCCTTCTGGGGCGAGACATTCTCGGCCTGGGTGGTCGCCGGGGCGCTGGTGATCTTTACCTCGACCTATATCACCACCCGACGCGAAACGCGCGGGGAGAAGACGGGCTAACGCCGTTCGAACTGCGTCTTGCCGAACAGCACGTCGCGGGTCTGATCGTTCAGCACGTCCTTCGGCTTGGCGCGTTTGTCGGCCAACAACCTCATCCCCTTCTGCACCGCGTCGCGTTCGGATATCGCGTCGAACCAGCGTTTGACGTTGGGGAACGGGTCCCAGGGCTGGCCGTGATAGCGGTGCAGACGCACCCAGGGCCAGCACGCCATATCGGCGATGGAATAATCTGCGCCCGCCAGATAGGGCGCGTCGCCAAGCCTCCGGTCCATCACCCCGTAAAGCCTGCCGGCCTCATCCGAAAAGCGGCGGATCGCATAAGGTACTTTTTCAGGGGCGGCGTCGCGGAAATGCTGCGCGTTGCCGGCAACGGGGCCGAGATTGGCCATCTGGAACATCAGCCATTGCAGGACGGCATAGCGCCCCGCGCCGTTTTCCGGACAGAATTTTCCGGTCTTGTCCGCCAGATAGATCAGGATCGCGCCGGATTCGAATATCGAAATCGTCCCGCCATCCGGCCCGTTACTATCGGTAATCGCCGGCATGCGGTTATTGGGCGAAAGGGCGAGAAATTCCGGCGTAAACTGATCGCCGGCGGTGATATCCACCGCCTTCACCTGGTATGCCAGCCCGCATTCCTCCAGCATAATGGAAATCTTGTGGGCGTTCGGCGTGGGCCAGGCATAAAGCGTGATCATGATTTTTCCCCCGCCGGTCCGGCCTGCTGGCGCTGGCGCGCGCCGCGCTGTACCGCATAGGTGGTGGAGAGAAAAATCACCACCGCCCCGACCCAGGTCCAGAGATCGGGGAACTCAGTGAAGAAAATCCAACCCGCTACGGCGGCGAACGGCATGCGCATGAAATTCACCGGCTGCACCACCCGCGCGGGCGCCAAGGTGATGCCCTTGGTAATCGTCAGATAGCCGAAGGTGGACAGGATCGAGACGCCGAGAATGGCCGGCCAGTCTTCCAGAAGCGGCGTTTTCCAGTCCGCCAGCGCCATCGGCATGGATATCGGGGCGAGCAGCAAATTACCGTAAAATACGATGATGGTGGCCGATGTCGTGCGGGACAGCGACTTGATCACCGTATTGACGCTGGCATAACCGACGGAAGAAAGCAGCGCCGCGATGGCGCCGAAGGTGATTTCCAGCATGCCGGGGCGCAGCACGATCAACACCCCCGCGAACCCGACCAGCGTGGCGGCCCAGCTTGCCGCGTCAGCCCGCTCGCGCAGAAAGATGATGGCGAGCGCGATGGTGAACAAGGGCGTGGTGAATTGCAGGGCGAAGAAATCCGCGACCGGCATGATGGCGGCCGCCTGAAACCAGAACAATATGCCGAGATAGGAAAACCCGGCGACCGCCAGATGCATCAGAAAACGCGGCGGGATCAGGGTCATCTTGCCGCCTTGATGCAGGAACATCGGCAGGATGATCGCGGTCGCGATCAGAGAACGGATAAAGGTCAGCTCAAAAGGGCTATAGGCGTCGCCCAAACCGCGCAGGATGGTGGCAGAGGCGACATAGCAGAGCGCGCTGACCAGCATCCAGAACGCGCCGATCACCGCGTCGGGCAGCCTGTTCATCCTTTCCTTCCTCCCGCTTCGAGCCGGATGACATAATAGCTTGCCCCGAAAATCACGACAGCGCCGACCCAGCTCCAGATATCGGGCAGCTGGGCGAAGAAGAACCAGCCGATCAGCGCGGTAAAGGGCAGGCGCAGGAAATCGAACGGCCAGACAACCCGGGCATCGGCGAGCCCGATCGCATGGGCGAGGCACCACTGCCCCGCCGTGGTGAAGACCGCCAGCGCGATAATCCAGGGGAAGGCCTCCAGCGGCGGCAGACGAAAATCAATCAGGATGGGGATCGCGGAGATCAACAACATGATCAGATTGCCGAACACGGTGATTGTCGTGGTCGCCTCTGTCCGAGAGAGTATCTTGATGGTCACGTTGGTCGCGCTGTAGAGCACGGCGGAAGCGAGCGCCGCCATCGCGGCGATGGTCACCGCCTCAAAACCCGGGCGCAAAATAATCAGCGCCCCGCCGAATCCGACCGCACAGGCCGCCCAGGTTTTGGGCCCGGCCCGTTCGCCGAGTACCAGCACCGCACCCAGAATCGTAAACAACGCATTGGTGAATTGCAGGGCATAGACCTCGGCAATCGGCATGTTCGCCAACGCGAAATAGGTCGTGGCCATCGCCGCATAGGTGAGCAACCCGCGCAGGGCGAACAGCTTCCATTGCCGCTTTACCGCCCCCGCCCCTTCGGCGAAGTTTCGCATCAGCCAGGGCAACAAAAACAGAATCGCGAAGACCGAACGCCAGAACACCATTTCCATGGTGTTGAGGTCCGCCGAAAGCTGCTTCACCAGCCCGGCATTGATCGAATAACCGATTGTTGCCAGCACCATCCACATGATGCCCTGCATGGCTTTCGATTGCGGAGCGCCAGCCATCATCGGGGTTTTTTCCGTTCGCGCATCAGCACGTCATAGGCGGCGAGGAAGATCACGATGGCGCCGATATAAGTCCAGAGATCAGGCAGTTCGCGGAACATCAGCCAACCGAAAAGCACCGCCCAGGGCAGGCGCAGGAAATTGACCGATTGCACAATGCGCGCATCCGCCGCCCCGATCGACAGAGCGAGAAAAATCTGCGCCAGCATGAAACAGACCCCCATCAGCAGGATCAGCGGCACGTCTTCCCAGGCCGGCGTCACCCATTCCGGGATCGCGATCACGGCGGCAAACGGCACGATGGTCACATTGGCGGCCAAGGTGATCAGCACCGGGTTTTCCGTCACCGACAGGCGGCGGATGACGATATTCGCCGCGGCAAAGGACAAGGCCGCGGCCAACGCCCCGATGGCGCCGAGATTAAGATCGATAAAGCCGGGCCGGACAATGATCAGCGCGCCGAGAAACCCGATAAGGCAGGCGATCCATCCGCGCACCCCGACGAATTCATCCAGCATCAGGCTGGCCAGAAGAATGGTGAAGAGCGGCGTGGTGAAGAGCAGCGCCTGAACATTCGCGATATCCATCACCGAATAGGCGTAAAAAGACGCCGCCATCCCGACAAAGGAGAGAAAGCCGCGCATGAAATACTTGCCGAGATGGGTACGCGCCCGCGCCATCGTTCCGGCGGGCAGCCGCGCGATATAGGGCGTCATCAGCACGGACCCGATCAACCCGTGAAACAGCAATAGCTGGAAGACGCCGATATCACTCGACAACATCCGCACCATACCACTCGCCGCCGCCTGAAACCCGGTGCACAACACCATCCAGACGACGCCGGCCATAACGGACTGTCTGACCGCCATGAGGCCGCGATCCTTTCTCAAGAAACCCTGTTTTTCAGGAGTTTAACGGGATTCGGGCTGCCGCGCACCCGAGCCTGGAGTCTTGTCGCCCCGGAACGGCTAGCCAAAGAGCGCCAGCTGCGCCGTCATCTCTTCCTCGGACATCGGGTAATCGAATCCGCCCCGCGCGTTAAGCAGCTTGGTCGGGGCAATGCGGGCGAGGCCGCGCTGCAGCTCCATCCCGAACCGGGCCGACAGGCCTGCCCGCCAGGACAGCGCCATCACGGTGCGCGCGCTTTGCGATTTGATTATCCGCTTTACGGCATCGACAGGGATATTCGAACGCAGCGCAATGGCATGAAGAACGAAAGCGGTGTTGCGGGCTTCCAGCGCGGCGGAGACCACGACATCGGAGAGCTCACCCGCCTCATGCAGGGCACGGGCCCGCGCAGCCGCCTCGGCCGCGGTTTCGACCGCCTATTTTTCCGGTGGGGGTTTCGCGGCGGCCGCCGCGGCATCTCGCGCTTCTTTCGTCTCCTGCCCCGGCCGGGAGCAAATGGCGTCATCGACCTGCTTCGCCGTTTCGGCGTCGATATCGGGCCGCGCGCGCAGCATCGAGAGCAAAGGCGCGGCCACAAACCGGGCGAGCCGGACCAGCAAGCTGCCTTTGACGTCGGGGCGCACCACCAGGGGCGATTGCCATTCTGGCGTTTTTTCCGCCTGTTCGACGGCGCGGGTGAGGCATTGTTGAGACAAGGCCACGTCCTTACGCGCCAGCAACGTCGCCCCGGCCCTGCCATCGCCCGCTTCAATCACCGCATCGGCGGCAGCGGGCGGCAATGCCTCGCGCCCGGCGATGGCGTCCTGCGCCCAGCCCGGCGCGCCGTCCTCGATGATGGACACCAGATCGTCCTCGGTGAGAACCGGCGAATCCGCCAGAACCGGCGCGGCGATCTCCTGTTCCGCATCGCGGGCAAGGCCCAGAACCACATCATG
>CAZBKQ010000003.1:17040-29825 GCA_964492555.1 uncultured Rhodospirillaceae bacterium | reverse complement strand
CCGGCGCGGCGATCTCCTGTTCCGCATCGCGGGCAAGGCCCAGAACCACATCATGCGGCGCGGCGGGATCGGCGTGGAAGGCATTGGTCAGAATCCTGCGCACCTGCACGAACTGGTCGCGCATCAATGTCTCGAGGATGGTAAACCCCATGCGCCAGAGCTTCGCGCGTTCGTCGTCATCCAACCCGTCCCCGACCAGCTTGCGCGCCAATATGCAGCGCACCCCCATATCGGCGTCCTTGGCCAGCAGCAGATCGGCCTTGTTGGGCGTATTGGGGTTTTCGGCGACCGCGCGGCGCACGGCAACGTCCGGGTCTTCGGCCAGATAATAGAGGAATTCGGGCGGAGTTCCGGGATCGGCGCCTAGCCGCGCGCGGGTTTCCCCGTCGCCCGACCGCACAACCTCTATCGCATCGTCATAGGCAATCGCGCCCATTTTCCGGCCCGTTCATTTCCCGCGTCGACAGGCAGGCTAAATCAGGAATTTTAAAGAAAGGTTGCCGCCAATTAACGCGATTCCAGCCCGAAGGCGTCCGCCAGCAACGTGTATGACCGGCAACGCGCCTCGAATGTCGGGCAAATGGTCAAAACCACGAATTCATCGACCTTATAGGCGTCGGCCAGCACCTCGATCTTTTCCTTCACCCGGTCCGGCGCGCCCCAGATGAAGCGCTGGCGGTTATAGAGCCTTAACTGCTCCTCTTGCGGGGAATATTCGTAGGCACGCGCTTCCTCTATCGTCGGGACCGGCCCGCCGCGCCCGGTACGCTGAAGCACGGAGGAGAGATCGCGCACGATCATCAGCTCCTCGGCCTCTTCGTCGGTCTCCGCGCAAATAACGAAAATGCCGACGCTGCCTTGCGGCTCCGGATTGATATCGGAAGGCTGGAAATTCTGGCGATAAAACTCCATCGCGTCGGACCCACCCTCTCCCATGATGAAATGGGCGAAGGAAAAAGGCGCGCCGAAATAGGCGGCGACCGCAGCGCTTTGATCGGAAGACCCTAGCAGCCAGACCTCCGGGGCGCCGGGTCCGGCGGGCATGGCGCGGACCTTGGCGAAGGGGTGATCGTCCGGCATGGCGTCATGCAGCCAGGCGATCATGTCGCGTACCTGTTGCGGATAATGTTGCGGACCCAGTGATCCGGGACCGACGGAAAGCGCCTGGTCGGTGATCTGGTCGCTGCCGGGCGCGCGGCCGACACCGAGATCGATGCGGCCGGGATAAAGCGTCTCCAGCATGCGGAAATTCTCCGCCACCTTGAGCGCGCTGTAATGGCCGAGCATGACCCCGCCCGAACCCACACGCAGGTGGCTGGTATGGGCCGCCACCTGTCCGATCAGGATTTCCGGCGATGCCCCCGCCAGACCGCCGCTCGAATGATGTTCCGCAAGCCAGTAGCGGTGATAGCCCAGCGCATCCACGTGACGCGCCAGCGCCAGCGTGTCGTTGATCGCATCCGCGGGTGTCTTGCCGGCAAGGATGGGGGATTGGTCGAGGACGCTCAGAATTGTCATGGCCGCATGATAGCGGTGCTCGAAAGGGCTGGCCACGGCTTGGCGCGGCGCGGAGGCCGTTCTAGATTGCAGAAATGACCGGAAATAATGAATCAGCCCCCGCCGAAACGGAAAAACGCGCCGGCTGGGCGGAGCTGTTCCGGGACGGCCGTGGCAAATGGACCTTGCTGCTCAATCTCGGGGTCGCGCTGCACGCGCTCGATATCTTTATCATCAACACCATCATGCCGACGGTGGTCGCCGATATCGGCGGGCTCTCCTATTACACCTGGGCATCGATGATCTATATGGTCGGCTCCATCGTGGGGGCGGCGGCCGGTCATCATCTACGCGTCCGTCTCGGGCGGCGGAGCGGCTATATCTGGGGCGGTATCGTCGTGCTGATCGGCACCATAGGCTGCGCCATCCCGCCGGACATGCTCACCCTGCTGATTGCCCGGTTCGTCAAAGGGCTGGGTGGCGGTTTTGTCATCGCCCAGACAATGGCCCTGGTCCGCGATAATTTCGACCTCACCGTACGCACCCGTATGTTGGGGACCATCACGACGACCTGGAGCATCGCCGCCCTGCTCGGCCCGTTTTTCGGCGGCGTCTTTGCCGAAATCGGCTGGTGGCGCGGGTCATTCTGGTCGCAGGCCCCGGTTATCCTGCTGTTCATGTGGGGCGCATGGAAGACCATCGCCGCGGACAGCGCACAGGAACCGGACCGCCGCCTGCCCTGGCGCCGTCTGGTCATGCTGGCGGCCGGCGTCATCGCCATCGGGATTACAAGCCAGATACATGATCCCGTTGCCAATCTGGGGCTGATCACGCTGTCCTGCTTTCTGGTCTGGCTGACCTTCCGGCGCGATGAGCAATCCTCGGAAAAGCTGTTTCCGACCAGACCTTTATCGGTCTTTAACGCGGTCGGGCTCGCCTATTGGGTCTATTTCCTGATTTCCGCCCTGCATTCCGCCCTGCTGATATTCGCGCCGCTGTTCCTGCAGGAAATGCACGGCATCTCGCCGCTATATGTCGGCTATCTGTCGCTGGTGTTCTCGATCGGCTGGACCATCGGATCGCTGTCGGTTTCAGGGCTTTCCGGAAAGGCGGAACGCGTGACCTCGGTCGCCGGCATGATCGCGGCAACGGTATTTATTCTGATATTTGCCTGGGCGGTCCTGGAAGGGTCACTGATATGGCTGACCATCACCATCACGCTTGTCGGCGTCTCGGTCGGCACCACGAACGTGCTGATGATCACCTATGGCATGTCGGTCGCCCGCGATGGCGAAGAAAGCATCACCGCTTCCTCCATGCAGACAATCCGCTCGCTCGGCGTTGCCTATGGCGCGGCGGGCGCGGGGTTGATCGCCAATCTGGCCGGGCTGGCGCAAGGCATCGACATCCCCACACTGGAACGTGTCGCGATATGGGTTCTGGGCGCGACGGCGCTGACACCGGCGCTCTGTGCGCTATGCTGCCTGCGGGCCGTCACCTGGGGATGGCAATTCAGAAGCAATAAATAGGAGGTCGCGCCATGACCATCAGAACCGTACTTGTGTTGAGCCCGGGCGAGATGGGCGCGGCGGTCGGCAACGCCTTTCACCAGAACGGGTTCGACGTGCTGGGCATTCTGGCGGGCCGCAGTGAAGCGACCCGCGCCCGCGCGGAAGCCGCCGGATTTCAGGACGCCAGCACGCTGGAGGACGGTCTCAAACGCGCCGATATCGTTTTCAGTATCCTGCCGCCGGCCGAATCCCGCGCGACCGCGACACTGGTTGCTGGAGCAATGCAATCCTGTGGCGCCAAACCGCCATTTATCGATTGCAATGCGGTCTCACCGGAAACCGCGAAGGAAGTTGCCGCCATCATCACCGCGGTCGGGGCCGAGGCCATCGACGGCGGCATCGTCGGCAACCCGCCGGGGAAAAACCCCAAGGCGACACGTTTTTTTGTCAGCGGCCCGAATGCCGCGATCATGGACGCGTTCGACGGCAAGGGTATCGCTGTCAAGCAGTGCGGGCCGGAGATTGGCCAGGGATCGGCGGTCAAGATGGTCTATGCCGGTATCACCAAGGGCGTCAGCGCGCTGTGCGCCAACATGCTTATCGCTGCGGAAAGGCTTGGCGTCGCCGATATGGCGCATGAGGAATTCCGGTACAGCCAGGAAGCGCTTTACAAACGGATGGAAAACCTGACCCCGGCGCTCCCCGCCGTCTCGCACCGCTATATCGGTGAGATGGAGGAAATCGCCGCGACCTGCCGCGCGGTGGGTCTCAGCGACGGGTTCCATGAAGGGGCGGCGAATTTGTACCGGCTGATGGAAAAGTCGCCCTTCGCCGACGAAATCCGAGAAACCGTGGATAAAGGCCGGGGTCTGCGCGCGACCATAGAAGGCTGCGCGGCGGTGAAGGAATAGAACCTAACCTTCTCCATACCGGTCGCGGTGGCGGACCCATTCCATCGAATAGGATAGCCGCTTCTCATCGCGGCCCTTCGGCACCAGGTCGAGCAGCGTATAGGTCGTCATCAGCGATTCCAGCCCGCGCGCATAGGCGGAATAGGTGTGGAAGACGCCGCCTGCCTCTCGTCCTTGGCGAATATTGAAAGACCCGGCGCCTCATTCACCGGAAAGCCGCCTTTGCGGTAGTTGTAATAGGCTTCGCCCTCATCGCGTTCTTCGGGCGTGAAGCTCACGTGATAATCGCGGTTGAAGTCGTTCTCATAGGACGACACCCATTTGAAACCCCACCCCATGCGCTCGCGAAAGGCCTGCAGCTTGAAAAGCGGCGCTTTCGAGATCACGACGAGGGACACATCGCGCGCGCGAAGATGCGGGACGGCGCGATCATAATGATCCGCCGCGAGGGAACAGGATTTGCACCCTTCCTCCCATCCGGGGTCGAACATGAAATGCACCACGGCAAGCTGGCTGCACTCCCCGAAAAGGTCCGACAGCGTTTCCCGCCCTGCAGGCCCGTCGAAAATGTAATCCTTTTCGACCTTTTCCCAGGGAAGCGCCCGGCGATGCGCCGATATACGGTCGCGCAGGCGGGTATATTCCTTTTCCATTTCCAGAAGCGCGATACGCGCCTCCAGCCAATCTTCATGATCGACGACCGGATTATCTACCACTGGTAGTGCCTTCCCCTGAATTACGCACAGACGCCTTAATGTTATCAAGTATGGCGGCACATAACGGTTTAGGCAACAACAACAGATGTGACATACAACGCTTGGAGTCAGAACTGCCGAAGCCGGGAACCGGAACCGTAACACCGGGAAAGGTCAACGCCAGCTCTGCCAGCGTGCATTCCGATCCACCCGGTATCGCGACAGCCTCTGTGACACGACCTGCAACCGTAAGATGATCGATATGCCAATGAATCTTTTTCTCCGGCCGGCAATGACGACCGACGCGGCTGCTGATCCCGCCGGGGCCACGCGCGCTGCCCAGATAAAGATAGTCACCCCTCTTTAGCGACACCGGACCAAGAGCCCCGATCGCACCCTCAAAACGGCGCGGCAGAACAATATGCAGCGCATAAGCGCCGGGTTCGGCGGGCATCGCGGCGATATCGGTCTGCGCAACGGCCATGAGATATGTGTTCTAAAATTGTTCTGGCCGATTTTGCTTGTCCGAATCCGCCGGGTCCACGAAATTCGCAACTATGAACGATCTTCATCGCATCCCCTTGCCCAACGGCGAGACCGCGCCGGTGACGCTGCGACACAGCAAGAGGGCGAAACGAGTGGCGCTTCGCCTGGTGCCAGGCGACGGATATTTCGAACTGGTAATTCCACACGGCATGCCGGTCTCACAAGCCATGGCATTTGCGCGCGAAAAGGAAGACTGGCTTGCCGACCGCACGGCCCGGCTGGCGCGCCGCAAACCGTTCACGGATGGAATGGAATTTCCATACCGGGGTGAAAGACTGCTGATAGAGACAACACCGCGCGGCCTCCGCCGGGTCGAACAGATTGACGGGCGACTTGTCGTCTGGCCACTGCGCCGGGATGTCGATGATCTGGTGACCAGCTGGCTGAAAGACCGGGCTCGGGAGAGGCTGACGGCGCTGGCGGAAGAAAAATCAAATGCGCTGGGACGGCCATTCCGCCGGATCACCTTGCGCGATGCGCGGACCCGCTGGGGGAGTTGCTCGGCTGGCGGCAACCTGAATTTTTCCTGGCGGCTGATCATGGCGCCGGATTTCGTATCCGATTACCTGGTCGCGCATGAGGTGGGGCATCTGGCGCACATGAACCATTCGCCCGCCTTCTGGTCCGTCGTCGTCGGGCTTAGCAAACATACGGATGAAGCACGCGGCTGGCTGCGCCGCAACGGCGCATCGCTGCATCTGATAGGCGGGGGTCAACCCGCCCGGCGGGCGGCGCGTTCCTGCCAGGCGTTATAGAAAACCGCCCCAAAGACAACGAAGGCGCCGACCCAGATCCAGATTTCCGGCACCTGATCGAAGAAGAAATAGCCGATCAGGCTGGCATAAAAGATTTTGGTGAAATCGATAGGCAACACCACTGTTGCGTCCGCGCGGCGGAAAGCGTCGCCCAAAAAGACCTGCGCCACGGTCCCGGCCAGCCCGATCGCGGCCAGCCACCAGAACTGATCCAGCGTCGGTCCCTGCCAGACGAATAGCGCGGCGGCGAGCGCAATGGGGACCTGAAAATAGACCGCCCATAGCGCGATGGTGATGGCGGTGTCGGTTTCCGTCAGCTTCTTGATAACGATCAGCGCGCAGGCCCAGGACGCGTTGGACAGCAACACCAGAACCGCGCCGAGCGAGACCACCTGCACCCCGGGCCGCAGAATGATCAACGCGCCTATCACCCCGACCGCCAACGCGATCCAGCGATGCGCCGTCATTTTTTCCCGCAGGAAAAGGACCGCGCCCACGGTGGCGAAAAGCGGCGCCGTCAGGCTGAGCGCGACGACCTTGCTTAGCGGTTCAAGGCTGAGCCCGTAAAAATAGGCGAGCAGCGCAAAGGCGTTGAGAAGCGAACGGAGGAGATGCAGCTTTATCCGCCGGGTGTAGAAATGCCGGACCCCCTGACGCAGGGTCAGCGCGGTCATCATGACGGCGCCGATCAACTGTCGGAAAAAGGCGATTTCAAACGCGTGCAACCCGGTCGAGGATACATGCACCACCATACCGTTCGCGCCGGATATCGATATGGCGGACGCGAACATATAGACCGCGCCCTTGATCGGATCGGGTTTTTCGGCTGGCGGCCCTTTGGGACCACTCTCGGGCTGCGTCATGAAGGGAATAACCTAAGGTTATATTATTGATTAAAAAGTCTATCACGATTGCCGAGAACGGCGACAGGCGCGGCAGCTGTCTTTGACCGGCGCGGGCAAAATGTTAGGGAAAGCGTCATGCGCACCGACGATTTCGATTTCAGGCTGCCGCGCGAGAATATCGCCCAGAGCCCCGCATCGCCCCGCGATTCCAGCCGCTTGCTGGTCGTGGGCGAAACCACGGAAGACAGGCTGTTTCGCGATCTGCCGGAACTGCTGTCGCCAGGGGACGTGCTGGTATTGAACGATACAAAGGTCATCCCGGCAAGGCTCAGCGGCAGGCGCGGCGCGGCGGGGGTGGAGATCACGCTGCATATGCGGGAATCGGACCGCAACTGGCGCGCCTTCGCCCGCCCGGCCCGCAAGCTGAAACCCGGCAACCGGATTGAATTCGGGCCGGATTTTTTTGCCGATGTCGTCGAAAAGAGCGACGGAGGCGAAATCGGGGTCGCTTTCGGCGGGCTGGAAACAACCGATGGTCTTGAACGATACGGCATCATGCCGCTGCCGCCCTATATCCAGCGCGACAAGACCGGAAACCCGACTGACCGCGACGATTACCAGACGGTTTATGCGCAAAAGGCGGGTGCCGTCGCCGCGCCGACCGCGGGACTGCATTACACGCCCGATCTGTTCAACCGGCTAAGGGAACGCGGCGTCACGATTGAAAAACTGACGCTTCATGTCGGTGCCGGCACTTTTCTGCCGGTAAAGGCCGACCGGGTGGAAGACCACAAGATGCACGCCGAATGGGGGCGTATCGATGTCGCTACCGCGGACAGGCTGAACGGGATTCGCGACCAGGGCGGCCGGATCGTTGCCGCCGGAACGACAGTCCTGAGGCTTCTGGAAAGCGCCGCAACGGAAGACGGCAAAATCCATCCCTTTGACGGTACCACCGATATATTCATCACGCCGGGATACCGGTTCCGCGCGGTCGACATGCTGCAGACCAATTTTCATCTTCCGCGTTCCACCCTGTTCATGCTGGTATCGGCGTTTTCGGGACTTGAAACAATGAAGGCAGCCTACCGGCACGCCATTGAGAACGGATACCGCTTTTATTCCTATGGAGACGCCTGTCTTCTGGAACGGACAACACGATGACGGGAGCGACTGAATTTTCTTTTGACCTGCTGGCGACCGACGGCAATGCGCGCCGAGGGCGGATCGCCTGCGCCCATGGCGTTATCGACACGCCCGCATTCATGCCTGTCGGCACGGCCGGCACTGTCAAGGCGATGACCCCCGATGGCGTCACCGCGACCGGCGCGCAGATCATTCTCGGCAACACCTATCATCTGATGTTGCGGCCGGGCGCGGAACGGGTCGCGGCGCTTGGCGGGTTGCACAAATTCATGAACTGGCCGGGCCCGATCCTGACGGACTCCGGCGGGTATCAGGTCTTTTCCCTGTCGGAACGCCGCAAACTGACCGAGGAGGGCGTGACCTTCCAATCCCATATCGACGGGGCGCATATCGCGCTGTCGCCGGAACGCTCGGTGGAAATCCAAAATCTGCTGGATGCCGATATCACCATGGTGCTGGATGAGTGCACGGGCTGGCCGGTATC
This sequence comes from uncultured Rhodospirillaceae bacterium, assembly GCA_964492555.1. GTDB lineage: Bacteria > Pseudomonadota > Alphaproteobacteria > MPNO01 > UBA2964. The sequence goes on along the minus strand of CAZBKQ010000003.1, from coordinate 21,435 downwards.
CGAAGACGACGCCCGGAAATCGATGGAGCTCTCGATGCGTTGGGCCGGACGATGCCGGAAAGCATTCGAGGAACGCCCCGGATACGGGCTGTTCGGCATCGTGCAGGGCAGCATATTTCCAGAGTTGCGGCAGGCCTCGGCGGAAACCCTGATCGATATCGGGTTTGACGGATACGCTGTCGGTGGGCTGGCGGTGGGCGAAGGCCAGGAACGCATGTTCGACGTGCTGGATGTCACCGTGCCGTGTTTGCCGGCGGATAAACCGCATTATCTGATGGGGGTCGGCCGGCCCGAAGACATCGTGGGCGCCGTCGCGCGCGGCATCGATATGTTCGATTGCGTCATGCCGACACGGTCGGGCCGCACCGCGCAGGCCTTTGTCCGGGGCGGCACGCTGAATTTACGCAATGCCGTCCATGCCGATGACCCGAGGCCGCTGGATGCCGCCTGTTCCTGTCCCGCCTGCACGGGGTTCAGCCGCGCCTATCTGCATCATCTGGTAAAGGCGGGCGAGATGCTGGCCGGCATGCTGTTGACGGCGCATAACCTGCGCTATTATCAGGATATTATGCGCGGGCTGAGAAACGCCATCGAAAACGGCACGCTGGCGGAATTCCGGCGCGATTTCGACCGGGAACTCGCGGACGGTCCGGAACGAGCGCTGGATAGCTGAAAGGCGGGACATTACGGTGAATGAGGTCGATACAAAAAACCTGACCCAGCTCGGCGCGGGAACGGCATTGCCGGAATCGCCTGATGCCGCTGTGCTGGAGCGGATCCCGAACCCGCATCAGGGATCGCCCTATCTGGCGCGTTTCACCTGCCCGGAATTCACCACATTGTGCCCGGTGACGGGACAACCCGATTTTGCACATCTGGTGATTGATTACGCGCCGGGACCCTGGCTGGTCGAAAGCAAAAGCTTCAAGCTGTTCCTCGGCGCGTTTCGTAATCACGGACATTTCCATGAAGACTGCACGGTCGGCATCGCCAAACGGCTGGAGACGGAGCTGGAACCGGTCTGGCTGCGCATCGGCGGATACTGGTACCCGCGCGGCGGAATCCCCATCGACGTGTTTTATCAGACCGGCCCCGTGCCGAAGGGGTTATGGGTCCCGGATCAAGGTGTCGCGCCCTATCGGGGCCGCGGTTGACCGGCGACACGCCAACCGAAAACCCTAAAGCGGCTATCCGTGATCGCGCGCTGGCGCTGGGATTTGACGCGGTCGGTTTCGCACCCGCCGATCAGGACCACAAACCCGGCGAGAGACTTATCGAATTTCTGAACGGCGGCGGGCACGGCGATATGGGCTGGCTGGAGGCCCGGGCCGAGCAACGAAGAGCGCCCCGGGCGCTCTGGCCCGAAGTCAAATCCGTGATCGTGGTCGGGCTCAATTACGGACCGGAGAACGATCCGCTGGAAATCCTGTCGAAACCGGAACGCGGGGCGATCTCCGTCTATGCGCGGGGACGCGATTATCACGATGTCATCAAGAAAAAGCTGCGGGTCCTCGCGCGGGAAATCCACCAGCAATATGAGGCGGAAGTAAAACTGTTTGTCGATACGGCACCGGTAATGGAAAAGCCCCTGGCCCAATCCGCCGGGCTCGGATGGCAGGGAAAACACACCAATCTGGTCTCGCGGCAGCGCGGTTCCTGGCTGTTTCTGGGGGAGATCTTCACCACACTGGAATTGAGGGAGGACACACCGGAAACCGATCATTGCGGCAGCTGTTCGCGCTGTCTCGATATCTGCCCGACCAAAGCATTTCCGGCGCCCTATCGCCTGGATGCAAGGCGCTGCATTTCCTATCTGACCATCGAACATAAGGGGCCGATCCCGCATGAATTCCGCGAAGCAATCGGCAACCGGATATTCGGCTGCGATGACTGCCTGGCGGTCTGTCCGTGGAACCGGTTTGCAAAACCCCGCACCGCGCCGGAGCTTGAACCCCATATCGAGAAGATCTGGCCGCGGCTCGGTGATCTGGTCATGCTGGATGATACCGCCTTCCGGGACGTATTCGCGGGATCGTCGATCAAACGTCTGGGGCGCGACCGTTTTATCCGCAATGTGCTGATCGCCATCGGCAATAGCGGCGATGCGGGCTATAGGACCAAGATATTCCCGTTATTGGACGATCAATCGCCACTGGTAAGGGGCAGCGCCGCCTGGGCGTTAAAAAAGCTGGTAAATCCGTCGGAATTCACGAAAATTCGCGACTCCCGGCTAAAATCCGAAACCGATCCGGAAGTGTTAAGGGAATGGGCGTAATTCACCCGAGATTGTCGAGAATCTTTACGTTGTCACAGAATGTCACGACCGCGCCACAACAGAATCGGGGGAATTCCGACTAAAAAATAGATGGCCCGTTTCTTGCGTTAAAAAACTATAAATAGTCACGTAAATCAGGCTGAAGATGGTTAAATGGGTTAAAATTGCCGCGGTTCTGGGGGCGCTGCTCGCGTTTGCGCCGTCGAAACTGCACGCGCTGGCAATTGCGACATCCGATTTGACCGTCACCACGACAATCGATTCCTTTTCGATCGATCCCGTGGCAAACGGCACCACGGTGTTTACCGAAGGTGTCGTTCTGCCGGATGACCCGGGGCTCGCTGACACGCTTCAGGATATAATCAACTGCGTAATTGTTCCCGCACCCTTGCCCTTCGGCACAGCAACGATCGCGATGGGATCGGCCAGCATCGATTCGGTGACGGCATCATCCGGCCCCAGCAGCACCACCCAATCCATGCCGACCAACGCATCGGCCAGCTTTCCGGGCGATGCCGGGATCGCGGTCGCGGCAACGGACGGTTATATGGAAATCGATAACAGCGCCGGTCTTTCCGCGATTACGGTGTCGATCACTGTCGATTTTGGATATTCACTCTCCGCATCGATCACGGAGTTTTACGAATATGCCGAATCGTTGATCAGTCAGTCGACGTCTTTCGATATAGATGGCGTTGAACAATCTTATGGCATCTTTGAGTTTTCGCGGGTGATCGCGGACAGCGTTGGTGACGGGCTGGTCACCGATGCATTTACCGGCAGCGAAACATTTTTGATCACCATCGACCCGGGCTCTACCCTGGAAGTTTACTCGATTTCCGACTCGCAGTCGCTCGCGACGGCGGTTTCGGAACCGTCCTCACTTTATCTTTTCGCCATGATGTCGGGCGGCGTCGTCATGATCAGACGGCGGCTAAAGACGGCCACCTAGTGGCGGCGCGGCAACTTGTAGAAATCCCGCCGGTCGCCCGACCGCACAAAAATATCCATTCCCGTCGCACCGCGGATGATACCAAGTTTTACGGACGTGCCCGCCTCACCCACCGACCATAGACGCCGGTAAAGCGCTTCCAGCGTATCGATAGAATCGTCCTCTATCTGCTCAACCACGTCGCCTGGCCGAATTCCCGCATTATCAGCGGGTCCACCATCGAAGACGCTGGCCACCACAAGATGGCCCAGCGCTTCCGTCGCATGCATGCCAAGCCAGGGGCGCGGCGGCCCGGAACGACGCCCATATTGCATGAGATCGTCAAAAATCGGGTTGAGTAACTCGATCGGCACGAACATATTGCCTTGCTCGTCCTCATCCTCGCCACCCGGCCCCTGCACGAACAGCGAACCGATACCGCACAGCATCCCGCTTTCGGGGTCGATAAGGGCGGCGCCGCTCCAGCTCGGATGTAACGGCGCGGTGAAAATCGCCGAATCGAGCATGTATTCCCAGGAACCGGCGAAGAGACGCCTGTCCGCCACGTGGGCATCCAGCGCCCTGCCGGCCCCACCGGCAGAGGCGACAACAACCCGCGCGCCCGGCGTCAGGCTATCCGCATCGCGGGCCAGCCTGATCGGTTCGAATTCCGGCTTGTCGACGGTTCTGAGCAGCCCGAAACCGGTTTCATGGTCATAGCCGAGGGGCTGCGCATGCATGACAGAGCCGCCCGGGCCGCCGATTAAGACATCGGTGGCTTCAACCACAAGATACCCGATGGTCAGGAACAACCCGCTTTCATCGATAAGGACGGCATTGCCTTCCCGTTCGGTACCCAGTGTCGCCGCCGAATGACAATCGGCGGGGACCGAGGATTTGAGCGGCCTTACCGCCGAGAGCGTCGTCTCAAGATCGAATGCGACGGACTCCGCCTCAATCGCCGGACCCGCCAGTTCGGGTTCGGACGCCGGAAGAACCCCTTCTATCTTGTGTCCGTTGGAATGCTTTACACCAGCCATGTGCCGGGAGTAGCACCGAGCGCCATTGGCGGCAAGGGCGCGGCGGCCGCATTATGGCGGAGGAACATGGACAAAATGGGTGTCACACAAAATTAACCAAAGATTTTCGGTATTTATGCACTTTTTTCGTTGGAGCACGGAGAAGCTTT
>CAZBKQ010000003.1:10671-16940 GCA_964492555.1 uncultured Rhodospirillaceae bacterium | reverse complement strand
GGCGACCTCTTCAAAAATGCGACGCAGGCGATATGGGCCCAGCCCTCGACCGGCCTGAATGTTAATTTCTTTGGCAGCAGAACACTGAACAGCACCGATTGGCTCAACGCCAATGACACTGACGCACTGGAATTGCTGAACCCCTTCGCGACGGATACCAATCGCCACGAAAATTCGCTTGTGGTGAATATGTTCGTCGTGGACAGCCTGACAATCGGCGGCGATTTGAACGCCGGTCTCGGTAATCTCGGCGCCAACGGATTCATTATCAGCGATATCATTTTCGATATTAACCGGCTCGACACAATCGCGCATGAGCTGGGCCATAATCTGGGGCTCGATCATGCCAGCGCGCTGGGCGACAATAACAACCTCATGCGGGAAGGCGGCCCAAGAAACACCCCGACCGCGATCGGCCAGATCACAATTGATTCGGTTACCGGCCTGGACATCATTTCCTTGGCGCAAGCTACCGTTGTTTCGGGCAGTCAGTTCTTAACCGAACACGCCCTGCCCGCGCCGGGCATGGCGGCGTTGTTGGGGATTGGTGTCCTGATCACCATCCGCCAACGTAGACGCGCCGGTGATACGCGGTTGGCCGCCTAAGCTTTTTCTCCCGCCGGTTTTCCGGACCGTTTCAGATAGATATAACCGCCATCGACCAGCAAATCGGTCGCCGTGGTGAATGACGAATCGTCCGAGGCAAGGAACAGCACCGCCTTGGCGACCTCTTCCGGCTTGCCGACCCGCCCGAGCATATGGAGCGGCCCGCGCGCGGCCTGAAAATCTTCGACCCGGTCAAAACGGCGCAGGGTACGCGGTGTTTCTATCACACCGGGCGACACCGAATTCACGCGGATATTGTCGGCCGCTACTTCCGCCGCCAGAATTGTCGTCATATGGATCAGCGCCGCCTTGGTGGAGCAATAGGCCGACCGGTCGGGTACGCCGATAGTGCCCAATTGCGAGGCCATATTGACAATCGCTCCGCCGCCAGCCGCCCGCATATGCGGCACGGCATATTTCGCCATCAGAAAAGGGCCCGTCAAATTGACGGCGAAGGCCCGGTTCCAGTCTTCAAGCGGCAGGCTTTCAACCGGCGCATCGGGGGTCACGGCGGCCGCGACATTGACCAAAACGGTCAGCTTGCCAAAGGCGGTGACCGCGGCGGAAACGGCGGCCTCGGCCTGAACCGGGTCCGAAACGTCCAGCTCAAACGGTTGAGCGGTTCCACCGTTCGCCACAATCTCGGCTGAAATCTCTTCCGCCGCTTCCATGCGGTTATCGGCGACCAGCACCGCCGCGCCCTCAGCCGCCAGCAGCCTTGCCGAAGCGCCACCGATCGCGCCACCCCCGCCGGTCACCAGCGCGACGGCGCCATCGAGTTTTCCGTTCTCACTCATTCGAATTCTCCCGTTAATTTCACAAGAGAGCCTAGGCAGCGGCGCCACGTTTGACAAACCGCCGGCTTGGCGGACAATCACCCCCTGCCCCGGTTTCAAAGGCCACAATGTCCACAGCCCCGACCGACGAGTCATCCCTCAAACACGCAATCCTCGCGCCGTGGCGGCGGCTGTCCCCCAATATTCAGGGCGCGCTGTTCGTCGTGACCGGGGCTTTCTTGCTGATCGTCATGGCGTCGTTGGTCAAGTTTCTGGGACGCACCTTGCCGGCATTCGAAGTGCTGTTCGTCCGGTTTCTCGCGGGATTGATTGTGATGCTGCCGCTGGTCTGGCGCATGGGATTCCTGAAGGTCCTGTCAACCCGCAAACCTTTCCTGCATTTCGCCCGCGGCGGATTCGGTTTTATGGGCAATCTCTGTTTCTTTTTCGCGCTGATCCATATCCCTCTGGCCGACACCGTCACTATCCAGTTCTCCCGGCCGTTGATCATGGTGGTTATCGCCATCCTGATCCTGCGCGAAGCCGTTGGTATGAAGCGGGGCATGGTGACGCTCATCGGGTTTACCGGCATTCTGATGATCACAAAGCCCTTTGGCGCGGGGTTCGATCCATGGGCCGTGGTCGCGGTCATGGGCACATGTTTCGGTACCGGGGTCGTGCTGACGATCAAGCTGCTGAGCCGGACCGAGGACACTGTCACCATCATGTTCTATTTCGCCATGGTGACGACGCTGTTGGCGCTTATCCCGGGGCTGATCGGGTTCGCCTTTGGCGGCATGATCGACCTGCCCGCCGCCTTTATCTGGATCACGCCGACCTGGACGGAACTGGCGCTGCTCATCCTCACAGGCACGCTCGGCATCGTCGGCCAGGGCATGTTCACCCATGGGGTCGGGTTGGGCGAAACCAGCTTTGTCATGCCGTTCGATTACATGCGGATCGTCTATGCCTTCCTGATCGGGCTGGTCTGGTTCGCCGAGGTCCCCGGCCTCTGGTCCTATGCGGGCGCGCTGGTCATCTTCGGCAGCAGTCTTTATCTTTTACGAACAGAAAGCCGCGAAAAGGCGGCGCGCGAACAGGGAGAAACAAGATGACCACGATGATCACCGGTGCCGGCCTCGTCGGCACGTCCTATGCGCAATGCGCGCTGCGCCGCGGCGAGAAGGTCGTTTTCGTCGATCCGATCCCGCATGAGGATTATGTCAAAAGCCAGCTGGGCGATGCCGATTTTGTCTATGTGAATGAAGACGTGCGCAGCCTGCCGGGCATGGTGGAGACGATACAGGATCACGATGTCGATTGCGTGCTGCATACCGCCTCCGTCATCGGCAAAAAGGCCGCCGACCCGATCCATTTCGGCTATGGGCTGAATATCGGCGGCACGCTGGCGGTGGCCGACGCGGTAAGGCTGACCGGCGTCAAACGGGTCGTGCATATCAGTACATTCGGGGCCTATGACTGGCGCAAGATTACCAACGGGCCGGTCCAGGAGGATAACTTCCTCGGCTCCGGCGCCGCCTATTCCAATTCAAAGGTGGCGCAGGAAAAGATTTGGGAAGCCTACGCGATCAATGCCGGGTTCGAGGTGATGATGCTGCGTCTGGCCAATACGTTCGGGGTCGGCCATTTCTGGGGCGGCTCCGGTGGCGGACAGAAGGTACAGGATCTCGTCATGGCGGGGATCACCGGCGAGCCCGCGAAAATTCCGGAAGAGCAGACCATGGATTTTGCCTATGTCTATTCAAAGGATGTCGGACGGGCGATCGATCTCGCCATGACCGTGCCGGCGCCGGAAGAAAACATTTTCAATATCGGCTATGAGGTCGTGCATAGCTTCGACGACCTGGTGAACGGTATCCGCAAACATCTGCCGGACCTCAAAATTGAAATCGTCCCCGGCACCCCGCCGCTTAACCGGGCCCTGCCGCTGGATTGCAGCCGCGCGCGCGACATGCTGGGCTGGCAGCCGGAATATGATTTCGACGCGGGAATCGCCGATTATGCCAACGACCTGCGCGCACGGATGGGATAAGACATGCCGGATTCGACAAACGGGAAATACAGCGTCGGCGGCGTCCTTCTGGACCGGCCGTTCAAGATCAGACGGCTGGGCCATTTCGGGATCAACGCGATCAACATGGAGGAGTCATTACGCTTCTATCACGCGCTGCTCGGATTCAGGATCGTCGATATCCGCGATCCATTCCCGGAGGGGCGCCAAATCCCGGACGAATTCAAACCGTTTGGCGATCTTCGCGGCTATTTCTTCCGCTACAGCCACGATCACCATGCCTTCGTTCTCTATAATCACCGTCATCGCGGCGCTACCGACAAGCGCGACCGGTGGCGCGAGAATATCACCGTCAACCAGATCACCTGGCAGGTCGGCACGCTGGCCGAGGTCGTGAACGGCCATCACTGGCTGACTGAACAGGGCTGTCACATGGCGAAGGCTGGCCGCGATATGCCGGGGTCGAACTGGCACACCTACCTGATGGACCCCGACTGGTTTCAGAATGAACTCTATTACGGCATGGAGCAGATCGGCTGGAGCGGCCATTCAAAGCCCTGGGACATGCATGACCGTGAATTCAGCAAGGTCGCGCCCCTGCCGCAGATATCGGAATACAGGGAAGTCAATGACGCGCTGGCAGCCGGATCGGCGGCGGCATCGGGCTTTCGCGATATCGAACCGCTGGAAGAAAAATACGACGTCGACGGCATTTTGCTGGGACGGCCGTTCAAGATCACCAAGGTCGGTCCGGTCAGGCTGTTTTGCGAGGATATCGACGCCTCACTGGCATTTTATCGGGACATGCTGGGCTTTATCGTCACCGAGGAAATCGATTATGGGGGCCATCATTGCTATTTCCTGCGCAACAACACCGAACATCATTCGCTGGGGCTCTATCCGGTCGCCCTCAGAAAGGAACTCGGCTGCCGCGAGGATACACTGCTCTTTTCATTTGCGGTCCGGCTCGGCAATTACGGGCAGTTGCGCGCGGCCGTCAATTTCCTGCGCGACGAACATGGCTGTACGGTCCGGGAAGACATCCCGCAAGCCCTTTATGCGGGCATTGATTACACCGTCTTTGTTGAAGACCCGGACGGGCATCTGATCCAGCTTTACGCCTATATGGAACAGGTCGGCTGGGACGGAAAACCCCGCCCCGCATCGGAACGGCGCAAGGTCACGCCGAGCGACTGGCCCGAGACGATCGAGGCCGCGTCCGATGCCTTCATGGGCGAGCCGTTTCTGGGACCGCTTGGCTGAATGGGCGACGAACGGCTGCCCACCCACCTCTGGACCGGCGCCTTTATCCGCCGTTGTTCCGCAGAAGGTATTCCGGTTACCGTAATACACAGTGGCGAGAAGATGGGCGGCACCGTCCTGTTCAAGGTTTACCAACCACCTGGTCGCTGCCGCCTGCTCTCGCAGATGCGGGATCTGGACGGAAATATTGAGTGGTATCAGCTACATAAAGAAGAGGCTCTCGACGAGGTCGAGGCCTCCGCCCGGGTCAGAAAGTCGCTGGAACGCGATCCCGATCTTTGGGTGATCGAGGTAGAAACCCGGGATGGCGAATTGCCGTTCGATCCGTTTTGAAAGCGCCCTATTCTTCGAAAACCCGGCGCAGCCGGCCAATCAGACCGGGAGATTTTTGTTGTTTCTGCCGTCCCTTTTTTGCGGGATTTCGCGCGACGGCACCGGCCGGCACGCGGTGCTTTTTCACCTTTCTCGCGCGCGGATTGTCATAGGTCAGGATCGATTTGAAATCACCGTCTTCCGATACCGCGTAATAGACGATCTTGCCGATCGACGGATCGGCGGCGCACCGGTCCAGCGCGTCCTTCTCCGCGTCATAGCGGGAACTGATTTTCGCACTATATTCAATCCGGCCCTGCTCAACAGGCTGGCCCGGTTCGCAAATATAAATTTCTGTCGCGCCCGGCATCGTCTCAATCCACAATCCTGAACCCCAAGGTCTTCTATTTTTGCCCCGCCAATTTTGACAATCGGTAAACACGGACCGGTTTTACGCAGTTGACGGAACCGCACTGTTGCGGATTGATGCCGGATAAAGGAAAGGCCGTTCTATATGTCCGATATACCACCGCCCGTGACGCGGGAACTCGCCGAATTCGTCGCCGGCACAACAATCAAGGACATACCGGCTGATGTCATTGCCCGCGGTCATATCCATCTTCTGGATGTCTTGGGACTAGCCCTGGCGGGCAACCGAAGCAAGGTTTTTGACCGGATACTGACCTATATCGCCGCTCAAGCAAGTTCAGGGCGCGCCTCCATTCTGGCAACCACCGGGAGTGCACCCCCGTCTCTCGCCGCGCTGGCAAACGGCGCCGCAATGCATGCCGATAATTTCGACGACACCAACCCGCAGCCGACACCGGAACGGAACGGCGGCATTCATGCCGGCGCCGTGGTGATACCGGCGGCGCTGGCCGCTGCGGAAGCGACCAATGCTTCGGGCACGGCGCTGTCCACAGCGATCCATTGCGGGTTGGAGGTCGCCTGCAAGCTCAATCACGCGCTGGATGCCCGGCATTACCAGGGCGGTTACCACGCGACCGCCTCGCTCGGCATATTTGGCGCGGCGGCGGCGGCGGCCAGCATATTCGAACTCGATGCGGAAAAAACGGCCGACGCGCTGGCGATCGCCACCGCGCGCGCGGGCGGCATCCGGGGCAATTTTGGTACCATGACCGAGCAGGCCCATTGCGGCATCGCGGCGGAGAGCGGACTGGCGGCGGCGGAAATGGCTCGGGCCGGTATTTCCGGCGCTGGCGATATTCTGGAACGCGCCAATGGCTGGTTCGCGGCGGCCGGCGGCGGCTTTATCAGAG
>CAZBKQ010000003.1:0-10571 GCA_964492555.1 uncultured Rhodospirillaceae bacterium | reverse complement strand
TTTACCGACGAGACCGTCGCCAAACCCGAAATCCGGGCGGCGATGGAAAAGATCGAATTTTCGTCTTATGCGGAGGCCGGGCCCGGCTACACCAACGTCACCAGCCTGATTGATATCCGTCTGTGCAGCGGAGAAACCATTGATGGGCGCGCCGATTACGCCGTGGGCAGCAGTCAGGCCCCCATGGGATGGGATGCGGTCTCTGAAAAATACCGCCAATGCGCAGACTATGCAGGCTGGCCAGCCGAAAAGGCGGAAGAGGCGGCGGACGCAGTATTGGAGATCGAAGCCGCGCCCGATATGCGGCGATTGATCGCGGCGCTGACCCGTTAGCCCGGCTGGCGCAACCGCCATTGTTTGATAAAATTTTCCGAATGCCGAAAGAGTTTTAAGGGAGGAACCAATGGCCAATCCGAACGTCTTTATCTTCGCGGTCCCGGAAAATCCGGATGAATGCAATGAGAAAATGGAACGCTATGGCTGTGAGCTGAAGTTGGGCGATCGGGACTGGCACATTCCCGGCGGTGATCACGAAGACACGATGGCCGAAATCGCGAGTACCGCCAGCGCCATGGTCGGCACCTCCATCCGGTCCAGCCCGATCACGCGGCGCATTCTTGAAGCCAATCCGGAGCTGCGCATCGTCGCCAAATGCACCGTGGGCACCGACGATATCGATGTCGATGCGGCGACCGAACTCGGCATTCTGGTATGTCACGCACCGACCGAGTCGAATTGCTGGGGCGTTGCCGAAGGCACGGTTTCAATGATCCTGACAAAGCTGAAACAACAGCGGGAGCGCGACCGCGCTATCAAGGAAGGCGGCTGGAAGAGCCAGGACCATTACGGTATTTATCTCGGCAGGCGCTCCTCCGACGGGTATGAGGGCATTACGCTCGGGCTGATCGGTCTGGGGCGGATCGGCGCCCGGGTCGCGCAGCTTTTCGCGCCGTGGAATTTTCGCATTATCGCCTGCGACCCCTATATCGACGATGACCGGTTTGTCCGCAACGGGGTGGAAAAGGTCGATATGGACACGTTACTGGCGCAATCCGATATCGTCTCGCTGCATTGCGTCAACAATGCGGAAACCCGCAAGCTGATGAATGCGGAAAAATTCGCGAAAATGAAGCCATCGGCGATTTTCGTGAACACCTCACGCGGAAAGAATGTCGATGAGGAAGCGTTGATTGAGGCGCTGCGGAACGATGTGATCGCGGGCGCCTGTGTCGACGCCTTCTGGGATGAACCCATCGCGGCGGAGTCGCCCTTCCGGTCGATGGGCGACAAGGTGCTGCTGTCGGGACACATGATTTCCTATAACCGGCAAAGCAATCTGGGCCCAGGCTTCGCCTGGGCGTCGGATGCGGTCATTCAGGCGCTGGCGGGCGAGGTACCCAACAATGTCTTCAATCCGGAAGTGATCGAGAAATGGAAGGAACGCTTCGGTGGCACTTCCGTTCTGACGGTCAATGAGCCGCCGCCGGATCATCCCGGCTACGGCCCGCCAAACCCCTGAGGGGTCAGTTTTTCTTTTTCGACAGGCGGATCAGGAACAACACCAGCCAGATCGGCAAGACCACCACCGCGCCGATCAGGATATATTCCAGCGCCCAGCGCAGGAATCGCAGCACGATGCGATAGATTTCCACCACCGTGCTGCCCAGGCTGGTGACCAGATCCTCCGGATGAATGCCGAAGAAGTTCAGCGCAAATCCGACCAGCAGCGAGATGATCGCCAGCCGGATAACGGTGGAAAGAACCGAACGTTCCATTTTGCGTTCCTGTCTAAACGGTTGATCGCAAACAGACTTAGCGCAGCACGCCGCTACTGTCATCCGAAACAGCTTGCGCCCGCGGCCCCAACCCGTTAGCACAAGGCGGCGAATTTCCGAGTAGTTCATGCTGTATCACACTGACAAGATCAAACGCGCGCGGCTGCAGGGTTACGCCTTTCTGGCGGCGTTTACACTTTGTATCCCGGCGGCGAACTGGATGATCCTGCATGTCGGCGTCACATGCGTGCCCAACGGGCCCTGTCTGATACCGGTGGCGCCTGAAATGATGGCGCCGAGCGGCGTTATCATGATCGGTCTGGCCCTGGTGCTGCGCGATCTGGTGCAGCGGCGGCTCGGTATCATCTGGGCGGTGGCGGCAATTTTCGGCGGAGCCCTGCTCTCCGCCTTTCTGGCGCCTCCCAGCCTTGTCGTCGCCTCGGGCGTCGCGTTTCTTCTGTCGGAACTGGCCGATTGCGCTGTCTACACGCCCTTGCAGCGCAAACGGCTGGTCCTCGCCGTTTTCGCCAGCGGCATCGTCGGTCTGGTGATCGACAGCGCGCTGTTCCTCTATCTGGCCTTCGGCAGCCTCGAATTCCTGCTGCCGCAGATCATCGGCAAGAGCTGGATGATCCTGCTGTCCCTGCCGGTGATCGCCTGGCTCAGGGCCCGGGATGAACGGCTGGGGCTGCAACCGGCCTGATCGACAGCGCTCTATCCTATTTCAGATGCGCGTCACGCCGGGCGAACAGCTCGTCATCGGCATACCCCATCGTTTCCGGGCGACCCTTGCCGAGCATTACCTGAAAATAAACCGGCTGCAGGCTGTTATTGTCGTAGCCGTGGATCACGCCGGGCGGGCTGGTGATGCAGTCCCATTTGCCAAGCCGTTTGGTTATGCGGTTACCATCCTCGTCCTCGATAAACACATCGAGTTGCCCTTCCAGTACGAAAAAGGTTTCCTCAACCTCATGGGTGTGGGGCGCATTGCCCTGCCCCGGCTCGACAAACATGATCGACAGCGTATGGGCGCGCGGCGGAATGACATTCTGTTCGTCATGCTTTCCAGACCCCCCCGCGCCGATATAGCGGTGCTGCGCCCGTTTCCACCCTTCGATCTTCGCGTCCTCGAACGCTTCCCAGTCCGCATAGCGGTCATTGAACCGGGCGATATAACGATCCGCGACATCTTCTATCGATACGCCTTCCAGCTCCGGATCCCTCGGGTGGCGGGCAACACTCATTTTGACCTCCTGATGATTGGTTATCCATATGAAACGGAAGCATGCGGCAAGAGGCGCGTCAATGCGCCCGCGTGACAGTTTTATGCCCCTGTTCTAATATCCAGCCAAATTCAAACAATAGTTCGGGAGGACCGTTTCATGGCGCTGGTTAGCGAGCTGGAGATCGAAAAACTCACCCCCGTTTTCGCCGCCAGAATTCGCGGCGTCGATTGGAGCAAACCGGTCGATGACAGGACGCTGGAGGATGTTCACGCGGCTTTTGCCGAATATTCGGTGCTGTGTTTCCCGGATCAGGTGCTGGGATCGCAGCATCAGCAGGAATTCGCCGCCCGTTTCGGACGGGTTGACGGTGCCTATCGCGAACGCAGCGCCGGTGACGTAAAGCGCAGCAAAAAGCGCGGCGTCATGCTGGTCTCCAACATCCGCAAGGACGGCAAACCGATCGGGTCGCTGCCGGACGGCGAGATGTATTTCCATTCCGACGGCTCTCACCGCGCAAGCCCTTATCGCGCGACGACCCTTTACGGCATCAAGATCCCGTCGGTCGGCGGGGAAACGGTGTTTTCGGACTTACGCGCCGCCTATGACGCCTTGTCCGACGATATGAAGGCGAAAATCGACACGCTGATGGCGCGCCATATTTACGATTACGGCTCGACTTTGCGCGATCAGAACGCGGAAATCGAAACCAATTCTGATTATCCGAACGCCTTGCACTCGCTGGTCAAAACCCATCCGGTTTCAGGCCGCAAGACGCTCTATCTCAGCCGGTTGATGACGCGGTATGTTGAGGGGATGGATCGCAAGGAAAGCGACGATCTACTGGAATTCCTGTTCGACCACGCGGAAAAGCCGGAATTCATCTACGCCCATAAATGGACGCCGGATGACTTGCTGATCTGGGATAATCGCTGCGTCAATCACGCCCGCAATGATTTCCCCAAGGAGGAAACCCGGCTGCTGCGGCGTTATACGGTCTCCGAACCGGATGATGCGGAAGAGGCGGATTACTGAGAGACGGCGGCGCCTCTTAGCCTATTTCAACCTATTTCCGTTCCGTCAGCTCGATCTCATACCCGTCGGGGTCCTTGAAAAAGGCGATCCGGTTGGGATTGCCTTCCCGCACGAAATGCGGTTCGAGGACAAATTCCACCCCTGCGCCTTTAAGCTTGTCCGCCATATCGCCCACATCCGGCACCATCAGCGCAACATGGCCGTAGCAATTGCCGTGTGCGTATTCCGCCGGCGGCTCATGCTCCTGGACCAGCTCCAGCGCATGATTGGACTCTTCATCGCCATAGCCGACATAGGCCACGGTCTCGCCGCGTTCCGGGCTTTCCCGCCGGCGCATCAGATCCATCCCCAAAAGCCCGGTGTAAAAATCGACCGAGCGGTCGAGATCCTTTACCCGCAAGCATGTATGCCTGATCCGGATATCCCCCGTCATTTTCCAATACTCCCCGTTCAGGCCTCCGGCAGGTCGCCGTCGCCGTAATTCGTCCGCGCAATAAAGCGCCGTAATCCGATATCGGTATTCCAGACCCGCTGATGCGCCTTGAGCATATAGGGCAGCGCTTCCTTGCGGGATTCGACGATCTGTTCGTATTCCGGGATGAAACTCTTCATGTGCTCGGCGACTTCGGCGCGCAGCGCGTCCTCGTCAATGGTGGTGCATTTGCGGTCCCGGATGACGATCTTGCCGTCGATCACCACGGTGTCGATCGCCCGGCCGGTTTCCGTATAGACCAGCTGCCGCGCGGCGCTGTTATAGGGCAGCCACCCGATGTCGGTCATATCGATCATCATGAAATCGGCCTTGTAGCCGGGTTTAAGCGCGCCAAGCTCGTTGTCCAGCAGCGCGGTCCGCGCACTGCCGAGCGTCGCGTTGCGCAACGCCTCATGGCTCAATTGATCGCCGGGCATGGGATCGCTGATGGCGCCCAGCATGCAATAGGATTTCATTGCCTGGAACATACTCTGGACATCCGAACCGGAGCAGTTATCGCAGCCCAACCCCACGCGCATGCCCGCAGCGCGCATATCCAGCATCGGGGAGACCCCGCTTTTCAGCTTCATATTGCTGTTGTGACACAAAACCGCGCCGGCATCGGCGGCCGCCATCATGTCCATTTCCTCCCGGCTCAACCATACCGAATGGGCAATATTCAGCCGGTGATTAAGCATGCCGTTCGCGTCCATATAGCGGATAAACGACCCGCCATGATCGCCATAAATCTCGCGCGCCATCACCACCTGCCCGCGCGTTTCATAGGTATGGATATAAATGCCGATATCATGCGCCTCGGCCAGATCAGCGCAGCCCCGGATCAGTTCCGGCGAACAACGTTGCGGCGCGAACGGTCCGACCGCCCAGCGCAATACCCCGCCCGCCGGACGTCGCTTCATCTCGCTGTCGAGAAAATCGAGCTGTGTCCTGGCGTCTAACGCCTCGGTCCCCAGCATTTCCTGGATATGGTCGGGCAATTCGTCGCGGAACCGCATCATGCCGACCGCCGGGATATCGAACACCATGGGCGAGAACACCACCCGTTCGCCGATTTCCTCGTAAGTATCGATGACCGTATCGATGTTTTCTTGCGTCAGCGGGATCAAACCGAGCATGTCCTGAACGGTGGTAATGCCGCAACGCATCGACTCCAGCGCGCCCACAAGCGTCCGCAGGCGGATTTCCTCCTTGCTGCGGTAAGTTCCCATCGGCAGCGTATAGAGCAACCAGTATTCGAGGGGCATTTCCTCGAACAGGCCCCGGCATAGCGTATCGTGGGAATGGTAATGAGCATTGACCATGCCCGGCACCAGCAAATGGTCGGTGGCGTCGACTACCTCGGCACCATCCACGAGGAGATCGGGACCGATCTGGGCGATACTGTCGCCTTCCACCAGAAGGTCAGCCGCCGCGGGCCGATGCACATCGCCATCATGATCGTAAACCAGCCCGCCCTTGAACAGAATTTTACCGGCGCCACTCGCCATAGAACCCTCGCATGTATTCAAACCAGAATTGACGCGACGCTAGCACGCGGCCCGAAGGCGGCAAAGGCAACGCCCGGTCTTACTTGTAGCAGCCGATCTGCACGACCCACTGCCGGGCAAGCGAAAACAGGTTTTCGGGCTCCGGCTGCTCTCTCGGCGCGACCCGCGAAATTTCCACAGGCTGGTCATGAAGGAACTTTATCACCGTATTAAGCCGGATACCGATCCCGACATTCCGGACAACCTTGCCGGTCTGTTGATACATGCCGGGCGTATTGATTTTCGCGACCACCACACCGACGATCAGCCCGCGGCGATCCATGATCGGGCCACCCGAATTACCCCGCCTTATATCGATTTTCATCATGAACCGCTGGGGCCGGACATTGGTATCAAAGCTGCGATAAACCCGCCCCTCAACCTTGATGGGCTTGATTGTAACCCGCCCATGCAGCGGATAACCAACCACGGTGACTTCTTCGTCGGCCAGCACCCTGCCGGCCCTGAGACGGGCATAGGCGGGAGGTTTTATCGGCGCCTTGATCAGGGCGAGGTCCTGAGCGTAATCCGCTCCGACGAGCTTCGACACCACATCTTTGCCGCCTGACGCGGCGGGACGGACGGAAATCGCTTTGCAGTCATCAATGACATGGGCATTGGTCAGGACATACCCGTCGGCGCTGATAAAAAAGCCGGTTCCCGTGCCGCCGAGTTTGCGACCGGGCACGACCGGCGGCGGCTTGTTGAACCGCTTCATCATGAAATTCCGCCGGGATTTCTTGATTTCCCGCGCGCGTTCCTCGGAAACGATTTCGCCGCTACAACGATGTTTGGGACGCTGACTGACCAGATTTCGCGACGTGTCGTGACACCAGACCATCGTCGACTGAACGACGTCCAGCCGCTCGGCAGCCGCGCCATGTGGCAGCCCCGCGATCACAAGAAGCATGGCGGCGATCGGAACGCGACTGCTCAAAAAACCGGGCACTGGCAAAACCATTCCGGCAAAATGCCGGGAGTTTATGGCAGGATTATGCAGCGTCCAGCGGCGCAAAAAACCTTGTCTCTGCCGTATAAACACCGTTCGACCACCGGCTGATTTCCTCCGGCACCGGCCGGGCGCCATGCGTATGCAGCCAAAGGCGCAGCAGATAGCGCTTGCGCTCGGGTTCAGGCCAATCCTCGAATTCGGTCCGCGAATGGAGCGTCACATGGTTGCACATAAACAGGATATCGCCGTGCTGGAACGGAATTTCGATCGCCAGCTCCGGCGCCATTTCCTTGAATAGTTTAAGCGCAGCGCGTTCCTTGTCGGTCAGGTCGGGCACGCCGGGAAGCCCCTGCGCCTTGTCGATGGCAGCGGAAACGCCGCGCGCGGCGAAAAAACCGTCCTTGAAACCAAAGACCGGCTGGCGGACCCAGGGATCACTCTCACCCGGCGGAATTTCCCCCTGGCGCGAGCGGTAAAAGAGCTGGCCGAGCAACGCAACCGCCTCCGGATCGCGGCGCAGCATTTCGTTGTAGAGCGCCACGGAGGAGCAGACCATGTGATGGCCGCCCGCCTTCGCGTTATGGACGCAACCGAGCGCAATCAGATCGGCCTGATCGCAATGGAACGCCATATGGGCGTTAGTCATATAGCCGCGCGCCTTGCTGTAATCCTCATTCAGGTCCTTCACATGCCCAAGCATATGTCCCTTGGCGTTCTGGCAAAGTGGATCGCCGATATATTTGCCGATTCCCCAGAACGCGGCGGCATATTGCGCATGCGTCATCTCATCGGCGGGAAGACCGCGGAGCAGAGCAAAACCCCGGCCGTCGGTCAGTTCCTTACGGATTTTCGCGAGCCCTTCGGACAGGGTGGGGATCGCGAAATTATCCTTTTCGATCTCCATCAGATCGCGGCCGGCCGCTTCCGCGCCGGCTACCGCGGAGCGAACCTCCGAAAGTTCGCCATCAGACAGGTCCCAAATCCAGAAATCCTTGCCGTCCATATCCTGTGGATACCATTCGGCCGGATCGACAATCGGTTTGCCCAGCTGAGCCGGTTCGCGTTTTCCCGTGGAAGGTTGCCAGTTATTCATTTTCGCCTCACTTCGCCATTGTCAGGGGGCTGCCCTCTATCGTGCAGCGCCTCAAAAGTCGTGTTTCGGTTTCGGGAAAATAGGTCCGCCCGTGAACGGTCGCCAGATTGTCCCACATCACCACATCGCCGAGCGCCCATTCATGCTCAAAGATGAAATCTTCTCGCTCCACATGGTCATAGAGAAATTCGAGCAATTCCTCGCTTTCCTCCAGCGGAATTCCCTCTATCCGCCTTGTCATCAGCCGGTCGACGAAAAGGGCGGTCTTGCCGCTCTTCGGATGTTCGATCAGCACCGGGTGGAACCAATGCGGCGAATCGCTGATGTCGTCCCGCAGCGGCACCCGCTGACGGCGTTCATATTCATGAATATGCAGGGCCTTTTTTCCCTTGAGCCTCTCCTTCATCTCATCCGGCAGTGCTTCATAAGCCGCGACCGTATTGGAGAACCGCGTATTTCCACCCCAGGAAGGAAGCTCCACACCATAGAGGAAGGTGTAGGCATAGGGACGTTCGGCATAGCCGGAATCGATATGAAACCACATTTCGCCGTCGCCGAACGACCCGACCGGCTTACCGTCGACGATCTTGTTGCTGACCAGCATCACCTCGGCGGTATTCTGGGCAATACCCTCACTACGGCGTCGTAATCTTTCCGGCGGTTTTTTGCGCTTGCCAAGCTCGCCGAACCGCGACGCAAAGCGCAACTGCTCGTCTTCGGTAATATCCTGGCCGCGAAAGATCAGGACGACATGATCGTTCCAGGCCTGCTGCAACGCGTCGATGGTCTGCTGGGGCAACTCCTGGCTCAAATCCAGCCCGCTGATTTCCGCCCCGCACAGGGGCGATAGCGGCTTTACGGAAAACCCTGCCGGCATGTCCATGACATACACTCCCGATTATTGAATTTTTTGATTGGGCTGATTGTATCAGGCGAAGGGCCGCCCCGGCAACAAGGCGAGCGGTCTCTATTCAGTCGCCAGAAGACGCGGCACCACAAGCGTAATCCAGGGGAAGAAGATCAACAGCGCGACCCGGACAGTATCCGAGAGGATAAAAGGCATTATGCCCTTGAAGGTCTCGATCATCGGCACGTCTTTCGCCATCGTGTTGATGATAAAGACATTTAGCCCCACCGGTGGCGTTATCAATCCCATCTCCACGACGATCAGGGCGATAATGCCGAACCAGAGCTGCAGATCATCCGGTTGAAGCCCGAAATCCAACACCGCGATGATCGGCCAGAATATCGGCACCGTCAGCAGAATCATGGACAACGAGTCCATAACGAAGCCCAGCACAATGAACAGCGCAACCATCGCCAACAGCACCATCATGGGCGGAAATCCGGATTCCTTGAAGAAAGTGGCCGCCGCGATCGGCAGACGCGAAAACCCGAGAAACGCGTTAAAGATCGCCGCGCCGAGCAGAATCAGGAAAATCAGCGCCGTCGTATTGGCCGAGCCGATCAGCGCATCCTTGAAATCCGCCATCCCCATGCCACCGCGGGTAACCGCGATCAGGAAGGTTCCGACGACGCCAACACCCGCGCCTTCGGTCGGGGTGAAAACACCGAGATAAATCCCGCCCATAACCAGCAGGAAAATCAGCAGCACCGGCCAGATCTCGAGAAGCGCCGCCCATTTCTCGGCCCGCGACGCCCGATCCGCGGCGGGACCCGAATCAGGACGGATCCGAACGATGATCGCGATCGTCAGAATATAGCCGAGTGCGGCGATAATGCCGGGCAGGAACGCCGCCTGAAACAGGGTGACGATATTCGCCTCGACGATGATGGCGTAGATAATGAGCACGACCGATGGCGGGATCAGAATGCCCAGCGTGCCGCCCGCCGCCAGCGCGCCAGTGGCGAGCGATCCGGAATAGTTGTACCGGCGCAGCTCCGGCAGCGCGACCTGCCCCATCGTCGCCGCCGTCGCCAGCGAAGACCCCGCAACCGCGCCGAAACCCGCGCACCCGCCGACCGCCGCCATCGCGACGCCGCCGCGATAATGACCGATCCACAGATAAGCCGCGCGGAACAGGGCCTGACTCAACCCGGCCTTGGCGGCGAACTGCCCCATCAGGACGAACAAGGGAATGACCGACAGTTCAAACGTGTTGAACCGGTAAAACATTTCGGTTTTCAGAAAAGAGAGCAGCGGATTGATACCGGCGATAATCGAATAGCCCACCAGCCCGACCAGCAACATCGCCACCCCGATCGGGATGCGAAAGGCCAGCAGGACCAGCAGGACTGCAAATCCGATACCGACGATTTCGAGCCCCGTCATATCGCCATCCCCTCAGAGTTGCCGTCCGAGACGGGTTTCGGTGAAGCTGCGGACCGTCGTGTAAATACAGACAATCAGCAGGACTACGAGGCAAAACACGGCAAAGGGAAAACCCCACCAGTGGGGCAATTCCAGAATCAGGGTCATCTGATCGGCTTCATAGACCTCTATCCCGCCGATC
>CAZBKQ010000002.1:142198-152066 GCA_964492555.1 uncultured Rhodospirillaceae bacterium | reverse complement strand
CCGGGGCTTGATCCAGATCAATAAGGAGAGACGGGCCCTATGCCGGGACCGCGCCGCTCATCCGGGGCGTCGGCTTGTCATTCATGAATATCTGGAAGATGCCGGCGGTCACGCCGATGACCACGCCGATCTGCCAGGCCAGATCGTAATTCCCCAACGCGTCAAACAGCAGCCCCGCGCCCCAGGCACCGGCGAACGATCCCGTCTGGTGACAGAAAAACGCGATGCCGGTCAGGGTCGCCATATTGCGCAGCCCGAATATCTGCGCGACCAGCCCGTTGACCAGAGGCGCGACCCCCAGCCAGAGCAGCCCCATCACGGCGGCGAAGATCAATGTGGTTGTCGGCGTCGCGGGCAGCAGGAAATACACCACGATAAAGGATGACCGCAATATATAGACCGTGCCGAGCAGCACGTGTTTGGGGAACCGCCCGCCCAGCCAGCCGAGGATATAGCAGCCGATGGCGTTGAACCCGCCGATCACGCCGAGCGCCTGCGCGCCGAGGGTCGGCGACTGGCCGCAAATCTCCAGATAGGCGGGCAGATGCGCGGCGATAAAAATCAGCTGCAAGCCGCAGACGAAATAGGCCACCGCCATGGTGACGTATCCTTTATGCGCCCAGGCCTCTGCCAATACTTCTTTCAGCGACATGACGGCTTCCCGCCCCGCCTCTCCGCCGCCGGCTGCTTCCTGTTCCCGAAACGCCTTGTCGCCCGCGCCGGTGAAAAACGCCGCCGGAATCATCACGGCGCACAGCCCGACAAAGCCCACCATGGCGACCAGCCAGCTATCGCTGTCGATCAGCCCTTGCGCCAGCGGCGCCGCGATGAAGGTCCCGATGGAGCCGAAGGCGGAGATGGTGCCGAGCGTCACGCTGCGCTTTACCGCCGAGACCGCCCGCGCCGACGCGGCGAGCGCCAGGGAGAGCCCAGTACAGGCAAGCGCCAGACCCACCATCACCCCCAGCCCGAGCCACAGCATGACCGGCCCGGTGGCGATCATGGTGACGCCGAGCCCGGCGGCATAAAGGAGAGAGCCCAGAATGGTCATCACCCGGCAGCCCAGCCGGTCGGCGATGGCGCCGATCAAGGGCTGGCTCAACCCCCAGGTCAGGTTCTGCAGCGCGATGGCGAGGGTGAAATCCGCCACCGAAATACCGAGATCCTGCGTCACCGGATTGACGAACAGCCCGAAGCTCTGGCGCATCCCCATGCTCATGGTGAGCATCAGGCTCGCTCCGGTCAGGACGGAGATCGTTTGGGCGCTGGTGTAACCCGGATTGCGATAGCTTTCGGTCAAATCAGAACCCGGCCCTCAAATCGGAATAACCAGCAATGTATCGATGCGGCGGGATTCGAGGATCACCGCGCGCGACGCGAATTTGAGGACGCCGCCTTCTTCCACGATTTCATCGAGATAACGTCCGCAGGCGAAGACCATCATGTCGCCTTCGCTCATGGTGCGGGTAATGGTGAAGTTGGATTTGGTTTTGATCCGGCCGTTTGAGGCGCCTTGAATCTGCAGCGCGCTGACCGAATGGCAATAGGTGTGCGGCTCATAGATATTCGCCTGGCGCAGCGCCGAAATGCGGTCGCGGAACATGCCGGTTCCCTGGCACCGGATCAGGCAGATCGGCAGGCCGAGCGCGTGATTTTCCCGTGTGGTGACGGAATATTCGCCGTCAGATGTAAAGAAATCCGGCCATTCCTCCAGCCGGTCATCGTCGATGGCGTGGATATAATCGGCGTTCAGCGCTTCCACGCGCGGGCGAAGGGCGAGGTCGTGGTCGAGATCGGCAGAAATCGTGTTCATCAGTTCAAACCCCCATGCACTCGCGCCAGCCCTTCCAGAATCCGCGCACCGCGGCCTCCGTCACGCGCGATCCCTGGCTTGGCTCGATCGCGCGTCCTCCCATCGGCATGACGGTCATCGCTTCGCCGTCGGATCTGGCCGCGCGCTGCACCCAGGCGCCGACCGCCCCGTCTTCCATGGAGATAAAGCCCGCCGGCCCGACCAGATTATTGGTCGCGATGCGGTGCTGGATCATTTCCTCGTCATCGTCCTCGAACCCGAGAATGGTCCAGATCAGCTCCGCCTCATTCACCCCGCGCGGGATAAGCTGGCGCACGGCGAGACAGTTGAGAATTTGCTGGATCACCAGTGTCGGGAACACGGTCTGGATATTGTTGGTGACGTTGTCGCCGAGCTCCGGCTTGTGCTCCATCAAAGCGGGCGATTCCAGGCTGTACTCCTCCTGTTTGGAGCGCACCTTCTCCTTGCCGATTTCGCTGTCGGCGATATCGGTCCGTACGGTATAGCTCAGATGATGCCAGCCGGAATCACTGATCTTGATGCCGCCCCCCATGGTCGGGCGCACCACGCCGAACGTGTTGTGAAACACATGCAACAGGCTCGCGTGATAGGAATCCTTGTTGTTCTCGACATAGAGCTTCCAGTTGTTCTGAAAAATCTGGGAGTAGTAGCCGAGGACTTTCAATGGCTTGATCAGCACCCGGTCGACGGCGGCGGTCAGCTCGTCCCCGAGATATTCCGCGACCGGCTCGGTCTCGCCGGAAAAAGTGCCCATGACCAGCCCGCGGAAAATCTCCACCCGGAGCGGGCGCAGACCGTGATCTTCATTTTTGAATTCATCGGTCAGCCCGCCCTTGCCGCCGACGCCGCGTTTGAAGGCGACGGCGGTCAGATTGCCGCGCAGATCATAGACCCAGTTGTGATAGACGCAGGTGAGCTCCTTCACATTGCCGCGCGGTTTGAAACAGACCAGCGCGCCCTTATGCGCACAGCGATTGACCATCGCGTTCACATCGCCGTTTTCGTCCCGCACCACGATGATCGGCGTGTCGCCCGCCCAGGTGGTCTTGTAATCGCCCGGGTTCGGAATCTCGCAATCGAGGCAGAGGAAGTTCCAGACAGGCCCCTGAAAAATGCATTTCTGTTCCAGCGCGTAGAGATCCTCGTCGGTATAGACGCGATAGGGCACGCGCGAGGTGTCCTCATAGGGCCAGACGAAATCGCCGGGCGCCGTGTTGGTGTGGATGTCATCCATGTGCGGCGGTCCTTGCCATGTCGAATTCGGGCGCAAACTCTATCAAATCGCCGGGTTCGGGCAATAGAGGCTTGCCGCGCTTGCCAAGGCGGGGGGGAAGTGAAATTCTTCGCCCATGTCCACCGCGCGCACTACGCTTCACAATACTTACGTCGGCCAGCCGGTTCGGCGGGTCGAGGATTTACGCCTCCTCCCCGGGCGCGGCCGGTTTGTCGACGATATTTCCCGCGAAAACCTGCTCCACGCCGTCATTTTGAGGAGTTCCGTGGGGCATGGGCTGATCCGATCCATTGATAGCTCGGCGGCCGCTGCGCTGCCTGGCGTGCATTCGGTGATCACCGCCGCCGATCTGCCGGCGGAAATGCCGCTGGTGCCGCTGCGCCTGATGCCGATGGAGGAGCTGATCCCGCTCGGCCAGCCCGCGATCGCGCGCGACAAGGTCCGCTATGTCGGGGAAGCCATTGCGATTATCCTGGCAGATAGTCCCGCACTTGGTGAAGACGCCCGGGCGCTGATTGAGGTCGATATCGAGCCGCTGCCAGCCATTGCCAGCCGGTTTGACGCCTGTGCCGAAAAGTCGCTTCTGTTCGACGATTGGGGAAGCAACGAGGCGGTCACCTATCACGCGACCAAGGGCGATGCCGATGCGGCCTTTGACTCTGCCGCCTATATCCGTCGGGAAAAGCTCGCGACACAGCGTCATCTGGCGTTGCCGATGGAGCCGCGCGGCGTGCTGGCGGAATGGGATGCGGAAGCGCAACGGTTGACGGTTGAGGGCGCGGCCAAGGTGCCGTTTCCCAACCGACGGATTCTCGCCGGCATGATGGGGGTCGAAGAAGGCTCCATCGACATGATGGAAAGCGATGTCGGCGGCGGGTTCGGCGCGCGCGGCGAGTTCTTCCCGGAGGATTATCTGATCCCCTTTGCCGCCCGGCACTGCGGCCGGCCGGTGAAATGGATCGAGGACCGCCGCGATAATCTGCTGACCATGGGGCATGCGCGCGAGATGGATTGCGAGATCGAGATCGCCTGCGCCGCCGACGGAACATTGCTGGGGCTGCGTGGCGAGGTCTGGGTCGATGCCGGAGCCTATTACCGGACCAACGGGCCGATCAGCCCGCGCAATGTCGCGCAATTCATGTCCGGTCCCTATCGCGTGCCGAATATCGATATCCGCTCGCACACCATGCTGACCAACAAGGCGCCGATCGGCACCTATCGCGGGCCCGGCCGGTACGAGACGATTTTTTTCTGCGAACGGCTGTTCGATATGGCGGCGAAGGATCTCGGAATCGATCCGGTCGAATTCCGCCGCCGCAATCTGGTGCGCAAGGACGAGATGCCGTACCCCATTGCCGCGATCAGCCCGGTGCCGCTGGAGGATGAGCTCGATAGCGGCGATTACGAAATGGTGCTGGATCGCTGTCTGAAGGAAATCGGCTGGGCGGAGAAACAACATCTGCGCGGGCAATTGATAGACGGGGTCTATCACGGGCTGGCCGTTGCCTGCTTTATCGAAGGGGGCGGGGCGGGCCCCCGGGAAAACGCGCGGGCCATCCTGCAGCCGGACGGATCGGTGCTGATACATGTCGGCTCCACCTCGGTCGGGCAGGGGGTGGAAACCATCCTGACCCAGATTGCGGCGGATGCGCTGGAAATCCCGTTCGAACGGGTCGCGCTGGCGCATGGCTCGACGCCGCTTCTGACGGAAGGTTTCGGATCCTACCATTCGCGCTCCACCGTGATGGGCGGCTCGGCGATTATTCTCGCGGCGAACGGGTTGCGGCGGGAAATCTGCAACGCGGCGGCGGAAAAGTTCGGCTGCGCGGCGGCGGATATAGCGCTGGCGGACGGGGCGGCGTCCGGGCCGGACGGGCGGAGCGTTGCCTTCGCCGATCTGGCCGCTATTGTGCCGCCGGTCGAGGAAACCTTTCACAATCACAAACACACCTACGCCAACGGCTCGGCGGCGGCGCATGTAACGGTCGACCCGGAAACCGGCGACGTCGCGCTGATCGATCTGGTGTTTTTCGAAGATGTCGGAAAGATCATCAATCCGATGACGCTGAAGGGTCAGGCCACCGGAGCGATGGTGCAGGGGCTTGGCGGCGCGTTTCTCGAACACCTGATTTATGACGAAGAGGCGCAGCTCGTCACCGGCACGCTGGCCGACTATCTCGCGCCGCTTTCCGGCAATTTTCCGAATATCCGCGCCTATCTGCTGGAGGAAAACCCGTCCCCCGTCAGCCCGCTCGGCGCCAAGGGCGGCGGCGAAGGCGGGCTGCTGCCGATGGGCGGGCTGATGGCCAATGCGGTCGCCAACGCATTGTCGTCGCTTGATGTGGAAATCAGGCAATTGCCGCTGACACCGGATTATCTGTGGGGGTTGATCAAGGCGGCGCGGTCGGAGGCCTAGCCATGTCTGAACGTGAGACCATTCATCTGGCCGCCGATCTGTCCTTTCTGCATACCGATTTTCTGTGGCGTATGCCCGGTTCTTGGGTCGGCTATCCCTATTACAGCAGTTCCGAGTTTTATGAAGACATCGCCAAGACGGCGGAAAGCGGCAGGATGGATCTGTTGTTCTTTGGCGATACCGGCGGCACGTCGGAGGATTTCGGCGGCAATCATGATGCGGTGGTCCGCAATGGCGTGAAATGGCCGCGCCATGACATGACGCCGATGATCCCGGTCCTTGCCCGGGTGACGGAACAGATCGGCTATGCGCTGACCATGTCGACCACCTATCATCACCCGTTTCACTGCGCCCGGACGTTCAACGCGCTTGATCACGTTACCAAGGGCCGGATCGCCTGGAACGCGGTGACCTCGGCCTATAAGTGGGAGGCGATGAACTGGGGCTTCGACGTCATGATGGAACATGACGAACGCTATCGCCGGGCACAGGAATTTCTTGATGTCGCCTGCCGCCTGTGGGACAGCGTGGAGCCCGATGCACCGGTGCTGGATCGTGAGGCAGGTGTGTTTCTGAACTCGGAGAAAGTCCACCGGCTGGATTTTCGCGGCGATTATTTCAACGTGCGCGGCCCGCTGCCGGCGCTGCCGTCGCCACAGCAGCGCCCGCTGATTATACAGGCGGGGCAGTCCGGGCCGGGAATGGACCTGGCCGCCAGATTTGCCGACCTGCAATTCAGCACGCGGCGGACGATCGACAGCATGAAACAGCACCGCGCGGCAATCGATGAACGGCTTGCAAAATTCGGACGCGAACCGCGCGATCTCGGCATTCTCTGGTCGGTCAGGATACAGGTGGCGGAATCGCAATCCGAAGCGCGGGCCAAGGAACAGGCGTTTCTTGACTCAATTCCGCCCGAAGGCGGGCTGATTGAGATGTCGCAATGGTTCGGGGTCGATTTTTCCACCGCCGATCCGGAAATGACCCTCGCCGATTTCGCCGATCAGGTGCGGGAGACCAGCGGCAATCTCGGCACGTTTGAGGAAATCGTCAACACTACCGATCCCAAGACGACGGTGCGCGAACTGGGGCGCGATTATTTGACCAAGCGGATTCTGGCGGCGGAAGGCACGCCGAAGGAAATAGTCGACAGGCTGGAGGAAATTCATTTCGAAACCGGCGCCAATGGCGGATTCATCCTTGGCCGCGGCTATCACGCCAGCAATAATATCAGGGAATTTGTCGATCATGTGGTGCCGGAGTTGCAGCGGCGCCGCCTGTCCAAGACGGAATACACGCCCGGCACGCTCAGGGATAATTTCAACGATTGATCTGGTTCTGTCGGCTATGAGTCGCCGGATTGTGCGCTCTTGCGCCACTCCGCCCAGCCGCACCCGACATAAACCTCCGGCACCGGCTCATAATCGATCAGTTCGAACCCCTGGCATCCCATCGCGGCATGAGCAATGACCCAGCTGCGCACCTCGGCGCTGCCATTACCGACAGTCGGCAGGGCCCTGGTCAGGGTGTCCGCGATCTCCGTCTCATCGGCGCGGGAAAACAGATCAATACAATTGCGGTCAAACGGCTCGTCGATATTGCCCATGGTCGGCTCGCCGATCGAATGGCTCAACCCGCCGGACCCCAGCATGGCAATCCTGAGGTCGTCCGGATAGGTCTCGATAGCCGTTGCGATCATCCGGCCCCAATCGAAACAGCGGGCAACGGTCGGCATCGGTTCTTCCAGCTCATTTACGAAAATCGGCACGATGGCGGGCAGCGGGTTGAGATCGAGCAGCCACAGCGGGATGCAAAACCCGTGATCGAGCCGCGCATCGTAGGTCAGCGATGGCTCGAAGCCCTTTTCGAAGGCGGTTTCCGCCAGGTGACGGGCGAATTCAGGATGGCCCGCCATTGCCTTGTGCGGAAATTTCGGTGCCAGAAACGGCTCTGGCGGGCCGCCATGTTCGGTGCCCACTCCGATGCAGAAAGCCGGCAAATTATCGAGGAAAAAATTCACCCAGTGATCGGGCGCCAGCACGATCAATATATCGGGAGAAAGCGCCTCTATCCGGGCCTTCATGTCGCCGAACGCCGTGACGATTTTTTTCTTCGTGGGCGGGGTAAGAGTTTCCCATTCGCGTGCGATCAGGGGCGCGTGGCTTGCCGCGAAGGCGCCGGCAAGCTCAGCCATTGGCTGTGTTCTCCGGTGCCGGCATCCTCCGCAGATGGGCAATGAATTCCGCATCTTCCATGCCGCAAATGCCGCAGTAAAACCGAAGCAGATAGGCGTTCACATGGGGCGCGATGGCGGCGATATCATCATCACGGACGGCCTGCTTCATTTCCTCGCTGATCGGGTATTGCGCCAGAAAAGGCTCCCGGTCCGCGCGCCACGCCTGAACATCGCCCGATTTCTGCAAATCGAACATCATCTTGCTCAGCCAGTAATCCGTCATGCGCGCCTTGTCCGTCAGCCCAGATCGTTGAGCACCTCGCCCGGATGGGGCGTTGCCTCGGGCGTTTCATAGACCCGGGCGATCTTGCCGTCCGGTCCGATCAGAAAGGACATGCGTTTCGCCCGATCCTGATCCGCGCTTTCCGCCGCGCCATAGGCCATGGCGACCGCGCGGGTTTCATCGAACAGCAAATGCCCGGTCAGCCCATGTTCTTCCGACCATTTCTTCAGATCTTCCGTCGGGCTGAAGGTGATGCCGATCAGAACCGTGTTTTTGTCTTCAAAGTCAGGGGTTCGATCACGGAACCCATTGGCTTCGTTGGTTCACCCGCCGCCGAAGGCGCGGGGGAAAAACCATATCAGCACGTTTTTGCCGGCCTGATCCGACAGGCTCACCGTTTCCCCATCCTGATTGGGGAGGGTGAATGCGGGCGCTGCCGCGCCGATTTGAAGAATAGCCATAACGACCTCTTGTCTACACTTCTTCCAAGCCGTGCGACCATAGCAGGAATGGTCCGGCGCGGGGAGGCGGGGAAAACTAATTCCCCGGAAAGTCCATCATCGCGATCAGCGGGCGCAGATCGTCCGCATCCTTCAGTCCGGACCACGCCTCGATCACTTTCCCGCAACGATCCGCGCCGATCACCGGTTCCGCCTGGCTGCGGAACTTGGCGGCGATGTCGTCATTCGACATCGGATTAAGCGGATGGCCGGGCGGGTTGCGGCTTTCCGTTTCATGGATCGTGCCGTCTTTCATTTTCGCCACCGCGCGGACGATGAGATGTTCGGGCATCAGCGCCTCGATCTCGTCATCGATGGTCGCCTCGATCTTGTTCATCAGAGGCCGCAGGGCGGGATCGCGCACCGCCCCCTCATCGAAAGACGCCACGGTCAGCGGCCCATCCACCAGGGCGCGCGCAAAAATATAGGGCATGGAATGATCCGCCGTTTCGCGTGTCTGCGGGTCCCATTTTTCCGGCTCGCTGCCTATTTCATGCTTGCCGAAGGAATCGCAGAAAATCTCGATATGCTCGATATCGCCGATTTTTTCCGGCGGAATTTTCTCCCGCATATCCAGCGCCGCCCAAACGACCGGCTGGCCATTGGTTTCAAGCGGCCAGTATTTGATCAGCACCTCGGTAAAACGAACGGGCCCGCCCTCATTGGGAAAGGGGGTAAGCGCGAAAGGACCGGTTACGTTTTCGAACAGACCGGCGCGGCCCTCGAACGCGCTGCCCGGCCCCGGCATGCCTTCCGCGGCCAGTATCGCGGCGAAAGTGCCGTTGCGCCCGGCGAAAGGCGTCGCGACGTTTTTCCAGGCGGTCAATTCCCCTGACCGCGAGACACGCAGCGGCACGGTGGAGCTTGCCGTCATGCCGATAGTGTTCGCGGTCTGCTCAAACGACAGCCCGAAAAGGCGGCACATCGCGGCGGCGGCGGAGATGCCGACGGCAAACCCCTGATCCCAGCCGCGTTCGCGGAGCTGCGACGCCTCCGACAGACGGATGAAAATTTCATAGGTGATCAGCGCGGCGGTCAGAAAGGTTTTGCCATCCATCGGGACCGTACCGGCAAGCGCGTAATGCGCACCCAGCCCGTCCGACGGATGGCCGCCCGGAAACCGGTCGTTGAAATCGTAATTGCGGATCATGCAGCTATTGATGAACCCGGCCATGTCGAGCGGCATCGTGCGGCCCGCGAACAATGTCCGTCCGGCATATTTCCCCGCCGTCTGCCCATCCGCGATCGTTCGGGCGATGGTGGCCGGCATGGTGTTTTCCGCCCCCAGAGCGCAACCCAGCCCGTCGATCAGATGCTGGGCGGCCAGGTCGGCGATTTCGTCCCCCAGATGGTCATATCTCAGATCGGTCGCGAAGCGCGCGATCTGTTCGGTCAGCTTGTCCATTATGTTTTTTCCCACCCCGT
>CAZBKQ010000002.1:100936-142098 GCA_964492555.1 uncultured Rhodospirillaceae bacterium | reverse complement strand
ACCGGAGGGCGGGTTTGATATTTCCCCTGAATATCGGAGAGACGCCGGGTCCAGCTTTCAGTCAGTGCCGCCGCTTCGGCCTCGTGCCCGATGGCAGCGCCGACATCAAGGAAGCCTTGCGGAACGTCCGAGAGCCCGAAGGGGGAAAGATTTATCAGCGCCGGGCGTGAGGAGATGGTTTTGACGGCTTCTTCAACATCGCCGGAGGCAACCGCGCAGACATCGCAGAGAGACTGGCTGATCACCACATCGGGTCTGAGCGCCTCAAGTGTTTCGATATCGAGGTCATAGAGCGGCGCGTCCGCTTGTTTGACCTGGTCGTCGATATCGGCGCTCGGCGCGCCGTAATCGACGATGGTGCTGGTCAGTGCCGGCAGGTGTTTCCATTCATCACTACAGCTATGGCTGACACCGACGATATTCTCACCCGCCCCCAGCGCAGCGACGATGTCGGTGGCGCTGGGCAACAGGGTGACGACGCGCATTATTCCTCCACCGCGACGGTTTCGTACTCCGCCGGGATGGTGAGCTCCAGCAGCTCGTAATCCTCTGAATAATACATCACGTTATGCTTGATCTTCGGCGGCTGGATCCAGCAATCGCCTTCATTGAATGTGACCTCCCCCTGGCCTTCGAACCAGACGCGTGAATTGCCTTTCAGCACCATCACCATCTGGAATTCAAGATCGTGATAATGCAGCCCGCTGCCGCCTTCCGGACAGGGTTTGGTGGTGCGGATGATCTGCGCATGGACGCGGCCCATCGTTGCGTCCGATATGCCCAGATCACGATATTCGCGATAGACGCGCAAGCCGCCGCTGATAAACGGGTTTTCGTTGGCCCGGTTGACGATGAATTTCGATTGGATTTTTTCTTCCGGCATAATGTTGTTCCGACTCCTTGGCTGAAGGCCCATTTTGCCACCCCGAAAGCCCGCCGCAATAGGGCGGGCGGATTTTCCCTTTTGCGTAAATCCGCTAGAACAGTTCAGGTCAACTCGAAAGGAGCCATCCATTGGACCCGTTCACTCATACGGGATATCCCTGCCGCGTCATTCACGGCGCCGGGCGGATTGCCGAATTGCCTGATGAAGTCGCTGCCTTCGGAGCTGAACGGGTGATGTTCTGCTGTACAAAAAGCCGCGTTCCCGAAGTAGAAAGAATCGCCGCGCCGCTCGGCGACAAACTCGCCGGGATCTGTTCGGATGCGCGCATATTCGTCCCGATGTCCGCTGTGGAAAAGGGAAGGGCCAAGGCCGCCGAGCTAAACGCCGACTGCCTCGTCTCCTATGGTGGCGGCACCGCGGTAGGGCTTTGCAAGGCCATTGCGCTGGAATTCGATATCCCGATCATTAGTATCGCGACGACCTATTCCGGGTCCGAAACCACCCATATCCAAGGTATTATCGGTCATGACGGCGTCAGGCGGAATCATTATGACCTGAAAATGCTGCCCAAAACGTTGATTTATGATCCGGAGCTAACGCTCAATCTCCCAAAAGATACATCGATTGCCAGCGGTCTGAATTCAATGGCACATGCGATTAGTTCATTTCTGGGAATGAACGCCAACCCGGTTTCCGACATGTTTTCCGAAGCCGGGATCCGGGAAATGTCCGAAGCATTGGTGAAGATCGCGGCTAATCCGCGTGATGTCGATGCGCGGGGGCAGGCATTCTATGGATCATGGCTTTGCGGCGCGACAATCGTTTCCGCGGGGACAACGCTTCATCACAAGATGGTTCATGTAATCGGTGGCGGCTGGGATCTGCCGCACGGCCCGACGCACGGTATCATGCTGCCCCATTCGACGGCCTATGTGCGCGACGTTCAGCCCGGCCCCTGCCGCAACATTGCCCGGGCTTTTGGGGACGAGGAAAAGGACGCGGCGCTGGCGCTTTACGATCTGTTGGGGGATTGCGGCGTGCCGCGCGGATTGCACGAGCTTGGGCTCGACCGTGCCGCCCTCGACGAGGCGGCAGACCGCATCATGCGCGATCAGTATTACTGCGCGCGTGGCTATGACCGCGATGAAATCCGCGACCGGCTCGACGATGCCTGGGAAGGCCGCCCGCCGCGATAGCGGGGTTGGCCCTATTCCGCGGCGCCCCGGAGATCGTCTTCCTTAAGCGCTTCGCCGACGAACGCGTCATAAAAACCCAACTTGTCGCACCGGATGATGGTGTCACGGTCCTCCCGCAGGGTCGTCCGGTAATCACGATCCAACGGATGGATCGGCATGGTGAAGAAACCCGGCCTCATCGGTATCTCCCGGTCTTCTATTGCCTATTCACAACCCGGATGGGCGGCATTGGGAAAAAACATTTGCTTGCCGTTGATTTTGAATTCTTCGATCCGGGTCTGGCCTTCTTCCGCCAGTAGCCAGTCAACGAACTGCCACGCCTCCGCGAGCTTTACATGCGGGTGCCTGCGCGGGTCTACCATGATGACTGAATACTGGTTGAACAGCAGAGGGTCGCCTTCCAGCAGAATACGGTGGCTGCCCCTGTTGCCAAAGGCCGCCCAGGTCGCGCGGTCGGTCAATGTGTAGGCACCCATCGCGACGGCGGCGTTCAGTGTCGCGCCCATCCCGGCGCCAAGCTCACGGTACCAGCCGCCGCTTGCTTTCCCCCGATCGATGCCAGCCGCTTTCCACAAGCCTTCTTCTGCGCGGTGCGTGCCGCTTTCATCGCCACGTGAGGCGAACAGCGCCTGCGATTTCGCGATCCGGGTGAATGCATCCGTGGCGGTTCTGAGCCCCTTTATTTTGGCCTGATCGGCGGCCGGACCGACGATGACGAAATCGTTGTACATGAGTGGATTTCGCTTTACCCCGAACCCGTCGGCGACGAATTTTTCCTCCGAGGGTTTATGGTGGACCATCAGCACGTCGGCGTCGCCGTTCCGCGCCAGCCGGATGGCCTGGCCGGTGCCGGCCGCGATAACCCGGACCTTGATGCCGGTTGATTTTTCGAAGGGCGGCAGCAGAAACCTGAACAGACCTGAATTTTCTGTTGAGGTGGTAGAGGCAAGGGTGAGTGTCTTCTCCGCCGCGCCGGTCGCGCCCGCGAACAGCGACGCAATCAGGGCGCAGCCTGCCAGAAAGCCGCTCCCGACTTTCACCACAGCAATTCTCCTTTCAAATAGGCTGTTGCTTCCCTGCTTTCCGGTGACTCGAAAAATCTCGCCACGTCCGCGCGTTCCTTAACCTGTCCCCGGTAAAGAAAAATAATATCACCGGCGAGCCTTTTTGCCTGCCCCAGATCGTGGGTGGTCATGACGATCTTGGTGCCGGCTTTCTGAATGTCGCAGATGATTGTTTCCACTGCCGCCATGGAACCAGGGTCGAGATTGGCGGTCGGCTCGTCCAGAAAAAGGATATCTGGCTCCAGGGCCCAGGCGCGGCCGAGGGCGAGACGCTGTTGTTCGCCGCCTGAAAGCGACAAGGCCGAACGCCGCGCCGCATCCCGCAGCCCTGTTCGCTGAAGAATTTCATCGACGCGCCTGTCGCGGATCGATCGCTCGATCCCGTGAATCTTGAGCCCATAGGCGATATTGGCCGCAACTGACCGTCGCAACATGACCGGTTTCTGGAACACCATGGCTTGTTTTCGTGTCGGATTCCCGTCTTCGGTGCCGCGCCAGTCGATATGGCCGCGCGTCGGTTGAAGGAGGCCGTGGCAGAGTCTCAGGAAAATGCTTTTACCCGCGCCGTTCGGGCCGAGGACCATAGTCGCCGGGCCGCTTCGGATGGAAAGATCGCATTCCAGCAGCGTCCGCCCGCCTGCTTCATACGCGACCTCTGAAAGTGAAAGAGGAAGGATCGTCACCGTGTGTCCTCCGTCGCTCCGGATGCATCGGCGATGATCCCGGCGGCGGCGTTTATGCCGATTGCCAGCACCACCAGAATGATGCCGAGCGCCATGGCGAGCGCCAGATTTCCCTTGCTGGTTTCCAGCGCGATGGTGGTTGTCATGACGCGCGTGAAATGCGCGATATTGCCGCCGACGATAAACACCGCGCCGACTTCGGCGATGGCGCGGCCGAAGCCCGCCATTACCGCCGTCAGCAATCCGACGCGGGCGTCCCACAAAATAGTGCCGATGATATCCAGCGGCGCGGCGCCGAGGGATCGAAGCTGATCCCGGTAGGTCTCATACAGCGTTTCCGATATCTGGCGGCTCAGCGCGGCGACGATCGGGGTAATCAATATCGCCTGCGCGATAATCATCGCCGTCGGCGTAAACAACAGGCCGAGCGCGCCCAGAGGCCCCGACCGTGACAGTAACAGATAGACCGTCAGCCCGATAAAGACAGGCGGCAGTCCCATCAGCGCGTTCAGGGTCACGATTGCCGCCTTTCGGCCCGGAAAACGATAAACCGCCAGCGCCGCCCCCAGCGGCAGCCCGATGACTGCCGCGACCAGAACCGCGCTCAGGCTGACATAAAGGGACAATCCAACGATCTCACCCAGGGCGGGATCGAAATCGGCGATCAGGCCAAGCGCCAATGAAAAGGCGGATGAGAAATCGTTCACCATTTCGCCCTGTTCCGCCCGAAGGCGTGGCCGCTATTCGGCTGCGGCCACATCGCCCGTCGCGGGCTCAACCCGGGCCGCGCAGAACTTGAACTCGGGAATTTTGCCAAGCGGATCGAGCTGCGGATTTGTGAGGATATTCGCGGCGGCTTCCGAAAAACAGAACGGCACGAAGACCATGTTTTCCGGAACGGCGCGGTCCTGGCGCGCCTTCAATGCAATTTCACCCCGGCGCGTGGTGACGCGAACGAAATCGCCGGCAATGACGCCTAACCGTTCCATATCGCGGCGGTTCAGGCAGGCAATGGCTTCCGGCTCCAGCGCGTCCAGCGTGGTCGCCCGCCGTGTCATCGCCCCGGTATGCCAATGCTCCAACAGGCGGCCGGTGGTCAGCACCATCGGATAGTCGTCATCGGGGAGTTCATCGGGCGGAACGATGTCGCAGGGCACGATCTTCGCCCGGCCGCTTGCCGTCGGAAAACCGTGCCCGAAGATAATCTCCTCGCCCGGCCGGTCCGGCCCCGCGCAGGGGTAGGTGACGCCGTCTTCTCTATCGACCCGGTCCCAGGTGATGTTGGTCAGGGACGGCATGACCTCGGCCATCTCGGCAAAGACGTCTCTCGGATGCGCATAGTTCCAGTCGAGCCCGATGCGTCTCGCAATTTCCTGTACAAGCGTCCAGTCCTGCCGCGCCTCTCCAGGCGGGTCGATCACCGGCCGCGCCATCTGGACCTGCCGGTTGGTGTTGGTGAAAGTGCCGCATTTCTCGGCATGGGCGGAGGCCGGCAACACCACATCCGCATGCCAGGCGGTTTCCGTGAGAAAAATATCCTGCACCACCAGATGTTCCAGCTTCGCCAGCGCTTCCCGCGCATGATGCTGGTCCGGGTCAGACATGGCCGGATTTTCGCCGAGGATGTACATCGCCTTGATTTCGTCGGCGAGAATGGCGTTCACGATTTCCACGACAGTCAGCCCTTTGGCGGGGTCCAGATCGCGGCCCCAGAATTCCCGGTACTGGTCGCGAATCTCCTCTGTCTCAACCGATTTGTAGTCGGGGTAGAACATCGGGATCAGTCCGGCGTCGGAGGCGCCCTGCACGTTATTCTGGCCGCGCAACGGGTGCAGGCCGGTGCCGGGCCGCCCGACCTGGCCTGTGGTCAGCGCCAGTGCGATCAGACAGCGGGCATTGTTGGTCCCGTGTACATGCTGCGAAATGCCCATTCCCCAGAAAATGATGGAAGCCTTCGACGTCGCATAAATGCGGGCGACTTCCTTGATGGTTTCAGCCGGAATGCCGCAAATCTTTTCCATCTCTTCCGGCGGGAAGGCCTCAATCCCGCTTTTCAGTTCCTCAAAGCCTTCGGTATTGGCCTGAATATATTGCGCATCCGCCAGCTCTTCCTTGACGATGGTGTGGAGCATGCCGTTCAGCAGCGCGACATCGCTCCCCGGTTTGAATTGCAGCATGTGGCTGGCATAGCGCCCGAGGCTGGATTTATGGCCGCGCGGGTCCATGATGATCAGCTCCGCGCCGCGTTTTGCCGCATCCTTGATATAGGTCGCCGCGACGGGGTGATTTTCTTCCGGTCGGGCGCCGATCACGATGATGCAGTCCGAGTCCCCCGCCGCGGTAAAGGGCGCGGTGACGGCGCCGGAATTCAGCCCCTCCATCAGCGCCGCCACGGAGGAGGCGTGGCAAAGCCGCGTGCAGTGGTCGACGTTATTGGTCCCAAAACCCTGACGGATCAGTTTCTGAAACAGATAGGCTTCCTCGTTTGAACATTTGGCGGAGCCGAATCCCGCCAACGCCGGTCCGCCGTCGCGGTCCAACACCATTTTCAGGCCGCCCGCCGCCTTTTCCAGCGCCTCTTCCCAGCTCGCCTCACGAAACACCTCGCCGATCCTGTCGCGGGAAATCTGGATGTCACCCGATTTGGGCGCGTCTTCCCGGCGGATCAGCGGTTTGGTCAGCCGGTCCGGGCTGTGAATGTAGTCGAAGCCGAAACGTCCTTTGACGCAGAGGCGGTTATTGTTCGCCGGACCATCCTTGCCGTCGATGTACAGAATTTTTTCGTCTTTGACGTGGGCGCGGGTCTGGCAGCCGACGCCGCAGAAGGGGCAGAGGGTCTCCACCGTGCGGTCTTCAAATTCGGTTCGCCTGCCCGCTTCATCCAGCAGATTTGCCTCCATCAACGCACCGGTCGGGCAGGCCTGGACGCATTCCCCGCACGCGACACAGGTGGACGCGCCCATATTGTTATCGAAATCGAAGACGATTTTGGATTTATGACCGCGATAGGCGAGCCCGATCACGTCATTGACCTGTACCTCGCGGCAGGCCCGGACGCACAGATTGCACTGGATGCAGGCATCCAGATTGACGGCGATGGCGGTATGGGATGAATCCGCCGCCGGTTTTTCCCCGGCGGGCAGACGGCTGGTTTCCGCGATCCCCATCGCGTCCACCCAGCCCCAGAATTTCGATTGCGGATCATGGCCGGTCTCGCGTTCCGGTTGGTCGGCCAGCAGTAATTCAAACACCATCTCGCGCGATTTCCTGGCGCGGTCCGACGTGGTGCTGACCTTCATCCCGGGGGAAGGTTTCCGGACGCAGGAGGCGGCCAGAACGCGTTCGCCCTCAATCTCCACCATGCAGGCGCGGCAATTCCCGTCGGCGCGATAGCCCGGTTCCGGCTGCCAGCAAAGATGCGGGATTTCGACGCCGAACCGCTGAGCGGCTTGCCAGATGGTTTCGTCCTGCTCGGCGGTGATGGTCGTGCCGTTCAGCTCGAAAGTAATCGGATCGGACATCAGATATCCTCCGGAAAATATTTCATGACCGAAAGAAGCGGGTTCGGCGCCGCCTGCCCCAGACCGCAAATAGAGGCATCCGCCATCACGGCCGCCAGATCCTCCAGAAGGTCACGGTCCCAATCCGGCTTTGACATTAACGCCACGGCCTTTTCCGTTCCCTGACGGCAGGGGGTGCACTGGCCGCAACTTTCGTCCTCAAAGAATTTCATCAGGTTGAGCGCGACGTCTTTCATATTGTCCTGATCGGAAAGAATAACCACGGCATGCGATCCGACAAAGCAGCCATGTTCTTCGAGCTTTCCGAAATCGAGCGGCAGATCGGCCATAGAAGCCGGAAGAATCCCGCCCGAGGCGCCGCCCGGTAAATAAGCCCTGAAGTTGTGTCCATCGGCCATGCCGCCGCAATGATCCTCGATCAGTTCCCGCGCGGTGGTCCCGGCGGGGGCGAGTTTGACGCCCGGGTTTTTCACCCGGCCCGACACCGAATAGCTGCGCAGCCCCTTGCCGTCGCGCACGCCCTGATCCGCGAACCAGTCCGCGCCCTTTTCCAATATCGCCGGCACCCACATCAACGTTTCGACGTTATTGACCAAAGTCGGTCGGTCGAAGATGCCGACTTGCGCGACAAAGGGTGGCCGGTGACGCGGCAGGCCACGCTTTCCCTCGATCGATTCCAGCATCGCGGATTCCTCGCCGCAGATATAGGCGCCCGCGCCGCGACGCAGGTGGATTTTTGTATGGGTCGATAGTCCGGCCTCTTCCAGTGCCGCGATCTCGGTCAGCAAAATCTTGCGCACCGCCGGGTATTCGTCTCGCAGATAGATGTAAACCGCTTCCGCCTCTACCGCCCAGGCGGCGATCAGCATGCCCTCCAGAAAGGCGTGCGGTTCGCGCTCCAGATAATACCGGTCCTTGAAAGTGCCCGGTTCGCCCTCATCCGCGTTGACGGCCATCAATCGCGGGCCCGGCTCCGCCCTGACAAACTGCCATTTGCGTCCCGTTGGGAATCCGGCGCCGCCAAGGCCGCGCAAACCGCCATCCGACAGCGTTTCGATCACCTGCTCCGCTGTGAGATCGCCCGCCAGACAGGATTCGAGCATGCGGTAGCCGCCGTCGGCCAGTCGCGCCGGGAGGTCCTGATAATCGGGGAGGGCCGGTTCGCGTTCGCCTGAGGCAACGGTTGCGGAGACGGCTTCCGGTGTCGCGTGATCGACATGGCGGTGGCCTACCTCGCAGGCCGGCGCGCAATCGCAACGCCCCATACAGGGCGCCCTGACCACACGGATATTCTCCAGCGTGGAACCATTCAACGCGTCGATCAGCTGTTCCGCGCCAGCCAGCATGCAGCTCAGGGACTCGCAGACCCGGATCGTGGTTGCGGGCGGTGCGTCTTCGCCGTCGCGCACGATGTCGAAATGGACGTAGAACGAAGCGACTTCGTAAATCTCCGCCATTGGAATTCGCATTTCCTCGGCGAGCGCCTGCAACAGACCAGCCGGAAGGCAGCCTTCTCTATCCTGAACCAGGTGGAGATATTCGATGAGCAATTCGCGATCGCGCGGGCGATCGCCCAGCAGCTTCGCGATAGAGGCCGCATCGTTTTCATCCAGCATCCGGCCTTTCGGAAAGCGCGGCGCGCGGCGGCGTCCCGATCCCGGATGGATTTTGCCGGGCCGCCCGCCCGATTGTTCTTCAGCCATTTCGATTGCCGAGTTTGATCTTTGTGTTCAAAAGGATACGCAGAAGCGCGGCAAATTGCGACCCCGCCCGGGCGTTAAATAGCACAGCCTGTCCCTTGGCGTCCGGTCTTTGCCGTTGGTATACATAGGCCGCGTAATTTTATGCCGCGCGGAACGCTCCGTTTTGCCGCGCGGCTTTGACAGGAGGGTTCCATGACAACCGAGGCGGACCAGGATCAGGGTGTGGCCCTGACGGATGGGTTTCATCTCATTATCGATGCGCTGAAGCTGAACGGCATCAATACTATATACAACGTGCCGGGAATTCCGATTACCGACCTTGGCCGGATGATGCAGGCCGAAGGCATGCGGGTGCTGTCTTTCCGGCATGAACAAAACGCCGGTTATGCCGCGGCGATCGCCGGGTTCCTCACCAAAAAACCCGGTGTCTGCATGACGGTCTCCGCACCCGGGTTCCTGAACGGTCTGACGGCGCTGGCGCATGCCACGACAAACTGCTTCCCGATGATTCTGATCAGCGGCTCGTCCGAACGGGAAATCGTTGATCTTCAGCAGGGAGATTACGAGGAGATGGATCAGTTGGCGGTTGCCAAGCCGCTCTGCAAGGCCGCCTATCGCATTCTGCACGCCGAGGATATCGGTATCGGTATCGCGCGCGCGATACGGAGCGCGGTCTCCGGCCGGCCTGGCGGGGTCTATCTGGATATTCCGGCGAAGCTCCTCGGACAGACAATGGAAGAGGCCGCGGGGGCGGCGTCGCTGGTAGAGGTGATCGACCCCGCGCCGGCTCAGCTTCCCGCGCCCGATGCAGTCGCGCGGGCGTTGGATGTGCTGAAAAGCGCGGAACGTCCCCTGATTATCCTCGGCAAGGGCGCGGCCTATGCACAGGCCGATGACGATATCCGGGCGCTGGTCGAGAAAAGCGGTATTCCCTACCTGCCGATGAGCATGGCGAAAGGGTTGTTGCCGGACACCCATCCGCAATCCGCCGGTCCGGCGCGTTCTCTCGTCCTGAAGGAATCGGACGTCGTGATGCTGATCGGGGCGCGGCTCAACTGGCTGTTGTCGCACGGCAAGGGCAGAGCCTGGGGCGAGGCACCCAAGAAGTTCGTGCAGATCGATATCGAGCCGCGTGAAATGGACAGCAACAAGGAAATCGCCGCTCCGCTCGTCGGCGATATCGGCTCCTGCGCGCGTGCGCTGCTCGACGGGATGGGCGCGGACTGGACGCCGCCGCCCGCCGCCTGGACCGATGCGGTCAGGGACAAACGGGACTCCAACATCGAGCGGATGGCGCCACGGCTGCAGAATAACAATGTGCCGATGGATTACCATGGCGCGTTGGGCACGTTGCGCACCATCATCGCGGAGCGGCCCGACGCCATTCTGGTGAATGAGGGCGCGAACACCCTGGATTTCGCGCGATCGATTATCGATATGCACAAACCGCGCAAACGGCTGGATGTCGGCACCTGGGGCGTAATGGGCATCGGTATGGGCTCCGCCATTGCGGCGGCGGTGGAAACCGGCCATCCGGTGCTTGCGGTGGAAGGCGACAGCGCCTTCGGTTTCTCCGGCATGGAGATTGAGACCATCTGCCGTTACAACCTGCCGGTCTGTGTCGTGGTCTTCAATAATGGCGGTATCTATCGCGGAACGGACGAAAACCCCGGCGGCGGCGACGATGTGGCGACGACGGTCTTCGTCAAAGGCGCGCGCTATGACAGGATGATGGAGGCGTTTGGCGGGACAGGATATAATGCGACCTCTCCCGACGAACTGGCTCGCGCGGTGAATGATGCGATGGATTCGGGTAAACCTGCGCTCGTTAACGCCGTGATTGATGAAGGCGCCGGGACGGAAAGCGGCCGCATCGGCAATCTCAACCCGCAAAGCGTCGTTTCGAAAAAGAAGTAACGCTGAAAACGAAATTACCCTTAGGAACAGGTATCAAGATGAAAGCTCTCGAAGGCGTCAAAATCCTCGATATGACCCATGTTCAGTCCGGCCCGACCTGCACCCAGCTGCTGGCCTGGTTCGGCGCGGATGTCCTGAAGGTCGAACGGCCGGGCGTCGGCGACGCGACCCGCGGACAGCTGCGCGATATTCCGGATGTCGACAGCCTCTATTTCACCATGCTGAACCATAATAAACGCAGCGTAACGGTGAACCCCAAGACCGAGTCCGGGTCCAAAATCTTTACCCGCCTGTTGGAGGAATGCGACGTGATGGTCGAAAATTTCGCGCCGGGCGCGATCGACCGGATGGGCTTCTCCTGGGAGAAAATACAGGAGATCAATCCGCGGCTGATTTATGCCTCCATCAACGGGTTCGGGCCGGGTCCGTATGAGGAATGCAAGGTTTATGAAAATGTCGCCCAATGTACCGGCGGCGCGGCGTCGACCACCGGTTTTCTGGGCGGGCCGCCCGTCGTTACCGGCGCGCAAATCGGCGATTCCGGCACCGGGCTGCATCTTGCGCTCGGCATTGTCACCGCGCTGTATCAGCGGGAACAGACCGGTAAGGGCCAGCGCGTGACCTGCGCCATGCAGGACGGGGTGCTCAATCTCTGCCGTGTGAAGCTGCGCGATCAGCAGCGGCTGGAACACGGCCCGCTCAAGGAATACAGCCAGTACGGTCAGGGCATTCCGTTCGGAGAGGCGACGCCGCGCGCGGGTAACGACTCCGGCGGCGGGCAGCCGGGCTGGATCCTGAAGTGCAAGGGCTGGGAAACGGATCCCGATGCCTATGTCTATTTCATCACCCAGGCCGCGGTATGGGGCAATATCTGCGATCTGATCGGCAAGCCGGAATGGAAAGAGGTCGAAGGCTATGCCAAGCCGGAAGACCGGCTGGACAAAATTCCGCAGATTTTCGACGCTATCGAGGAATGGACCAAGACGCTTGATAAATTCGAGGTCATGCAGCAGTGCAACCCGCTGAATATCCCCTGCGGGCCGATCCTCTCGATGAAAGAACTGTCCCGGGAGGAAAGCCTGCGCGAGAGCGGAACGGTGGTCGAGGTCGATCATCCCGAACGGGGCGCGTATCTCAGTGTCGGCAACCCGATCAAGCTGTCGGATTCGCCATCTGACGTGCAGCGCGCGCCCTTGCTCGGTGAACATACGGTTGAAATACTGCGCGACATTGTCGGGATGTCCGATGAAGAAATCGCTCAGGCCGTGGAGGATGGCGGTACGGGCAAGGAAGCAGCCGCTTCC
The DNA here is from genome assembly GCA_964492555.1 of uncultured Rhodospirillaceae bacterium. Taxonomy (GTDB): domain Bacteria; phylum Pseudomonadota; class Alphaproteobacteria; order MPNO01; family UBA2964. Next base: position 129,824 of record CAZBKQ010000002.1, on the reverse strand, counting down.
TGATAAATAATTTTCGCTGCGAAGGGGGGACTTCACATGAATATGGTGCATATCGGCGATCCACTGGTTCGCGACGAAGACGCGCGCCTCTTGCAGGGCAAGGGCCGCTATCTGGATGATGTCACGATCGCCAATCAGGCCTATGCGCAGGTTTTGCGGTCGCCCTTCGCCCATGCGGAGATCAAGAGCATCGATATTTCCGCTGCAGAGGCCGCGCCGGGCGTTCTCGCCATCCTGACCGCTAAGGAACTGGAAGAACGCGGCCTCGGGGCGTTGAAACCCGCCAATCCTGGAACACGGACCGATGGATCCCCCGGCTTCGCCTGTTCCCTGTCGCTGCTGGCACAGGGCCGTGCGCGCTTTGTTGGCCAGGCGGTCGCCTTCGTGGTCGCTGAAAGCGCGGCACAGGCGCGCGACGCGGCGGAGCTGATTGAGGTCGATTATGACCCGCTGCCCGCCGTGGTAACCGCCGATGACGCGCTTGCCGAGGGCGCGCCGGTGATCTGGCCGGAAGCGGGGAGTAACGAGGCGTTCTTTTTCGAAAAGGGCGATCAGGCCGGGGTCGATGCGGTATTTGCGAAAGCCGCGCATATCGTGAAGCACCGGGTTTGCGTCAGCCGCGTTGCCGGTAATCCGATGGAAAATCGGGGCTGTATCGGCGAATACGATTCTTTTGAGGACCGCTATCGCCTGCGGGCGACCGTGCAGTCCGTACACGGCATGCGCGGGATGATCGCCGGTCAGATATTCCATATGCCGCAAAACAAACTGCAGGTGATCTGCGACAATATGGGGGGCGGGTTCGGTACGCGCGGCGGTTGTCAGCCGGAATACAGCCTTGTGCTTTGGGCGTCCGAAGTGGTCGAGCGCCCCGTCAAATGGGTGGCGAGCCGGGAAGAATCATTCCTGACCGACGAACAGGCCCGCGGCACCCTGACCGACACGCAGCTGGCGCTGGATAAGAATTTCAAATTTCTGGCGATTAAATCAGAAACGAAAGTGCCGATCGGGGCCTATTACACCACCGACCGGAATATGCGGTCGGTCACGGGCGGGTTCGGCGGCATGGCCGGGGTTTACGGGTTCGAGGCGATCTATGCCACCGTTACCGGCGCGCTGACCAACACCATGACCAATGCGCAATATCGCGGCGGGGCGAAGCCGGAACCGGTTTATATCCTGGAAAACATCATTGACGTCGCGGCGCGGGAGCTTGATGTCGATGCGGCTGAACTGCGCCGGATCAACACGCTTTCGAACGACCAGCTCCCCTATACCACCTGTCTCGGCGACGAGTATGATTGTGGCGATTTTATTGGCAATTTCGAAAATTGCCTGAAGGCCGGTGACTATGCGGGGATAGAGGTGCGGCGCAAGGACGCCGAGGCGCGCGGCAAGATTCTCGGTGTCGGCATGTCGAATTCAATCACCGGTGTCGCCAGTAGCAACTTCGAACATGTTGAAATCCGCTTCGACCCGTCGGGCGGGATCGTGCTGCAAAGCGGCGCGATGGATCACGGCCAGGGGCATGACACCACCTTCCGCCAGGTTCTGGCGGACAGGCTTGGCGTCGACCACACCGGCATCAAGTACCGGTTCGGCGATACCGACAAGATCGCGACCGGCGTCGGCACGTTCAATGCGCGCTGCGCCGTTTTTGTCGGATCGGCGGTGCATAACGCGGCCGAAAAAATCATCGAAAAGGGCAAGCGCATCGCCGCCCATATGATGGAAGCGGCACCCGATGACATTGAATTCGGCGAGGGCAATTTCACCGTCGCCGGCACCGATCGTCAGGTGAGCCTGACTGATGTCGCCAAGACGGCTTTCAACAAATCCAAGCTGCCGCCCGATATCGAACCGGGCTTGTACGAACATGGCGAGTTCGGGATGGGGCAGGGGCAACGACCGACCTATCCGAACGGCACCCATCTTGCCGAGGTGGAGATCGACAGGGAAACGGGCGAGGTGGAGATTGTCCGCTATACCGCGATTGATGACGCGGGAACGATCCTGAACCCGATCCTGTTCGACGGGCAGGTGCATGGCGGCATCGTTCAGGGGGCGAGCCAGATCCTGATGGAGAACGTCAATTACGATCCGGAATCCGGACAGCTTCTGTCAGGCTCCTTCATGGATTACTGCATGCCGCGGGCCGATGATTTCTGCGATTTCAATATTGCTGCGAACGAAGTCCCCACAGCGCGTAACCCGCTGGGTGTGAAGGGCGTCGGCGAATCCGGCACGGTCGGCGCCTTGCCGGCGGTGATGAACGCGGTCAATGACGCGCTGCACCGGGTGGGCGCACCGACGGTCGAAATGCCCGCAACGCCGTTAACAGTCTGGCAGGCCCTGAGAGAAGCTTGAGGAACGCGTTTTCGGAACGCGGTGACTATTTCCGGCGCGCCTCGGACCAGCTTGTGTAATACCCCGCGCCGAACACGATAAACGCGCCGATCCAGACCCATTTATCCGCGATCTCATCAAACAAGAGCCAGGCAAACAGGGCGCCGAAGACAAGCCGGGAAAAATCGAACGGCATGACGGCGCTGGTGTCGGCTTCCTCGAACGCGCGGGCCTGACAGAAATGCGCCGCCCACCCGGAAAGCGCCATGACCGCCAACGGTAAAATCTGATCCGGCGTTGGTGTCTTCCAGACGAAGATCAAAGGTATGGCGCAAAGCGGCACCATCAGGACATTCATCCAGAAGGTCGTAATCGCGGCAGAGTCCTTGCGGGTCAGGATTTTAATCGTCGACCAGGTGCCGGCGTAAAAGACACAGGACAGCACGACCAGCAGGATATAGGGATTCACATCGTTGACCCCCGGCCGCACGATAATCAACGCGCCGCAAAATCCAACGGCAGTCGCGGCCCATCGCGGCAGATCGACACGTTCCTTCAGCACGAAGGCGGCAGCGAAAGTGGTGAAGAGCGGGATCAGAAAGGTCAGCGATATTGAATCCGCCAGAGGCGTGACGGCCAGTGCGTAATAAAGCGTCACCATCGCGGCGAAGGCGAACAGGGTTCTGAGTGCGTGCAGCGGCAGCTGTTCGGTCTTCAGCGCGACAAAGCCCGATCGCAATACGATTGGAATGACCATGAACAGACCGACGAGCGCGCGTACGAAGACAATCTCGATCGCATCCAGAGACGGGCCGATATAGCGCACGCTCGCCATCATCGCGGCGAAGCTGGCGCAGCCCAGTACCATCCAGTAAATGCCCCGCAGGGTGCGTGCGCCGCTTTCAGTCGATGCTATGCTCATGTCCGGAAATCAATAGGGAACCGATGGCCGCGCTTATAGCGTTGAATCGGCGTGGACGCTATCTCATGACAGGGAAGGAAGAAATTATGGCGGAGGAACTGGCAAGGTCCGGCGTTGCATTGCCGGATGTCGATCTGGATGGCCGCGTCATACTTATGACCGGCGGCGACCGGGGGCTGGGGCGTTCCATGGCGGAGGCAATGGCGCGTCGCGGGGGGCGAGTGAGTATCGCCTCCGTCGATGAAGCTGGCTGCCGCGCCTTTGCCGACGACCTGAATGCCGAACATGGCGCGGGGACGGCGTGCGCGATTAATCTGGATGTTACCGACCTGGCGCAATGCCGCAACGCGGTACAGGAAACGGTTTCGCAGCTGGGCCGCCTGGATGTGCTGTTCAACAATGCGCGGCGGCTGATGCGCGGGCCCGGCGTGCCGCCGACGGGAAACTCCCTGCCGCTCTGGGAAACCGATCCGGAAATCTATGCGGAAACGATTAACGTCAATGTGATTGGCGTGTTCAATATGGCGCGCGCGGCGGTGGAACATTTCCGGGCGCATGGCGGCGGCAAGATCGTGAATATTTCCACCTCCCTTCACAATTTCGCCTATCCGAAAAACTCACCCTATGGGGTGACCAAGACGGCGCTTGAGTCCCAGACGCTGATCTGGGCGGGCGACTGCGAATCCGAAAACATTATGGTGAATTCGATGTGCCCGGGAGGGTCGGTGGATTCGGACCTCACTCGGCCCAACCGGGACACCAAACCGCTGCAACCGGTCGATATCATGGATCCGCTGGCGGTGTGGCTTTGCTCCTCCCGCTCCGACGGTGTGACCGGTTGCCGGTTCAATGCGAAATATTGGGACCCGGCCTTGCCGCCGGATGAAGCCGCGAACAAGTCGCGCGAGGAACCGGTATTTTCGGATCAGCCGGAGGGACGTTTCCCGATCTAGGGCAGATTCAAAATCCGCTTTGCCATGACGTTGCGCTGGATTTCGCTGGTCCCGGCGAAGATCGAAAGCCTGCGCGCCTGAAGCCAGACCGTCGCGACATCGATTTTACCATTGGTGGTCTCCAAAGGTTTCGCGTTTGCCGCCGCCGGTCCCGCCGCATCCATCAGAAGATCGGCGAGTTGTTGCGCGATCTCGGTCGCCGTCAGCTTGATGAAAGAGGAATGGGCGCCGATTTCCGTATCGGATTTGGCGAGCTCTACCGCGTGAGCGAACATGGCCGATTGCCCGAGCACCCGGATTTCCGCGCGGGTGAGCTGATCGGCAAAAACCGGGTCGTCGATTTTCCCCGTCGCCGTCGCGACATCGCGAATGCGGTCGAGCGTATCCAGCGCGGCTTGCGGGTTCGCATTGCCGATCCGCTCCCAATCCATCAGGCTTTTGGCGAGCGGCCAGCCTTTGCCGATTTCTCCGACGACATTGGCGATAGGCACGCGCACGTCGTCGAAAAATTCCTCCGCGAACTCCTCGTCGCCCGCGATGGTGTTAATCGGCCGGATGGTGATGCCCGGCGTGTTCTGCAGGTCGATCAGCACCATGGTGATGCCGTCCTGTTTACGGGCGGGGTTGGGGTCCGTGCGTATCAACGCGTACATCCAATCCGCGTGCTGTCCCCAGGTCGTCCAGATCTTCTGGCCGTTGATGACGATATCGTCACCATCCACTTCACCTTTGGTTTTCAGGCTGGCGAGGTCTGATCCGGCGCCCGGTTCGGAATAGCCCTGACACCACATGATTTCGCCCGACAGCATTTTCGGCAGGTGATAGGATTTTTGCGCATCCGTGCCGTATTGCATGATGATCGGGCCGATATGGTTCAGCGCCTGACGCGACAGAACCGGCGCGCCAACGCGGCCAAGCTCTTCCTGCAGAATCAGTTGCTCGCCGACGCTCGCTTCCATTCCTCCATATTCTTTGGGCCAGTGGGGTGCGATCCAGCCGCGTTCAAAGAGCTTCTTGTACCAGGGCTGGACCAGGTCCGGCGGTGGCCGGGTCGCCCAGCCTTTCAGGTTCTCCGGCAGATTTTCTTCGAGCCAGGCGCGGACCTCCTGGCGAAAGGCGGCAATTTCGGGATCGTCGGCAATAAAGCTGATCGGCGGCATATCGCGGTATCCGATATGGTTTGCAAAGCTTCAGCCAGCCTAAGAACTGGCGTGGCGCTGTCAACGCGGCGTCATTGCGGGGGCGCTCCATTCGCCGTAATTTTGGCGGATGGAACTTGTCCTCGACGAACAACAGACCCTGTTGCGGGAAAGCGCGCGCGCTTTCGTGCGGCGTCACGCCGGGCCGGTGCCCTATCGCGGGATCATTGAGGCCGGCACGGGCTTTGACCGGGAACGCCTAAAGGCGGCTGCCGCGGATGGCTGGATTGGCCTTCTGGTGTCGCCCGGCCGCGGCGGGTTGGGTCTTGGCGTGACGGAACTTGCCCTGGTGATGGAGGCCGCGGGCGAGGGGTTGATGACCGAGCCGGTCGCCGAACTGGCGGTCGCGGCCTGGGCGATATCAGCGGGTGGTGCGGCGACTGGTCTCGGGGATGTGTTGTCGCAATTGATGGCGGGTGAGCGGCTTGTCCTGCCCGCGATCCATGATGCCCAGACAGCGGAAGAAGATGATCCCCGGATCGTTTCCACCAATGAACATCATGGCTATCAGCTTACCGGCGAGACGCCGGCGATAGCATTCGCCGCGATGGGTGACGATTATCTGGTCGATGCGTCAACGCAGGACGGCACGCTGATTTATGCGGTCCGGCAGGAGGGAGGCGGCATCCTCTGCCATAAAGAGACCCGTATGGACGGCACGGAAATCGGCCGGTTGGAATTTCCGGGCGTTTTTATCAATGAAGAATCTCTCGTGGCGGGGCGGGAACAGGGAGCCCGGATGGCCGCCCATATCTATGACCGCATTCTTATCGGCCACGTGGCCGAGATGCTGGGTCTTATGCAGGGGGCGATGGCGCTTACCCTCGATTATGTGAGAACCCGGGAGCAGTTCGGCCGCCCGATCGGATCTTTTCAGGCGTTGCAGCACCGGCTTGTCGATGACTCTCTGGCGCTGGAGACCGCGCGGTCGCTTCTCTATCAGACCTGCAAGGCGTTCGACGGCAGGCGGGGCCAACGCGCGATGGCCGCGGCGCTCAAGGCGCAAGCCTCCGAAGCCGTGTTGCAGGTAACGAAGTCCGCGATACAGCTTCACGGCGCGATCGGTTTTACGTACGAACACGATGCGGGGCTGTATCTCAAAAGGGCCATGGCGCTTTCGGTACAGTACGGCACCGCCGCCGATCACCGCAGACGGTTCGAAAAACTATCGCAAGAGTCCGAAACGGACGAACGGCCGGATGGTTCCCGGCGCCGAAAACGGGTCAGGAAAAAGCGCCGCCGGTCTGTGTTTGCCGGGATGTCCGGGGGATAATTACCCGCTCTTCGGGAAACCAGACCTTGACCGTTGTTCCCCGGCCCCTGTCGCTTTCGATTTCCAGTGTGCCGCCATGCAGCTCGGCCAGAGAGCGGCTCAAGGGCAGGCCAAGCCCGGTGCCTTCCTGCTGGGTGCTGTATGCATCCTTGATCTGGCCAAACATGCCGAGTGCCTTCGGGATGTCTTCCGGGGCAATGCCGATGCCGTTGTCCGATACTTCGAAGATCATGCCGCCGAATTCGGGCTGGTAAACCGCCAGATGAATTTCGCCCTGTTCCGGCGTGTATTTCACGGCGTTGGTGAGAAGGTTCAGCAATATCTGTTTGACCTTCCGCTCATCCGCCAACAGGCGTGGCGGGCTTGGCGCCAGGTCGACCCGTAAAGAAAGATCGCTCCGGCCGATACGGTCATGCAGTATCCGTTTGCAGGATTCAACGACACCGGCCACCGAGATTTCCTGCTCGTACAGTTCCTCTCTTCCCGCTTCGATTTTCGAAAAGTCGAGAACGTCGTTGATCAGGTCAAGCAAATGCCGGCCAGCCTCAAAAATATCTTCGGTATATTCCCGGTAACGGTCACTGCCCAGCGGACCGAAAGACTCCTTGGTGATGACTTCCGAAAAGCCGATGATCGCGTTCAGCGGTGTCCGCAATTCATGGCTCATATAGGACAAAAAGTTCGACTTGCCTCGATTGGCCTCGTCCAGCTCCTCACGTGTCTCGGTAAGTTTCTGCGCCGTTTCCATCAATGTACGAGTCTGGTTTTCGAGCCGCGCCTTTGTTCGGGTCAATTCGACAAGCTGTTTTGCCGCTTCTTGCTGGGAATCCCGCAATTCCCTGAGTTCTTGGCCCAAATCGCTGATACCGGTGGCCGCAATTCCGCAACGCACACTGTTTTCCGTGGCCGGTTCGGCCCACGCCAAAACCCTGACGGTGATCGGGCTGCCGTCTTCGTGGATGGATACCATATCCGTGACGGCGCTGCCGTGGCCTCCATTGATTTGCCTAAGCAGGGAAAAAAACGCGCGCCTGTTCGCGGGGCCGAACATAGAAGCGGCGCGGCGCATATCCCAAATCGACACGGGGCGGCTGGTGCCCGGACCTTCGGCGACTATTGTCCCGTCATTGCCGACGTTCCAAAGCGCGATAAGGCCGGCTGGGGTGGTTGAACAAGGAGATCTGGGCATGGACTCGACGCCGGCGGCGCCTTCAAGCCGCGTTTGAACCGCTGGCCGGTGACGGTCGCGCCAGCTTTTTCGGGGCTTCTTCCCCCTCCGTCAGTTCCCCGAGAACCGTCAGCGCGATTTTTTTCTTTTCGTCGTCCTTCAGGTTTTTGACGGCCTTTGCCAACCAAAATCGCGCTGTTTCCCGATCGGTCGTAACACCGCGCCCGTCGCGCAACATCAACGCGAAGACGAGTTGGGCGTTGCTGTGCCCGCATTGCGCCGCCAATTCAAACCATGTTGCCGCCATACGCAGATCCTTCGGGGCACCCTTGCCCAGCGCATATATATTTCCAAGCGCGTTCATGGCACCCGGATGCTTCTGTGAGGCGGCCATTCGAAACCATTTGATCGCAGTGGCGTTATCCTTTTCGACGCCCGTTCCCTCCAGATACATTTTGGCGAGCAGATACGCCGCGTCGGGGTTCTGGTTCTCTGCCGCGCGCATGTACCAGCGCAACGCTTCGGGCAGATTACGGATCACCCCGTCGCCCCGGTGATAGGCCTTTCCCAATCGTAGTTGCGCCGAGGAGTCACCGTCGGCCGCTGCCCTTTCTGCCGCAAACAATTCAGGGGAGAATTGACCCGGAACCGGCCGTTCCTTGGACAAGACAAACCTGCCGGGGCAATAAGGAGCTCCGTCAGAGTTTGATGGGTTGTGTGTTTCCATGTCGCAAGGCTTCTCGGACCGATAAATTCACGAGTATTCATAGCCTTGCCGGAGTTTCACATTCGTTAAGTTTTTCAGAATTCCGTTTACCGGAATTTCACTTGTTCACGATATTTTCGACCCCGAATCAGGCTCTTAGTGGCGAATTGGTGTACGGGATGGATTTCCGGGAACTGGCGAAAAGTATTGTTTGCAATGTTATTGCCGTGGCGCTGTCGATGACGGTTTCCGCGGTAAACGGGCTGTTGCCGCATCGCCCTGACTGGCTGGAACGGGTGGAAGAGCTGGCATCGCATTTTCGGGCGGTTTCCGAAGGGAAAACGGTTCCGGAAAATGAAGCCGGGCCAGCCGCAGAAGAGACGGAATTCGCACCACCCGCTATGCAGGACGATTTCCAGCGTTTGCTGACGGCCTATAATCATCTGTGGCAGTTTACCCAGAATCTGCGAAGTGACGGGCTGGGGCTCGACGACGAATTTTGCGAGCGAATTGAATCCGAATGGTCCGTGACCACTCTGCTGACCTATATGCGAAATGCGGACCGGGCGCTGCAGGATCATGCCACCGAAGCCGTTGAAGCGGCCGGACATGTAATGGCGCCGCCGGGCGATCCCCGGTAACCATCCCCTCGACCGTTCCCGAAGGCCGCCGCGATTGTCTCGCGGCACGGTACGGCCTATCCTTCAGGTCTTTCGACTCGCAGGAGGCGCCCGATGAAAGACGCTGTATTTGGTGGAACCGGCAGGATACTTTCCCGCCCCGGGCTTGGCTGTATGGGGATGTCCCATATCTATGGCGCGGCGGACGACGCGGAATCGATCGCGACAATCCAGGAAGCGATCGATCTTGGTGTACAGCTGCTGGATACCTCCGCCAGCTATGGCAGCGGCCATAATCAGGAATTGATCGGCAAAGCAATCAAGGGCCGTCAGGACAAGGTTCTTGTGCATTGCAAGTTCGGCAGCCGGCGTAACGCCAGTGGCCAAAGCGTTTCCTCCAGCGCCAGCATCGATACGGCGCGTGAAGACTGCGAAGACGCGCTGCGCCGGCTCGGGGTGGAGGCGGTGGACATCATGGCGCCGTCCAGAGTCGATCCGGAGGTCCCGATCGAGGAAACCGTCGGGGCGCTTTCCCGGTTGGTCGAAGACGGCAAGCTGCGCTTCGTCGGATTATCGGAGGCAGGCGTCGAGTCGATCCGCCGCGCCAACGATGTCCATCCCATTGCCTCGCTGCAGATGGAATATTCGTTGCTGACCCGGGACTATGAGGCGGAACATAAAGCGGTCTGCGCGGAATTCGGCATGGCGCTTATGGCTTATGCGCCTTTCGGACGCGGACTATTGACCGGCATGTTTGAGAGCGCGGCTACGATCCCCGAGGGCGACCGCCGCCCGAAGGATTTTCCGCGTTTTCAGGAAGGCAATCTGGAAAAAAATCTGGCGCTGGTCGCGAATCTACGGGCATTGGCGGATGCGAAAGGCGCAACGCCGGCGCAGGTCGCGCTTGCCTGGGCGATGGCCCAGGGTGATGAGGTGTTTCCGATCCCCGGCGCGAAATCTCGCGGCCATCTCAGGGAAAACGTCGCCGCCGCCAATGTGGAGCTTTCCGCGAAAGACCTCGCCGATCTTGGTGGCTGGTTCGCGCCGGAAAACGTGGCCGGCGACCGCTATGGCGAAAGAGGGATGGGACGGGTCAACCGATAGGCCGGCCCGCCCCGTCCGGGTCAGTGTTTCATGTTGCCGTGACCGCCATGCCCTTTATGCATGGCATCGCCGCCTTTCATGGCGCCGATCCCTTTGACGGGGACCGTGATTTTCATCTTGCCGGCCTTTTCGAAGATCAGCGTCAGGGGGAAGCTTTCGCCTTTCTTCAGCTTGCGCGTCAGGCCCATAAACATGACGTGCAGACCGCCCGGTTTCAGCGTTACGGTTTTGCCGGAAGCGACGGCGATATGATCGACCTGCCGCATACGCATGATATTGCCGTCCCGGATATGGGTATGCAGCTCGACCCTCTTGGAGACATCTGCTTCGGCGGCGACCAGCCGGTCCTCCGCCTTGCCGTGATTGGTCAGCGTCAGAAAGGCGGCGCCGTTTCTGCCGACCGATGCGCGCGCCCAGGCGCCGGTAACGGCGACGCTCTTCATGGCCTGATGCATGCCCTGCTTTATGCCATGTCCGGACTGCATCTCATGTTTCATATGGCCGTCGGCGAGTGCCGGACCGGTAGCGAGCAGCGCGAGCGCGCTGAATAAAGTAACGACTTTCATCTCTCTGTTCCTTTGTGTTGCGGCCCGTTAGCCGCGATTGATCATTGATGGAAGGATTAACAGAGAAGAGTTGGTGGTCCGCGAATAGTCGCGGATGCTGTAGCGTTGGATCGGGTGAGAGCTTCCGCCCGCGCCTTGGGGGCTTCTGATCGCGGAATTTCCAGGGCGGAAATTATTGCGGTATCGGCAGGCGCGGCACCGTGTGAAATCGGCAGGGGGCAGGCCTTGCAGGATGCGTGTGACTCCGGATTGTCCGGATCGCCGGGCAGTCCGGATGAGCCATGCGCGCCCGACAGGCAGAGCGTTTCCGCACCACCGAATGGCGTGGTGGCCGCGGCGATTTGTGTCCAGCCAAGTGGCAGCACGATATTGAGCAATACCGCCCAGACCGCCAGCATCTGGCCGGAAAATCCGAATTTAAGCCGAGTGATCAACAGATAATGCCGTTTCTCAAATTTCTTATTGCCGTCCGGAGCCTGTCGGGGGTGCAGGGCGCGCGCCGGACACGAACGCCCGTCGCCTGATATATGCCCCCGAATATCGCCGGTGCCGTGGCGCACAGGGCCGGTTCGCCGATTCCCTTCGCGCCCCACGGTCCGGTAGGTTCCGGGTCCTCGACTATATATGTGGTGATTGGCGGGATATCGCCAATAGTCGGAATCAAATAGTCATGAAGATTCTCGGTCCGCCCGGGCACATATTCCTCCATCAGCGCCAGCCCGAGCCCTTGCGCGGTGCCGCCCTCTATCTGACCCTCGACCTGTACCGGGTTTAGCGCGCGCCCGACATCATGCGCCGCCTCGATATGAAGAACTTTCACCGTTCCCAACGCGCAATTAACCTCTACCGCGGCGGTCTGGGCGGCAAAGCCGTACGTGCCATAGGGTTCGCCTTGCCCATGCGCATCAAGCCCGGTCGCTGGCGGGTCAAAGTACCCTTCGCCGGTAAGAACGTCGCCGCTCGCCTGGGCTTGAAGCGCGGCCAAATCGATCTCATGAACCGCTTCGCGGTCATGGACGATGATTGCGCCGTCGCGGATTTCCAACCGCGCATCGCCGCCTGCATTGGCCAGCCGCAAAATCTGCGCGCGCAAATCCTCGCCCGCGAGTTTGGCGGCATTGCCGGAGACATAGGCCTGTCGCGAGGCGGAGCTTTTCCCGGAATCGGGCGTTCGGTCGGTGTCGCCCCACACCAGATCGATATCGCGCATCGCAATACCCAGCGCATCGGCGGCCGCCTGTACCATCGTGGTGTTGGTGCCCTGGCCGATATCCTGCGCGCCGGAATAAAGTGTGACGCGCCCGTCCGCGGTCAGACCCATCCGCATGGTGGAGGGGTTGGAAAGGGATGTGTTGCCGCAGCCATACCACATGCAGCCAACACCAACGCCGCGCCGTAAATCGCCCGTCGCGACAGCATTAAACTCTTCGGCTGCCGCCCGTGCCGCTTGCCAGCCCGGCCGCAGCGCTTCCAGACATTGATCCAGCCCCGCGCTTTGCAGTACCTGTCCGGTGCCGGTTGCCTGACCCTTGCGGATGGCGTTTTGCAGGCGGAATTCCAGCGGATCGATGCCGGTTTTCTCAGCCATTTCATCCATCAGCGCTTCATGGGCGATGGCGGCCTGGGGCACGCCGAAGCCGCGAAAGGCGCCCGCGACCGGATCGTTCGCGAAAATCGCACGCGATCTGGCTTCTATCGCGGGGACGAAATAAGGACCGGATGCATGGATCGGCACGCGGTCTTTCACCGTCAGGCCCCAGGAAATATAGGCGCCGGTGTTGAAATCGCCCTCAAAGGAAAATCCGGTCAGCATGCCCTTCGCGTCGCAGCCATAGCGCGCTGAAATCCGCGACGGGTGCCGCTTCGTGCTGGCCGCCATCGATTCCCGCCGGCTATAGACCATGCGGACCGGGCGGTTCAGCTTCCAGGCGGCGACGGAGAGAAAGAGTTGCACCGACAGATCCAGTTTGCCGCCGAAACCGCCGCCACAGGCCGTCGGCACGATACGGACATTTTCCGGCGCGATGCCCAGAATCTGCGCGACCTCGTCCCGGTCCATATAGGGGGATTGCGTGCTGGCATAAATTTCCAGCCGGTCGCCGGCGCGCCGGGCCCAGCCTGCTTCCGGTTCGATATAGGCATGTTCGACAAAACCGGTTTCAAAATCGCCTTCCGCAGTGATCTCGCTGGTGGAAAGCGATGTGCCCGCATCGCCCTTTCGGACATAACCCTCGGCCAGAATATTTCGCGGCTTGTCGGGGTGAATATCGTCCGCACCCTCAGCGAGCGGCGCATCGAATCCCTGCATCGGGCCAAGTTCGGCCCACGCAATCGGAAGTACTTCGTCGCGGATGCCGTAGATGGTTTCATAATCGCCGACCAACGCCAGGACGGGTTCGCCGCGATACCGAACCTCCCCCTCCGCCAGCGCGGGTTGGTCCTTCACATCGGGATAAATCCCGTAACCGTTATTTCCAGGCACGTCCGCCGCCGTGATGACGTCCACCAGCCCCGGATGTGCCTTGATAAAATCATTGAGATCGCCGATTTCGAACGCCGCGCGCCAATATGGCGACCGCACCGCCCTGATCCACAACGCGTCAGCGGGTATATCGTCATCGCCGAAATTTTCCGCGCCGGTCAGCTTTGCTACACCATCGGTCTTGGCCGCGCGGGCACCCACCGCCGCGCCTGCCTCCGGATCGACGATGGCGGCCTCCCCGGTATTTCCAATATGGAGAATGGCCTCGATGATCTTGCGATATCCGGTGCAGCGGCATAGTACCCCGCCCAGCGCGTCCATGATCTCGTCTTCGGTCGGAGTCGCATTGCGTTGCAGCAAGTCGCTCGCCGCCATCAACATGCCTGGTGTGCAGATGCCGCACTGCGCCGCGCCGAAGGCGTGAAACGCTTCCTGCAGATCGTTCAGCTTTCCGTCCCGCGCCAACCCTTCGACGGTGACGACATCGCGCCCGGCGGCTTGCGCGGCCGGGACCATACAGGCGCATATCTGTTGTCCGTCCAACATCACAGTGCACGCGCCGCAATCGCCGGCATCGCAGCCGATTTTCGTCCCGGTCAGCCCGAGTTCGCGGCGCAGGACATTGGCCAACCGTTCGGATGGATTGACGTCGATAGTCCGCGCAACACCGTTGACCGTCAGCGTTACATTCATCGTCCGGCCCCCAGTTCGGCGAGGGCGCGGCGGACAAGTGTCAGTGCCGCGTCATTGCGGTAATTGCCGGTGGCGCGCACGTCGTCAATCGGCGATAGCGGAGAGAGGTGTCTTTCAGTGGGAACTTCCGCTAACCCCGGTTCGATTTCTCGTCCGGCCAGCGCCGCTTCCAGTTCGGGCAATCGTTGTCCAACCGCCGAACAGGCACCGACCGCAATACGGGCTGAGGCGATCCGGTTGTCGCCATCCGCCTCCAGCACCGCCGCGACCATCGCGATGGAAATCACCAGATAGCGCCGCGCGCCAAGTTTCAGAAAGGTGGAGGTGCAATCGCCCGCGGGTTTGGGAACAATGATCGCGGTGACGAGCTCGTTCGTTCCCCTGACCGTTTCACGGTTTCCGGTAATGAAATCGCCAAGGGGAACGGAGCGGCTTTTCTCAATACTCGTTAACTCAACATCCGCATTCAGGGTAAGGAGCGGTGGCACTCCATCGGCTGCGGGGGATGCGTTGCAGATATTTCCCGCGATGGTTCCCGTGTTCTGGATTTGCCGTCCGCCGACTTCCCGCGCAGCCCGCTTCAAGCCGTCGAAAATGGCGGGCAGGGGTGTATCGGCGATCTCCGACCAGGTGGTCGTCGCGCCGATCCGCCAGGCGGACTCCTGCTCTTCTATCCCGCGCAGGGAAACGATACGGGAGATATCCAGCACATCGTCATCGACAATCCCGCCGGCCCGCGCGGGATAGAAATCCGTCGCACCGGCCACGGGAGAAAACTTCCCGTTTGCCAGTGCTTTCAGCGCGTCATTCAGGGAGTCAGGTTGCAGATATTCCGGCATTACTCGTCCGGTGACGACTTTCCTTCGAGAAGATACCCAAATCGCTCCCGCGCGCTTCTGGCTTCATCCGGCGTCGGTGCGTTAACCATCGGAAACTGGTCACGCCAGTGGTAGGGGCGGCAGGCATCAATGATGGCCCGGCTGTTGGTCATATTGCCGGCCGCGCGATCCTCAGGCGGAATCCTGGGGTCCAGCGGCGTCGACCAGGCATTATGGATGATGTCGATTGAGGTTGCCGGGTCGGACCGGGTGATCATCGCCCAGGTGAGTTCCTCCAGATTTGACACATCCACATCGTCATCGACGACATAGACATACTTCCCCGCATAGGCGCCGAGATGACACATTGAAGCGACGTGCCCGGTCTGCATCGCATGCCCGGGATAGCGCTGCTTGATCGAAACGCCGACAAGCATCCGGCCGTTGCCAACTTCATGTGCCCAGGCGGCGGTGACGTCGGGTATCCCGGCGCGCTCGATATTGTCCCGCAACATTGCGGACCGGGTAATCGATCTGTAACGCGCCAGTTCATCCGGTGGGCGTTGCGGCGGCGCCCCCAGCATGATCGGGTTGTTGCGGTGATAAATCGCGACTACTTCCATGGTTGGTTCAGGGCGCTCGTCAGAGGCGTAGTACCCCGTCCATTCGCCAAACGGACCTTCTCGGCGCTGGTCATCCGGATCTACAAACCCCTCGATGACTATTTCCGCGTCGGCCGGGAAGGGCAGGCCGGTATGTTTTCCCCTGACACATTTGAGTGCTTCGCCCCGCATCGCGCCGACCACGTCAAACTCGCAGACCCCCGGGGGCATTTCCGTGCAGCCATTCAGAAAGGTCATTGGGTCGCCGCCAATGACGACGACGGACGGCATTTTTTCGCCCCGGGCGAACCATTTATCGCGGTGAACCCGGCCATGCTTCCCGGGCGAAATGTAAAATCCGACATGCTTGCTGTCCTGGATCATCACCCGGTAGGTGCCGACATTCAGCCAATCCGTGTCAGGGTCCTTGGTGACATTATATGACCCGGTTCCGATATACCGGCCGCCATCGGGTTTGTGCCAAAGAGGCGTCGGAAAAATACCCAGATCAACGTCATCGCCTTCGATGATGTTCTCCAGCACCGGGCCATCCGTCACAATTTGATGCGGGATCGGCTCAAACCCCTTTACCTGATGCTGGTAATAGGCTTCTGACAACGCCACCTTGTCCAGATCGGTCGGAAAGCCGAGCGTCATGTTCTTGCGTTTTCCGCCAAAGAAATTGACCAGAACACGAAACCCTTTCTCATGGCCCTTTATTTCGTCAAAGACCACACAGGGGGCTTCATCGGGGTGCATCACTAGCTCGGTTGCCGCGCCTATTTCCTCATCCGTATCAAACCCCTTGGCGACGACGACCTCGCCAAGTTTATCCGCTTCTTCCAGCCATTCACGCAGATCGCGATAGGGCAGCGATGCTTTAAGATTGCTGAGTGATTTCGCAGTATTGTCGGCCATCGAAAGTCTCCCTTACTGCCGTCTGAGCGGCGTAAAAATCAAAATGATGTATAGCCCGCATCCACCGTCATATCGGTGCCCGAGACATAGCTCGCCTCATCGCTCGCGAGGAAAAGTGCCGCCGCGGCAATTTCTTCCGGTTGGCCGAGGCGGCCGATATGAAGACGTGGACCGTGCCGTTCCAGCACGTCTTCGAGCGATGCGTTGCGCACCAGAAGACGCGGCGTTTGAATCGGGCCCGGCATGATCGAATTGCAGCGGATGTTATCGGCCGCGTAATCGATGGCGATGTTCTTGCTCAGCAGGCGAATGCCGCCCTTCGACGTCGCGTAGACCGCGCGTTCCTTGGGCGAGACCATGCCGTATATTGAGGAGATATTGACGATGGAGCCGACGCCCGCTTCCAGCATCTGGATCAGGCAATGCTTGGCGACGATGACCATACCGGTCAGGTTGATATCCAAAACGCGCCGGTAATCCTCAATCACCGTTTCATGAACGCGGGCCTTTTTATCCTGACCCGCGGCGGCGTTCATCAGACAGGTGATCGGCCCGAATTCCTGCCTGGTTTTCGCACAGGCCGTGGCGACCGAGTCTTCATCCGTTACATCGCACACCATGGCGATGGCGCGCCCGCCCGCGTCGTTGATGTCCTGGGCGGTCTTTTTGACGTTTTCCTCCGCGATATCGACGCAGGCGACCGCCGCGCCTTCCTTGCCCCAAAGCCTCGCAGTGGCGCCGGCGATATATCCGCCCGCCGCCGTCACAAAGGCTACCTTTCCATCCAATCGTCCCATTTTTTTCTCCCTGTATTGTGCTTTTTCGTTATCCGCGCAGTTCGATCTGTTCGCCGTCCGGCCCCTCAAACACCGTGCGGCGCCAGCTTTGTTCACGCGGCACTCTCGCGGCTGTCTCATAGGGTTCGGTCAGGCATTTGACGCCGCTTGATTTCAAGGCGGCGATGGCGCCGTCCAGATCGTCGGTTTCGAAACAGAAATGGAACCCCTTCATATCGCCATCCGAAAAATGGGTGAGTTCCAGCACGGTATCGCCGGATTTCAGATAGGCGATGCGAAATCCCGGCCCGGCGGTATGTTCGAAATATTTCTCACAGCCGAAATGGGTTACGTAGAATTCGATCGAGCGGTCGATATCCGCCACATGAAGCGCGACATGATCGATCCTTTTGAACATATAAAACTCTCTGTCTGAAACCGTGAGAATCCGCTCCAGCGCGCCAAGAGTCAAACCCGCGCGCTTCTTTTCGGAAAAAGCCATGGCCAAGATGCGTCAACGCCCTGTAACATCGAAAGATCATAAAAATCCATGTCTGGCACAGACAACGGAATCGGAGGTTGTCATGGACGGATCGTTCAGCGTCGATATTCCCTCGGTCAAGGACCAGGTCAGCGAAGAAGAATGGCAGGCGCGGGTCGATCTCGCCTGCGCGTACCGGATCGTCGATTATTATGGCTGGACCAATGTCATTGCCAATCATATTTCGCTCCGCGTCCCGGGTGAGGAGGAACACTTCCTGATTAACCCTTATGGGCTGATGTATGACGAGGTGACGGCCTCGTCCCTTGTGAAAATTGATCTTGACGGCAACAAGATCATGGACAGCCCGTTCGACATAAACCAGGCGGGATACGTCATTCATTCAGCCATTCACGGCGCGCGCAAGGACATCACATGCGCGATCCACACCCATACAGAAGCGGGCATGGCTGTATCGGCTCAGAAATGCGGACTGTTGCCGCTTTCCATGGCGGCAATCCGGTTTTACGGACATCTCGCCTATCACGATTATGAAGGCGTCGTGCTGGATGTGGAGGAACGGGAAAGCATCGTCGCGCATCTCGGTGATAAATACGCCATGATCCTGCGTAATCACGGGCTGCTGACTCTCGGCCGCAATCTCGGCGAGGCGTTTTACCTGATGTATAATCTGGAGAAATCCTGCCGGTCTCAGCTTGCCGCGATGGCCGGCGGAACGGAGCTGGAGATCCCGTCCGAGGACGTGCTGAGAAAATCAGCGGCGCAAAGCTGGATACCGAATAACAACCGTACGGATATGCACCCGACCTGGCCCGCGCTGGTGCGCAAGATGGACCGGATTGATCCGGGTTTTCGGACCTAGCGCTTATAGGTTCCGAGGCCGGGGCGGAAGCTTTTTTCGTCAAGAAATTGTTTCATCCCTTCCTGACGGCCATGTTCCTGATCGACGCGTTGCAGCGCATCGCTCTTGCACCGCAGATAATCAGCGGCCTGTTGCATGGTCATGTGGCGGACGGACCGGATCGCTTCTTTGGTATATCGGATCGCCCACGGGTTCTTCTTGAGAAGCTGTTTTGCGATCTTTAGCGTTTCCGACTTCAGCTTCGACGCGGGAAAGGAAAAATTGATAAAGCGCATGGCCGCTGCTTCCTTGCCGGAAAATGTCTCGCCCGAAATCGAGTACCACATGGCATCCCGCGCGCTCATCACCTGATTGACATTCCAGCCGACCAGCCCGCCGGGAATATGGCCCCAGTTTATTTCTGAAATGCCGAATTGTGCCTTGTGGGCTGCCGTGGCGACATCGCAGGATACGACCGGTGTCAGGCCGCCGCCGAAAACAAAGCCATTGACCATAGCGATGGTCGGTTTGGGGAATTCTATCAACCTGTTTGACCGCCAGCTTTCGGATGCTTCCGATGCCCGGAATTTTTCTTCCGGATCGCCGGTGGTTCCCCGGAAATATTCCTTCAGGTCCTGACCGGCGCAAAATGCTTTCCCCGCCCCGGTGAGGATCAACAGTTTGCAATCCGGATCGGTTGCCAGCCGGTAGAGCGCTTCATCCATCTCGTAATGGAGCTGCGGGTTCATCGCGTTGCGCTTTTCCGGCCTGTTGAGAATAAGGAAGGTTATTCCGTCCTTGCGCTGTTCGACCTCTATGGTCTGGTAATCATATTTCCTTGCGGCCTTACTGGAACTGATCTTCGCTGCTTTTTTTTGCCATGGAACCCTCCCTGTGGCCTGCGGCGTCTAGTCGTAATTCCTGAGGATATTCCGAGCGATGACCCATTTCATGATTTCTGTCGGGCCCTCGGTAATACGGAAGCTGCGCGCCTGCCGCCATAGCTGTTCGATCGGCAGGTCGGTGGTCAGCCCGATCCCGCCATGCACCTGCATACAGCGGTCGGCGGCCCGGAAGCCCAGCTCATCGGCGTACATTTTCTGGATAAACCCGTCGGTGCGGTCCAGCTCGCCCTGCGCCGCCATGTCGGCCGCGTTATAAACCATCAGCCGCGCGGCCTGTAGTTCCACATGGGTGTCTGTAATCATCCACTGCACTGCCTGGCGGTCGGATAGCTTGTGGCCGAACGTTTCGCGCTGTTTGGCGTATTCGCACATCATATCGAGGCAGCGCTGCGCCGTGCCGACGCCCCGCGCGCCGTGCTTCAGCCGCCCATGCGCCAGAAACCGCTGACCAAGCGCAAAACCGCCGCCTTCATCGCCTATGCGTTGTTCGACCGGTACTTCAACATTGTCGAAATGGATTTCACACGGCCAGTCGCCCATCATGGTTTCGAACTTGGTGGTGATCTTGATGCCCGGCGCGTCCATATCGACCAAGAACATCGAAATACCGCCGCGCGATCCCTTTGACCGGTCAGTCGCTGCCAGTAACTGGCAGAAATCAGCCTCGTCCGCGTCGGTGATGAAGCGCTTGGTCCCGTTGATGATGTATTTGTCGCCGTCGCGTACTGCGGTTGTCCGCATGCCGCCGGGATCGCCGCCCGCATCCGGTTCGGTCTGGGCGAAACAGGCTGTCTTTTCCCCTTCAAGAACGGGATAGAGATATCTTTCCTTCATTGGTTCGGAAAGCTCGTAAAGCGGTGCGCGGACCTGCGGCCCCATCATTCCGCCCAACCCGCGCGTCGGCACCGCAATAGTACGTCCCAGCTGTTCCCAGACGATGACCAGGGACATCAGATCCGCGCCGACCCCGCCATATTCTTCGGGGACTTCCATTTTCCAGATGCCGAGCTCCTTTGCCCGGGCATGGAATTTTTCCTTCCACTCCGGTTTCAGCTCACCATTTTCGCAGCTCTCGAGTTCATAGGGGATCATTTCCTCGTCGACGAAACGCTGCATCGTTTCGCGGAACATCCGATGTTCGTCTGAAAGCGGGTATTCCATCAGGGCCTCCACTGCCGAAATTTTTATTGCTGAATGATCCGGGTGCGGGCGGGGCTTGTCAACGGATGGTCCCCGTTGACCGGTTTTGGAGGCGGGTCTAGAAAGGTTTCATAATAAAAAACATTTCTTGGGAGGCACGGATCATGGCCGGATCATTCCGGGCGCTTGTGCTTGAAGAAGGCGATGACGGTGTTACCGCGTCGGTTCAGATGCTGGATGAGAACCGGCTGTCCGACGGTGATGTCACGGTCGCGATTTCCCATTCCACCCTGAATTACAAGGACGGCATGATCCTGAAAGGGATCGGACGTCTGGTGCGTGACTATCCGCACGTGCCGGGGATCGATTTCGCGGGGACCGTGGAGTCCTCCGACAGCGAAGATTTTGCCCCAAGCGATGCGGTGATACTGACGGGCTGGCGTGTGGGCGAGGTCCATTGGGGTGGGTTCTCCGAAAAGGCGCGGGTGAAATCCGACTGGCTTGTGCCGATGCCGGACGGGATGACGGCGGAACAGGCCATGGCCATCGGCACGGCGGGTTTTACCGCCATGCTTTGTGTGATGGCGTTGCAGGACCACGGTGTAACGGCCGACGCTGGACCCGTTCTTGTCACGGGTGCCAATGGCGGTGTCGGCGGTGTCGCCATCGCCCTGCTGAAATCTAACGGCTATGAGGTTCACGCTTCTACCGGCCGACCGGAACTGGCCGACCGGTTGCGCGCGCTCGGCGCGGCGGAGATCGTCGAACGGTCGGAGCTGGATGTCGAGACCAAACGCCCGTTACAGACCGAGCGCTGGGCGGGCTGCATAGACGCGGTCGGCGGCAATACGCTTGCCACTGTGTTGACCCAGATCAAATATGGCGGATCGGTCGCCTCTTGCGGGCTCGCCGGCGGCAACGCGCTCAACACCACGGTCATCCCCTTTCTGTTGCGCGGGGTAAATCTGCTCGGGATTGATTCCGTTATGTGCCCGGTGGCGCGGCGCATGGTGGCGTGGGATCGGCTGGCGAAGGAATTGCCGGCGGACGCGTTCGGCGCGCTGACGGAAGAAGCGGGTCTCGCCGACTTGCCTGGTCTCGCCGGAAAAATTCTTAAAGGACAGACCACCGGCCGGATCGTAATCGATGTAACCGCCTGACAGGGCGATATAAGGGAAGAGGAAGATAATGGATTTTCACCTGCCGGAAGAGCTGCAGATGCTCAAGGACAACCTGCGGCGTTTTGTCGATAACGAGCTGATCCCGATCGAGCGGGAGACCAATGACGGCACGGATTTCCTTCCGGGCGTAAAGGAAAAACTGGAGGAAAAGGCTCAAGGGCTCGGCCTCTGGATGTTCGATGTGCCGGAGGAATATGGCGGGCTCGGGCTCGGCCATCTGTCGAAGGCGGTAATGTGGGAAGAAATGGCCCGGACCATCGCCATTCCGGCCCGCAACGCGTCCATCTTCGGCCCTCGTGTCAGCCCCATCCTCTATTCCCTGACCGATGCGCAAAAGGAACGCTGGCTGTTCCCGGTTATCAATGGCGAAAAGAAAAGCTGCTTCTGTCAGACCGAACCGGAAGCCGGTGGCGATCCGGGCGGCATGCGGACGACCGCGGTGCGCGATGGCGATGAGTATGTGATCAACGGACATAAACGCTTCATCACCGGGGCTGGCGATGCGGATTTCGCGCAGGTCGTCACCGCCACCGATCGTGAAAAGGGCTCGCGCGGCGGCCTCACCGTCTTCCTGATGGATATGGACACGCCGGGCATCACGCGGTTGCGCCAGCAGGATATGATGATCGCCGACAGGCCCTGGGAAATCCTGTTTGAGGATGTTCGTGTGCCGGTCGATCAGCGTGTCGGAGAAGAAGGCGACGGCATGAAGGCGGCGCAAAGCTGGCTGACCGAAGGGCGCTTGCGTCATGGCGCGCGGGGCATCGGGGTGATCGAACGCTGTCTGGAACTCGCCTGTTCCTATGCCCAACAACGCAGCACATTCGGTTCCAAACTGTCGGACCGGCAGACCGTGCAGAACATGATTGTGGAAATGTATCAGAATGTCCATCAGCTCCGCCTCATGGTCTATAACGCCGCCTGGCGCGCCGATCAGGGAGAGGATGTCCGGAAAGAATCCTATATGTGCAAATATTTCGGCGACGAAATGTCATTCAAGGCCGCTGATCGCTGCATGCAGATTCATGGCGGGATGGGGCTGACCAAGGATCTCCCGATTGAGCAGTTCTTCCGCGATCAGCGCAGCATGGTTATCACCGAGGGACCAACTGAAATCCTCAAAATGGCGCTGGCGCGGCAGATTTTCCGCCAGTATGGCGATTGATTATGGCGATGGACGGAACAATCCTGCCACCGCCGAGGCCGACTCTTAAGGAATTCGGCGCCTTCGCCGGTCATATCGGTATCAGGCTGGTCGAATGGGAACTCGACCGCTGCGTCATCGAGTTCGACGTGACGGAACAGAATCTCAACGGCACCGGGGTACTCCATGGCGGCTGCCTTGCCACCGCGCTGGATACCGCGATCGCCCATGCCGCGATCTATTGCACGGTGCCGGAGAATTTCCGGTCGGGCGCGACGGTGACGCTTAGCGTGAATTTCGTCGCCGCCGGCAGGCCCGGCAGCCGTATCACGATCGAAGCACACAAGACAGGCGGCGGGCGAACGATGTTTATGTCGGTCGCCGAGGCGCGTGACGAGCGCGGCGTCGTTATCGGCAATGCCCAGGGGGTGGGGCGTTATCGCGACGGCTGCCATACGCCGGAGGGGATTCCCCGTCCCGCCGGTGTGGAACCCGGAAAATCGCCGCCGCGGCTTAATCCCGACGGCACGAATAACGAAGATTGAGGCTGGTAATGTTTCGTAATGTCGACCCGCTGCTGAAACCGGAATCGATGGCCATTGTCGGAGCTTCCGAGACAGGCGGCGAAGGATGGTCCCGCGTATTGTTTCAAAACCTGAAGGATGCGGGCATGCCGCTTCGCGCCTATCTGATCAACCCGCGCCGGGAAGAGCTCTGGGGCGAAAAGGTCTATCCCGATTTCGCGTCCTTGCCGGAACAGGTGGATCATGCCGCCGTGCTGGTGCCCGCGCGTTTTGTGAATGAAGTAATTAAGGACGGCATTGCCAACGGGCTGAAGGCGGCGACGATTTTCTCCGCCGGGTTCGGTGAAGGCCGCAAGAAAATTGGCGCGGAGCGCGGAGAAGAGCTCAGGCAGATGGTGACGGACGCCAACCTGTCGGTTTGCGGTCCCAACTGCATGGGGACGTTTTCGCTGCCCCGGAAAATCCTGCAATACCCGACCAGCCGCTTGCGCAATCTGAAACAGGGTAATGTCGGCGGCGTGTTCCATTCGGGCGGCACGCTCGGTTACTGGTTCGCGCGCGCCGCGCAGCGCGGGCTTGGTTTTTCCTATGCGGTGTCCTGCGGCAATGAATTTGGCCTCGATTGCGCGGATTACGTCAATTTTCTGGTTGACGATCCGGATACGGAAATCATCGTCGGCATGTTGGAGAGTATCCGGCGGCCCGACGCCTTTATGGCGGCGGCCGAACGCGCCTTCCATGCCGGAAAGCCGGTTATCGTGTTGAAACTCGGCCGTTCAGAAATGGGCAAGGAACAGGCGAAGACCCATACCGGCGCGGTGGCGGTCGATGACGATGTGTTTATGGCGGCCTGCCGCCGCCTGGGCGTGACGCGGGCCAATAATCTCGACGATATGGTGGAGATTGTTCTCGCCTTCCAGCAGAAGCGTTATCCGGCGGGGAACCGGCTGGCGGTCGTCACCTCGTCCGGCGGCGCGGTCGGGTTATCGATCGACGCGGCGGAGGAAGAGGGCGCGACGCTGGCGCAGCTTGCCCCCGAAACCATTGCGAGAATGGAAGAAATCATCCCCGAAGATGTGGATGTCCATAACCCGATGGATGCGGGCACGCGGCTTGCCGGGAATGTGGAGCGGTTCTCGCAGCTCTGCAGCCTGTTTGCCGACGATCCCGGGGTCGATATTGTGGCGTTGCAGGGGCGTCTGCCGCTGCCAACCGATACGGAAGAAACCCACCAGCATTACGTTCGGCTGAAAGGTGAAACCGACAAACCGATCATCGGTCTTGTCCGGATGAGTGAAAATGCCGACGACAAGTACCGTGATTTTCAGGACGCGGCGGGTATCCCGTTCCTGTTCGGTATTCCGCAGACGGTGCGGGCGGCACAGGCGCTGATCAAATATGGTGAGGCGCTGCGGCGCGGCATTCCTGAAATTCCGCCGGCGAATCTGGACAGCACCCTGAATGATGACACCCTTGCAATGGCGCTGGAAGAGGCCGGGATTCAGGCCCCCAAACAGGCCATTGCCGCTGATCCGAAAGGCGCCGCGGATGCGGCCGCCGAAATCGGCTTTCCCGTCGCGCTCAAAATTGTCTCCGATTCAATCAGCCACAAGACCGAAGCCGGAGGTGTCCGGTTGGGGCTCGACAGCCGGGAAGCGGTGATTGCGGAAGCGGAAGACCTGATCGCCTCGATCGGCGCGGACAATATATCAGGCTTTCTGGTGCAGGAGATGGTGTCGGGCACCGAGATGCTGGTGGGTATCCGCAATGATCCGGGGTTCGGTCCGTTGCTGGTAGTCGGGCTGGGCGGGATATTTGTCGAGGTTCTTAAAGATGTGTCGTTGCGCCTCGCCCCCGTTGACGAAAACGAAGTTCATGCGATGCTGTCGGAGTTACGCGGCGCCAAAATTCTGGACGCTTTCCGGGGGCAGGCGGCTCGCGACGTGGACGCTCTCGCGCGGGCGGTTTCAATACTCTCGGCGTTCTTTCTGGAACATCGGGAAAATCTGTCTGAAATCGAGATCAATCCGTTGATCGTTCTCGAAGAAGGGCAGGGTGTCCGGGCAGTCGATATAAGGCCGGTCTGGAAAAATTAGGCCGCAACCAATTCAGCAAGGGAGGAATTAATGCTGACCAAGAAATACACCTGCGTAAAAGTCGATCAACAGAAGGACGGGATCACTTGGGTGACATTCAACCGTCCCGAAAAACGCAACGCGATGAGCCCGACATTCCATCGCGAAATGATGGAAATCATGAAGGCGCTGGAAATCGATCCGGATACCAAGCTGGTTATTCTGACCGGTGCCGGAACGGCCTATAGCGCGGGCCAGGACCTAAAGGAATATTTCCGTGAGACCGACGGTAACACGGCAGCCAAGGCCGAAGCCGGCGCCAACAGCCGTTGGCGCAGCGACGTGCTTTGGATGTACAACAAGCCGACCATCGCGATGATCAACGGCTATTGCGTTGGGGGTGCTTTCACCCACTGCATTTGTTCCGACTTTGCCGTTGCCGCCGATGACGCGATCTTCAGCCTGTCGGAAGTCAATTGGGGGATCCTGCCGGGCGGCATGGTTTCCAAGATGATGTCGGATACGGTCAGCCCGCGCGATGCGATGTATTACGCCTGTTCGGGCCGGACCTTCACCGGCAAGGAAGCGGAAAAGATGCGTCTGGTGACGATGTCGGTGCCGAAGAAAAACCTGAAGCGCGAAACGCTTAAACTCGCCAAGGAATTGCTGCAGAAGAACCAGAACGTGTTGCGCGGCACCAAACACGCCATCCGCGCTACCCAGAATATGCATTGGGATGCGGCGGCGGATTACCTCGCGGCCAAGCAGGCTGAGATCAAAATGCGCGATGCGGCGCGTGGTCATGATTCCTATCAGGAAGGTATCCGCCAGTTTATCGACGAAAAGGCCTATAAGCCGGTCTTCTCGCCCTATATCGGGGCCGGCGAAGGTAAAGGCGGCGCAACCAAAAAATCCGCGAAGAAAAGCGCGAAAAAAGCCGCCAAGAAGGCGGCACGGCGCAAATAGTCCCCGCCATTTCGGGAAACGGAAAGGGCGGTCTTCGGGCCGCCCTTTTTATATCGGGATTACCAGCAGCGTATCGACCCGGCGGGAATCGAACACGCAGATGCGGCTCTTTATTTTGGGTCCGCCCTCTTCAAAGACGATTTCATCGACATATTTTCCGGTATTGAAGACCGAAATATCGCCTTCTTCCATTGTCCGGATGACGCCATAACCCGTCTGCGCCTTCCAGGCGCCGTTCTCCTCACCGCGTACCCTTACCGCGCTGATCAGGTGGCGATAGACATGCGGTTCATAGATATTGGCGTTGCGCAGGCTGACGATCCGGTCGACCAGCATGCCGCGGCTGGTGCAGGTGATGATGCCCGCCGGTAATCCCGCGTCATGATCGACCCGTGAAATCACCTGATAGAAGCATTTTTCCGTGAAGAAATCCGGCCATTCCTCAAGCCGGTCGTCATCGATGCAGTGGGCGTAATCGTATATCAGGTTGCGGATTTGCCGTTCCGCTTCTTCCGGCGTCATTGCTTGGCTCTTCCTTCGTTAAATTTCCATCAGGGAACGCCAGCCGTTCCAGAATCCGCGGATCGAAACTTCAGTCGCGCGCGAATTCTCGCTTGGTTCCACGTCGCGCCCGCCCATTTCAAGCATCGTCAGGCTGTCGCCGTCGCGTATCGTCGCCCGCTGGACCCAGCCGCCAACGACCCCGTCCTCCATGGAAATCAACCCGGCCGGGCCGATCATGTTGCTTTGCGTCACGCGGATATCGTGCTGTTCGTCGGTGTCTTCCTCGGTTCCCAACACCCACCAGACCAGCTCGCAATGTTCAGGGCCCTTGGGAACGCACAGGCGCAACGCGAGAGAATTGTATATCTGCTGGCAGACAAAGTTGGGATAGATCGACTGGATCGCCAATGTGGTGCCGCAATCGAATTCGCGCCATTTCTCGACCAGTTTCGGGTCGGCCATTTCGAAGCCGTGATCCATGGCGTGCAGGTTTTTGCCCTTATAGGCATCGTCGGCCCCGCTATCGGTTTCCTCCATCGAATAGCTGATATGGTGCCAGCCATCGCCGGACAGCTTGATACCGCCATCCATGGTAAGCCGGTTGATCCCGAAGGCGGCCTGGAACATGTGCAACAGACTCGCGTGATAGGAATCGCGCACGTTCTCCATGTAGAGCTTCCAGTTATTCGGCATGTATTGGTGATGCATGCCGATCAGCTTCATCTTGCGTCCGGCAACCCGGTCCAGGTTGGCGCGCATCTCCGCACCCAGATAATCCAAGAGCGCGGGCACCGCGTCGCTGAAACTCGCGAAGACCAGCCCGTTATAGTTGTCGACCCGCAGGCGCGGCATGCCGCGCCCTTCCATCGAAAAATCTTCCGGCATCCCGCCGCGCCCGTTGATTCCCCGGCGGAACGCCACCGATGTCAGATTGCCCTTCAGGTCGTAAATCCAGTTGTGATAGACGCAGGTCAGGTGATCTTCATTGCCCTTGGATTTGGTGCAGACCAGATTGCCGCGATGGCAGCATTGATTGACCAGCACATTGATTGCGCCCTCTTCGTCCCGGACCATGACGACCGGCGTATCCCCGGCATAGCGCGTTACAAAATCGCCGGTCTCCGGTACTTCCGATTCCATGCCGATGAAATTCCACACCGCGCCGCGGAAGATACGCTGCTGCTCTTCGACGTAGATTTCGGGGTCGGTATAGACGCGATAGGGAACCTGGTGGACACCCTGTCCGGGCCAGCCCACGCGTTGTTTAAGGTCTTCGGTTGTCATGGCGCACATGGTTTTCACTCCATATCTGCGATGATAAGGCGATTTTACGCAAAGGCGTATGCGACCGCACGCCGCATTACTTTCCGGGGATCAACAGCCCTGTATTGTCCAGAATTGTCTCACCCGCCGCGCCCAGCCCGCGAATCCCGTCGACAAAGTCCTTTACCGCGTCGCGCGCGCGGATTTCCTGAGGATAATCGGAGGCGAAGACAATTCTTTCCGCCGGCAGTTCCACCAGCGTGGTCTCAACCGATCGCACGTCGCCGCAGAAACCCGCCGTGTCGAATACAAGCCTTTTGCGCAGGTAATAATCGAAATCATGCTCCAGCAGGGAGCCGTGGCGTTCATTATCGGCGGTGCCCCAGAATCCCTTGTCCTGATAGGAACGGATGCGGCCCAGTACCGAAGCGATACCGCCCGAGAGATGGGCGAATTGGACGACAAGTTCGGGAAACCGGTCCAGGACTCCGCCATTGATCAGGCGGATCGTCGCCTGGACCAGCGAGAATTCCCGACCGACCGAACGCGCCAGGTCGAACGCGTCATATTGTTGTCCGTAATCCAGCTTCAGGGCGGGATGAACGAATACATACATGCCAAGTGCCTGCGCCGCTTCCCAGAATGGATCCAGCGCCGGGTCGTCGAGCGTTGTGCCGAACTCGGAAGTAATAACCAC
>CAZBKQ010000002.1:66253-100836 GCA_964492555.1 uncultured Rhodospirillaceae bacterium | reverse complement strand
GTCTTGTTTCCCGCATCCGGATCGGCCTTGAAGAGCTCGCGCGGGGTGTAGTGATGCTGAAAATCGACGATCATTATGTTCTCCCGCGATCGGCCCTCGACTGCCGATATAGTGCTACTCGGTCCAGGCGATGATGGGGGTGAAAAGCGCATCCACGTCGGGGGCGTTTTCGAGGAAATGCTGTTCCGCCAGATAGCCCGCGAAGGCCTCCAGCATCTTGCGATTTGCGTCAACGCCATAGGGCCAGGGGTCGTCACCCATCAGCGCGTGCATCTCAGCGATTTCCTCATGCAGCCAGGGCAGCATGAGTTTTTGCGCGCCGGAAAACTTCATCGCGTCCAACGCCCAATTTTTTGAGGCCTGACAGGCCTTGAACATCGCTTCCGCGACCCAGGGATGTTCTTCGTGAAGCTCCTCGCGCATGACAATGGTGTGCATGATCGGATGGAAACCGGTGCGCTGGTAATAGGATTTCTCCTCGGCCCGGTATTCCGGGAACAGCCGGACGACATTCTCGCCCTTGTCAAACGATTCTGGCCGCCGAGCGCCGAAATAGGCGTCTATTTTTCCGGCTTCCAGTTGGTCGCTCAGACATTCATCGCCGGGGATAATTTCTATCTCCATCCCGCCCAAAGGACGCAAATCCATGTCTTCGTCTTCCGGGCGCGGCGTATTCACCCCGCCTTCAACCCATTGAACGCTGTCGAGATCGACATCGTATTCGTGTTGCAGGATGCCGCGCACCCAGACCCCCGCGGTCTGGCGGTATTCCTGAACTCCGATGCGTTTGCCGGAAAGGTCGGACGGTTTTTCGATCCCGGAATTCCTGTTGATAAAAATAAAGCCGTGCCGAAACACGCGGGAGGGGAAAACGGGGATGGCTACATAAGGAAATTCTCCCCGGGCGCGCATGATCATGTAATGCGCCATCGACATTTCCGCGATGTCGAAGGACCGTGTTTTCTGCATACGCGCGAAAATCTCCGGAGGCGACTGGATCGCGATATAGCGGAGATCGATTCCTTCCGGCTGGATCAGCCCGAGATTGAGCGCTTCCATACGGTCGTATGGACCGCAAGCAAAGGTGATCGGTAACTTCTTCATTTCTGCCCCTCCTGTGTGGCGCCGAGCCTATCGACCGGCTTTTCCCTGTCAAGCACATGCGCGCACGGGAAAGTGATTGGATCGTGAGGCTTCGTTTTTCAAAAATTGTCGCTTGCCCGCGAAGGAGGCGCCGCGCATGGCAAATACTGAATCCCGTTCAATGACCCCCGATCAATGCCGGGCGGCGCGAGGGTTGTTGAAATGGACTCAACCCTATCTTGCCGAGGTTTCCGGCGTCGGGCTTTCAACGATTAACCGTTATGAAAACGAAACCCGGCCACCGAAAAATGCGATTGTGGTTCGGCTACAGACCACGCTGGAACAAGCGGGTGTGTGTTTTCTCTTCGAATCCCGGTCGGGTGGGCAGGGGGTAAGGCTGAAACGTCCGTAATTCGCCCTTCGCATAATTCGTGTCACGCCCGCGGGTCAAAGGCCCCTTCATCCTTTATTTACCCTTATTATCCAGATTATAGGCGCTTCCTTTTGCCAAAAAGCGCCCATTCATGAATCAGCATTCTTTAATCGCTGGTGCGCGGTACGATTTCTCGGAACTCGACGTCCTTGTCGCGGAGGATAATGCGCGCATGCGCCGGATTTTCGGCACAATGCTGAATGGTCTCGGTGTCGAAACCGTCAGACTCGCCAAATCGGGAAATGAAGCGCTCGAAATTTTGAGCGCCGCGACGCCCGATCTGGTTCTGGCTGACTGGCATATGCGGCCGATGGATGGGTTGACTCTGGCCCGGAATATCCGGCAATCCGATGACCGCATCCGATTCATTCCCATCATCATGGCCGCCGGCCGGGTTGATCAGAAAGAGGTCACGCAGTCACGCGATGCAGGGGTGAATGTCTTGCTGCTCAAGCCAGTCTCCGTGTCGGCGCTTGCAGAAAAAATCGCTTTTCTGGTGGAGGACGAAACTTCCTTTGTAGCGGCGCCGAAATATTTCGGTCCCGACCGCCGGCGGCGGAAGAAAGGTTATCTGCCTCCCGACGGAGAGCGCCGCAAGGGTCTGGTCTGAGCGCTCTCAGTCGTCCGGGCGCTCGCCATCCTACTTATCCGTCGCGTCGTCATATCCGTGGCGGTTGCTGTAAAAGACCAGAAACATCAGCCCGGCACCCAGCCCGAAAGTCAGCAAAACCCCCAGCCCGAGGGCCAGAAATCCGTGCATGGAAATCGCCACGTCGCCGATCCGCATCCAGACAATGATTGCCCCCGCCGCAGCGAGTGCCAGAAGCGCAAAAAGTGTTATGACAAGAATTGTGGTCTTCCTGCTCATTTATTCATCCCCACGGGTAACTTGCGCCATACGTATTCTCGAATTCATTGATCGCGGCTTCGAACTGCATCGTATAGGCGACAGGGTCGAGTCCCTTCAGCAATTTCTCCCGCCGGTGCGGGTCAATTTCGAACCGCGCCGTGAATTTCTCCGGGCCGGTCACCAATTGCTCTTCGAGATCGACCGTGATTTCCGGCATCGGCGTGTGCTCCAGAAGTTCCTGGAGAATTTCTATCGTTTCGCCGGGCAATATCACCGGCAACAAGCCGTTATTAAAGGCGTTGTTATAAAAAATATCGCCGAAACCTGGCGCGATGACGCAGCGAAATCCGGCATCGACAAGGGTAAATACCGCCCCCTCGCGGGAGGACCCGCAGCCGAAATTATGTCCCGCTACAATGATCCGCGCATCGCGAAACGGTTTTTGGTTCAAAACGAAATCCGGGATTTCCGAGCCGTCCGCGTTTTGCCGCAGGTCGCGAAATACGTAGGTGCGGTAACGCTCATCGCGGGGCATCATGAGAAACCGGGCGGGCAAGATCTGGTCCGTATCTATGTTGTCCCGTTTCAAGGGCGCGGCGGTGGCGGCAAGACGTATGAATGGTTCCATATCAGCGCGCCCCAATCTTGCGGACATCGGAGAGTTTCCCGGTGACGGCTGCGGCTGCGGCCATTGCGGGTCCGACCAGATGGGTGCGCGCTCCCGGTCCCTGCCGGCCCCGGAAATTCCGGTTTGAGGTAGAGGCGCATCGCTCGCCGGGCGCGACAAGGTCGCCATTGACGCCGACGCACATTGAGCAGCCCGCGACCGGGCGCCAGTCGAAGCCGGCTTCGATAAAAATCCGGTTGAGCCCTTCCTGTTCGGCCTGTTTCCGGACAAGCCCGGAGCCGGGGACAACCATTGCCGGTACCTTGGCATGGCGGCCTTTGGCGATGGCGGCGGCCTCTCTCAAATCGTCGATCCGGCTATTGGTACAGGAACCGATAAAGACACGGTCCACATCAATATCGGCGAGCGCCTGGCCCGGCGTCAGCCCCATGTAATCCAGCTTGTCGGTCAGCGCCGATCGTTTGGTCGCATCCGGCTCGCTTGCCGGGTCGGGAACGAATTCGTCAATAGGGGCCGCATCTTCCGGGCTGGTGCCCCAGGTCACCATGGGCGCTATATCGCCGCCATTGATAACGGCCTCCTTGTCGAAGGCGGCGCCGGGCTCCGTAGGCAGGGCGCGCCAGTCCGCTAATGCCGCGTCCCACCGGGTTTCTTTCGGCGCAAAGGGCTTTCCCGCGATCCAGTTTATTGTTGTGTCATCCGGGGCAATCATGCCGGCGCGCGCGCCCGCTTCGATCGACATGTTGCAGACCGTCAGCCGTTCCTCCACGGACAAGGCGTCTATCACCGGTCCGGCATATTCAATCACGTGGCCTGTGCCGCCCGCGGCCCCGATATGACGGATGATCGCGAGAATAACGTCTTTGGCGGAAACATGGGCGGGACGCTTGCCGGTTACCGTGACCCGCATCGATTTGGGTCGCGGTTGCCATAGGGTCTGGGTCGCAAGAACATGGCTCACATCCGAAGCCCCTATCCCGAACGACAGCGCGCCCATGGCGCCATGGGTCGCGGTGTGTGAATCGCCGCAGACGATCGTCATGCCCGGCAGGGACAACCCTTGTTCGGGTCCGATTACATGAATGATGCCGCGCCGGTGATCGCCGAGCCCGAGAAACATAACGTCATTTTCCGCCGCGTTCCGTTCAAGGGTCCTGTACAGGTCGTAGCGGTCGTTGCCGTTGAAATCTTCCCGGGTCTCGCCGGTCGTCGGTGTGTAGTGATCGGCGACCGCGACGGTACGGGATGGATGGCGGGCGCGCATGCCGCGCGCTTTCAGCATGTTGAAGGCGTGAAAGGACAGTTCGTGGCAAAAATGCCGGTCTATGAACAACAACGACTGACCAGCGTCGTTGCGAGCGATTTCATGC
The DNA here is from genome assembly GCA_964492555.1 of uncultured Rhodospirillaceae bacterium. Classification (GTDB taxonomy): domain Bacteria; phylum Pseudomonadota; class Alphaproteobacteria; order MPNO01; family UBA2964. The sequence goes on along the minus strand of CAZBKQ010000002.1, from coordinate 96,472 downwards.
CGCTGCCAGATTTTGTCGAACAGGCTACGCGGCCCCGTCATGAGGCGTTGTCGTCTTTCTTTTCGTCCTCTGCTTCCGCAATAGCGTGGCGCTGCATCATCGGCATCTGGGACAGGATGAATATGAAACTCAGAATCATCAGGCCCCAGACTTTGAAATTCACCCAAAGCTCGGTCGTCTGGGTTCGCCAAATGGCTTCGTTAAGGACGGCGAGTCCCAGGGAAAACCAGGCAAAGCGGGAGGTAAGCTTGCGCCAGCCTTCATCTTCCATGGGCAGGGCGCTCCCCATCAGGGATTTCAGGAACAGCTTGTTGAAAAACAGGCCACCGAACAGGATCGCCGCGATAATGACCTCAACAATAGTGGGCTTCATCTTGATAAAGGTTTCGTCCTGCAAGATCAGGGTCAGTCCGCCGAAAACCCCGACCGCGACAGCCGTGACCAACGGCATCGCCGGTACTTTCCGGGTTACTGTCAAAGACAAGACGATGACAATCGCCGTCGCCGCCATAATCGCGGCGGTGGCAAAAAACAGGTCTTTCAGGTAATAGGCCGCGAAAAATACGACCAGAGGACCGAAATCTATCAGGGGTTTTAGCCAGGTGGGTTGTTTTTGGGGTTCGGCCATATTCTTGTGGTTCTTTCCGGAAATACTACATGGGTGAAAAGCTAATTTAGTGAAACTGCGGCGCGTTGACCATAAAGGGGCGTCCTAATAGTCTTTCGCCCGTCAGTTAATCGCTTGATTTATGTAAGGAGCTCCCAGAATGGCGAAATTTTCAGAAGTTCAGGTAGACGGCGTACCCATGAAGATCGCCCATGCGGCGCCCTCGGGAGACGGCCCGCATCCCGGTGTCGTCGTGATGTTCCATCGCGGTGGTTTCGACGATTTCACGATCAAGGTGCTGGATGATCTTGCCGCCGCCGGTTTTGCCGCCGCTGCGCCCGATGTCTATCACTGGCCGCCGGTGGAAGAACCGCCCGAAAAAAATCCGTTCCCGGTCGATCCGGAGATCATCAAGGATATCAGCGCGACGCTTGACTGGATGGAAGGCACCGGCAAGGTCGATATGAACCGGCTCGGCATTACCGGACATTGCATGGGCGGCCGCATGGCGTTTCTTGGCGCCAGCACCCATCCGCAATTCAAGGCCTGTGTGCCCTACTATTCCGGCAATATGTTCAAGCCTTGGGGCGAAGAAGACGCACCGACGCCATTTGACCGTTTGAAGGATATGAAGGCCGAGGTCAAAGGCTTCTTCGGCAATGATGACGGCAATCCGTCGCCGGAGGATGTCGACAAGATCGGCGTCGAACTCGACCGGCTGGGCATCAAGTACGAATTCCACCGTTATGACGGCGCGGGCCATGCGTTCCAGAACTTCCTGGCGCCGGAACGTCATCGGCCCGAAGCGACCGCGGATTCCTGGGCCAAGACGGAAGCCTTTCTGAAGGAAGTCCTCTAAGGACGCGGATTGCTACGGTCCTGTGAGGGATTTTTTTCCCGCGTCGCTTTTTTGGCTGTTTACCGTCATCGGTATGATGGGGAGTTTCTGCCCGCCCGCGTTTTCCGCGGACGGGCGAATTTCTCTGGTGATCGACGTTGTCGAGGTCAAGGAGCCGGAGGGCACGATCGAATATGCGCTTTATGACCGAGCGGAGACGTTTCCGAAGCGCCAGGGCAGGTTGCGCAAGGGAAAGGTGCCGGCGACGGCGCCCGTAACCCGGATCAGGATAGACGGGCTTACGCCCGGCACTTTCGCGGTTGCCATTTTCCATGATGCCAACGGCAATGGTGAATTCGATCAGGGATTTCTGGGCATCCCGCTGGAGGATTACGGCTTCAGCAACGACGCCATGGGGTTTTTCAGCGCACCGGATTTTGCCGAAGCGAAATTCGTGCTGACAGAAGAGACGAATAATATAACGGTGACGCTCAGGCGTTAGAGGTTAGAGGAGAGACCAGGTGGACGAAAAACTGCAGGAGGCGATGCTGGAACTGGTCATCGCCAACCGCATTCTGGACCAGGAAAATATTTGCGACGCATTCGGACATATCAGCGTCCGTCACCCTCTTGATCCGGAAAAATATATCATGGCCCGGTCGCGCGCGCCGGGGGTGATCGAGCTTGATGACCTGATGGAATTTCATCTGGACGGCACTCCGGTCGATCAACGTGACAGGGTGATGTACGCCGAACGGCATATTCATGGCGGGGTATTCGAGGCGCGTCCCGACGTTATGTCGGTGGTCCACAGTCATTCGCATTCCGTCATTCCGTTCGGCGTCACGGGCGTAAAGCTCCAACCCGTCTTTCACATGGGGGCCTCGGTCGGGCCGGATGTGCCGGTCTGGGATATCAGGGACAATTTCGGCGATACGACGCTGCTGGTCACCAATATGGATCAGGGGCGCGATCTTGCCCGGTTTCTTGGCGACCGGCGCGCCTCGCTGATGCGCGGACATGGCGCGGTGGTAGCCGGAAAGACGATCAAGGAAGCGGTCCTGATCGCGGTGTTTCTTGAACATAACGCCCGAATTTCAATGCAATGTCTGCAGCTCGGCACGCCCAATTTTCTGTCGCCGGGAGAAGTCACGCTCGGGATGGAACAGTTCGTCGGCGATCTGGCGATAGATCGTGCCTGGGATTACTGGTCGCTGCGCGCCGGGTTTAAACCATAAGGTCCTGTATGGCCGAGAACCCGAAAGAGCTTTACCGGACGCGCCTTGCGTCAGGCGAGATTGCCGAAGATCCGTTGCAGGCGATGGTCGTGGACAGTCTGCAGCAACTTCACGCGGAATTGTCAGTGGTTTCCCGGCGGCCCAAACCATCGTTCCTGCGTAAATTTCTGCCATTTGGCAATGAAAAGCTCGACCAACCGAGAGGCCTCTATATTCACGGGCCACCGGGGCGCGGCAAATCCATGCTGATGGATCTGTTTTTTGAAACCGCGCCGATATCGCCGCGGCAACGGGTGCATGTGCATCCCTTTATGCAGGACGTGCATGAACGGCTTCACAAATATCGGACCGGCACCGGCGGCAAGCCGGACGCCGACCCGTTGGCGCGGCTGGCAGCGGAAATTGCAGGGGAAAGCCCGCTTCTCTGTTTCGATGAGTTTCAGGTTGAGGCCATCGCGGATGCCATGATCGTTCGCCGGCTGTTCGAAAAACTTCTGGATTTTGGCGTGACCGTCGTCGCGACTTCGAATACCGCGCCGGAGGACCTCTATGCCGGCGGATTGCAGCGCGAACGCTTCCTGCCTTTTATCGATCTGATTTTCGACCGGTTCGATATTCTGACGCTGGAAGGCGAAACCGATTATCGCCGCAACCGGCTGAAATCCGTCGGAATTTGGCATATGCCGCTTGGCGAAACGGCGGATGCCGAACTGCATGCCGCATTCGAAAGATTGACGGATGGGCGCCCCGGTGAAGCGGCGAGCCTGACCGTTCAGGGGCGGTCGCTCTCCGTGCCGCGGCAGGCGCGTGGCGTCGCCTGGTTCAGCTTTGCCGATCTATGCGAAAACCCGCTGGGCCCGGCGGATTACGGCGCGATCGCTTGCCGCTATCAGACCATCATGATTTCCGATATCCCGAGATTAGGAGCGCGAGACCGGAACGCCGCGAAACGTTTTGCGACCCTGATCGAGACGCTTTACGAACAACGCACCAAAATCGTCTGCTCTGCCGATGCCGCGCCCGATGCGCTTTATGTCGAGGGCGATGGCGCGGGGCTGTTCACCCGGGTCGCCTCGCGGCTCGAGGAAATGCAGGCGGAGGATTATCTCGCCGAGGCACATCGCCCGGCGACCGCGCAGGTGGCGGCCTGATCTATCTACCCGGTTCGGTCCAGGGTTTGGTCAGGACGGCGTCGCGTTTGGGCGGGTGGAAAATCGCCGGCTCGCGCGCGGCTTCGGCGGCCTCCGCGTCCGGCAACGACGGGTTCCAGCTTGCGCCGATATAGCGGCATCCCGTGATCCCGTCGGAAGCTTCTGACGCCAGCCAGACGACCGCCGGCACGATAACCTCCGCGTCAAAATAATGCTTGTCGATTTCTTTTCGGCGCGCGCGTTCACGGACCGCCGGCAGGACAAAGGCGGTATCGACGCTGCCGCCCGGCGCCAGGGTATTCACCGTCACACCGGTATCGATCAGATCCTGCGCCCAGGATAGCGACATCGCCTCCAGTGCGGCTTTTGAGGCGCCATAAGGCGCGTTCTTAGGGCGGTGCATGGAATCCCGCGATTTGGAGATATTGATGATCCGTCCCCAGCCCTTTTCCATCATGGCGCCAACGGCTGCATAGGCCATCAGGAAGGGCCCGTTCACATTAGTGTCGACGATCTCCCGCCAGCCCTCGATTCGCGCCTGCCAGAACGGCACGCTGTCATCGGCAAGAAAATTCTGACCCTTCCCGGCATTGTTGATCAGGATGTCTACGGGTCCCAGCGTTTCCGCGGTTCGTTCAACCGCCGCGCGGCAGGCATTCGGATCGGTGACATCGGCAACTACGGGCAAAATCTTCGTCCCGGTACCCAGCGCTTCTAATTCCGCCGCCGTTTCATTGAGTTGATCCGGTGAGCGCGCCGCCGTTATGCACAGACCGGACAGGCCGGCGCGCGCCAGCCCCACCGCCATTGCCCGGCCCAACCCGCGTCCGCCACCGGTGATGATCGCAACCTTGTTTCGCAAGGGTTTTGTCATTTGATCCATTCGTCTCTACTCTGATCACGATGATAGTCAGACCGGGCGGGCGCGGCCAGTCCGGGACCTCATTTCAAGGAACGACAAAGCATGCCGGTAGAGTATCCAGAACATCCCTTTTGGAAATTTTCGTTGAAGATCTATGGTGGAGAGGGCGTGTCGCGGGCCTGTATCAATATTCAGGACCGGCATGAAATGGACGTCAATCTGCTGCTGCTCGGCACCTGGTTCGGGGCGAGCGGCCGGGGGCGGCTTTCGAAAAGCCAGCTTGACGCCGCGATAGGGGTTTCCCGTCAGTGGAACCGCGAAATCGTCTGTAATCTTCGATCCATCCGCGAAAGGTTAAAGGACGGGTTCGAGGGGTTTTCAGCCAATCATACGGACGGGATGCGTAAGGCGGTGCTGGCGCTGGAAATAGAATGCGAACAGATTGAGCATTTCGCTCTGGCGGGTGCCCTTGGCGCCGCGGCGGATGGTCCCGACGACGATGGTACCGACGGGTTGTCGGAGTCATCGGCTAATTTGCTCGCTTATTTTGAACGCAAAGGCGTTGTGCCGACGGCTGCCGATCGGGACGATATGGCGGTCATTCTCGGGTCTGCCTATCCGGATCGGGACGAAGACAAAATCCGCTTATCTCTCTCGGCATGAGCCCGGCGGCGCTCTTTCCATATCCCGAAAATAAGCCCAGCTTGTCAGGGCTGATTTGAGATGCCGTCTGCGGCCGGCATGGGCGCGGCGGTTGCGTTCCGTTGGTGCCTTTCTGCAGGCGCGCGCCGCCCCGAGCGATCCTATTCCGTACTGTCTGACCGTGCCCCAGGCCAGCTTTCGCCGATTGCGGCATTGCCCGGTCTCACCGTCATTGTGATCGGGCGGGCAGACCGGCCGGGCCGGAACGGGGCCGTCATACCGCATCTGCACATGGCGCCAACGGCTGAAATCCGTGATCATGGGTTTTCCATCTCCGAATAAGGTAAATTAACCGTATTCGGAGATGGTGCGGTAATATCGGAAGTTCAAGAGGCGGTAAAAACGAATCAGGACAGGTCGGTAATTACCTGGACGACCCGGCCGACAATTTCCATCCCGGCTTTGGGGAAAACGGTCTCATGGTGTTCCGTGCTGTCGGGCTCCAGCCGCTTTGGTTCGGTTCGAAACCGTTTGAAAGTCGCCTCGCCGTCATATTTGACGACATAATATTTGCCACTGGTCAGGGTCCGGTCGGCGTAGTCGACAATGATAATGCTACCGTCCGGGGCAACCCGGTTCATACTGGTGCCCGATACGCGGAGTGCAACTAGCGTACCCCGCCGATATCCAACCGGAATACGGGCTTCCGCATCGCCAACCGCATATGGATCAAAGGTTTCGGACATATCACCCGCCGCGACCCAGCTGATCAGTGGCACCTCCTGCAAACGGGTTGAGCTATCGCTTCCGCCCTCGGCGGGCGCAAGCTCCAGCAGCTCCTCCAATGACCATTCCAGCCCCTGGGCAATCCCTGCCAGCGTATCCCGGCGCGGGTTTACGGATATCCCCCTCAGGACATTGCGGATCGCGTCTGGTGTCAGCCCGCCTTCGATCGAGGCGCGGCGCGCGGATTTATTGAGCTCTTCGAGCCGGTCGCGGATGCGGGTAACGAGATCGGTCATGATCCGAACAGTATGCGGTAAAACAAAAAACATCGCATGCGGTAAAAAAACCTTTACAGAGAGGTTTCTCTACCTTATATCGGGAGAATAAGAACATATGGGGAACAATTATGCAGCCGCAAAAACACCTTTCCCGTCTGATTTTCGGCATCGTGCCGGGGAAAACGCCGAAGGACGGTCTGCTGCCGGACCGGCGATTACCGGACGATGACCGGGAATTCTGGGTGGAGCCGGAATTCGACGAGCTGACAGCGGAAGAGATGTCTTTATGGATCGGAGGCGAAAAACCGGCGATCCCGGACCGCAATCAGGGCGATATTGAGGAATAGGGGAGAGATGAAGGGAACACGCAAGGCGCGCCTGAGAAAGGCGCAACAAAAGGAAAAGGTGGAAACGGTGTCCCCGACGCCCCAGACGGTGCGGAAGCTGCGCACCGATACCGTATTGCGGCACGTGCGGCGCGGACGGCTGACGCCTTTTCACATGGATGCGGCGCTGGAAATCAGATCGGTTCATGAAGCGGTCGGGCGGGGCATGTTTCCGACCTCGCAGTTAATGGCGTTTGGAGAGGCCAAGAAAGCCGGACCGGGAGGCCGCGATTTCATGGCGCGTATGGCGGATCGGGAACGCTATGTCTGGGAACATCATTATCTTCCCTGGTGCGCCGCGCTGGGCGCGCGAAAAACCAGGGGGCCGGACCCCGTGTCCTGGCTCACAGTGGTGACGGCGATAATCGTCGATAATATTACGCTGCGTGAGGCAGAGGCACGGTTCGGGCTTTCGCGCGGTGACGGGCTCACGCTGTTGCGGGCGGGGCTCGATTGTTATCCGCTGGATGGCGCCCGATATGCGGAGGAACCCGTCATCTCCTGCGACGGATGACCTGACCGCGATCTCGTTCTATATAGAGCGTATGAGTTCGGAAAAAATGACAGCGGGTCCCAGCGAGTCCGCCGCGCTTCTCTCCGCGGATCGCGCCACCTTCGAAATGCGGCGGGGCCGGCCGCTTTGCGTGACCTCGGAAAACGGCGCGCCGCTTCTTGTGGTGCCGACGGAAACGGTAACCGAGCGCGCGCTTGATCTGATGAAAGAGATTTCCGGCAAGGATCCGGATCTCGCCATCACCCATCACCGGGCGCGTACGCTGAAAGTCCGGCTTTATACAGATGAAATCGTTCTGGTGCCGTTTCCGGCCTGGCTGACCGCGGATATGGCGCGCAGCCTCGCCGATCCGACGACCGATCTGGATCACCCCTTGCGCGGACCCTTCACCGCGAAGCGCGATCCGCTGACCGAAGGCGCCATCGCTGCCGTGCAGTTGGCCAAGGCCGCGCGGCTATTGCCGTCCGTCATTCTGGTCGCAATTGATGAAGGAAAACGGGCCCGGCTAAAAGAAAAAGGCATTCTTACCGTCTCGGCGAAAGAAGCGGTCGATTACGAATATGACTGCTCCGCCACGCTCGACCAGGTCGCCGCGGCGCGGGTGCCGCTGGAAGATGCCGAGAACAGCCGTATCCTGGCTTTCCGTTCGACCGATGGCGGACGCGAACATCTTGCCATCGTGATCGGCAATCCGCCGAGCGACCAACCGGTTCTCATCCGGCTTCATTCGGAATGTTTTACCGGCGATCTGATCGGCTCGCTCAAATGCGATTGCGGCCAGCAATTGCGCGGCGCCATCGCCCAGATTTCGGAAGAAGGCGCGGGCGTGCTGCTCTATCTGCGGCAGGAAGGGCGCGGTATCGGGCTCTTGAACAAGCTCCGCGCCTATGCGCTGCAGGGGCAGGGGTTCGACACGGTGGAAGCCAATGAACGGCTCGGCTTCGAATCTGACGAAAGGCTGTTTCTGCCGGCCGCCCATATCCTGAAACAGCTCGGCTATCGCAAGGTTCGGCTGATGACCAATAATCCCGACAAGGTCGCCGGGCTTGAACAGCACGGGGTAGAGGTAACCGAACGGGTCGCCCATAAATTCCCCTCCAATCAACACAATGAATTCTATCTGACGGTCAAGCGCGACAAGAGCGGCCATCTTCTTTGACGGCGTTGTTCGATTTTTCTTGACATTTGCCGCAGATAGCGGTATAGTTAACAAACATAGACAGAATTACGTCAAAAACCCATGCGGCACCCCGCGCGGGTTTTTTTTGTGTCCATCCCCTAGAACCAAGGAACAGCAAAACAAGGCGCAAAGCCTGGAAATCGCCCGTTTGCGACTGGATTTCGATCGGGAAAAAGTGCAGCGCCAGGACCTAGAGACTCGTATGACCCGGGTTGAGGCGATACTCGATATCAAGCTCACGAATTTGACGGCGATGTTGGAGACGCAATCTGAGAGGGTTGACAGGATTTGGGACGTCTTGTGCGAAGAGCGGCGAAAAAACCGATAGCGAGAAATTATTTTTCCGGATCGCCGGCGGTCAGGTAATCCCACATTCTTTCGTATATCCGCCCGCTTCCCGTCGCACGGATTTTTACTTCGTCATCGGTGAAGCATACGGATGTCGCATCGCTGTTATTCGCCATAACCGCGAGTTCGGTTATGGCGGATTCCTCCAGATAAAACGCCATAACGACGCTTTCCTCGATCGTCGGACCCACGCAGACCGCGCCGTTTCCCCGCATGACGATAGCTCTGGCATCGCCCAGAACCTTGGCGAATTCCCGCGCCTGGTCATCATCCCGTATGAGCAACGGATCGTCCCAAAGGGGCGGGTGCGGATGAAAGTAGCTGCCGAAGCCCAATCGTGCCTTAGGTGTCAGCTTGAAGGTCGACAAGGTCATGACATTCCGGGGAAATATCCGGCAAATTCCATTGATGTCAGGTCGCGCCGCGTAGATTTGTTGATGGCAACGGACTTCTCCCAAAACCCCTTCAGGCAGGGCCCCGTCGATTTCGACAATTGTTCCGTCTTCGCCGGGTTCAATCATGCCCATTGGCTGTGGGGCGCAAACGAGAAACCGATTTTCGTCTATGCGAGCGCTTGCGTGTCCGTATGCATGAACGAATCCATGGCGCGCCAACGCCCGGGCGGCCAGACGAACCCGCCTTTGCGTATTTTCGATTGGTTCGCCGAGAGCGCCGAAATCGTTGGACATTCGGGTCAGTCGCGGAATTCAGGAATATCGGGCACCGCGCCCCACACGCAGAACGCTTCCGGCGTGAACGGAAATTGGCGCGGTCTATACTCCGGATCGTCGATAATGCGGACGCCACTGGAATATTCGTAAACCATGCCATCCGGTCCCTCAAAATAAAGGAACATCGCACCGGAGGTCGCGTGTCTGCCGGGTCCGAATACGATATGGACCTGTTTCCCGGACAGGTAATAGTACGACCGCATAATGTCGTCGATACTCTCGACCTGAAAGTTTATGTGTTGAATTCCGGGTTTGTCGGCGGGGAAAAGCGCAAAGCGGTGGTGGACCTTGTCGAATGATAAAAGCCCCGCAGGCCCAATCCAGTCATTGGCACGGACATTGAATAAACTCGTCCAGAATTTCTCGTCGGTTTTCGCGTCCCTGGTGCGCAAGCCGACATGGCTGAATTCCGTTATGCCGGCATCGCGGGTCGGGAAATAACGCCGTGTGGCTTTAAAGGGGCGTACAGTCAGTTCAATTTCATTGCCTGTCGGGTCGCAAAAGGCGATGAATTCGTTAACCCGCCGTTCTGCACATTCCTCGGCACTGCCGTGTGCGACGGAGACCCCCGCCGCTTCCAGTTCTGAAGCCGCAGCCTCCAGAGCCGCTGAGTCCTCAAGCTCCATGCCAAGGACATTATATGAGGGGTCGCAATCGATGTAACAAATGTCGTGGTCCCGATCATCGCCTCTGACATAAACGCGGTCTTCTTCGCGCCGTTCGATCTGCAGACCCAGCGTTTCTGTGGCAAAAGACACGGCTCCTTCAAGGTCAGCCGTTCCGAGCCGCACATATGTCATGTCAATAATTTCAATCATCAGCAGTATGATAGGCGAGACTGCTGATCACGCAAGCTTTGATAAAGTCGGAAGCTTGTATTCAGCCTGTTGCCGCCAGGGATTGTTGGCGGAGCTTTTCCAATTCGGCACGCAATGAAACCAGCTCGTCTTCATTGTCGTTTTCGTTGCCGCCATCCCATGGTGTAGATTCCAATTCGGCTTCGGCCTCCCTTTCGGTCATGGCCGCAAGTTCGACACGACGGATAAGTTGCTTGATTCCCTCGTTGCTCAGTGGAACCGTTTTTGGTTCATCAGTGTCTTCTGGTTCAGCCAGGGCTTCACTGAGGACGAGTTCAAAATCCTGATCCCGACGCTTTTCCTCGGTCTCTTCCTCGCGTTCGGCCCCGTCCAGGCCAATAAGCTGCCCCGCCATTTCCCGAATATCAGGGATCGAGTCATCCGCCATTCGTTCGATACCGCTTTCAACAGCTTCCAGCAAACCTGATACCAAAGCAGTAAGTTCGTCGCGGGTGTTCTCAAGTTCGGAAATTTTTTGTCGCAATTCCGCGACCGTATCCTGTTGGTCCGCGTATCGGTTACGCATTTCCTCCCACATCTCGATCAGGGAGGCGCTTTCCCTCTCGCGGGCGGAGTGGGCAGTCTGTAAACGCAGATCTACCAGGCCAATGCGCTGTTTCAGCCCATCGATATCTGTCATAGCGAGCAATTCCGTTAAGGGTTTCTTTCCCCGACGATAAGGTTCGTTTGGTTGATAAAGAATTAACGGGTTAGGCGATTAGGAAGATTGACAGGGTGTTTCGGTTCGGGGAGGAATAATCTTCGCATATTTTTTGACTCAATTTCATTGGGGACGGTTTTTTGGCGGGGTTAGGGACTTCGGGGGTATTGGTCGCGGTTGCGGGCCTCATTCTGCTGTCAGCATGTCTGACCTGGCTCATGATCCGTGTTCAGCTTCTTGCTATTCCCAATGAGCGCTCATCGCATGATCGGCCAGTTCCGACCTCCGGTGGTGTCGGGATCGTTCTTGCCACGGTTGCGGCGGCGTTGATTTATCAGGCCAACGACGCATTTGCGGCACCGGACAATCAAATTCTATGGGTGATCGTTGGGAGCTTTATTCTGGCGTCCGGCGGTCTTTTGGATGATGTCGGCAGGGCAAAATCCTTTAAAGCCAAGTTGGCCTTTCAAACCGTCGGCACCATCGCCGCGCTATATGCCGGGGTGGTTTTTGAGCGGATATACCTTCCGTTTGCGGGCACGGTCGAATTGGGTTGGTCCGGTTACGTATTGTCAGCCCTCTGGATTATCGGACTTACTAACGCATTTAATTTTATGGATGGCATTGATGGAATTGCCGGCGGCACGGCGGTGATAGCGTCGTTGTTTCTTTGCGCGTTGGGGTATTTGATCGGCGCTGCTGCTCTGGCAATTTTGGCGGTCGTCGTAGGTGCTTCGACGGCAGGGTTCCTTTTGTTCAATTTTCCCAAGGCGCGCATTTTTATGGGTGACGTCGGGAGCCAGTTCCTCGGCTATCTCTTTGCGGTTTTTGGAATTCTGGCGGCAAATGCCGGGCAAGGCGGCGAGTTATGGATCGTCGTTCCTTTGCTCTACTTCCATTTTTTGTTTGATACCGTCTTTACGTTCCTTCGTAGATGGCGCGCAGGTGAGGCGGTGACTCTGGCCCATCGTTCGCATCTTTATCAGCTGCTGGTGCGATCCGGTTATTCCCATCCCGCCGTGAGCGGTCTTCATTTTTTAATGTCGCTGGCGTTAGGAGCGGGCGCTTTGCTTGTTCTGGATTTGCACAACGAATTGCAATTTCTTGTGTTCGCTCCCGCCATCGTCTTCCAGTCTCTATATCTGACAATTGTTCTGAGCAAAGCTCGACGGTCAGGGGTGCTCTAGGCGCTTGTTTGCCTATGCGCGTTCCGTCGGCATCAATTCTTCCACCCACTCGTCGGGAATAGCCCCGGCGTCCGCGCCGCGCGCGAGAAAATAACGCCACAATTTGACCGCATGGTTGGTTCTTTTGAAATTGTTGCCGAATTCCTCAGTTTCGCTGGGGCTCAAGGGTTTCACCGCGCCCAGACGTGATGCGTCATAAAGGGATTTCGCGTTTTCTTCGAAATGGACCGCGTCAACCATCAACGCGGGTATATCTTCCGACACAATGACTGCACCATGTGCCCGCAAGAGCAACGCGTTGTGCGGACCCAGTGTTTCCGCCATGGCCTTGCCGCGTTCCGGCGTGTCTATGTGCCAGGATTCCGGGTGGGTCGGAATGCCGCTTGCCCAGCGATATGCATGATTCTTCATTGGCACGAGGTCCATCCCATCGACCATCGTAAATAGGGTGGCGATCTCGGGGTGGTAGTGAAGAACCGCGTTGACATCCGGACGCGCCCGCATCACCTCCGAATGAATTTCAACCTCGTTGACCGGGCGTGCATCCGTCGGGCCGTCCAGAACCTTTCCATCCAGATCGACGATATAAAGTTCCTCGGGAACCAGATCGCTGCGGCTGGCGTCAAAAGATTGTATCAGCAGGGATTCGCCATCAGGCAAACGCGCACTCACATGTCCGCTATAGCCGAGAATTCCTTCGTTGTTCAGAAGACGCGTGCAGGCCGCGACCTGGACCTTCAGATTTTCTACCGCATAGTTGGAACTCTCTTCCGCCATCTTGGAAACCCTCTCCAGTATTGAGCGCGCTTGCGCGTCAGTTAATTTGTGACAAGAGTCTCCCGGCCCCGGCAATATGAGTCAAGACAACCCGGCAAACGTTTTATATGGCGGACAGTGAAAAACCCGCAGTGCCCTGGCGGACACAATGCGCGATCTATGGTGCCGGAATTTTCAATTTCAGCATGGTCCCGATATCTGCGCTCGTTGTCGCCCTCTATGTGACCGAGATCGCTCACTCCGCCGCGCTTGTCGGGATCGTTCTCGGCGCACGGCATTTTCTCACGATGCTGTTGTCGATCCATGGGGGCATTCTGATGGATCGCCTGGGCACGAGGCGGGTCATGATCGGGTTTTCCGCGGTCGCGGTCGTGATGCCGCTTTTGTATCCTGTCGTCCCCTGGGTCTATGCCCTGATACTGCTGCAGATGGTTGCGGGTTTGGCCGATGCGATGGGGTGGATGGGCGCTCAGGCTCTTAGCGGCCGGGTAATGTCAGGCAATCCCGTCTATGTCGGACGGATGCTGTTTCTGGTCAGGATCGGGAGCTTCGTCGGGCCCCTCCTGTTCGGGTTTTTGTGGGGCGTCCTGGGCGCGGGGACGACATTTTTCTGCATGGCGGTTTGGTCCGCCGCCGGATTTGTTTCGGTCCTGATGATTCCGTCTCCGGCGCGGGATGTGGCGCCAGAACGCCGTGCAAAATTCGGTTTGTTCGATCTCCTGCCAAATTGGTCCGATCATCGCGCGGCCTTTGGAATCGTTGCCATACCCGCGATCACGCTAATTCTTTCGGTCACTATCGCGCGAGTCGGCGGAACCGCGATCCAGAGTTCTTTTTACGTAGTATATCTGCAGGGGCTCGCGATTGAGGAATGGCTGATCGGCTTTCTCGTCGGGACCGCCGGTCTGTGCGCCAGTTTCGGGACGCTGGGCTCGGCCTGGTTCGCTAAACGCATGCACCCCCATTGGGCCGTAATTGGCGCGGTTGCGATCACTGTCCTTGCGATCGCGGTGACCCCCCTTTTGGGCGGTATATTCGTTATATTGTTTCTGGTTATCGGGCTTCGCGGAATATGTCTCGGGATTAGCCAGCCGATTGAAATTTCTTCTCTGGCGCAAGCGCTTGAAAGGGGAGCGCAGGGCAAGGGCGTCGGGGTAAGGACGATGGTTAACAGGGTCGCCGGGACTTTCATTCCGCCGATCATGGGTGGGTTTGCGGAGATCGCGGGGGTCGAGAACAGCTTTCTGTTGATGGGGGTTTTGTTGGCGGCGATTGTCGTTTGCGCCGGATTTTTCGTCCATTTAAATCCGTCATTGGGCCCTCAACGCGCCGACTCGCGCGACGAACGTGAATAACGCCGGATTCAGGTTACCCTCTAGGCGGTCTTTACGTCTTTCAGAGAACGGTCGATTTCGTCCAGGATTTGGGCGCTTTCCGCCGTGTCGCCCGCCAGCTCCCTCACGCCAAGTGAAATCGATTGAGCAATTTCGGGGAGTAGTTCTATATCCTTGGGGTCCGGCGCGGTTGCAGATGAAAGGAGCCGCCGGATGACCGTTACGAACGAACGGCAGAGTTTTGTTATTGGCGCAAGGGAAGACCCTTTCAGTCGCTCCGTTATTTCGTCGGATTGTTTCAGCAGCAATACGAGTTTTTTTCTTTCGATTTCTCCGATGCTCTGGATCGGAATCGCGTCATGCAACGTTTGAGTCGATTGACGCATTGCATCCGCCATTTCTATGACCCGTTCGGTGTTGATCCTTTCGCGGGCGATCCGCATCTCAATCGCCATCTCGTCCGCATCGATTTCGCCCGTTGCTTTAGCCCGAAGAAAATCAGGCACCCGAATTTTTGATTTTCCGTCGCGCCCAGGCGCCGATTTCTTGCGTCGGTCTGGCCCGATATAGGATGAGGTGACGATAAACGGTTTTCTGTCCTGCACCAGAACATTTATGCGTTCACCGATCTGATTTCTTGATAGCGGTTGCGCAAGAATATCGTCCGCACCGGTATTGACCGCGCGACGGATCAACGCCTCCGATGGGTCCCATGTGGCAATAATGATACCCATAAAGCTGTTGTCTCCGATTGTGCCGTGTCGAATACCCTCAATCAGAGAGCAGAGATTTCCATCAAGATTGTGATCTTCTGCAACAAGAATATCGGGAGTCCGGGCGGCGATCGCGTGCTTCAGTTTTTCAACATCCGATACAGTTCTGATCGCCCTGAATTCCAGATCTGAAAGCAGCTGACGCAGCGTATTTCCGCCTTGCAGTCGGGAGGAGGCCAGAACAATATCCAGTCGGCTATATTGAATTTTCGGCGTTTGCGATTGCATGAAACAGCCTTTGCGCTTTTAAATTTCCTGCTACGACTACTCTTGAATGTGGATCGATACAGTATCGGCGCGTCGGGTTAAGAAATTCCTATCTTTGCATCGAATCCTGGAATTCTTCCTGACCGGGATTTCCGCAAAAAGTGACAGAAAACCGGCGGTTTGATACTATTCTGTTTGCTGTAACACCCTATTCGGAATATAACCTGTCCATGGCCGAAAAATCCGCTGATACAAACGCCCCGCTCCATCCCGGGCGTTTTTTTGAGTGAGGCTATGGAGCCGCTCGGCATCAGCAGAAACCAGCTGGCGCGCGATCTGGATGTGCCGGTGGGCCGCGTCAGCGATATTACAAACGGCAAGCGGGGCATCACGGCGGACACCGCTTTGCGGCTCGGACGCTATTTTGGAACCGGCCCCGAAATCTGAATGCGGCTTCAGGCTGAATATGATTTGCAAATGGCGGACATCGCTGCCGGGTCTGAGATAGCGGAGCGTGTGAGGGTCCTGGAGATGGAAGGCCGGGATGCTTCCACGGATTCCCCGTCTCTGACTTCGAACAATTCTACAAACGGGTAATCGGCAAATTGGCTGAAAGGGTGGAAGCGATAGTCATCGGAGCCGGTGTCGTCGGGTTGGCGGTGGCGAGAGAATTGGCCCTGGCGGGAAAGGAAGTAATCGTTCTGGAGGCGGCCGAGGCGATCGGGACCGAAACCAGTTCCCGCAATAGTGAGGTCATTCATGCCGGAATCTACTACCCGACAGGAAGCCTCAAGGCTGAATTCTGTGTAGCGGGAAAGCACGCGCTTTACGATTTTTGTGCGTCTCATGGCGTGCCTCACCGAAATTGCGGCAAGTTCATTGTGGCCACGAGCGAGGAACAACTGCCTGAACTCGAGGCGCTCAAGAAAAAGGCTGCCGAAAACGGTGTCAGTGATCTGGAATGGTTGACGCCCGAACAGGTCAGGACTGAAGAACCCGCGGTCTTTTGTGTCGGGGCTCTTCTGTCACCCTCCACCGGTATAATCGATAGCCATGGGCTGATGCTCGCCTATCAGGGCGATGCCGAAGACGCCGGCGCGATGCTGGCGTTTCATTCCCCTGTAATCTCCGGTCGCCTGGAAGATGATGGTGTGTATTTAATGGCCGGCCGTGACGAGCCCTTTGAGATCAGCGCTGATATCGTGGTCAACTCCGCCGGGCTGCATGCCCAGCACGTCGCCGGCAAAATCGAAGGTTTTCCAGCGGAACATGTTCCGCCGACCTATTACGCGAAGGGCAATTATTATTCCCTGGTCGGTCGGCCGCCATTTTCCCGGCCGATCTATCCCGTGCCGGAACAGGCGGGGCTCGGTGTTCACGTCACCGTGGATATAGCCGGGCAGGTCCGGTTCGGTCCCGATGTCGAATGGATCGAGGACCTGAATTATGACGTCGATCCGTCGCGTGCCGATGTTTTTTACGATGCCGTTCGGAAATATTTTCCGGATCTCAAAGACGGCGCGATCCAGCCGGGCTATTCGGGGATTCGGCCCAAGATACAGGCGCCCGGCGAGGCGGCTAAGGACTTCGTGGTCCAGGGGCCGGATGTTCATGGCATCGATGGTCTGGTGAACCTGTTCGGGATCGAATCTCCCGGCCTGACCGCTTCGCTCGCCATCGCCCGGCATGTCTCCGGGGTTCTCGGGCTGGCGCGCAATAATACGTGATATTTCAACGCCCCTCTTGACATCGCCCTTACTTATGCACACATCTCCGTGCGCCAAAAACAGGTGCTAAAAGAAACCGGCCACGGTCTGGCTTGCCTTTGTTGTTTTCGGCCTTTCGTGATCGATATCGCCTGTTAGTTGGCCCGGCGCGCTTATTGCCGGGATCGACGCCACGATTTTTGTGGATTGGGAGGAGGGCAGTTTATGAGCGGCTTGCTCGAGGTCAATGGATTGACCAAGAGGTTTGGAGAATTTACCGCCGTTGACGGAATCGATTTTTCCGTCGGCAGGGGTGAGGTGCTTGGGTTTTTAGGGCCCAATGGCGCCGGCAAAACGACGGCAATGCGCATGGTCACCGGTTATTTGCCGCCAACCGCCGGCACGGCGACTGTTGCGGGTTTTGATGTCAGGACCCAGGCCATAGAAGTGAAACGCCGAGTCGGTTACCTCCCCGAAGGCGCTCCGCTTTACGACGACATGACACCCAGCGAATTGCTCGCATTTGTATCCGACGTGCGTGGCATTTCCGGCGCGGCCCGCAAACAGGCAATCGAACGATCCGCTGAACGGATCAATATCGGTCATGTCATGCATCAACCGATTGGAACTCTTTCCAAGGGCTACAAGCGCCGGGTCGGGATTGCTCAAGCTATTCTGCATGATCCCGATGTTCTTATCCTTGATGAGCCGACAGACGGGCTTGATCCAAACCAGAAGCATGAGGTCCGCAACCTCATCAATGAAATGGCGACCGACAAGGTCATCGTCATCTCCACCCATATTCTTGAAGAGGTGGATGTCGTCTGCACCCGAGCGATTGTAATTGCGGCCGGTAAGATCGTCGCGGACGGCACGCCGCAGGAACTGGAGGCAAGATCCAGTTACCACAACGCTGTTTCCCTGCGTGCGGCGGCGCTGCCCGCCTCATTGACTGGTAAGCTGGAATCACTCTCTGGCGTGGCGAAAATTGAGGCCGGTTCAGCTGAAAACGGACAATCGACCATCACCATATTTCCGGTCGGCGGTGCGGCCATCCTCGATCCGGTGAGCGCCTGTCTGAAAGAGGCCGGCGTTGCCGCTGAGGAAATTCACGTTGAACGCGGGCGCCTTGATGAGGTGTTTCGCAATGTCACCAGAACCGCGTAGGAACGGAGTGATGGGAACAAGTTTTGCAATCTGCCGGCGTGAGTTAAGGGCCTATTTCACGACACCCCTCGCATACGTGTTCATTGTAATTTTTGTCGCCATGAACGGCGCAACCGCTTTTTTCTTCGGCGGGCTGTTCGATCGGGGTCAGGCTGATATGACCTCGCTTTTCAGCATGCTCCCCTGGCTTTACCTCTTCTTGATTCCCGCCGTCGCGATGCGTCTTTGGGCAGAGGAGCGCAAATCGGGCACGCTCGAACTGCTGATGACCTTGCCGGTATCCACGCTGGCCGCGGTGTTCGGCAAGTTCCTTGCCGCCTGGATATTCGCGGGCATTGCGCTGGCGCTTACCTTCCCGGTCTGGCTGACCGTCAACTGGTTGGGCGATCCGGATAACGGCATCATTATGGCGAGCTATGTCGGCGGGTTGCTGCTCGCCGGATCCTATCTCTCCATCGGAGGGTTCGTCTCGGCGCTTACCAAGAACCAGGTCATCGCTTTCGTGGTCGGCGCCGCGGTGATCTTCCTGTTCATGATGAGCAGCCTTGATTTGATTTTGTCGGCGTTCCGCGGCTGGGCACCGGTGTTTCTCGTCGAGGTCGTTCAATCGCTTAGCTTCCTTGTTCATTATGATTCCATCGTCCGGGGGGTGATCGATATTCGCGACCTGATTTTCTACTTCTCGATCATTGGCGTCTTTCTCTTCGCCAATGTCGTGATTGTCGATCAGAAGCGCGGCGCGTAGGAGGGAAGGATGGCAGAACCTGTAAAAACCTGGGACCGTCGCAAACTCGGCATTGCCGCGCTGTTGCTGGCGCCGATTTTCTTTCTCGCGCTTCATGTGCTGTCCACTGAATCACTGCGCCGTGTCACCATCGATCTGACTCAGGAAAAACTCTACACCCTGTCCGACGGGACAAAGTCCGTGCTCCGGAATATGCGTGAGCCCGTCACGCTGCGGCTGTTTATGTCGGATGAATTGCTCGATACCAGCCCCGGTCTGAAGGATTACGCCCGGCAGGTACGGGAATTGCTGGCCCGCTATGTCGAGTTGTCCAACGGCAGGATCAAGCTGGAAATCATCCGGCCCGAACCGTTTTCGCCGGAAGAAGACCGCGCAGTCGGGTTGGGGCTTCAAGGTATTCCCATCACCCAGGCCGGGAATCTCGGTTATTTCGGTCTGGCCGGCACCAATACGACCGACGATGTCGATACCATTCCCTTCCTGACGCGACAGCGCGAACCGTTCCTCGAATATGATCTGAGCCGGATGGTTCAGAATCTCGCAAATCCGAAGAAGAAAAAGGTCGGTTTTGTCTCCTCTCTGCCGATTGAATCCGATCCGCTGAAACGGTATCGGCCCTGGGAAGTCTTGAAACAATTGCGGGAGGCATTCGACGTCGAAAAGATCACGCTCGAAAACCCCGTGCCGGAGGATATTGATCTGCTGCTGGTCATTCATCCGCGCGAAATGGATGAGGTCGACCGCTATTTCATCGACCAGCACATCATGCGCGGCGGCAAGACGATTATCTTCGTTGACCCTTTCTCGGAGATCGCGACGCAGGGGAACCGGATGAACCGGCAGCCGCCTGATGACGGTTCCGATCTTTCGAAGCTCTTCAAGAGCTACGGTATTGAATATGACAAGTCGAAGGTGCTCGGTGACCGGTTGGGTGCGCAGCGGGTCAATGCCGGACGCGATGCGCTGGGTCGTCCGATCATCACCGACTTTATCGCCTGGGTTACCTTGCGCGATGACCGGATCAACCGCGACGACGTTGTCAGCGGGCAGCTGGAACAGATCACGGTCGCCTCTTCCGGGACACTCGGTCTCGCTTCCGGCTCCGCGCTGAAAATGACGCCGCTGTTAACCTCCAGCAATGAGGCAATGCAGATCGGCGTGGGCTCGGTGAAAAAGGATCCCGAGCCCGCAAAACTTCTCAAGAATTTCAAGGCGGCGGGCAAGAAATTCGCCGTGGCCGCCCGGTTCACCGGCATGCTGGAAAGCGCCTTTCCCGACGGCAAGCCAAAGGACAAAATCCGCGAGGAAATCAGGGCCGCTCAGATAAAGAAGGGCGAAGAGGTCGTCGATGACCTGCCGCATGTCGCAAAGTCCCAGACGGGCGCGAATATTCTGATCGTCGCCGATACGGACATGTTGGCCGATGGTTCCTGGGTGCGGACCCAGAATTTCTTCGGTCGTCAGATGACTGTGCCTTTCGCCGATAATGCGGATTTTCTGTTCAACGCGGTGGATACCTTTACCGGCGCGGCAGACCTGATCGGCCTGCGCAGCCGGGGTGTCAGCGGCCGCCCGTTTCATAAGGTCGATGAGATGAAACGCGCGGCGGAGCTGCGGTACCGCGCCAAGGAACAGGGCCTGCTGGAAAAGCTCACCGAGATCGAGAATAAATTGAAAGAGCTTCAGACCAAGGAAACAGAGGCCGGCACGACAGTCATTCTGACCGATGAACAAAAAACGGCGATCGAGAAATTCCGTCGCGAGTCGGTCACGATCCGGAAAGAGCTCCGCTCCGTTCAGCATGCGCTTCGGGAAGATATCGACAAGCTTGAGGCATGGCTGAAGGTTATCAATATCGGGCTTATTCCCGCCATCGTCGTTGTTTTCGCGGTTCTGCTGGGGCTTTTCCGCCGCGGCCGGTCAAAGCGCGCACGGACAGCCGAAGCGGCCGCGTAACGTAGCGAACGCCAGAAGAGAGGACACGTTCAATGTCACCCCGTTCATTTCTTGCCTTTGCTGCCGTGACGGTGCTCCTCCTTGTTGGGGCCGTCGTTGCGGTGATTTCGCGTCCGGCGCCGGTTGAAATTCCCAAGAACCGGCCGCTGGTTTTTGCCGGGCTGGAGACCAAGATAAATGAGGTGTCCGAGATAAAGGTGGAAACACCGTCGCGGACTTTCACCGTGTCCCGGACGGAAGCCGGCTGGGGATTGAAAGAACTGAACGATTTTCCGGTCATATTCGACAGGCTGAAGACAGTTGTCGTGCAGCTGTCGCAGCTGCGCTATCTGGAACCCAAGACCAGCGATCCCGCGCGATATGATCGTCTCAATTTGCGGGATCCCGGCGCCAAGGGCGCGCGTTCGAAACAGGTGACCGTTCTGGCCAAAGGCGGCGATGTCCTTGCCAAGGGGATTGTCGGCAAGAAGAACGAGGATCTTTTCGGCGACGGGCGCAGCGGCACCTATATGCGGTTCGGGGATGACAAGAAGACCTGGCTGGTCGAAGGCGGGCTTGATCTTGGCGACGGTCCTTCCGACTGGACGCTGAAGACGATTCTCGACATCAAGCGCGGCGCGGTAAAGCGGCTGGAAATCAAATCGCCCAATGGCGGGGATGTGATCATCCATCGCGAAAAGGCCGATCAGAAGGATTTCAAGTTCGAGGGCATTCCCGGGGGCAAACGCCAGCGCGGCCAATGGGAAACCAATGATATGGCCAAGCTTCTGGACAAGCTGGAGCTGAAAGATATTCGGCTGGCGAAGGATGTACCCTTCGACGGTAAGTCCTATGGCGGCCGGATCACGACCTTTGACGGGTTGGTGGTCAAGACACGTGCGATCAAGGACGGCAAGAAATTCTGGGTCAATATCAGCGCGGATACGCTTCCCGACGCGGATGAAAAAGCGAAGGAACGCGCGAAGGATATAACCACCGCGCTTGCGGCTTATGCGTTTGAGATTGATGAAAAACCCGGCAAGAAGCTGACCTGCGAGCATGTAAACCTGCTCGAAGGGGCGGGGATAAAGGCCTGCGCATAAGGCAGTCTCTGTTTGGTCGTCCGGGTTGACAGGGCATCCGCCCCCGGGAAGCATGCCGTGATTTCCAATTCACGGTGTGTCTTCAAATGAACAGCTTTCTTCTTCTCAAACCCGATGATTTTCAGGACCTCGTCACCATGGACGAGGCGATAGAGGCGGTCGAGCAGGGCTATGTCGACGGGATGAATTTTCCCGTGATTAACGCTCCGCGCCGGCGCGTGCATTCGCCCGCGGGCGTCCGCATCAGTAACTTTCCTGGCGGGTCCCATTCAATGGGCGTCATCGGGGCGGCCAGCCGGGCCGATCACGTAATCCAGGAAGAAGGCGGGGCAAATCAGCATTACGCCTATCGAGAACATCCCGTCCATGTGCTGAACGATGCAGATAGCGGACAGCTGCTCGCCATCGTCATCGGGGAGCCGGTCGAACGCACGCTGGGATACACCAGCCTGGTGGCGCTGCGCACGGCGGCCACCTCTGGGGTCGGCTTCAAATATCTCCCGCGAAAGGATGTGAAGGATGTCGGTCTGTTCGGTTCCGGCGGTCAGGCGGCGAACCAGCTTCTGGCGTTGAAATGCGCGCGGCCCGGTATTCAGCGTGTCCGTGTCTATAGCCGCGACCCCGCGAACCGGCGCGCCTTTGCTGAAAAATACGGCCCTAAATTCAACCTTGAAATTACCCCCGTCGATAGCGGAGAAGAGGTCATAAAAGGTGCCGATGTCGTCTTGTGCGCGACGAGTACGAATGTGGAGTTGTTCGATGGTGATCTGCTGGAACCCGGTCAGCATGTCACCGGCATTATCGGCGGCAATGTCCAGCTGGTGCAGGGCGGGTTTTTGAAGAAGGCGCGGCGGGAGATCGACAACCGGACCGTCGAACGGTCCGATGTCATCGTCACCAATCTGAAAGAGTCGGTGATGTCCGAAAAGCAGGGCGATCTCTATGAACCGTTGGAACTCGGCATCATTACGGAAGAGGATATTCTGGAACTGGGACCGCTGGCGGCCGGTTCCGTCGAAGGCCGGACCAGCGACGATCAGATTACCTATCACAAGAATAATAACGGGACGGCGGCATCGGAAATCGCCATCGCCATGCTGGTCTATAACAAGGCGAAGGCGGCGGGCCGCGGCACGGAAATCGATCTGATCGCGGCGGCCGATTTGCCGCAGGCGCTATAATATCGGGAGAGGGCGGAATGTCCGTTAGCGCGCTTAACCACGTCAATATCCGGTGCCGTGATGACAAGATGGAAGAGACGATGGAGTTCTATCGCGACTTCCTCGGGCTTGAGGTCGGCTATAGACCCGACTTCGCCTTTCCAGGTTACTGGATGTATGCCGGCGATCAGCCGTTGGTGCATATTTCCAGCCGCCCGCCCAAGGGGCGGCATGACGGGCAGCCCGATGACATGGATGCCGGGTTCGGCCATATCGCCTTTTCGGCGGCGGGTTTGGTGGACGTCAAAGCGAAACTCGACGCCAGGGGGCTGGACTATATTGAGCGGCCGACACCGGACGAAGGCGTCTATCAGCTTTTTACCCGTGACCCCAATGACGTAATGGTCGAATTCTGTTTTCCGATAGAGGAAGGGAAAAACCTCTAACGCCCCTCGCGCATTGTCCAGGCGATGATGGCGCCGGACCCCATAAAGGCGGCGCCGGTCAGGAAGATGGGCGCATAGGATTCCGTCAAGGCGAAAAGCGCGACATAGATAAAGCCACCGCCCGCCTGAATGATGGTCGAAATCAGCGCCGCCGCCCGCCAGACGCCCGGCATGCCTTCCGGTCCCATCAGCTGATGCACGCGCCCGGACAGGATCGCCGTCAGCCCCGGCTGTGCGCCGACGACCAGCGATGACACCACCAGCGCCCATCCGGCGCTGTTCAGCACCGGCAAGGCGATGCCGCCCGCCACCGCGGCAAAGGCGAGTGTCAGTCCGGCGCGAAAGCCGATCCGGTCGGCGAACCTTCCCCAGAGATAGGTGCCGCTGATCGCGCCCGCCCCGAACAGTGCCCAATGCATGCCGCCAAAGGCGTTGTCGTTCCCAAGCCCCCTCACCAGATAATCCACCCAATAGATCGTGTGCGGGATCAGCCCGAGCGAAAACAGCGTCCTTGCGGCAATCACCGCGATGGCGTTCCAGCCCCATTCAATGGGCGGGTGTTCCTTCGGTTTTGCCGCCCCGCCATCGGTTCCCGATGCCGCGCCCCAGCCCCAAAAGGCGATGATTGTGGCGATCAGCCCCGTGGCGGCGACACCCGTCCAGGCCGCGGCGAGGCTGATCTCCAGCAGGGCGGGCACCAGCGTTCCCGCCGACAATATCCCCACCCCGACGCCGGTATAGGTGATACCGGTTGCGGCCCCTAATTTGCCCGGCGGCGCGAAACGCGTCGCGATCGAAAGCGCATAGATCATGATGACGCCGACCGCCGCGCCCGCCACGGCGCGCCAGAAGGCGATCCACAAAAACCCCCAGGGCAGAATGCTGCCGAACAGGGCCATCAGCGTCGCCAGAAGAGATATTTTCAGCGCGCCCGCCTCGCCCCAGCGTTGCCGCATCATCGGGGCCGCCATTGCGCCCGCCAGATAGCCGACGAAATTGGCGACGCCCGCGCTGCCCGCCTCGGTCGCGGTCAACCCGCCCTGTTCGATCAGGGCCGGGATCAGCGGCGAGTAGGAAAAACGGCCCAACCCCATCCCGACCAGCAGCGTCGCCGCCCCGGCGATGGAGAGCCTCAACCAGACCGGCATTTGCGCTCCTGTTTATTGCGGTTCCAGCCCGCTCCTCTTTTGAGTGGACAGAGTGACCGGTGATAGAGCTTTCTTCAACTCACTGAAAATCGCGCGACGGATAATTGGGCTGTAATTCACCGCCTCTGGGCGCGTCGGCCAGCGCATAAAGTTTGGGCGTCATATCCACCAGATGACGCGCGATGACATGGATGACGATCCCCTCGCGCTGCAGCTCGCCACGCACCAGCAGCAGTTTCGAGGCCAGCGTCTCCTTGCGATAGCGTTCGAATATGCCGGGCCAGATGATGACGTTGGCGATGCCGGTCTCGTCCTCCAGCGTGGCGAAGATCACGCCGCTGGCCGTGTCCGGGCGCTGGCGGGTGATGACCAGACCGGCGATGCTCACCGCCGCGCCGGTTTCCATCTCCGAAAGTTGCTTGGCCGGTACCGCGCGCGCTTCCGTCATTTCATTGCGCAACAGCCCCAGCGGATGTGCCTTCAATGAAAGCCTGATGGTCCGGTAATCGTGGCTGATCTCTTCTCCCGGCGCCATGAGGGGTAGATCGACCGCCGGTTCGACGATCCCCTCTCCAGCCGCCGCGAATAACGGCATCTGGTCCGGGTTGATGCGCTGCATCGCCCACAGCACCTGCCTGCGCGTGAGTTTCATCGACCCGAACGCATCCGCCTCCGCCAGCCGGCGGAGCGCCCCTTGCGGCAATGCGCTGCGCCGGGCGAAATCCTCGGCATCGAAAAACGGCCTGCCGTTTCCCGCCTCTCTCGCCGTGACAAGCTGCCCGGCGAGTTCCTCTCCAAATCCCTTGATCTGCCGGAGCCCCAGCCGCAGCGCATCCGCCCCATCCGCTGCCGCCTCGATCGTGCAGTCCCAGCGGCTGTAATTCACATCCGGCGGATAAACCTCAACCCCGTGTTCGCGTGCATCGCGGACGATCTGCGCCGGGGCGTAAAACCCCATCGGCTGGCTGTTGAGCAACGCGCAGGCGAAAATCGCCGGGTAGTGGCGTTTCAGCCAGGAGGAGACATAGACCAGCAGCGCGAAGCTCGCCGCGTGACTTTCCGGAAAACCGTAATCGCCGAACCCTTCTATCTGCTTGAAACAGCGTTCGGCGAAACCGGCATCGTAGCCGCGCTGGATCATCCCCCGGATCATTTTGTCGCGATATTGATGGATGGTGCCCATCCGGCGAAAGGTCGCCATGGCGCGGCGCAGCCCGTCGGCTTCCGCCGGGGTAAAACCGGCGGCAACAATGGCGATCTTCATTGCCTGTTCCTGAAACAGCGGCACGCCGTATGTCTTGCCCAGCACCTTGCGCAGCGCTTCCGACGGAAAGGTGATTTCCTCCTCGCCATTACGGCGGCGCAGAT
Source organism: uncultured Rhodospirillaceae bacterium (assembly GCA_964492555.1). GTDB lineage: Bacteria > Pseudomonadota > Alphaproteobacteria > MPNO01 > UBA2964. The sequence continues at coordinate 70,397 of CAZBKQ010000002.1, read as the reverse complement.
AGGGATGAACCATATCGCCCTGGATCGGGCCGGGCCGGACGATCGCCACCTCAATCACCAGATCGTAGAAATTGCGCGGTTTGAGACGCGGCAGCATGGTCATCTGCGCCCGGCTTTCGACCTGGAACACGCCGACCGAATCCGCCTGGCACAGCATGTCATATACCGCCGGGTCCTCCGCCGGGACGGTGGCAAGGTCGACGTCGCGCCGGTGATGCCGGCGCAACAGTCCGAAAGCCTTGCGGATACAGCTCAGCATGCCGAGCGCCAGCACATCGATTTTCAGGATGCCCAGCGCGTCCAGATCGTCCTTGTCCCATTCGATGGTGGTGCGGTCTTCCATCGCCGCGTTGGCGATGGGGACCAGATCGTCCAGCCGCTTGCGGGTGATAACGAAGCCGCCGACATGCTGCGACAGATGGCGGGGAAAGCCGGAAATCTCCCGCGCCAGCCGCACGGTATGGGCGACGCGCGGATCACGATCATCCAGCCCGGCCTCTGCCAGCGAGAAATCCTTTGTCTTCGACAGCCGCTTTATCACCGCGGTACCGGACAGCGTATCCTCCACATCGCGGCTCAGCCCCATCGCGCGGGCGACCTCCCGCATGGCGCTGCGGCCGCGATAATGGATCACGGTCGCGGCAAGCCCGGCGCGTTCGCGACCGTATTTTTCATAGATGTACTGAATGACCTCCTCGCGCCGTTCATGCTCGAAATCGACATCGATATCGGGCGGCTCGCCGCGTTCGGCGCTGATAAACCGTTCGAACAGCAGATCCATCCGGGCGGGATCGACGGCGGTAATGCCGAGGCAGTAACAGACCGCCGAATTGGCCGCCGAGCCGCGCCCCTGGCAGAGGATGCCCTGGCCGCGCGCATACTGGACAATGTCATGCACGGTCAGGAAATAGTTGGCGTAAGCGAGCTCCCCGATCAGCCGGAGTTCATGATCCAGCTGGGCGCGCACCTTCTCCGGGATGCCGTCGGGATAGCGCACCGCCGCCCCGTCCCGGGTCAGGCGGGTCAGGTGTTCCTGCGGGGATATTCCGGGCGGGGCCTCGTCATCGGGATATTCATAGACCAGCGCGTCCAGCGAAAAGCGGCAGCGGTCGGCGATTTCCACCGTACGCGCCAGCGCCTCCGGGTGATGGGGAAACAGCGCCGCCATTTCGTCCGCCGGTTTCAGATGACGTTCGGCATTGGCGAACAGGCGATATCCGGCGCGTTCGACCGTGCAGCGATGGCCGATGGCGGTCAGCGTGTCCTGCAGATCGCGCCGTGCTGGATGGTGATAATGCACGTCATTGGTCGCGACGGTCTTGAGCCCTGTCTTCGCCGCCAGCGCCGCCAGTAGCGCGATCCGTTTCGCATCGCCGCCGCGCAACGGGTTTCGCAGGGCGAGGTAGCAGCGATCTCCCATCGCCCCGGCGAGGCGTATCAGGAAATCGGGCGGTCGTTCCGGATCGGGATCGTCCGGCGGCAGGGCGATGGCGATCTGTCCCTGTTGCGATCGCAGGAAATCCTCCAGCGAAAGATGGCAGTCGCCCTTGGGCGCGCGTCGGCGGCCGAGCGTAATGAGGCGCGACAGACGGCTATAGGCGGCGTGATCCGTCGGCAGGCAGAGGAGGGAAGCCGCGTCGGTGAAATCCAGCCGCGCGCCGACGATCAGCCGTATCCCTGTTTCGCGCGCCGCCAGATGGGCGCGTACCACGCCCGCCAGCGTGTTGCGGTCGGTGATGGCGATGGCCGCATGTCCCAGCTCGGCGGCGCGGGCGGTCAGTTCTTCCGGATGGGACGCGCCCTTGAGGAAGGAAAAATTGCTGGTGGTCTGTAATTCGGCGTAAGGAATCATGCAAACAGCCCATGCACATACCAGCACGGTGCGGTTGGCTGGTCGGTGGTTTCGCGGAACAGCCAGAAGCGCTGGCCCGCGCTGTCCTCTATCTGGAAATAATCGCGCGTGCCGGCGTTCTTCTGCCGCCACCATTCGGGCGCGATCCGTTCCGGCCCTTCGCTGAAAACCACCCGGTGCAGCACCCGGCGCCAGCGGAACATGGCGGGTGGCGCAATGGCCAGGCCGGAAATGGCGGCGATGGTCTCGATCTCCTCCGGCGGGCGCAGCAGCCGCACCGGGCGCGGCGCGGCGGGGTCCGGCGCATCGGCGTTATCGGGCTTCGCCGTGACCGGCGCGAACGTCCCGGCGCGTTCCGGCAGATGGCTTTCGGTCAATCGCGGGCGCAGCACGTTTTCCGCCCCGAACCGGTTGACCAGCCGGTCGATCAACGCGTCGAAATCGCGCGCCGCATCCGGGCCGGCAAGCCCGGTCTGGGCCGCGCCCAGCGTATCAGTCCGATGCGCGAACAGGGTGGCGTCCTCTATCCCGAAACCGGGATCGATATCGTCCAGCCGGTCGGCGAACAGACGCGCCAGGGCGGCGGGGTCGCGCACCGGCCGGGCGGTGCCGGCGGTTCGGTGCTCGGTCGTGCCGTCGGTGCGGTAAAGGGTGAAGATCAGCCCGCGCGCGCCAACGGCCCGTTCCGCCATTTTCCGGCACAGCAGGGTCAGCAGCCTGTCCAGCGCCGCCGCGATATCGTCCGGATTGCCGATCGGTTCGGCGAAGGAAAGCCGGACAAAAAGGGGCTGTTCCGGCGCGGTGGGGGAAACCGGTTCGAATATGTTCCCCAGCGCGGCGTCCAGCCGCTCAATCAGCGCCGCGCCATAGCGGGTGGCGAGCGAGGCGCGGGGCAGGGGCAGCAGATCGCCGATGGCGCGCAGCCCCACCGCGTGAAGCTGCGCCACGGTGGCGGGGGAAAGCCGCAGCGCGGCGGTCGGCAGGGGCGATAATGCCGCGTGTACGGTTCCCGGCGGCGCGACGGTCCAGCCGGTTTCGTCAGTGCCGCCATAGCGCGCCAGCGCCCAGGCCGCGCCCTTGGTTTCCGCCATGGCGGCGCGGGCGGCAAACCCCAGCCGGTTCACCCGCCCGATCAGATCGGCCAGCATGGCCTCTTCGCCGCCGAACAGATGGGCGCAGCCGGTGGCGTCCAGCCACAACCCGCCGCCGCCCGGCCCCTCCAGCGCCTGTTGCGGCTCGTCTTCTTCCTGTCCCTTCTCATCGCTGGCATCGCCGGTGGCGGTCCATGGGCTGTAACGCCCGCACCAGGCGCGGATTTTCTCCAGCATCATCGCGTCGGCATTCATCCGCGCCGGTTCGATCGTCACCCCCGGCAGGATGGCGCGCGCGTCGGCCAGCGGCATGCCGGGGCTCAGCCCGGCCCGTTCCGCCGCCGCGTTTGTCGCGAACAGGACGGCCCGTGACCGCCGTTCGATGACCAGGGCAAAGGCCCTATCCCGCAATGCCGGCATCGCGCGGCTTGCCCGGTCTGTCGCCAGCCGGGGCAGCCAGAGCGAGATCACCCGTCTCATTCCGCCATTCCATTCGCCATGCGCCCGGCGCGCCGCCGCGGCAGCGGAACAGTTCCGCCCGCCAGCGGGGATCGCCCGGCTCGTTGAGTTCTTTCGCCAGCCCGCGCGGCCGGCTTTGTTCCGTCGTGATATGCCAGCGCGTCGCCGCGGCGGAATTTCCCGCTTCCCGCCAGCCGGGGCGCAGCATCAAAGCGGGCAGGTCGGTTTCGTTCGCCGCCAGTTGCAGCCGGCGCGTCGCGGTCAGATCGGCGCGCGCCACCTCGCCCAGCACGGCGGCGGGACCGCCGCTGCGCAGCGCTTCCTCCATCGCCCACAGCACGTCGTCATCGCGGTTGAGGTTGAGAACGACCAGCCGGTCCGGCGGGATACCGCGCTGTATCAGCCCGGGCGGGTAGAGTTCCCCCGCATCCAGCATGCCGCCATGCCGGCACCAGAGCGCTATGCCCTTGCGGGCACGCAGCAGCTTTGACAGCAGCGCGAGACAGAAGCCGGTGGCGGCGGCGGTATCGGCGGGAGCGGGGATCGTCACCTCATGCAGCGCGCCTTCGGCCAGCCCGCCCTCCGGCAGGTGCGTATCCAGCGCGGCGATCCCGAGGCGCAATACCGGCAAGGCGGGCGCATCGGCGGTGATGCCCTGCTCTCCGCGTTCGATCCGCGCGATGCGGGCACGCAAATCGGCCATGCCGGAGCGGGAGGTGGCGCGATCATATGTCATGTAATC
>CAZBKQ010000002.1:53194-66153 GCA_964492555.1 uncultured Rhodospirillaceae bacterium | reverse complement strand
CACGCAAATCGGCCATGCCGGAGCGGGAGGTGGCGCGATCATATGTCATGTAATCATATGTCATGTAATCCCCTTCCCATCGCGTTAAATGTTCTTCTTTTGTTCTTATCGGGAGTCGGGCGGGGGAGTCAAGCGGGAAGGGGCGTCGCGGGGCTGTTCCGTCGGGCGATGAAACGCGCTAATAATCCGCGTCCCGTTGAGAGGAAACATGGCGAACACATCCGATATGGTCTCCGAAACCGGTTTTCGCGCGCGGCTGCGCGCTTTCGTGGAATGCGCGCCCTTCCGCCACACGATCCTGGCGCTGATCGCGGTCAACGCGGTGATATTGGGGCTGGAGACTTCCGCCCGCGCCATGGCGGCAATGGGGCCGGAGCTGATCCTGCTCGATCACATCATTCTCTGGATTTTCGTGGGGGAGATTATCCTGCGGATCATCGCGCATGGGCGGAATTTCTTTCGCGACCCCTGGGGGCTGTTCGATCTGTTTGTCGTCGCCATTGCGCTGGCCCCGGCGAGTGAGGAATTCAGCGTGCTGCGGGCGCTTCGCGTGCTGCGCGTGCTGCGCATCATTTCCGGCGTGCCGCGGCTGCGCCGGGTGGTCGGCGCGCTTCTGCATGCCGTGCCGGGGATCGGCGCGATCGGGCTTCTGCTCGGGCTGGTCTTTTATGTCTTTGCGGTGATCGCGACCAAGCTGTTCGGCGCGGAATTCCCGCAATGGTTCGGCACGATCGGTGAATCGATGTATTCGCTGTTCCAGATCATGACGCTGGAAAGCTGGTCGATGGGGATTGTCCGGCCGGTGATGGAAACTTTCCCGCAAGCCTGGGCGTTCTTTGTGCCCTTTATCATCGTCTCCAGCTTTACCGTGCTGAATCTGTTCATCGCGATTATCGTCGATTCGCTGCAGACCCTGCACGCGGAAGAGGAAGACCGCACGGTGGAAAAGGTCGAGACCATCATCGATGCGGACACAAGGCTGGTGTCACAGGAGATACAGGCGCTGCGCGGTGAAATCCGCGATCTGAAGGACCGGTTGGGGAAGTAGGGGTTACTCACCGCTTCGCAATTGCTTGAGACGTTTTCTAAAATATGGGGCGGCTTCTTCTCCGCTTTTGCGGGCGGCTTCGTTAGCGATTTCACGTCCCATCCTGTCGACCGCTTCCTTTCGCGGATCGGGTTTTGGAGCAGGGGATGGTGTGTTCGGTTTTGGTTTGCCGGATTTTGATTCCTTGAAGATCAGGCGAAGTATTTTGCTGCCCAGATTTAATATGGGCCCCATATTGGCAACCTGAACACCGTCCTTCCGTTTCTCCGCCAGTTTTTCCTTAAGCGCCCGTTCGGTCTCGCCGCCGGGCGTCGCGCGTCCGTCTTCCGTCAGCCCGTTATCACGTTGGAACTTCTGTATGCCCTCGACGGTCTTCGCGTCGATATAGGGCATGGGCGGCGCGGTGCGGTCGTATTTCAGATAATCGAGTGAGCCGAGCGCGCGCTTGATCGTCTTTACGTCTTCGGCGCCGTTGGCCCCGCCGGAACCGACTTCCTGGCGCAGCGAGATGTCTTGCGGCCTGGACGTGTCCAGCCCCTCGCCGGTCAGCGCCGCGACCATGTTGCGTTCGGTCTCTCCGCCCGGCGCCATCCAGTCATCGACTTTCAGCCCCGACTGTTCCTGAAAATCGCGGATGCCGCCTTCGACTTCCCCATCCGTGTAGCCGGACAGATCGTCCAGATCGTCCAGATCGACCGGTTCGCCCTTCAGCACGCGCAGCGCGGCGCGGACACGTTTGACGTCTTCCGGGTTGTTCTCGCGGCCCGGACCCACAGGGCCGGAAAGAATGGTGTGCATGGCATGCTCCTTGTCGTTAACGGAAACGGCCCGCCTTCTTTTGGGGGAGACGGGCCGGAATTGCGGTGGGTGATATGCAAAAAAAGCCGCCACCCGTCTCCGGGCGCGGCTTTTCCACTCTGACTATTCTACCCCAATCTACGGCAAAAGTAAAGGTAAAAATACCTTAATTCATTTTTTTACGGAATTTCGCTATCACTGGAGTATGAATTTCACCCTTGATCCCATGACCCCGGAGGACTGGCCCGACGTGCGGGCGGTCTTTGCAGAGGGGTTGGCGGCGGGGCTTGCCGCCTTTATGTCAAAGCCGCCGGACTGGGACGAATGGCATGAAGGCCATCTGCCCCTCGGTCGTCTGGTGGCGCGGGCGTCGGATGGCGCGATCGCGGGGTGGGCGGCGCTGACCCCGGTGCCGGACACGTGAGGCGCCGCAGGAGTCGCTGAGGTCAGCGTCTATGTCCATTCGGAATATCAGCGCCAGGGAATTGCGACAGCGCTTCTTTCCCGGTTGATCGACCTCACGGAAGCGGCGGGGTATTGGACCCTCCAGGCACAGATGTTCACGGCCAACGGCGCCAGCCGGGCGTTGCATGCGCAATGCGGCTTTCGCGAGGTCGGTATGCGTGAACGCTATGGTCACCTGAACGGCGTGTGGCACGATGTCGTGCTGCTTGAACGGCGCAGCGGCAAGGCTGGCGGTCCCGGCTTGCCGACCAGGGCGTGTGGCGCATGACCGTTATCCGCGCCCGCATCGGCTATACCTCCGTCGCCTATGTGACGGAGATTTTTCCGAAGCTGTTTTATGAGATCGTCCCCGATGGTGTGGTGCTGCAGCTTCTGACCCAGCAGGTGACCACGCATGCGCCGCGCAATATGGAACGCATTCATGAGGAAGCGCGGGAGGCGGTGGCTTCCTTCGCCCGCGCCGGGGCCGATATGGTGATCCTCGGCGGCGCCCCGACAAACCTGTCGAAAGGGCAGGACGCGTTGCGGAAAGCGCTTGAGGATCTGTCGGCGGAATACGGCATTCCGGTATCCTCCAGCGCCTGGGCCCAGACAAAGGCGCTGAAGGCGGTGGGCGCGAACAAGGTCGGCATTATCCATCCCGCGCCGGACGGGCGCGATGACGCCCAGATGCAAAAGCTCGCCGAGGCCGGGTTCGAGCCCATTGCGAGCGCGGGGGCCGGGGCGGTGTTCGAGGATTACAACCGCATTCCCGATACTCTGGCTCTGCGGCTTGGACGGGAAATGGTCGAGGCGCATCCGGAAATCGATACGCTGCTCTATTCCTGCCCGCACTGGCCGGTAGCGGGCGCGATCGAGCCGTTGGAGCAATCCTTTGATGTGACGGTGGTTACCTCGCTCCACGCGATTATCCGGGAGGGGCTGCGCAGCTGCGGCATCACCGGGCCGATTGAAGGGCATGGGCGCCTGTTGCGCGAATGCTAAAATTTCTTGCGGTATTTTTCCTGGCCTTGATAGGGACATTTCCCGCGCTCGCGGCGACAACCCTCTCCGCCGATGGCAAGACCGATACATACGGTCTGATCAATGCGGCGCTGGCGCCCGGTGGCAATGCCGTCGAGGTGCCGGATTGCGGCCATCCCGAATTCGGCCCGCATATCACGCAAGCCTACGATGCCATCCTGAAGCGCTACGTCTTTCGCTTTCACATCCATCGCGACCGCGATGACGACCGCTGCCGCAAAGCCGACCGGCAGAGAACGGAAATCAAGACATACGCCAGATCACCGGACAGGCTGAAGGCGTTCGCCGGAGACGTCATGGTTTTCCGCTGGAAGTTCCGGCTCGATCCCGCCTTTCAGCCGTCACACCGTTTTACCCATCTGCATCAGATCAAGGCGGTGGGCGGTGACTATGCCGCCATGCCGCTGATCACCCTGACGGCGCGCAAGGGAAAGAAGGGGAAGCCTGACCGGATGGAGTTGCGCCATGCGGCGCGCGACCGGCAGAAGACCCTTGCCATGAGGCCGTTGCCGGCGTTTCTCGGGCGCTGGCTTTCGGTCGCGGAACGGATTTCTTTCGCAAGAGAAGGTTCCTACGAAATCTCGATCAGGGACGTTCTGACCGGCGCCGTGTTGTTCGAATATGAAAACGCTGCCCTCGCCACCTGGAAAGAGGGCGCGGCGTTCCTGCGTCCGAAATGGGGGATTTATCGCAGCCTGCGGGACCGTGACAATCTGCGTGACGAGATCGTCGATTTCGCCGATTTCGGGATTGTGAAAGAGCGCTAGGGCTTACCCGTCCCGGGCGATATCCATCAGCGGTTTCTGCTGTCCGCCATCGATTTCGATCATCGTGCCGTTGACGAAATGGGCGCGCGGCGAACAGAGATAGGTCACCAGATCGGCGACCTCATCCGTTTCCGCGATCCGCCCGAGCGGGATTGATTTGGGCGCGAGCTGGTCCGCTTCCTCGACGCTGATATTCATGTCGCGCGCCATCGCCTCGACCAGACCGGCCCAGCGTTCGGTGCGCACCGGGCCCGGATTGACGGCGCAGAAGCTGATATTGTCGGCACCGTACTGGCCCGCCAGCGACATGGTGAAATTCTGCCCCGCCGCGTTGGCCGCACCCGGCGCGATTTCCCAATAGGAATGCTTGATCCCGTCATTGCCGATCAGATTGACGACCCGGCCCGCGCCGGATGATTTCAGATGCGGAATGGCCGCCCGTGTACAACGCACATAGCCGAAGAATTTCAGTTGCAGCGCATCTTCCCACTGTTCGTCAGAAAGATATTCCAGCACGCCGCCCGCCGCCGCGCCCGCGTTATTGACCAGAATATCGATCCCGCCGAGCCCGTCCGCCGCGCTGGCGATGAAATCGTCAGCGTCAGAGGTCTTGGTCAGATCGGCGGCAATCGGCAGTATCTTGCGGTTGGATTCCCGGGCGATCTCTTGCGCCGCGTCTTCCAGCGGTCCCGCGCTCCGGGCGCAAATCGCCAGATCGGCCCCTTCCTGCGCCAGTGATCGCGCAATCGCCTTGCCGATACCCGCGCTGCCGCCTGTGACGACCGCTTTCTTGCCCTCTAACCCCAAATCCATCTCGGGCGCCCTTATTCTGGTTGCGAAACGCTATTATCCCCGTGAAATGCGCCGGTGCAAGCCGCCTGCCGTTGCTGGTCTGATGGCACTGGTCTAGGGTTTTTCCACCATGTCCAAACGGCATAAATATATTGGCGCGCCGGTCACGCGGATAGAGGACCGGCGCTTTCTCAGCGGGTCGGGCTGTTTTATCGGCGATGTGACCGTGGCCGCTATGGCGGAAATGGCGATATTGCGCAGCCCGCACGCCCATGCACGCATCCGCGATATCGATCTTTCGGCGGCGCGCGCAATGGCCGGGGTGATCGATGTTTTCGCGGCGGGTGATCCCGGGGTCGACCAGCCGGAAATTCCCATCCGGCTCGCGCCTTTCGCCGGGTTCGAAAAATTCCTGCAGCGCCCGCTGGCGGAGGGAAAGGTCCGCTATGTCGGCGAACCGGTGGCCGTGGTCATCGCCGAAGACCGCTATCGCGCCGAAGACGCGCTGGAAGAAATCGCGGTCGATTATGACATTCTGGATGCGGTCACGGATGTCGATCAGGCGCTTTCCGATCAGAGCATCCTGCATGAGAGGCCGGGAACCAATCTGGCGACCGGCTACACGGTGGGGCGCGGCGATGTGGAGGATGCGTTCGCCCGCGCCGCGTACCGGCGGAAAGAAAAATTCATAACCAACCGGCATGCCGCCTGTCCGCTGGAGACGCGCGGTCTTTTGGCGGATTTCAATGAGGCCGCGCAAACTATCCGGCTGGAAGGCGCGGTGAAGGTTACCTGGTTCAACCGGCGTCATCTGGCCGCGGCCTTCGACCTGCCGGAAAGCTCCGTCGTTCTGATCGAACATGATGTGGGCGGCGGGTTCGGCGCGCGCGGAGAGCTCTATCCCGAGGATTATCTGGTCCCCATTGCGAGCCGCCGCTGCGGCCGCCCGGTCAAATGGGTGGAAGACCGGCGGGAAAACCTGATGGCCGCCAACCATTCCCGCGACGTGACATGTGAACTGGAAATAGCGGCGGATGCGGACGGGCGTATTCTCGGCATGCGCGCGACGGTGCAGGGCGATCTCGGCGCCTATATCCGCACAAACGGGGGCGTGGTGCCGTCGAAGGCGGCCCAATTCCTGCCCGGCCCCTATCGCGTGCCGTCTTTTTCCTGCGATGTGCAGGCGCTGGTCACCAACAAGACGCCGGTCGGTACGCTGCGTGGTCCCGGGCGGTTCGAGGCCAATTTCTGCCGCGAACGCATGCTGGATCTGATGGCGGCGGATCTTGATATCGACCCCGCCGATGTCAGGCGGCGTAACCTGATGATTCCGGATGAACTGCCTTACCGCATCGGAGAGCTTGTCCCCGGCGATCCCGATGCGACCTATGATGCGGGCGATTATGGCGCGGCGCTGGAACGGCTGCTGGAAGAAGTGGGATATGCGGACTGGGCCGCGCGCCAGGGCGAACGCGATGATCAGGGCCGGTATCTGGGGCTTGGGATCGCCTGTTTTATAGAGAGCAGCGCCGCCGGCCCGCCAGAAAGCGCCCATATCGAGGTCGGTTCGGATGGCACGATCGATCTGCGCACCGGCGCGTCCGCGCTGGGGCAGGGGACGGAAACCGCGCTGGCACAAATCTGCGCCGAGGTGTTGGAAATTCCGATGGACGGCATCGCCGTGCGGCACGGCAGCACCGATCTGGTGGCGAGCGGCGGCGGCACGTTTCATTCGCGCAACACGGTGATGGCGGGCAACGCCACACGGGTCGCGGCGGAAAATTTGCGTGGCCGGGCAATCGAACTCGCGGCGCTGCGCTGGAACGCCGCGGCAGGCGAGTTGTCATATGAGGATGGGGCGGTCAGGCGAGCCAGTGGCGAGACGCTTACCCTGGTGGAACTCGCCGGGTTCGATGAAATGCACGCCGACGGGTCGTTCGACAATCAGGGCAAGGTGTCCTGGTCCTATGGCGCGCATGCGGCGCTGGTCGCGGTCGATGCGGAGACCGGCGGCATTGAAGTGTTCCGCTATGTGCTGACAGAGGAGATCGGCCGCGCCCTCAACCCCGCCATGCTGCGCGGCCAGGCGGTCGGTGGCGTGGTGCAGGGGCTGGGCGGGGCCATGCTGGATCACATGGTCTATGACGAAAACGGCCAGCTGATGACCGGGACACTCGCCGATTACTTGCTGCCGACCTGCGATATCGTGCCGGAGGACATCACAGCCATTGCGCTGGAAGACTCGCCGTCCCAGCTCAACCCGATGGGTTTCAAGGGCGCAGGAGAAGGAGGCATCGTCGCGGTCGCCGGCGCGGTCGCCAATGCGGTGTGTCACGCGCTGAAAGATCATGAGATCAACATCACGCGGCTGCCGCTGACGCCGGCCGCCATTTGCGATTTGCTGAAGGAGGCGAAAGCCCGATGACCATCGATGTTCACGCCCATTTCGTGCCGAGGAGCTCGATAGAGGAACTTTCCCGCCGCGGCAGCGATTTCGGCATCGATCTGTTGGAAACCGAGCCGGGCTGCCATTGCTGCCGCTTTCCATCCGGCGCGCAGGTCAGGCCCTTTTTCGACAGCCTCAGTGACGTGCCCGCAAGGCTGGGCGAAATGGAGGGGATGGGAGTCGACCGGCAGGTGCTGACCATCTGGACCGATATTTTCGGCTATGAACTGCCCGCCGATAAGGGCGATCAGTGGCACCGCATGTTGAACGACACGCTGGGTGAGATGTGCGCCGAGACGCCGGACCGGTTTTCCTGGATGGCGTCGGGCGCGCTGCAGGACGCCTCGAAGGCGGCGCGGGAGCTCGAACGTGGAATGGCGGCGGGCGCCATCGGCGGCATCGTTGCCGCGCATGTTGATGGGCAAAATCTCGGCGAATGCGATCTCGATGATTACTGGGCGGCTTGTGTTGAATTAAACGCGCCGGTTTTTATCCATCCGGTCAATCCGGTTCCGTCCCCGCGCGAACGCAAATTCGCCCTGTCTCAGGTGGTCGCCTATACGACCGACACGTCGCTGACGGTCGGTTCGCTGATTTCCACCGGCGTGCTGGACCGGTTTCCGGATCTGCAGCTGATCCTCAGCCATGGCGGTGGCGGGCTGCCCTGGCTGATCGGCCGGTTCGACCGAATGTACGAAGCCGCACCGTCAAAGGTTACGGGGACGGTGTGCGATCATCCGCCATCGGACTATCTGACCCGCATGTATTACGACACGATCCTGCATTCGGGTCCGGCGTTGCGTTATCTGCGCGATCTCGTGGGGATTGAAAAAATGCTGATCGGCACCGACGCGCCCTTTCCACCGGGCGACTACGATCCGCTCGGCACCTTGCGGGCGGCGGCGTTTTCAGAAGAAGATATTCAAAAGATCGGGGAGAAAAATCCCCGCACTCTGTTCGGCGAAAACCGTTTCGCCTGAACAATAACAAGGGAGGCATGCATGGCCGATAACTGGATCGAAATTAAAAGCTGGCCCGAGCTGATATTGGACAAGCTGGAGGATGCGGGCGTCGCGCGCATTACCTTCAACCGGCCGGAAAAGCGCAACGCGCTGAACGAGGCGTTGCTGAACGCGTTTCATGAATCACTCGATATCATCCGCGCCGATGAGGAACTCAAATGCGTCATCACACGCGGCAACGGCATCAACTATTCCTCGGGCCTCGATCTCACCTTTTTGCGCTCAGTGAATGAAGCTGGATTGCGCGACTGGGACCGCCCGACGCCGTCGATTCAACTGGCCGAAGCCGTGCGCGCCTTCCCGCGCATCATGATTGCGCAGGTCCATGGTTATTGCCTGGGCGGGGCGCTCGGCATCATGAATTGCCACGACATGGTGTTTGCCGCCGATGACGCTCAATTCGGCATGCCGGAAATATTACGCGGCAGTTTCGGTCAGCTGGTGACCTCGACGCTGCTCCATTCCGGCATCCCGATCAAGAAGCTGACCTATATTCAGCTTGTCGGGCGCAATCTCAGTGGCACGGAAGCGGACGCCATCGGCATCATCTCGCAAAGCGTTCCGGCGGATAAGCTGGAAGAAACCACCATCGGCATCGCGAAGGAGATCGGTTCGCGCCATCTCGCGCCGCTGGAACATTCGAAAATCGCCGTGCAGATGGGACGGGACCTCACCGTGTCGCAGGCGATCCAGCTCGATCAGCTTGTCGGCTCACGCATGCGCCACGCGATGAACCCGCTGGACAATGTGGAGTCCTATCTCGACAGCCAAAAAGGCGGGCCGAACGTCACCTATAAACGCCCGGATGTGGAATGACTCCTTCCCTAACCCTCCCCCACCAGCGGAGGAGGGGGCGTGAAACCGAAAACACGTAAAAACCAATCACCCTTCCTATTGGGGTGGGGCGTTTCTCAGAGCTTCAGCAGGCTTTTCGCATTGCCGTTCAGCACCTTGATGCGGTCTTCCTGGGATAGCGGCACGCCTTCCATCCATTCCGGGCCGGGCTTGTTTTCGACATAGGGCCAGTCGACCGAGAACAGAATGCGGTCGATCCCCATCTCCATCATGGTGCAGAGCAGCGCCGGGTTGGAGAAATTACCGCTGGTCGTCACCCAGAAATTATTGGTGAACAACTCGCGGATGCGGGCGTCGGGTCCGTCCGGGCGGAAGCCTTTCGAGAAGCTGAAATCGATCCGCCACAGCAGGAAGGGCAGCCCTTCACCCATATGGCCGAGAATGATTTTCAGATCGGGATATTTATCGAACACGCCGGAGAGCATCAGCCGGAGCCCGGCGGTCGCGGTTTCCACCGTAAAGCCCCAGCCGGCCGACAGGATCGACGGCCATTTTTCGACATAATCCTTGTAATAGGCCTCGATCACCGCCGGGTGCGGCGGGCCGGGATGGACATAGACCGGCACGTCGAGCTTCTGCGCGCGTTCGAACATCGGCCAGTAACGTTCATCATCGATAAAGACGCCGTCGGTCAGCCCGTGCGTCATCGCGCCCTTGAATCCGAGCTCCTCGACGCAGCGCTGCAATTCGTCCGCGCAAGCACCGGGTGCCTTGGTCGGCATGGAAGCAAACCCCATAAAGCGGTCGGGATAGGTATCGATGGTCGCCCTCAGCCGGTCATTGACGGCAAGGGCGCGGTCCAGCTCGCTTTCATCGAAGCATTGCGCGCCGGGCGGGCAGTGCGACAGGATCTGGATATCGATCCCGGCGGCATCCATCTCGGCGATGCGGCCTTCGCCGACATCCAGCAGCCGTTCCTTGACCAGACCGCCGGCGCCCTTGTTGATCTTGGCGTCGACGTCCTCGTCCAGATAATGTTCCTCGATGGCGATAATCGGAATGCCTGCCTGACTGGTCATGTGTTCCCTCCCGTTTGGCCGGATTTTACCGGCTCCGCATTTGCTGTAGTTTGAAATCGGCGCTGCCGCGCCTGCTGAATAATGGAAATATCATGCCCTATAGCGATCTCCGCGACTACCTCGACGAACTGTCCCGCCGCGACCTTTTGCATGTGGTGGAAGAGACCATCAGCAAGGATACCGAGCTGGTGCCGTTGGTCCGGCTGCAATTCCGCGGCCTGGCCGAAGAAGACCGCAAGGCCTTCTGGTTCAAGAATGTCACCGATTCACGCGGCAAGGAATATGACGCGACGGTAACGCTCGGTTCCTTGGGCTGTTCGCGCGCCGTCTACGCCGCGGCGCTCGGGACGGACGCGGACGGGATCGGTGCGAAATGGGCCGGGGTCCAGGGCAATCATCTGCCGCCCAACACGGTTTCGGCGGCCGATGCGCCGGTCAAACAGAACGTCGCCACCGCGCCTGATCTGGGCGAAGGCGTGGACCGTTTTCCCCATCTGATCTCGACGCCCGGGTTCGATCCCTCGCCCTTTATCACGGCGGGCACCTGGGTAACGCACGATCCGGAAACCGGCGCGAATAATCTCGGCATCTATCGCGGCATGATCAAGGCGCCCGACCGGATCGGCTGCGCCACCGATGTGAACACACAGCATCTGCATATCCAGTGGGAGAAGGCGCGGCGGATGGGTCAACATCTCGATGTTGCGATCTTTATCGGCGGGCCGCCCGCCTTGCTGCTGTCGGCGGCGGCCAAGGTGCCTTACGGTGTCGATGAATACGGCATTGCCGGGGCGTTGAACGGGGCGCCGATCGATGTGGTCGATGCCGAAACCAATGGCTGTCAGGTGCCGGCCAACGCCGAGATCGTTATCGAAGGCCGCGTGCGCACGGATTTTCTGGAACCCGAAGCCCCGTTCGGGGAGGCGAGCGGCTATCTCGGCCCGCGCAAGATGGAAAAGGCGCTGGAGGTGACTTCGGTCAGTTGGCGCAACAAGCCGATTTATCAGGGCATCATTTCGGAATTCCCGCCATCGGAAAGCACTGTGATGCGCAAGGCCGCGTTTGACGGGATTTATCTCAACCATCTTAAAAACAACTGCAATATCCCGTCGGTGACAAAGGTCGCCTGCCATGAGATGGCGAGCTGCAACATGATGTTCGTGATCCAGCTCGACCGCCCGGCGCTGGGCCAGCCCTGGCAGGCGCTGCATTCGGCGGCCGGGTTCGATTCCTCACTCGGCAAGATTTTCATTGCGGTGGATTCCGATGTCGACCCGGATTCGATGGATGCGATCCTCTGGGCGCTGTCCTATGCGATGCAGCCGCACCGCGATGTGGAGATCATCCGCGGCAAGCTGCCCCGGCTCGACCCGTCGGTATCGCCGCTGCTGCCGGAGATGGACCGGCTTTATCCCGACGGGCAGGGGGCGTCCGCTCTGCTGATCAATGCCTGCCGTGAACATCCCTACCCGCCGGTGTCCCTGCCGAGGAAGGATTTCATGGAAGCGGCACAGGCGAAATGGGCGTCCCTCGGCCTGCCGCCGCTGGACCTCAAGGAACCGTGGCATGGCTACCCGTTGACCGCCTGGACGACAGAGAATGAGGATGAGGCCGAAAAGGCCATTACCGGGCGTTATTTCGAGACCGGTGACAAGCTCGCTCAGCGCCGTCAGTCCCTCGGCGAGAAGGAATGACTGTCCGCGCCGGGATCGCCTCACCCGCGCGCTGGCTTGATCCGGGCGCGCTGCGCGCGGCCTGCGGCGCGCTGGAGATGGCGGGGATCGATGTCGCGATTCCGGACCAGAATTTCCTGAAAGACGGTCAGTTCGCGGGCGATGACGAAACGCGCGCGGCGGCCCTGCAGGCGCTCTATGAAGACGACCGGATAGAGGCGATCCTCTGCGCGCGCGGCGGGTACGGGGCGCAGCGGATTCTCGATCTGCTGGATTTCGATCTGATTGCCGCCAACCCCAAGCCGTTGATCGGTTACAGCGATGTTACCTGCCTGCTGACCGCGATTTCCGAACGGACGGACTCGCCGGTCTGGCACGGGCCGATGCTGACCGATATTGCCGCCGGGATCGATGAGGCCGCGATGGCGCGGCTGGTCGCGGTTGTGACGGGCGAGGCGCCGCCGCTGCCGGAATGCGATCTGACCGTTCTGCGGCCCGGCAATGGCGAAGGCGCACTGACCGGCGGGAATTTATCGATCCTGGCGACGCTCTGCGGCACGCCCTATCAGCAGGTCACCGCCGGCAAGTTTCTCTTTATCGAGGATGTGGACGAGCCCGCCTACGCCATCGACCGCATGATGTTGCAACTGAAACGCAGCGGACAGCTGGACAATCTCGCCGGGCTGATCCTCGGGAATTTCTCTGATATCGGCGATGTCGCCGAATTCGGCGCGGATGTGGCGGAGATCGTTCTGCATCATTGCGCGGGGACGGATTATCCGGTCCTGTCCGGTCTTCCCGCCGGGCATAGCGGACCCAACTTGGCGGTCAGGCTGGGAAGCGGTTTTTCCTCCTGAAAATTGTCCACCCCCACCCTGACCCTCCCCCTGATAGGGGGAGGGGAATTAAGAGTTTTGCTGGAATTTGGGAAGATATTAATCCCCCCACTCCTTTGGGGAGGGGTTAGGGGAGGGGGCGAGAGTTCCAATCAGGCGCCGTAACCCGGATTGACGCGGTCGAGCATCTGCAACAATGACGGCCAGCCGCTCGG
>CAZBKQ010000002.1:37322-53094 GCA_964492555.1 uncultured Rhodospirillaceae bacterium | reverse complement strand
CGTAACCCGGATTGACGCGGTCGAGCATCTGCAACAATGACGGCCAGCCGCTCGGCCGTTCGCGGGTGACCTTGGCGTCGTTTTCGAACTGCTGGGCGGTATGTTCCAGCAGGTTTTCCGACAGCTCGATGATCTTGCCGCCGGTCGACATCATCTGAATCTGCGTCTGGCAGGCCTTTTCCATCGCATACATTTCCTTGAACGCCGTGGCGATGGAGGGTGCGCAGACCAGCAGCCCGTGATTGCGCAGGATCAGATAATTCTTGTCGCCGAGATCCTTGACCAGCCGTTCGCGCTCATCCATGTCCTGCGCCTTGCCCTCGAAATCATGATAGGCGAGCCGCTTGTAATAGCGCGTCGCCTTCTGACACCAGGGTTGCAGCCCTTCCTCGATGGAAGAAATCGCCATCCCGGCGACGGTGTGGGTATGGAGCACGCAGGTGGCGTCCGGCCGGTTGGCGTGGATCGCCGAATGGATGACGAACCCCGCCGGGTTGATCACATGGTCGGTGTCCGAAACGATATTGCCGTCGAGATCGACCTTCACCAGGCTCGACGCGGTGACTTCGCTGAAATGGACGCCATAGGGGTTCAGCAGGAAATGCATGTCCGGCCCCGGCACCTTCACGGTGATATGGGTCGCGAACAGATCGTCCATCCCGAAATGGGCGACCAGCCTGTAACAGGCGGCCAGATCGACCCGCACATTCCATTCCGCGTCCGTCACCGGCACGATCAGATCGTCGCGCCGTTCAATTACCGGGCTCGCACACATGGCGTCTCCTCCCTCTGATATTTTCTTGCTTGTTGGCGAAAGAGTAGGCCCGATCCGCGCGTCCGGTCAATTGCGGGGACGGCGCGCGCTCCATACACTGCCGTATGGTCTGAACAGGGAGAGAGACAGATGGCCCGTGTACCATTGTTGACCGATCAACAATTGCCGGATGATGCAACCGAACTGATCGAGAAAATGCGCGCCGGGCGGCGCGGCAATCTGCTTAATATCTACCGCATGCTGCTCAATGCGCCGCCGCTGGCGGAGTCCTGGTTTGCCCAGATGAACGCGGTGCGCTGGGGCACCGAATTGCCGGGCCGGCTGCGGGAGCTGGTGATCATCCGGATCGGCTATCTGCTGGATGCCGCCTATATGCTGCGCCAGCATGTGCCGAAACTTGCCCTGGCGGACGGGGTGTCAGAGGCCGAATGCGAGGCGCTGAAGGATTGGCGGACGGGCGACAGTTTCTCGGACGCCGAACGCGCGGTGCTGGCCTATGTCGATGCGGTGACCAAAGATGCCGGCGCCGAGGACGCGATTTATTACGCGGCGGCCGCGCATTTCACCGACCGGCAGATGGTGGAGATCACCGTGCTGATCGGCGCTTACAACATGCATGGCCGCGTGATGGGGGCGCTGCGGGTCGATCTGGAGACCAATCCCTGATTCAGAAATTATCCGCCGGCCGCCGGTCCAGCAGCCCCGCCGCCTGTTCAAACGCATGGGCCGCGCGCAGGGTTGTCACCTCGTCCCAATGACGCCCGGCGATCTGCGCGCCGATCGGCATCCCGTCATGGGCAAACCCCGCCCGGACCGCGATCGCCGGGTGGAGGGTGAGGTTGAACGGCATCTGAATCATTGGTGTCTCAAGGCTTGGGAACGGGTTTTTGTCCGAGAGCGGCGCGGTATCGGACAGCGTCGCCGTGGTCACGACGATATCGCAATCCTCGAATACCGCGTCCATTTCCGCCATTAACTCGGTCCGCCGGCGCTGGGCCTGGATATAATCCGCGGCACGGATGGTCGCGCCCAGCATCATCCGCCCTCGTGCCAGCGATCCGTAATCGTCCCACTGGTCACGCAGCCGGTCTTCGTGAATGGCATAGGCTTCCGCCGGCAACAGAATACGGCCGACCGCGTGCCAGTCCATCAACGGCGAGACCGAAACCTCTTTCACCGTCGCACCGAGGCCGCTCAATGTCTCCGCCACGCCGTCCACGGCGGTCACGATAGAACCCGGTACCTGCCAGTCCCCGGTGTAGAAATGGCGGATCAGACCGATTTTAAGACCCTCTACGCCGTTCTTCAGCGTGGCGCTGTAATCATCGACCGGCACATCCCCGCTGGTCGGGTCGCGTTCGTCATACCCCGCGATGGCTTGCAGGATCAGCGCGCAATCTTCAGCGTTCCATGCCATCGGTCCGACGCAATCGAAGGAATAGGTCAGCGGCATATCGCCATAGGCCCCGACACGCCCCATGGTGGGTTTCAACCCGGCGATACCGCAAAACGCCGCCGGGGTGCGGATGGAACCGCCCGCGTCGGAGCCCAGCGCGCCGAGACACAGACCTGCGGCGACCGCCGCGCCCGAACCGGAGCTGGAGCCGCCGGTAACCCGTTCGATATTCCAGGGGTTGAGCGCCGGCGGAAAAGCCGCATCGAAGGTCGGCCGTCCGCCGAAGGTGAATTCAAACGTGTTGAGCTGTCCCATCAGGACGGCGCCGGCCTGTTTCAGCCGGGAGATCACGGTGGCGTCCTCACCCGCCTGCCAGTTCAGCATGACGCGGGAATTGGACGTCGTCGGATGGTTCTCCATATAGAAGACGTCCTTGACCGCTATCGGGATGCCGTGCAGCGGCCCGCGATAATTCCCTGCGGCGATCTCGCGTTCGGCTCTGGCAGCGGCTTCGCGCGCAGCGTCCGTAAATACCCGGTGATAGGCATGAAGCGTCCCATCCAGCGCTTCGATACGTCCCAGCACCTGTTCGGTCAGCGCGACAGGGGAAAGATCGCCTGCTTTGATCGCGGCGGCGGCCTCGGCGATGGTCGGCGGGGGCGGGGGGGTGCTCATGCGCCGCCGTCTCTCTTGGGTGGTTTCGGCGTGTGGAAAGGCGCCATGCGGACCTCCCAGGCACGGTCTTTTTGCTTTGGCCGGGCGCGTTCTGCCAAAACCATCAGGGCGCTGTGGGCCTTTCTCAAATTTTCCCGTTCCTGATCCGGCATATCGACGCCGGATGCTTCCAGCATCCCGTCGAACAGCGCGTCATTATCGGCGCGCGGCTTGTTGTCTTTGGTCATTTCGGCCCTCCGCCCAATCGATCAAACGGGATTCTGCCCGATTATACCGGTTTGTCATCCGCCTTGCCGCGCGATAGCAGCAGGATCAGCGGCATGGAGAGAAACGCGCCGACCAGAATCAGGTTGAAATCGTTGAGAAACCCGATGGACAGCGCCTGGCGGGTGATTTCTGTTTCCAGCGCGGCGAGTCCCTGGACGGTGTCGATCGACCAGTACTCGGGCAGCCATGGCGCCTGCAGTACCTCGTTGAACGGAGATATCCGCTCGGTCAGGTAGGCGTGGGTTTCCTTTTGCGAGCGGGACAGGAGGCTGATCACGATCGAAACCCCGATGCCGCTGCCGTAATTGCGGAACAGGCTGGAGAGCGTCGAGGCTTCCGTCCGGTACTGAACCGGCAGTGTCCAGAAGGACACGGTGGTCAGCGGCACATAGATCAGCCCGATCCCGGCGCCGTTGAAAAATCCGGCGATGGCGAAGGTCGCGTAACCCACATCGGTGGTCGAATTGGACAAAGTCCAGGCGGAATAGGCGACGCACATGAACCCGATCCAGATCACCAGCCGGGGGTCGAGAACGCGTCCGCTGAGCCGTCCCGCCAGGATCAGCGCGAACATGGTTCCAAGCCCGCGCGGCAACATGGTAAAGCCCGCGGTCACCACCGGAAATTCGCGCACATTCTGCAGGAAAAGCGGCATGATGACGTTGATCGACATCACCAGAACACCGAGCAGGAACATAAAGATCATGCCGATCATGAAGTTGCGGTTGGTGAGAATGCCGACGCTGATGAAGGGATTGTCGGTTGTCATGCTGTGCACCACGAACAGATAGAGGCTGAGCGCGATGATCGCCGTCATGAGAATGATCAGATCGGAATCGAACCAGCCCTCGCTCTCGCCCCGATCGAGGGTGAATTGCAGGCAGGCGAGCATGACGGCGAGACAGAAAAACCCCAGCCAGTCGAAGCGCCGCTCCAGATTGCGGGGAATTTCGCGGATAAAAATCATGGTCCCGGCGACGCCCAGAACCGCAAAGGGCAGCGACAGATAAAACACCCAGCGCCAGCTATATTCTTCCGTGATATAGCCACCGAGCACCGGTCCCAGAACCGGGGCGATCATCACCCCCGACCCCCAGAGCGAGATCGCGAAAGGGTGCCGTTCGCGTGGATAGTGGTCGAGGATAAGCGCCTGTGATATCGGCACGACGGGCGCGGAAAACATGCCCTGCAGCCCGCGCCAGATAATGATTTCCTCAAGCGTCGTGGCATTGCCCGACATGACGGCGCACAGGGCGAACCCGATCAGCGCCCCCATATAAAGCCGCTTGCGTCCGATCCGCCCTGCCAGCCAGCCGGTCGCCGCCATGGTCACGCCCTGCGCCATGAAATAGGTGGTCATCACCCAGGAAATCTGGTCCTGGCTGGCGGACAGGCTGCCCTGCATGCTGGGCAGGGCGATGCCGGCGATATTGATGTCCATGATGACGACGGTTGTCGACAGCATGATCGATATCGTCGCCATCGGGACATTGACCCGGGGGGCGCCGGAGTCAGGCGGCGCGGCCGCCGCGGCGGAGGTCATTCGGTGGTGCCTGTGCCGGCGATGGCGCTGCCAATCATCTTCAATAGCGACCGGTCGCGTTCGGTGTCGATGGTAACCGAAACCGTCATGCCGGCGCGCAGCTTGCCGATGATCTCCCGGTCGGCCAGCTCGATACGGACCGGCACGCGCTGCACCACCTTGACCCAGTTTCCGCTGGCATTTTGCGGCGGCAGGATGGCGAGCTCCGCCCCCGTCGACGGGCTGATCGAAATCACCCGTGCCTCATGCGGCTCATCCGGATAGGCGTCGATCGTGACCTCCACCATCTGGCCGGTCCGGACATGGGTCAGCTGTGTTTCCTTGAGATTGGCCTCGATCCATTGCTCATCGCTCTGGATGATGGGAATGACGGGTTTGCCTTCCTCGACATATTCGCCGGGCTGCAGGGTGATCTTGCCCACCGTTCCATTAGCGGGCGACGCGATGACAGTCCGCCGCAGATCCAGCCTGGCCGCCGCGACCCGCGCCTGCGCTTCCAGGTAAATCGGGTGTTTTTCAAGCGGCAATTTCTCATCGCCGCCCAGCTTGGCCATAACGCGGTTGATTTTCTGCTGAACGGTACGGGTGCGCTGGCGGGCGATGATCAGTTCGCGTTCGGCTTCGTCAAACCGGGCGCGGGAGGCAACACCCCGGGCCGACAGTTTTTTCTGGCGGGCGAACACGCGCTGGAAATAGGTGACTTCGGCGCGCGCTTCCGCCAGTTCGGCGCGTGCCTCCGCCAATTCGGCGCGCAGCGCATCGATGTCGTATCTGATTGAATTCTGCTCGGCCTCCGCCTTGGCCAGCGCGATGCGGAACGGTTCACCGTCAAGCTCGAACAACGGATCGCCCTTGCGGATAAAATCGTTTTGCCGGACATGGACCTTGACCGCGCGCCCGTCGAGATCGGCGCTGACCGACAGAAGGTGCGCTTTCACGTAGGCGTTCTCGGTCGTGACGTAGCGCGTGCTTTTGACCCAGTAATGCGCGCCCGCGGCAATAGCGCAGACCGGCACGATCACCAGGAAAAGCATGCGAAAGAAAAAGCGCCGCAGCCTGTACATCACTCCGCGTCCTTTCGCGGGGCGCCGCGATCCATCAGTTCGGACAGGTTGTGTTTCACCTTGTCCAGCGCACCGCGCAGCTGTTCGGCTTCCGCTTTGCTAAGCCCGGCGACGGCGGCGTCCAGAATTTCATCCCCGACCTTGTACATCTGCTCCAGCACGGGCTGTACGGCGGCGGTCAGATAAACGCGTTTGGTCCGGCCGTCCCGCGCGTCGGGGCGGCGTTCGATCCAGCCTTTTTCCTCCAGCCGGTCCAGCAAACGCCCAAGCGTTGGTTTCTCGATTTCCAGAACGGCGGCCAGTTCGGTCTGGGTTGCGCCTTCCATCCGGTTGATGCGCGAAAGCACCCGCCATTGCGCGCGCGTCAGCCCCAGCGGTTCGACCCGTCTGTCATAGACGGTGCGGAAAATCCGTGAGACATCGCCGATCAGATAGGCGACATGTTCCGGTGGGTCCCGATAGGCCACGTCCGACTCCTGATTTTTTGTAAGTAGAACAATTATTGCCTAAGCAATTATTAGCAAGCTTAGTGAAATTGTCCGTCACTGTCCAGCGCCGGGGTGCCAAGGAAGAATTCGCGGTCTATCCTGTTGGCGACAAGGACTTTCAGACGCTCCCAATGCCCGATCCTCTGGTAATCTCGGAAACAAAAGACGCCGTGCGCATCCTCACGATGAACCGCGCGGACAAGCGCAACGCGCTCGATACGTCTTTGACCGTGGCACTGATCGCGGCGATGGAAGCGGCGGAGGCCGATGCCGGTATCAATGTCGTGACAGTGAGCGGCGCCGGTTCCGCCTTTTGTGCCGGGGCGGATCTCAAGGAATTTGAGGATCCCGGCGATCCGGGGCACGAAGAACGCGCCGCGCTCTATGCCCGGCTATATGATTTTATCCCGCAAATGACCAAGCCCGTGATCGCGGCGGCGAACGGATTTGCGCTTGGCGGCGGCTGCGCGTTGCTGCTTTCCTGCGATATGGCGATTGCCGCGCCGGATGCGTCCTTCGGCTATCCGGAAATCCGCTACGGCATGGTGGGGCGCGGCGTGTTACCGCCTCTGGTCCGCGCGGTAGGGGCGAAGCCGGCCTTCGATCTGTTGGCGAGCGGCCGGCGAATTGACGCGGCGGAAGCGTTGCGCCTCGGCCTGGTCAGCCGGATCGCGCCCGACGGGGCGTTGGATGAATTCGTTCAGGATATCGCGGCGGAGATGGCGGCTTACCCGCCGGACGCCGTCGCGGCGACCAAGAAACATCTTCTGACGGTTGCCGATATGAATCTCGCGGACGGTCTCGACTATGTCTGCACCCGGATAAAAATATGACGGTACTCAGATGAAGTTTGGAATTTTCGATCATGTCGATGCCAGCGGCGCGGCGCTGGCGGATTATTATGAGGAGCGGATGCGGCTGGTCGAACTTTACGACGATGCCGGCTTTTACGCTTATCACGTCGCCGAACATCATTCGACGCCGCTCGGCATGTCCGCGTCGCCCAGCGTGTTTCTGGCCGCCGTCGCGCAACGCACGAAGAACCTCCGCTTCGGCCCGATGATCTTCGCGCTGCCGCTTTATCATCCGCTGCGGCTGTTCGAGGAAATCTGCATGCTGGACCAAATGAGCCAGGGGCGGCTGGAGCTTGGCTTCGGCCGCGGCGCCTCTCCGCTGGAGCTCGAAATTTTCGGTATCGATCCGGCGGAGGCGCAGCCTGTTTATGACGAGGCGATGGAAGTCATCATGGCCGGGTTCAGAGGTGGGCGGATCTCGGTCAAGGGAAAGTATTTCGACTTTGACGATGTGCCGGTAATCTTTGATTCTTACCAAAAGCCGCACCCGCCGCTCTGGTATGGTGTTCATTCCACTGAAAGCGCCGCTCGCGCGGCAAAGGCGGGGCTCAACATCATCAGCCTGGACCCCGCCGATCTGACCGCCGGGTTCGTCGATTCCTATCTCGGTGCTCTGGATGACGGCACGACACCGCCTTTGATGGGGATCGGGCGGTTCGTCACTGTCGCGCCGACCGACGGGGAGGCGCTGGATATCGCGCGGCGGTCCTATCCGGTGTGGCACGATAATTTCAATTATCTGTTCCGCGATCGCGGTTCCGCACCGCGTCACCAGCGCGCCGATAGCTATGACGGGTTGGCGAAGGACGGGATGGGAGTAGCCGGGTCGCCCGAAACCGTGACGGAAATTCTGCGCGAAGACGCGGTGACGTCCAAAATCAACTATCTGGTCTGTCAGTTTGCCTATGGCGACCAGAGTGAGGCCGAGATGCGCCAGACGGTGGAGCTGTTCACCAGCGAGGTGATGCCAAACCTCGCGGACTTGTAATATGGCGGAACCGGCCCGCGCCGTCGCGGCGGGAACAACCATCATCCTTATCCTCGGCACGCTGTCGTCTTTCGGGCCGATGTCGATGGATATGTATTTGCCGGCGCTGCCGACAATCGAGCGGGATTTTCTGACGACCGCCAGTAACGCGCAGCTGACGCTGAGTTCCTTTACCATCGGGTTTGCCATCGGGCCGCTGCTGTACGGGCCGCTCTCCGACCGGTTCGGGCGACGGCCGCTGTTGCTGTTCGGGATCACGTTTTACGTTGTAGCCGGGCTCTTCTGCGCGCTGACCGATTCCATCGGCTGGTTGATCGCTTTGCGGTTCCTGCAGGCGCTGGGCGGAGCGGCCGGGTTGGTGCTGACCCGCGCCATCGTCCGCGATCTGTGGTCGGGAACGGAATCGGCGAAGATCTTGTCGCTTTCGCTTCTGATCGTCTCCCTGTCCGCGTTGATCGCGCCCTTCATCGGCGGATACTTGCTGAAATTCCTCGGCTGGCGATCGATTTTCTGGCTGCTTGGCGGGTATGGCGTTCTGACCCTGGCGCTTGCCTGGTTTTCCCTGCCTGAAACCCTGCCCCGTGAACGGCGTCAGACCACGAGCTACTGGCAGATTATCCCGCAATATTTTCTGGTGTTTCGCCACCGTCGCGCCATGGGATACATGCTCTGCGGCGGATTTTCCTTTGCCGGGATGTTCGCGCAGCTTTCGGGAACGCCCTTTGTCTATATCGAAATTTTCGATGTCGCGCCGGAACATTTCGGATTGCTGTTTGCCGTGAACATCCTCGCCATCATGTGCGGGTCCTGGCTCAACAGCCATCTGGTCGGCCGTTTCGGTGTGCGCCCGATGTTGCGGTTCGGGCTGGTTGTTGCGCTGTGCGGCGGTCTGGTGCTGGCGTTCTGCGCCGCGTTCGGGATCGGCGGGCTTTACGGCATCGTCATTCCCATCGCGCTTTATATGTTCCCGCACAACCTGGTGAATGCGAACGCGGCGGCGGCCTCGCTCGAATATTTTCCCGATATCGCGGGAACGGCTTCCGCGGTTCTGGGGCTGATCCGGTTCGGTACGGGCGCCGCCGTCGGTGCGTTGGTCGGGCTGCTCTATGACGGGACGGCGCTGCCGATGGCCTTTGTTCTCGCCGGGTGCGGGGTCGGCGCGGTGCTGTCCTATGCGCTGCTGACACGGGAGCCGCGGGCCGCCTGAATTGCCCGCCAGATGCGGTGCGGCGTTGCCGGCATGTCCAGATGCGTCACCCCGGCCGCGCCCAGCGCATCCATTACCGCGTTCATCATTGTCGCCGGCGCGCCGGTCGTGCCGCCTTCGCCCGCGCCTTTAACGCCGAGCGGGTTGGACGGGCTGGGACAATCATTGGATATCGGCTCGATCCCGGGCAGGTGGGCTGCGCGCGGCAGGCAGTAATCCATGAAAGAGCCGGAGAGCAGCTGTCCAGTAGCCGGGTCATAGACGGTATGTTCGAACATTGCCTGGCCGATCCCCTGGACGATGCCGCCCTGCGACTGGCCGTGCACGATCATCGGGTTGATGGCGCGCCCGACATCATCCACCGCGATGAAGGACAGGATTTCCACGCTTCCGGTTTCGGGGTCCACCTCCACCTCGCAAATCTGGCTGCCATTGGGATAGGTCACGGCTTCGTTGCGGTGGCGGTGCTCGACCGAAAGTCCTGTTTCGGCGGCGACCTCGAACAGGGAAACAGACCGGTCGGTGCCACTGATCACATAGCGGCCGTTTTCATAAGAAATATCGCCGGGCGCGGCTTCCAGCATTTCGGCGGCCGCTTCCATCCCCTTTTCGATGATCAGCTCCGCCGCTTCGGCCAGTGCCGATCCGCCCCGCACGATGGAACGCGAGGCGTTGGTGCCGGTGCCTTCGGCGGTCACCGCGCTGTCGGCTTCGGGCATGTCGATTGCCTCCATGCCGATGCCCAAAGCCTCCGCCACGATCTGGCGCATTGAGGTCTCGTGGCCCTGACCCTGCGACAGACAACCGGTGCGGAGCTGTACCGTCCCTTTCTCCGAAACGGTCAGCGCGGCAAACTCTGATCCGTCGCCGCCCGCGCCTTCGATGAAATTGCACAGCCCGATGCCGCGCAGCTTACCGTTCGCCGCCGCTGCCGCCTTGCGCGCGGGAAACCCATCCCAATCGGCTGCCTCAAGCGCGATGCGCATGTTTTCCGAGTAATCGCCGCTGTCATAAACGGATCCGGTCGGGGTTTTGTAGGGAAAGGCATCTGGCGGGATCAGGTTTTTCCGGCGCAACGCGAGGCGGTCCATCCCGGTCTGTTTTGCCGCCTCGTCGATCAGCCGTTCCAGCACATAGATCGCTTCCACCCGCCCGACACCGCGATAGGAGCTGATCGGGACCGTGTTGGCGAACACGCCTTTGAGCTCCAGCCGCATCAACGGCGTTGTGTAACAGCCGGCCAGCATCCGCGTGACGTTGCGCAGCGCCGTGAAGGGCGCGTTGCCGGTGTTGTACGCGCCCATACTGCATACGCCTTCGACATGCAGGGCGGTGAAGGCGCCGTCTTTATCCAGCCCCAGCGTGCCGGTCAGCACGTAATCCCGTCCCTGCGCGGTTGTACGGAATTCCTCTTCCCGCGTCGCCGCCCAGCGCACCGGCCGTTCGAGCGCCCGCGCAGCCAACAACAGACAGGCATATTCGCCATAAATCACATTGCGTGAGCCGAACCCGCCGCCGACATCGCGGCTGATTACCCGGATTGTTGACGGGTCAACAGTCAGCATCTCCGCCAGCCGGTCGCGCATCGCGGTCAGGCTCTGCACACCGGCTTCCAGAACATACCGGCCCGTATGGTTGTCCCACCGCCCGGTCGCGGCGCGTGGTTCCATGAAACAGGTGACTGTCCGGTTATCGACCACGGTCAGCGATACGCGGTGGGCAGAGGCCTCAAGCGCCGCGCTGACATTGTCTCCATCGCCCGTATCCCAGTCGAAACAAAGATTCTTCGGTATGTCAGGCCAGAGAAGCGGACCGGTTTCAGCCCCGGCGGTGTCTGTCACCGATGCCAGCGGCACCCAGCCCACCTGTATTAATTCCGCCGCTTCCGTCGCCGCCGCCGCACTTTCCGCGACGACCATCGCTGCCGGGTCCCCGACATGGCGAACCCTGCCCGACGCCAGCGGGAAGTATGGCGGGGCTGCCATCAGGCTGCCGTCGCGATTGGGGTATTGTTTCGCGCGGTCCACATCGGCGATGAAAGGACGAATGCCCGCGTCGATCAGATCATCCGCCGTCCATACGCCGAGAACGCCGGGCGCGGATCCGGCGGCGGTCGGATCAATGCCGCCGATATCCGCATGGGCGTGGGGAGAGCGCAAAAACGCCGCAAAAGCGGCGTCCCCTGTTTCAATATCATCTGAAAAACGGCCGACGCCGGTCAGCAGCCGGGAATCCTCCAGCCGCCGGACCGGCGCCCCGATGCCGTCAGCACTAATTATCCGTTCGCCTTTTTAAGGGATTCGTACCGGTTGATCAGCCGGATGACATCTCCCGCTTCCATTCGACCAAGCGGGCCGTCGCTATAGGAACTGATCACAACCTCGCCTTTCCCATCCAGAATGAATTCGGATGGCTGGATGATCTGACGGCGATCTTCCCACCAGGAGCCGAGTGTGTCGGCGATATCGCGGGTCACGCCTTCCCCGACGGGGAAATCTAATTCATTTGCGACTTCCGCCGATTTTTCACCCATATCGATGCTCGCAGCCACGACGGATGCACCGAGTTCTTTAAGAGTGTCTAACTGTTCACTGAAGCCGACCAACTGCCGGCGGCAGTAGGGTCACCAGTGGCCCCGGTATAACAGGACGATCTTGTAATTACCGTCCATGCCGCCGGGGACATTCAGCGTTCCGCCGCCGACCAGATTCAGCGTGATATCGGGAAACTGGTCGCCGATCCCGAGTTTTTCAGCCATATGTCCAGGCCCTTTCCTCTATTGAGGCATCAATCTTCGGGTATCGACCGGGTCGCGTCAAACAGCTTATTCCTGATCAAGGGCAGCTTTTTGCGCGGCGAAGGCGCTTATCCCCAGCGCGTCGCGCATTTCAGACCCTGCATCCTTCCAGTCTTCCAGCACCGTACCGGTTGAATCCGCGACCCGGTCGATGCCGTTGAAGAATCCGGCGACACCGGCGGCATCGACCATTTCGGCCGGTCCCAGCGCGTCCAGAACCGCCTGGCGCGTCTGGTCAAGCTGCTCTGGCGTGCCGACGATAATCGCTTCGGCGAAGGCGGCCAGTAGATCGCCCTGCGGGATATTGCCGTCCTCGTCTTCGGCAATCGCGGTGATCGCCGCCAGATCGTAATCTTCTCCAGTCTGTTCTCTGCTCTCACGGAGCATTAGCGCATGGCTGGTGGTTCAATAGGTACACTGGTTGATGGCGGAGACCCGCCCGGCAACCAGCTCTATCTGCGCCCTTGTGATTGAGCGGACTTTCTTGACGAATTCCCGCATCGCCTCGCCGCCGAGATATTGATACGTGCCCAGATCAAAGAAATGCCGTACTTCGGCGGGCACCAGGGTCATGGCGCGGCGGATATTGGATTGCCGCCCCTTGAACAGATCGGCTTCGTTCTCACCGGCTTCTTCCGCCGTGATGTTGGGGACCCAGAAATCGTTCAGGCGCGCCTCCGCCGGCCGGTACCGGGCTGGTTCGCCGGGCTGGGGCTCAGGCAAAGGGCGCGGCGCCACGCCGATGGCGTGGGCGAATGTATCGATCGCGGTGACATGCGCGATGATGCTGACGGTCTCGACATAATCAGTGTCGGGAATGACCGACAACCTGCCCGCGACCCAGCTCTTGGTCAGCCGGCCAGGGTCGGCGACGATACGATGGATCATCTCCACCTTTTCCGCCGAAACTTGGCCCAGCGTGTCATGTTCGCCGGTCACCGCGAAGGGTGACAGCGCCGCCTTCTGTTCGGCGCAGAGCGCGCATCCCCGCGCATGGCGAGCTTCCGCCGCGATGGCCGTGCGTTCCGCGCCGGTCAGCCAGGTGCCGGCATGGGCGATCCGGTCCCAGGCGCGGTTATGGGCGTCCACCAGATCCTGCCGCACAGGCACCGGCGCATCCGAATAGTCGAAGTAGGTCATGGAAAATCCTCCCGTGCCGAAAGCGTAGGGGGCAGGCCCGGCACGGTCAAACGGATCAGGGAGAATTGAGAGAATGGCGGAAAAGAGTGGGAGTCGAACCCACCGGAGACGTCTGACGCCTCCCACCGGATTTGAAGTCCGGGCGCCCCACCGGGGTACGATTCTCTTCCATAGACGCTGGCGGAAACTTAGGGCGTCAATTCCGGAATGTCACGCGCCGGGTCCGGCGCCGACCGCCTGGTCCGCCGGTTTGAGAATTTCGCGCGCCTCGCCCTTACGGCGGGTAAACTTGATCTTGTCGAAATATTCCAGCACTTCGATGGTCATGTTGCGGCCGATTTCGGATTTGTCCCGAAACGCCTTCACATCCAGCGCCTTTTCCGGATGTTCGGCGGCGACCGTCTCGGCGAGCTTTGCCAGGTCCGAAAGCGCCACCGGCGTCAGAAACCGGGTTTTGGAAATGCGCTGCACCAGCCCGGTGCGTCCGGCGCGGACCATCAGCCGCTCGACGTCGGCGGCTTTCAAGTTCATTTCCGCCGCCACCTCGTGAATTGAGGGCGGTTTGAGCCCCTGCTGTTCCAGATAAGGTTCGATCCGCTGCCACAGCGCCGCGTCCTTGCCCTTGAAGGCGGGTTGGTGGGAGGGCAGGCGGACGGCGGTGCCCTGCCGGACGATCTCTCCCGAAGACGCCATCTCCGCCGCCAGCGCGGCGCTTACCCCTTTGGGCAGCCGCAGGCCTGACAGGGCGAGCAGCCGGTCCTCATTCGGCCCGATATGGTCGGGATTCTTGGCGTGCCAGTCTTTCAGAGTCTCCAGAATAACCCGACGCAATTCATCCCAGCGCTTTTTACTGAACCCGAACGCGCCTTGCTCCGCCTGCACCCGGTGAAACTCCGTGGCTTCGAAAAGGGTGCCGGCCTCCGACGTTGTCAGATTGCGGCAGGTCACGAAAATTCCGAGCGGCAATCCACTGTCGGCGATTTTCAGAAGGCCGGCCAGCGCCTCGCCATGATCCGGTGCCGCCATCGCCTTCAAGAACGCAAGGCGTTCGGGTTTCGCCCGGCCGCGCCGAGGCGGGTAGATATCGATCACCGATCCGCCGCCGATGGTTCGTCGTGCCGACTGATCGCGAATGATGAAGCGGTCGCCATGCAATGCGCCCAGCGGTTCGTCCAGCACGATCTGGACCAGCGCGTCGCCACCGGGTTCGATCCGTTCCGCATCCAGTAATGCGACACGGCCCGTGGTCTCGCCCGCTCCCAGATGGACATGAACCGGCGTCCAGTGTGCCAATGGCCGTCTTTCGGTGGTCAGCACCTGCAGCCGGGCATCGAATTTCGGCATGGGCGGCGGTACATCGCCTGAGACCACCCAGCAGCCGCGCTTTATTGCCTCCCGACTGACATCCGGGCCGGTGAAGTTGAGCGCCAGCCGCTGGCCGGCGCGCCCCGCCTTGTTCTCGGCGTTTTGCGCATGCAGCCCGCGCAGCCGGGTTTCGATATCGCCGGGCAGCACACGGAGCGTATCTTCCAGCCTGCACTCACCCGAAAAGGCGGTGCCGGTCGCGATCAGTCCGGCGCCCGTGATGGTGAAGCTGCGGTCGACCGGCAAGCGGAAGTTTCCGGTTGCCGGTCGTGGATGCCAGCCCGTCGCTTTTTCCAGAAGGTGAGCTTTCAGATCGTCGATGCCCTCACCGGTCATGGCAGAGACAGGAAAGAACGGGATGTTTTCCAACCCGGTTCCCGCCGCCAGCACCTCGAAATCCTCCGCCGCTTCAAACGGCCGGTCGGGCGCGACCCGGTCGATCTTTGTAATGGCGAGCGCGCCGTCGGTAACGCCGAGCAAATCGAGAATTTGCAGATGCTCTTCGGTCTGCGGCATGGGCCCGTCATCGGCGGCGACGATGAACAGCACGAAATCGATGCCGGAGACGCCGCATAGCATATTCCGGATAAAACGTTCGTGTCCCGGCACATCGACGAACCCGATCGTCGGGCCGTCTTCCAGCGGCAGGTAGGCGAATCCCAGATCGATGGTCAGCCCGCGTTTTTTCTCCTCCGGCAGCCGGTCGGTATCGGTGCCGGTAAGGGCCTTTACCAGCAACGTTTTGCCATGATCGACATGGCCCGCCGTGGCGATGATCACGGGGCGGCCTCTAGCTGGCGGACAAAACCCTCGACATCTTCCAGACAGCGCAGATCCAGGAGAAACGCGCCGCCCTCGATATGGCCGATGACCGGGACGGGCAGGGAGCGGAAACGGGAGGAAAGCTTCTTGAGCGCGCTGCCCGCGCCGCGTTTGCCGGTCTTGGGGGCAATCGCGATGGCGGCGCTCGGCAGGCGGCGGGTCGGCATGGCGCCGCTGCCCACCTGGCTTTCGCAGGGTGTGATTGTTACAGAATAGGCGTCGCCTACCCAGCCCCGGACCGGTCCCGCCAGCTTTTCGCATAGCGCCGTGATATCCGCGCGTTTGCGCGACAGGGCCCGAAGTGCCGGAATGCGCGCAACCAGCGTTTCCGGCTGGCGGTACAGCCGCAACACGGCGGACAGCGCGGCGATGGTCATCTTGTCGAGGCGCA
>CAZBKQ010000002.1:18344-37222 GCA_964492555.1 uncultured Rhodospirillaceae bacterium | reverse complement strand
CGGTACAGCCGCAACACGGCGGACAGCGCGGCGATGGTCATCTTGTCGAGGCGCAATGCGCGCTTCATCGGGTTGCGGCGGATTTTCGCAATGGCGTCTTTTTTGCCGACGATGATACCCGCCTGCGGCCCGCCCAGCAGCTTGTCGCCGCTAAAGGTCACGACATCGGCGCCCGCCGCCATCGCTTCCGCCGGGGTGGGTTCATGCGGCAAACCGAACTGTTCCAAATCGATCAGGCTGCCGCTGCCCAGATCGACGGCGAAGGGGATGCCGTTCTTATGACACAGTGACGCCAGCTCTTTTTCCGGTACGGCCGCGGTAAAGCCCTCAATCGCGTAATTGCTGGTATGGACTTTCATGATCATCGCGGTGCGCGGTCCGATGGCTTCCGCGAAATCTTTCAGATGGGTCCGGTTCGTCGTGCCGACCTCGACCAGCTTCGCGCCCGCCCGCGCCATGATGTCGGGAATGCGGAACGCGCCGCCGATTTCGACCAGCTCGCCCCGGGACACGGGCACTTCCTTGCGGCGCGCGAGGCTGTTCAGCGTCAGCATCACGGCGGCGGCGTTGTTATTAACGACGGTCGCGGCCTCCGCCCCGGTCAGTTCGGCCAGCTGATCCTCGATATGGGAATCCCGGTCGCCGCGCCGGCCCGATGCGATATCGAATTCCAGATTGCTTGCCCCGCGCGATACGGCGGCGACTTCGGCGACGGCTTCTTCCGGCAGGGGCGCGCGGCCCAGATTGGTGTGCAGCACAGTGCCGGTCAGGTTGAACACGGGTTTCAGGCTGGGCGCAAAGCTGTCCGCCAGATTTTTCGCCGCCGCCGCGATTATCGCCTCGCTGTCGGGCGCGTCGCCGCCTTTCGCCAGGCTTTTCCGGAAATCATCGAGTGCCGCCCGGAACGCCTCCGTCACGGCAATACGGCCATACGCCGCGATCAGCGGGTCCGCCCCGGTGTCATTCAGCAGCCGGTCTATCGAGGGAAGCGCCGCCAGCGGCGATGATTTCTTGCGAGCCATGCGAAAAGGTATCACCGGAGACGGCAGGGAGTGCAAGCCCCGTGCGGGAGGCCCGGCGCAGACAAGACCAAATAAGAATGGCATAAGAGATCGCGATATTCGCCAACTCAGGGAGACCCGAAATGATCGATCTTTATGCCGCCCCCACCACCAACGGACTTCGCGCCAAAATCACGCTTGAGGAATGCGGGCTGGATTACACGCTGCACCGCGTCAACATGGCGGAAAAGGAACATAAGACGCCGGAGTTTCTTAAATTGAACCCGCTGGGCCAGACGCCGGTGATTATCGATCAGGACGCGCCGGGCGGTCCGCTGACCATGTGCCAGTCAATGGCGATCCTGTTCTATGTCTGCGAAAAGGCCGGAAAGTTTATCCCCACCGACCCGGCGAAGCGCGCCGCTTTCTGGGAACCTGTCATGCATGCCGCGACGGAGCTGGGGCCCGGCTATGGCGCCATCCCCTTCATCACCCGTTGGGAACAGCAGGACGATCATGCCAAGGATATGTTCGTGAACCGGTATCGCACT
The DNA here is from genome assembly GCA_964492555.1 of uncultured Rhodospirillaceae bacterium. Taxonomy (GTDB): domain Bacteria; phylum Pseudomonadota; class Alphaproteobacteria; order MPNO01; family UBA2964. Next base: position 35,670 of record CAZBKQ010000002.1, on the reverse strand, counting down.
CATATGGATCATTGCGACGCCATCCTTGCCAAGCAGCAATATTTCGCGGGCAATGAGATCACGCTCGCAGATTTCGCCGCGTTCGGCATTATCACACGGGCGAAATCGACCTATCCGGAAATGGGCGAGGGTTTCGCCAATGTCGATCGCTGGCATGACGAGTTGGCGGCACGTCCCGGCGTGCAAAAAGGCCTCGATTTCGGAGACTGATCGGGAGCGCACTATATCCGAAATAATTGACGATAATCGGTAAATTAGCTAATTTACCGATTATCGTCTTTTTGTTTGGTATGGATCAATGACACAGAAAACGGTTACCTCGACCGAGTTTCAGACCCGTGCCGGCGTATATATCGATCAGGCTGCAAAGGAGCCCGTGATCATTACCCGCCACAACCGGAAGGTAAGGGTTTTGCTTGATATCGAGGAATATGAGCGCCTTAAGGGCCTTGATAGCAGGCGGCCTCTTTATCCGCATGAGCTCGACGATGAAATGGCTCAGGAGCTCGAAAAAGGCTATCAGGGTGCTCCGACGCCAGAACTGGATCATCTTCTGGATTAGTCCATGATCCCTGAGCCTGAAGTCGGTCAGGTTATCCGGTACGACTTTCTCTGGAAGAACAACAGGGATGCCGGACAAGTCAGCGGCAAGGATCGGCCTTGCGCGATAATCTTGATGACCCGGGAACGATCAGATGGGAGTAGACGCATCGTTGTTTGCCCCATAACCCATGTTCCTCCTGCCGCACCGGATGGGGCCGTTGCAATGCCGCCAAAGGTCGCGCGACATCTCGGCCTCGACGAGGATCCGATGTGGATCAAAACAGACCAGCTGAACGAATTCGAATGGCGGAAAAGCCAAATTCCCGTTGGTATTTCACCTTTGCCCGATGGCGGTTGGGTGTACGGAAAATTACCTCAATCGTTGGGTAAAGAAGTCTTTGAACAGGTGCGGGATAATTATTATCAAGGGGTCGCGGCGATGATCAATCGCGACGATGGGTGATCTCCGCCCTAGGCTATAAAAAGTTCTCTTCCAGAAAGGATCTGACCGCGGGCCCCCAGATCTGTTGACCGGCGGCACAGAAGCGGTGCGCTTCGCCGCCGGCGACGCCCCAGGGCGGGAAAATCGCTGCGCCGTGGGGCTTGCCGAGTTCCTGCAGCAGGGCGGAGATTTCCTGCGTCGGCGCGGTGTTGAAATCATTTTCAGGCTGTATCAGGAAGACCGGCTGAGTGAGCATTTGCGCAGCTTCCTGCAACATGCCGCGAATGATCGGGTGATCGTTCCACTGGCTCGCGCCGCCGGAGAAATCCAGCCCGCATTTCCAGCGCGCGTCCCGGGCCAGCGCCAGCAGCGTGTGAATGCCGCCAAGCGAGCTCCCCATTGCCGCGATGCGGCGGGCATCAATTTCGGACCGGTCTTCCAGCCAGTCCAGCGCGGCGATTACATCGTCGTTCTCCCGCTTTAGCCGTTCGGACATCTGTTGATCGTGCTCGTCCGTGCCCCGCGGTGCCGGGACATCCTCGGCCAGAGGCGTTCCCGGCGAATTGCCGTAACCGGCGCGGTGCGGAAAGAGATAGGCGCAGCCCAGCGTACCGAAAAAGGCGGCGGTTTGTGGGTGTGACAGATCGGCAGTCCCCTTCGGCAACTGGCTGCCATGATTATCCACGACGCAGGGAAACGGGCCGTCCCCCGGTGGTAGATAGAGATAGCCGGTCAATGTATTGCCGCCGGATGTGAAGGTCACTTCGCGGGGTGCGTGAGACGGGCCTTCGACAAACATACGGGCTTCCTTTCCAAGATGATGACCGCGCCGGGAAAATCTGTCCGGCGGGGTGCTGACCGGGCCGATTTTAACCGCTATGGTCCCCGACCGCACAGAACAATTATCAGGGAGCAACGCGGGGATGACCGATCCGTCCGGCAGAAGACGATATCGATTGGGGGTCGATGTCGGCGGAACGCATACCGACCTCGTCCTGAAGGACGAAGAAACCGGCGCCGTCCTGATCGAAAAGGTGCCGTCTTCGCCAGCCAATCCGGCGCTTGCCGTCCTCGACGGGGTGAACCGGCTGCTCGACCGCGGAATCGCACCTGGCGACATCGATTTTTTCAGCCATGGGACGACAGTAACGACCAACGCGCTGCTGGAAGGCAAGGGCGCAACGGTCGGGTTGCTGATCAATGACGGGTATCGTGCGATCTGCGAGGTCCAGACCCAGGCGCGGGACGAAGGCAACCCTTACGATCATCTCTTTACGCGCCCGCCCCATATCACGCCGCCGGAACTCACGCGGGAAATCCCCGGCCGGATCGATTTCGCCGGGGCTGAGCTTGTGCCGCTCGATGCGGACGCGGTGAAAGAAGCCGCGACATCGCTTGCCGAACGCGGCGTGCGGTCCTTCGCGGTTTGTTACCTGTTCTCTTTCATGAATGACGCGCATGAGAAACAGACGGCGGAAATCATCCGGGAGGCCGTGCCCGGCGCGCGGGTCTCGCTGTCGTCGGAGGTCTTGCCGCGTATCCGCGAATGGCCGCGCTATTCGACCACTCTGATCAACGCCTATCTGGTCGAGGTGCTGGCCGATTACATCGCCGCGCTTGCCAGCGGGCTGGATGAGTGCGGGCTCGACACGCCCCGGCGTTTCCTGATGCAGTCAAATGGCGGGGTGATGCCGCTTGCCGCCAATGCCGAAAGCCAGACCGTACACACATTGCTCTCCGGTCCGGCCGCCGGGGTCCAGGGGACGGCGTGGCTGCTCGGACGAGCGCTCGGCATCGGCAATATCGTGACTCTCGATATGGGCGGCACGTCCGCTGATATCGCCTTTATCCGGGGTGGCGTGCCTTTGGAACATGCCGAAGCCTTTGTCGCGGGCCGGATTGTCGCCGTACCGGCGCTGGATGTCTCCACCATCTCCGCCGGTGGCGGCTCCATCGCCCGGGTCAACGCGGCGGGGCTTTTGGAGGTCGGTCCGCAAAGCGCCGGGGCTGATCCGGGGCCCGTCTGTTACGGCAAGGGCGGCGCCGCGCCGACGGTTACTGACGCGGACGTGGTCTGCGGCTATCTCAATCCTGAATTCTTTCTCGGTGGACGCATGCGGCTCGATTCAAACGCCGCCGAAAGCGCCATTTCCGAAACCGTCGCCGGACCGATGGGGGTGGACCTGCCTACTGCGGCGACCGGTATCGTGCGCGTCGTCAATGCGCGGATGGCTGATGAAGTCCGGGTGCAGGCCGCGAAGAAAGGCGTCGATCTGTCCGGCTTCACCCTGGTGCCGTTCGGCGGCGCGGGGCCCGTGCATGCCGCGGCGGTGGCGCAGGATCTCGGGATACCCCGTGTGTTGGTCCCGGCCAGCCCCGGCGCGTTTTCCGCCTTCGGGCTGCTCTGCGCCGATGTGGTCCATGACTATATCCGCTCCGATCTGCAGTCGCTGGACGGGTTGCCGCCGGAAACGGTGGAGGGCGCCTTTGAAGGGCTTGAGGAAATGGCGCGGCGTGAGCTGGCCGAGGAAGGGCTCGGCGATATGGATATTGATTTCCTGCGCGAAGTCGATCTGCGCTATGGCGGGCAAGGCTATGAGCTTCGCGTGCCACTCGACGGGTTGATGCCACCCGTGACGGCGGATGATCTGCCCGCGCTCGCCGAACGGTTTCATCGGCGTCACGAAGACGTGCATGGTCATGCCGCGCGGGAGGCCGAAATCGAACTGGTCAGCTATCGCGTCCGCGCGGTGGTCGAGGAACCGAAGCTGGAGCTGGCGCACGCGCCCGAGGCCCAGTCGGGCGACGTTCCCGGTCCGCAAAGCCGCCCGGCGATATTCGGCGCGGCGGGAGAGATGGAAACAAAAATCTTCCGGCGGGACGCCCTGGCGGCGGGTAAAGGGGTCGCCGGGCCGGCGATTGTCGAACAGCTTGACTCAACGACCGTCGTGCCGCCCGGCTGGTCGGTGACACCGGACGATTACGGCAATCTGGTCCTGGAAAGGGAGGCGGGCTGATGAATGAAGCGGCCGCGATGGACCCGGTAACGGTCCAGATTTTGCGCAACCGGATCGGCAGCCTGATGGAGGAAATGCATCATCATTTCTTCCGTTCCGGCTATTCGACCATCGTCCGGGAATCGCGCGATTTTTCCTGTGTGATCCTTGATCCGAAAGGGCGCATTCTCGTCGCCCCGCCGATGTTCTTCCATTCGACCGCTTATAAATACCTCGTCCGGCGGATATTCGAACTCTATAGCGAAGACGGGCTGGAAGACGGCGACGTGTTTGTTTCCAACCATCCCTATGACGGTAATCTGCCGCATGTCCCCGATATGGGTGTCATCATGCCGATCTTCGAGGATGGCGCGCTGATCGGGTTTTCCGGTTCCATCGCCCACAAGGCCGATGTCGGCGGCACCGTGCCGGGGTCGACCTGGGGTCAGGCGACGGAAATTTTCCAGGAAGGCATTGTCTACCCGCCGGTTCATTTCTACCGGGCCGGTACGCTGAACCATGACATTGAGCGGTTGATCCGGACCAACAGCCGGTTTCCCGAAACCACGCTGGGCGATCTGCGCGGTCAGGTCGCCGCCATAGGCATCGGACGCGACCGGTTGCGCGGTATCTGCGCCGAATACGGCACGGAAACGGTGCTGGCCTGTATGGACGGGATGATCGACGCGGCGGCTGCTGAATTCCGCGCCGCGCTGGCCGGGCTGCCGGAGGGAGAGGCGGAAGCCGAATCCTTCCTCGACAGCGACGGGATCGATTACTCGAAACCGGTGCGCATGCATGTGAAGGTCCGGGTCTCCAGCGGCGAGGTTACGTGCGATTTTTCAGACAGCGATCCGCAGGGCAGGGGACCGGTCAATATCCGAAGAGGGCTACTGGAGGCCTGTTGTTTCCAGGTCCTGATCGGGATGATCGATCCGAATCTGCGCTATTCCGATGCGGCTTTCGATTCCGTCCATCTGACCACGGTGACGAGTACGGTGGTTGATCCGCATCCGCCCGCGCCGTGCAGTTCCTATATGAAAACCTGCATGACGGTCATCGATATGCTGCTGGAGGCATTCGGCACTTTCGTTCCTGAACGCGCGGCGGCCTATAGCGGCGGCAGTGGCGGCGGGTTGACGGTCGATTGGCGCGGGACGGACCGGGCGCCGCGCGGCAATCAGTATGAGATTTTTGGCTCCGCCTATGGTGGGGCGGCGTCGCAGGACGGCACGTCGGGCACCACGGTGCATCTTTCCAATATCTATGTGACGCCGATTGAGATCGTTGAGACCGAATTTCCCTGCCGGGTGACGCGGTATGAATTGATTCCGGGCTCCGGCGGTGACGGAAAATATCGCGGCGGGCTTGCCATGCGGCGGGATTATGAAATCCTCGAACCCGCGATGGTGATTTTCCGGGGCGACCGGGCACAGCGCCCGCCCAAGGGCGTTGCGGGTGGCAAACCGGGACGGCCCAGCCGGTTCATCCTGAATCCCGACCGGCCCGATGAAAAGGAAATGCCGATCACCACCCAGGTCGATCTGGAACCGGGCGCTACCATGCGGATTGAGGCCGCGGGCGGGGGCGGCTATGGCGATCCGGCGGACCGCAGCGAAGACGACCGCCTGCGGGACCGCGAACAGGGATATGTCTGACGGGAACGGGATGACGGTATGAATCTGAATTTGAGGGGAAAGACCGCTCTTGTTACCGGGGGAAGCCAGGGGATCGGTCGCGCCTGCGCGGAAGCGCTGGCCGCCGAACGCGTGCGGGTTGCCATCGTCGCGCGCGACGCCCAGCGTCTGGCCGAGACGGTCGAGGCCATCGCGGTTCACAAGAAGCGCCGGGTCGTTCCCGTCGCCGCCGATATGTCGACGCCCGAGGGCGTCGATGCGGCGGTGTTCGAGGCCACCCAGGCGCTCGGCCATATCGATATTCTGGTCAATAACGCGGGCGCCGCCCCGGTGGGAACCATCGGCGATCTGGATGACGTCACCTGGCAGGAAGCGTTCGATCTCAAGGTCATGGGCTATGTGCGCAGCGCCCGCGCGGTAATGGGCGGCATGCGTGAACGCGGCTGGGGCCGGATCATCAATATCGTCGGGCGCGGCGGGCATTTTCCGTCCGCCACCTATATCGCCGGGGGCGCGATGAATGCCGCGCTGCTTAACATAACCCAGGCGCTGGCCGAGGAATGCGGTGCCGACAATGTTCTGGTCAACGCGGTAAACCCGACAGCAACCGACACCAATCGCTGGCAGACTCTGGTGCGTCAGCAGGCGCGGCTGACCGGCAAGAAAAGCCGCGACATCAATGCGGGCGCCGCGCGGGCGGTGCCGCTCGGCCGCATCGGCCAGCCGGAAGACATCGCCAATATGGTGACGTTCCTCTGTTCCGATCAGGCCGGTTTCGTCAATGGCGCGCTGGTCGATGTCGATGGCGGCCACAGCCGGGCGCTTTAGCCGGTCTGGGACATCCCTTCCTTCAGCATCTCGGCGGCCCGGGCATAACCGCCGGATGCACCATCGACGAAATGGATGTGATCGCGCGCAGTGGGCGTGGGCACGATGCAGGTCATCAGCGCCTTGTCCTGCCGGTGTAGCCCGTAACGCGCGACGCCTTCTTCTTGTGCCGTTTTCAGGAGGGTTTCGATTTCGTCGATCACGCGCGCCGGGCAATCGGCGGTCAGCTTCAACCCGTCATCAAATTTGCGGAAATCGGTATTGCGGGCCACGTCCGAACGGTACAGCGATATATCGAATTCGCCCGCCTTGACGCCAAAAAGCTGCATCAGATAGGCGGCCAGGTGTTCGCCGAGAATACGTAATGGCCCCTTGTCGCCCACTCTGATTTCCATTCCCAGGTTGCGCGGCGGCCAGACAAAGCGCGGCCCATCCGTTTGAACGGGATGGGCGGCGCGTTCTCCCGCGCGATCGAGAATATCGAGGATTTGTCCGGCAAGGGTCTCGAATGCCGCGCTGTTGCCGTCCTCATCCGGCGTCACCAGCAGAGAGAGAATTTCGCCGTTGCGCGCAGCGAGTGGTTCGAACCGGCAGGAAAGTCCGGTGAGGTCCGGCCGCGCCCCCGGCGGGGCGTCGAGCAAGGGAACAGAGCCGTCTTTCATTGCGCTTTCGGCCCAGTTCAGCCCGCCGCCCGCGAACATGGCGTATGAGAGGTGATCCGTCGGCATAAAGCGCGCGACGGTAATTTCCTGCCCGGCCGTGTGGATATCGGCGACCGGCACGAGCGCGGTTCTGAGGGTGAGGCCTGTTTCCTCTTCCGCCCACCGGCCACAGGCGGCAAAGGGCCCGGCGACGCGGTCGCGCCAGCCGCCCGGTATCGCGAACCCGGTCCCGTCGCCGCCGAAGATAAACGGAAACTCAGCGCCGCCGACCGCGTTCTTGACCGCCGAAATCACACTGGCGCCGGCCATGTTGACGGCTTTATAGCGGCCCTCCGCAATGGCGCCTGTTGAATTCACGACATCGGCTACCCCGACGACCCAGTCATCGGGCAGCGGTTCATAGAGACTCTCATCGGTAAGGCGGCGGAAATCCATGACCGGCGTCAGTCCGGTATAAAATCCATTGGCCGGGTCGTTGTCTGTCACGTCACTGTCCTGCCTTGTCTGACGCCCGGGTTCAGGTATCGTCCCAATTTATGTATGCGTTCTATATCTCGGCGCAATCAATATCGCGTTGCGCCTGATGGCGGGAATGGCGCCCGCGCTGCGCGGCGGGAGCTATATGATGGCCGCCGCCGCCAGCTTTACCCTCATGACGACGCTGATCCGGATCGTCGCGCAGGATATCCATCCCTTCGAAATCGGCTTCTTCCGGACTGTCACCAATCTTCTCCTGATGATCCCGTTTGTTATCCGGACCGGCCCGTCGGTTTTCAAATCGGACAATCACAAGATCTATGCGCTGCGCGGGCTGGTCGGGTTTACCTTTGTGATGAGCTATTTTCCCGGCGCGGCGATGATTCCGGTATCGGAGTCGCAGGCGCTGATTTTCACCTCGCCGCTGTTCGTGGTGTTGCTGGTGGTGGTGTTTCTGGGTGAAAAAATCCGCGCCCGCCGCATGGTCGCGTTGGCGATCGGATTTGTCGGGGCGATGATCATTCTCAGGCCCGGCTTTGATGCGGTGAATATCGGCGCGGGGCTGGTGCTGATCGGCGCGATGACCAACGGGGCCAGCAATGCGCTGGTTAAATACACTACCCGCAAGGACCACCCGGACACGGCGGTACTGTTCCTGATGCTCTATGTCACGCCCCTGATCGCCATACCGACCATTTTTGTCTGGGTGACGCCGAGCTGGGAACAGCTCGGTCTGATGGTTGCCATCGGGTTTTTCGCGACATTGAACCAGCGTTTTCTGTCGCGCGCCTTTGCCGCGGCGGATGCCACCGCCGTGTTGCCCTATGATTTCGCCCGGCTGCCCTTTGCGGCGCTGATCGGCTGGCTGGTGTTTGTCGACCTGCCCGATATCTGGGTCTGGATCGGCGGTGCGATTATCTTCGGCGCATCGGTTTATATCGCTCACCGGGAATCGGTGGCCGCTCGGCGCGGCCTCGATTGATTGTCCTTCCTCGGTCGGGGTCCTATATTTGATCCGGCCAATGAGGGAGGCACCCGTGACAACCAGATTCAAGCTTTGCAGTTTCAAGACCTGCCCCTGGGTCCATCGCGCCGCCATCGTGCTGCGGGAAAAGGGCATTGATTACGAGATCGAATATATCGATCGGCATAACCGGCCCGACTGGTTTCAGGCGATTTCGCCCCATTCCAAGGTGCCGGTTCTGATCGTCGATGGAGAACACGCGCTGTTCGAATCGAACGCCATTGCCGAATATCTGGATGAGGTGGCGGAACCGCGCCTGCATCCCGAAGACCCCATCCTGCGCGCGCGCAACCGCGCCTGGACCGATTATGTGCCGAACTTCAGCCAGGTCACCCATATTTCCAACGCGGTGGATGAAGACGATTTCAACGCCCGGGTCGGGAAGGCGCAAATTCCGGCAAGCCGCCTCGAAGGCGCGCTCGAAAAACGCGGCAATGACGGCCCGTTCTTCAATGGCGAAAAATTCTCGCTGGTCGATGCGGCCTATGCGCCGGCGCTACTGCGCTTTACCTTCCTCGACCGCGTCCGCCCGACCGGGTTGCTCGATGACAAGCCGCTATTGACCGCCTGGCGCGACGCGTTGATTGCGTATCCGGCGGTGCTGAACGGTGTCGTGCCGGAATTTCACGATGTCTGGCAGGACCAGGTGCGGACCAACGGCAAATGGGTGGTGCAATTCCTGCCCTCGGCCGCCGCCGCCGAATAATCCCGCCTGTGTTGACCCTATAGCGGACGCCGTTATGTTGCGGCGTCCGTAATTTCTGAAATTCAAGGAAACCCGTCATGACCACCATCGTCGTTCAGGATGATCACATTATCCGCGCCCTCAGCGTGTTGCTGGACCCGGACTGCCCGCAGGAACGGGTGGATGCGTTCAAGGATTATTATTCCGTCGATATGCCGGAATTCCTCGAATGGCGCGAGGGGTTGCGCCGGAAATATACCAATGTGTTTCCGTCGAAGGTGGTACTGACCTACAGCCAGGAAGAGCTCGATAATTCACTGGCGGACGCCGACGGGGTGGTGGTCGAGGACTATGTCTTCGGCCGGAAACAGCTCGACGCCGCGCCCAAGCTGAAGATCTGCCACAATTTCCGCACCGATATGCGCAATATCGACGAACCCGCCTGCGCCGCCCGGGGCGTGGTGGTTAAACCGTTTTTCCGCAAGGTCAATGTGGCGGTCGGTGAACATGCCTTCGCCCTGATGATGGCGCTCGGCAAGAAACTGGCCGAAACCAACAAGCTGCTGACCATCGAGGAATTGCAGGCCGAGGGTTGGCCCGCGCGCATCTATCAGCGTGAGCACACCGCCAATTCAAACTGGGCGCGGATTTCCGGCATTAAGAATATGCGCGGCTCGACGCTGGGGCTCGTCGGGCTAGGGTCCGTCGGGCGCGAGGTGGCGCGCTGGGCCAACGCCTTCGATATGAAGGTGATCTATACCCAGCGGAATCAGCTTTCGGCGGAGCTGGAAGCCGAATTCAACGCGTCCTACAGGTCGATCGAGGATTTGTTCAGGGAATCGGACTTTATTTCCATTCATGTGCCGTTGAATGACGGGACGCGTGGCATGATCGGCAAGGAACTGCTGGAAATGACGCAGCCCAATACCATCATCGTCAATATCGCCCGCGCCGACATCATCCAGCGCGATGCGCTGCTTGGCGTGCTCGAATCCGGTCATCTCGGCGGGATCGGCATGGATGTGCATTACAAGGAACCGGGCGATCTCGACGATCCGTTCCGCAAATACAAGAACGCGATCCTGAGCCCGCATATCGCCATCGGCAGCCGCGTCAACGGGGCGGAGGATATGGAGGCAATCATCTCCAACCTCAATGACGCGATCGGGGCATAGGGCGTTAACCGGTTTTTAGCAGTCGCCCCTTACCTTTCCGCGAAACGGTTTGTTTTCTGTGGAAGGGGCCGAATATGAGCGGCGAGTCTCAAAAAGCCACGACATTTCTGGTGACGGACGAAAACCCGGACGGGTGGAGGCTGGAAGATATTCTGATGGTGATTCAGAACGATATTCTGCGCCGTACCCAGAAGATCAACGGCGATAACCGGCCGGAGGCGCGGGCGGTGCTGAACAACAATATCGAGATCATGCGCTGCCTGTCGCAATCGATCGAACATGCCGAGGACTCCACGCGTATCCTCAACAAGGCGTTCGGGCCGCATGTCGCGGGCCAGCCGAGGATCGGCGTTCTCTGATCCGTCTTGCGGGCTGATACGTGCCGCGACAGAATGGCGGCATGAGCTACAAATTTGTCGCGGCGGCGAAAAACGCAATTCCCATCACCCCTATTGAAACCGCGGTTTTCAAGGGCTGGCTGAAAAAGCAGCCCGCCGCCATGAGGCGCTGGGTCGAAAGCGCCGGCTTTACGGCGGAGGCCGGCACGCATTGTCTGGTGTCCGGGCCCGATGGCGCGCTGGCCCAGGTCCTTGCCGGGGTGGAGAGTCACGACAGCATCTGGGCGCTGGCCGGGTTGCCGGAGGTTCTGCCCGCCGGGACCTATGCCATCGATGCGCGCCTTGAAAAACAGGCGGCGACCGATGTTGCTACCGGCTGGGCGCTCGCCTGTTACCGGTTCGAAAAATACAAGACCAGCGGGACGCCGAAAAAATTCCCGGCGCTGGTCTGGCCCAAGGGATGCGACCGGGGCGCGGTACAACGTGCGGCCGATGCCGCCGCGCTGGCGCGCGATCTGATCAATACCCCGGCGGAGGATATGGGCCCGCCCGAACTGGCCTCTGCCGCGCGCAAGCTCGCCCGGTCGCACAAGGCCAAATTCCGTGCCGTCGTCGGTGATGCGCTCTTGAAACAGAATTTTCCGACCATCCACGCGGTCGGCCGGGCGGCGGCGAAGGCGCCGCGCCTGATCGATCTTGCCTGGGGCCGGGCGGGCGCGCCCAAGGTTACGCTGGTCGGCAAGGGGGTTTGTTTCGACACGGGCGGGCTGGATCTCAAATCCGCTTCCGGCATGTTGCGGATGAAAAAGGATATGGGCGGTGCGGCCTGCGTATTGGGGCTCGCCCACATGATCATGGATGCCGGGCTGGATGTCCGGCTGCGTGTCCTGATCGGGGCGGTGGAAAATTCCGTTTCCGGCAATGCCTATCATCCCGCTGATGTCATCAAAACGCGGGCGGGCATCACGGTGGAGATCGGCAACACCGACGCCGAGGGGCGGTTGGTGATGTGCGACGCGCTGGCGCTGGCGGAAGAGGAATTGCCCGATCTGCTGGCCGATTACGCGACCCTGACAGGGGCCGCCCGCGTCGCGGTGGGGACCGAACTTTCCGCCTATTTCTGCAATAACGAGACGCTGGCCGCCGATATCGCCAGGGCCGGGGACGCCGTCGACGATCCCACCTGGCGCCTGCCGCTCTGGCGCGGTTACCGCCATCTGATCGACAGCCCGGTGGCGGATGTCAATAATGTCGGCTCCGTCGGGCAGGGGGGCGCAATTACCGCCGCGCTTTATCTGCAGGAATTCGTCAGGGACAAGACGCCCTGGGCGCATTTCGACATTATGGGCTGGAATACCCGCAACCGGCCCGGCCGCCCGGTCGGCGGCGAGGCGATGGGTATCCGGGCGCTCTATCGCGTGGTGGAGGACCGTTTCGGCAAACCGAAGAGACGCCGGTAATCTTTGCCTTTGGCGTCGGGCTGGCCGATAATCCGGTGACCGCTGTGCAAGAGATGTGACGATCATGCAGGCCCCTTTCAGCGAACAGGAAGCGTTGCGTATCTGGCATGATGCGCTGGTCGAAAGCGTACGCCGCGACGGGCCCGATCTGTCGGCGCGTCAGATGGCGGTTCTCATGCAGATCTATATCGAGGACGGGCCGCATACTGTGCGCGGGCTGTCCACCGCTTTGAACATATCCAAACCCGCGATCAGCCGGGCGCTCGACCGGCTGGTCGATCTCGGCTATCTGCGGCGCGACAAGGACCCGCAGGACCGGCGGAACGTGCTGGTCCGCCGCACGGTGCGCGGCGCGGTCTATTTAAGCGATTTCGCCGGGTTGATCGTCGGCGCGAGTGGAAAGTAATCGACAGCTTTTCCCCCGGTTTGTCATCCCGGACAAGCGCAGCGCGATCCAGGGTCCAGAAAATTTGGCGAGATTAATCGGGTTTGGACCTGATCGGCCTCAGGCCTCCTGTCGCATTACTGCCGGACCGCGTCCGTATCGGCGACTTCCAGGTTCAGGGCCGCCGCCAGCAGCGCCCGGGTGTAATCGGTCGACGGGTTGGTGAAAATCTCCGCCGCTTTGCCCTGTTCGACCACCTTGCCGTCCTTCATGACGATCAGATCGTCGGCCAGGGCCCGGACGACCTTCAGATCGTGGCTGATAAACAGATAGGAAAGCTTGTGGCGTTGCTGTAAGTCGCGCAGCAGATCGACAATCTGCGCCTGCACGGACATATCCAGCGCGGAGGTCGGCTCATCCAGCACGATCAGCTTTGGTTTCAGCACCAGTGCCCGGGCGATGGCGATGCGCTGTCGCTGCCCGCCGGAAAATTCGTGCGGGTATCGATCACGTGTTTCGGGGTCCAGCCCGACCTCTTTCAGGGCCGCGATGATTTCCGCCTCGCGCGCCGCCGCGTCCAATCCACGCTGATGAATGCCAAGACCTTCCTCGATGATCTGCCCGACCGACAGGCGCGGGCTGAGCGATCCGTACGGGTCCTGAAACACGATCTGCATTTCGGCGCGCAGCGGGCGCGTCTCCGCCCAGCTTAGCCCGTCGATATTCCTGCCCTGATAGACAATCGGCCCCTCGCTGCGCTCCAGCCGCAACAGCCCGAGGGCAAGCGTGGTCTTGCCTGATCCGCTCTCGCCGACGATGCCGATCGTATGGCCTTCCCGGACCGCGACCGAGACGCCGTCGACGGCCTTTACATGCCCGACCGTCCGCCGGAAGAATCCCCGCTTGATCGGGAACCAGATTTTCAGATCGTCGGTTTTCAGCACCACCGGCGCGTCCGGGTCCGCCGCCGCCGGACGGCCCTTCGGCTCCGCCGCCAGAAGATGTTTTGTGTAGTCATGTCGCGGGGTGGTGAAGACGGATTCGGTATCGCCCGCCTCGACAATCTCTCCTTGCGTCATGACGCAGACCCGGTCCGCAACCTTACGCACGATGCCGAGATCATGGGTGATGATCAGCACCGCCATATTGCGGCTTTGCTGCAATTCCTTCAGCAACGCCAGAATTTGCGCCTGAATGGTGACGTCGAGCGCGGTCGTCGGCTCATCGGCGATCAGCAATTCCGGTTCATTGGCCAGCGCCATGGCGATCATCACCCGCTGGCGTTGCCCGCCGGAAAGCTGATGCGGATAGGCGCCCAGCCGTTCCTCCACATTGTCGAGCCCGACCTGGCGCAGCAATTCGCGGATGCGTTCGCGCGCCGCCTCGCGGCTTAGACCCTTATGCAGGAACAGCACCTCGCCGATCTGTTTCTCGATCGTGTGTAGCGGGTTGAGCGACGTCATCGGTTCCTGAAAAATAATGCCGATGCGGTTACCGCGTATCTCGCGCAGCGTGTTCTCCGTCGCGCCGACCATTTCCTGCCCGGCAAAGCGGATACTGCCCGACGGGTGGCTGGCCAGCGGATAGGGCAGCAACTGCATGATCGAAAGCGCGGTGACCGATTTTCCCGATCCGCTCTCCCCCACCAGCGCCACCGTCTCGCCTTGTTTGATGTCGAAGGAAACGCCTCTGACAGCCCGCACCTCGCGCTCGCCCTGCCGGAAATTCACGGCAAGGTTCTCGACGGTCAGCAATGTGTCGCCCTGTTCCGCCATCAGGTCAGTGTCTTTCTGGGATCGAACGCGTCGCGGATCGCCTCACCGATAAAGACCAGCAGCGACAGCATGAAGGCGAGGACGAAAAATGCCGTCAGCCCGAGCCAGGGCGCCTGCAGATTGGCTTTGCCTTGCGCCAGCAATTCGCCGAGCGAGGGCGAGCCCGGCGGCAGCCCGAAGCCCAGGAAATCGAGCGAGGTCAGCGCGGTGATCGAGCCGATCAGCACGAAGGGCAGTAAGGTCAGCGCCGCCGTCATCGCGTTGGGCAGGATATGGCGGCGCATGATGGTCGCGTTATTGACGCCGAGCGCGCGCGCCGCGCGGACATAATCGAAATTCCGCGTGCGCAGGAATTCCGCGCGGACGACCCCTTCGAGCGACATCCATTCGAACAACAGCAACAGCCCGAGCAATATCCAGAAGCTGGGTTCGATCACGCTGGCGAGGATGATCAGCAGGAAAAACCGGGGCAGACCGGACCAGATTTCGATAAAACGCTGGAACAGCAGATCGGTCCAGCCGCCGAAATAGCCCTGCACCGCGCCGGCGGCGATGCCGAGGATGGTCGAGAGAAAGGTAAGGACCAGCCCGAACAACACCGATATGCGGAAGCCGTATATGACCCGCGCCAGCACGTCGCGCGCCTGATCATCCGTGCCGAGAAGATTTTCCGCCGATGGTGGCGAGGGGGCGGGCTGGTTCAGACCGAAATTGACCGTTTCATAGGAATAGCGGATCGGCGGCCATAAAATCCAGCCGCCCTGATTTTCGATCAGCTCCTGCACATCCTTTTCGCGATACTCCGCCTCGGTCAGGAAATCACCGCCAAAGGCGGTCTCGGGATAGACCTTGAAGACCGGAAAGTAGAAATCGCCCTTATAGCGGATCATCAGCGGCGAATCGTTGGCGATGAATTCCGCAAACAGGGTGAAGAAAAACAGCACCAGAAAAATCCATAGCGACCAGAAACCGCGCTTGTTGGCGCGGAAATTATGCAGCCGACGCGCCGTCAGGGGCGTGATGCGCCGCCCCATGAATGCCGGTTTGCGCTCTTCGGCCGGAAGGGCGGCGTCAGACATCGCGCGCCTCGAAATCGATCCGGGGATCGATCAGCGTATAGGTCAGGTCGCCGATCAGCTTCATCACCAGCCCCAGCAGGGTGAAGAAAAACAGCGAGGCGAACATCACCGGATAATCCCGCCGGACCACCGCTTCAAAACCCAGAAGCCCGAGCCCGTCGAGCGAGAAGATGATCTCGATCAGCAGCGAGCCGGTGAACAATATGCTGACGAAGGCGCCCGGAAATCCCGCGATGACGATCAGCATCGCGTTGCGGAAAACATGGCCGTAAAGAACGCGCCGTTCCGGCAGCCCCTTGGCCCGGGCGGTCAGCACATATTGCTGGTTGATCTGATCGAGGAAGGAATTCTTGGTAAGAAAGGTCAGCGACGCGAACCCGCCGATGACCAGCGCCGTTACCGGCAGCACCATGTGCCAGAGATAATCGAGTATCTTTCCCCCCAGGGAAAGCTGGTCGAAATTTTCGGATACCAGCCCCCGCAGCGGGAACCAGTCGAGATAGCTGCCGCCGCAAAACAGAACCACCAGCAGCACCGCGAACAGAAAGCTCGGAATGGCGTTGCCGACGATGATCACGCCGCTGGTCCAGATATCGAAACGGCTGCCGTCGCGCACGGCTTTTCTGACGCCCAGCGGAATGGAAATCAGATAGACGATCAGAGTCGTCCAGAGTCCGAGGGAGATCGAAACCGGCATTTTTTCCAGAACCAGATTCACCACCGTTTCGTCCCGGAAATAGGAATTGCCGAAATCGAATACGATGTAGTCGCCCATCATCTTGATGAAGCGTTCATGCATCGGCTTGTCGAAACCGAACTGTTGTTCCAGCTGTTTGATGAATTCCGGATCCAGCCCCTGCGCGCCGCGATATTTCGACGTGTTGCCCGCCGCGCCGGAGGAGGAGAGCGACGCGGTGTTGGTCGAGGCGCCGGCTTCGGTGCCGCCGGCCCCGCCGATCCGCGCGGTCGCTCCGACATCCGATCCGGTTAATTGGGCGATAAGCTGCTCGACCGGGCCGCCCGGCGCGAACTGCACGATGGCGAAATTGATCACCATGATCCCGAGGAGCGTCGGGATGATCAGCAGCAATCGGCGAAGGATATAGGCGGCCATTAGCGTCTCGCTATCCAGAGCGCGGCGGTCGCCGCAATGTCAAAACCGCGATCATCTTAATTGCCCTCCGCCGTCGCGCCAATGCGCCGCGCCTTCGCGGCATCGAACCACCAGCTATCCAGCACGCCGAGATCGTATTTCGGTTTTACCGCCGGGCGCGAATACTTGTCCCAATAGGCGATGTTGTGCGAGCCCTTGTACCATTGCGGCACGACATAGTTGTTCCACATCAGCACCCGGTCGAGCGCCCGGGTGGCCGCGATCAGCGCGCCGCGGTCCTTTGCCGCGATGATCTTGTCGATCAACGCGTCCACAGCGGGATCCTTAATACCGGCGAGGTTGCGTGAACCGCGGACATCCGCCATTTCCGACGAAAAATAGGTCATTTGCTCGATGCCCGGCGTGTTCGGCTGGACATAGCGCTGCATGATCACATCGAAATCGTACTTGTTGAGCCGGTTCTGAAAATTGGCGACATCGACGATACGGATGGTGGCGTTGACGCCGATCCGCTTAAGATTGCGGACATAGGGGTTGATGATGCGGGTGAACGACCTCTCATAGAGCAGGAACTCCACGGTTAGCGGTTCGCCCTTTGCATCGACCAGCCGGCGGTTGTCCTCGATCCGCCAGCCGGCCTCGCGCAGCAGTTTCGCCGCCTTGCGCAGATTGGCCCGGTTGCGGCCCGACCCGTCCGATCGCGGTG
>CAZBKQ010000002.1:8148-18244 GCA_964492555.1 uncultured Rhodospirillaceae bacterium | reverse complement strand
TTCGCCGCCTTGCGCAGATTGGCCCGGTTGCGGCCCGACCCGTCCGATCGCGGTGAAATATAGGGCGCCCTGAATACTTCCGGCGGCACCCGGTCGCGCAACGGTTCCAGCAAGGCCAGCTCCGCCGCGTCCGGCATCTGGTGCGCGGCGAGGGTGCTGTTTTCATACATCGAATTAGTGCGCTTATAGAGGCCGTAGAACAGTGTTTTGTTGGTCCATTCGAAATCGAAGGCGAGGTCGAGGGCGGTACGCACCCGGCGGTCGCTGAATTTCTCACGGCGCTGGTTGAAGAAAAACGCCTGCACGCCCGACGGGGTGTTGTCCGGCAGGGTTTCGCGCTTGATCCGCCCGTCGCGCACCGGCGGTCTGTCATATTGCGTCGCCCAGGCGCGCGAGGTGAATTCTTCATGGAAGTCATAGGCTCCGGCGAAGAATGCCTCGAAAGAGACGCCCCGGTCGCGGAAATACTCCACCCGGACCTTGTCGAAATTATACCGCCCGCGCATGACGGGGAGATTATCCGCCCAGTAATTCTTGATACGCCCATAGACGATATAGCGGCCGGGTTCGGCTTCCTTGACCGTGTAGGGGCCGGAGGCCACCGGCGGTTTCAGGGAGGTCGCCGAAAACGGGACCTTTTCGTAATAGCGGGCGGAGAGGACCGGCAGCTCGGCCAGCTGCAACGGCAACCCGCGATTGGCCGGTATCCTGAAATGAAATCTGACGGATCGTTCAGACAGCGCCTCGGCCTTCGCCACATCGGCCAGAAGCACGCGGAATTGCGGATGCCCGTCCTTTATCAGCGCGTTGAAGGTGAAGACCACATCGGCGGCTGTCACCGGTGAATTGTCGCTGAACACCGCCTTCGGGTTCAGATGAAAAATCATGCTGGTGCGGTCGTCCGCGATCTCGGCGCTCTCCGCGATATAGCCGTAAAGCGCGTCCGGTTCGTCCATCGCGCGTTCCATCAGCGTGCCGTAGATCAGCCCGACGCCGACCGCCGATACGCCTTTGAGAACGAACGGGTTCAAGCTGTCGTAACTGTCGATCCCGCGAATACGGATCGTGCCGCCCTTTGGCGCGTCGGGATTCACATACTCAAAATGGGAAAAGCCGGGCTTGTATTTCAAATCGCCAAAGGCCGATAATCCGTGTGTTTTCTCGCCCGCCTGGGCGGCGCCAAGGCTGAACAGCCCGGCGACCGCCAGCCACACTATCCGTTTAACGGAATTGCGTGGCATTACCGGGTGCCCTTGCCGGCCGCCTTCAGTACCGCCTCTTTCTCCGGATCGATCCACCAGGACCAGAAACCTGGCCCATGGGCCGGCGGTTTTGGCGGGGTGCCGAACCGGTCCCAACGGGCGAGACGGAAGGAACTGATATGCCATTGCGGGATGACGATATGGCTCCACTGCAGGACGCGGTCGAGCGCCCGCGCCGCAACGATCAGGCTCTTGCGGTCGGGCGCCTTGATGATCGTATCGACAAGCGCGTCCACCGCCGGGTTCTTGATTCCCGAGAGGTTAAAGCTGCCTTTGCGGTCGGCCGCGCTTGAGGTCCAGTAATCGCGCTGTTCATTCCCCGGTGAATTGGACTGCCCAAAAGTGAAGATGACGACATCGAAGTCAAAATCGCGGATTCTGTTTGTGTATTGCGATGTATCGACGGTGCGGATCCTGCTCTTGACGCCCAGCCGTTTGAGATTCTGGATAAAGGGCAGCACCACCCGTTCGAAATCCGGCTGTGACAACAGAAATTCGATTTCCAGCTGCTGTCCCGTTTTGGGATCGATCAGTCTGGTTTTTTCGATTTTCCACCCGGCCTTTTTCAACATGCGTTGCGCGGTACGCAGATTTCCCCGGATCCGGCCATTCCCGCTGGAGGTGGGCGGCGCATAGGTTTTGGTAAAAACCCGTGGATCGATCTGATTTCGGAGAGGCTCCAGCAGTTTCAGCTCTTCGGGCGAGGGGAGCCCGGAGGCGGCCAGTTCCGAATTCTGGAAGAAGCTTCTTGTCCGCTTGTACTGGCCATAGAACAGCCTTTTGTTCGACCACGCGAAATCGAACGCGTATCCCAGAGCCTCTCGCAGCACCGGGTCCCGGAATTTCGTCCGGCGTAAATTAAAGACGAAACTTTGCATCCCGGCGGGATTGTTATGGGCCTGTTCGCCAACGACGACCTGCCCGGCGCGGCGGGCGGGAAAATCGTAATCCGTCGCCCAGCGTTTTGATGAATTTTCCGCCCGGAAATCATATTCGCCCGCCTTGAAAGCCTCCATCGCGACCGACTGGTCCTTGTAATAATCGAAACGGATTTCGTCGAAATTATAGCGCCCGCGATTGAGCGGCAGGTCACGGCCCCAATAATTTTTCACCCGTTCATAGACGATAAAGCGGCCCGGCTCATGGCTCTTGATCTTATAGGGGCCGGAGCCCATCGGGGGCTCCAGCGTGGTGGCGCTGAAATCGCGTTTCGACCACCATTTTTTGGAAATGACCGGAAGCTGCCCCATGATCTGCGGCAATTCCCGGTTCCGCGCCCCCTTGAAGGTAAACCGCACCTTGCGCGGCCCGGTCTTTTCCGCCTTCGCGACATTCGAATAATAATACCGGTAATGCGGCCGCCCCGACTTGATCAGAGTCTCAAAGCTGTAAATCACGTCTTCCGGCGTAATCGCACTGCCGTCATGAAAGCGGGCGTTTTCGCGCAGCCTGAATTCAACCCAGGAAAGATCTTCCGGCGTGGTGATCGTCTCCGCGATCAACCCGTAATCGGACAGTGCGTCGTCGGGCGGGGTGGTGGTCAGCGTTTCAAAGACCAGCCCGATTCCGGCGGCGGGTTCTCCCTTGATGATGAACGGATTGAAACTGTCGAAACCGCCGATGGCGTAACGCCGCACCGTGCCGCCCTTTGGCGCGTTGATATTGACGTAGTCCAGATGCGCGAACCCCGCCTCGTATTTCGGCGCGTCGCCCAGCGTCAGGGCGTGGCTGGTCCTGATTTTCTGGGCATCTACCGCCGTCGCCGATATCGCCAACACCGCCAGCGCGGCGGCGAACTTTACGCGGGGAATCATCATCGATCACTCCATCTTTCGGGCGATCTTGATGTCGGCACCTTCGCCGATCAAGTCAATAGTCTGCGGACAGGATATCGGCGGCCGCGTCGGCCAGCGCCGGATCGCCCGCCGCGATGACATCTCCGGCGGAGTCGAGGGAAAGCGCCTCTCCCCGCCAGTCGCACATCCGCCCGCCCGCGCCTTCGACGACCGGGATCAGGGC
Source organism: uncultured Rhodospirillaceae bacterium (assembly GCA_964492555.1). Taxonomy (GTDB): domain Bacteria; phylum Pseudomonadota; class Alphaproteobacteria; order MPNO01; family UBA2964. The sequence goes on along the minus strand of CAZBKQ010000002.1, from coordinate 14,963 downwards.
GCAGAAATCATAGGGTTTCAGATCGGTTTCAACGACCAGATCGATATGACCGCCGGCCAGCAGGGCGTAGCCGTAACAATCGCCGCCATACTGGGTGGAACCGCACTCGGCGGAAAGCGCCTGAAAACGGCTTAAAGCTTCGGCGTCGAACATATCCGGCGAGGTCGAATTCAGGAGCGCGTCTGACAGGACCGGGCAGTCCCGCGTTGTGACCGGCGCGCCATTCAGCGTGGTCTGTTCCCCGGCAATGCCGATCCACCGTTCGCGGAGCACGGGTTGATCGATTACGCCAAGTACCGGACGTCCCCCCTGCAACAGCGCGATCAGCGTGCCGAATATGGGTTTGCCGGCGATGAAGGCCCGTGTGCCGTCGACCGGATCCAGCACCCAGACGAATTCGGCCTCCGCGTTTTCACTGCCATATTCCTCGCCGATGATGCCATGGCCCGGATAACGCTCATTGATCAGCCGCCGCATGGCGGCCTCGGCCTCCCGGTCGGCGATGGTTACCGGCGATTCGTCGGCCTTTGATTCGATATCGATTGCGGTTCTGAACCGCGGCACGATTTCCGCGCCCGCCGCATCGGCGAGAGCCCCGGCGAAACCGGAAATGCCATCAGGTAGTTGCGTCACGGGATAGTCTCCCGCCGCCGGCCGTCAGGGAAGCGGTTTGGGGGCGTCGCTCAGGCTGCGCAGAAATACAATCAGATCGGCGCGGTCCTTGGCCTTTTTGACCCCGGCAAACGCCATTTTGGTACCTCTCAGATACCGCTTGGGATTGGCGAGAAAACCGTTGAGCGTTTCGTAATCCCATGCGCCGCCCATCCCGGCCATTACCTTTGAATAGCTGAAACCCGCGCCGGCGCCGGGTTTGGCCATCAGAATGTCCCACAGCGGCGGGCCGATCTTGTTTTTCCTGGCGGAGGTCAGGTCATGACACGCCTTGCACTTGGCGGATTGCGCCTTGCCTTTTTCAACGCTGGCCGCGGCCAAAAGCGGGCCGATGGGTTCCAGCTTGACTTCCTTTTTGGGCGCCGGGGCCGCGGCGTCAGCGATTTTCATGTCCGATGCCTTGTGCGCGCGCGGTTGGACAAGCGCGTTGCCGATGAAACTGATCACCATCGCGACCAGCACCACGGAGAGAATTGCGCCGACAACCTTGTTCAACTCAAATGAGGACATAGCTCCACCTGTCAAAATTCCGGACCCGGAACGGCGGCTCCGGGCGCGCGGATATTAATCATTTAGAATAAATCTGTCTAATTCTCGCGAAAACAGACCCGTAAATTTGGCGCGTCACGTTGCCGCAGCAAAAATGGGCCGCGATTTCGCGCCCGGCCGATTTACGCTAAAGAAGGTTATCCACAGCACCGGTTCGACCCATGTCTGCGCCCCGAAACCCCGTAATCGTCATCCCCGCCCGCATGGCGTCCAGCCGCCTGCCGGGAAAGCCGCTCGCCGATATTCACGGCCTGCCGATGATCGTCCATGTGCTGCGCCGGGCGGAAGAAGCGGATATCGGCCCGGTTATCGTCGCTGTCGCGGAACAGGAAATCGCTGACGCCGTCGTGGCGGCCGGCGGTAATGCGGTGATGACCGATCCTGATCTGCCGAGCGGCTCCGACCGGGTCTTTCAGGCGGTCGAGACCATTGATCCCGAGAGGCGGCATGACGCCGTGATCAACATTCAGGGTGATCTGCCGACGATAGAGCCGCACATAATTCGCGCGGTTCTGGAGCCTTTGGTCAATGAAAATGTCGATATCGCGACGCTTGCGGCGGAAATCACCGAAATGCGGGAAATCTCTGATCCCAACACGGTAAAGGCGGTCGCCGCGATCCCGCCCGGCAAACGAATTGGCCGCGCGCTTTATTTCAGCCGCGCGACGGCGCCGTCGGGCGAAGGGCCGCTTTATCACCATATCGGACTTTACGGATTTACCCGGGCCGCGCTGGCGCGGTTTGTCGCCTTGCCGGAAGGCGTTCTGGAAAAACGGGAAAAGCTTGAGCAATTGCGCGCGCTGGAAGCGGGGATGCGGATTGATCTCGCCCTCGTTGACACCATTCCGGACGGTGTCGATACTCCCGCCGATCTTGAACGGGCGCGCGCGCGGCTCGCGCCGAAATCGACCTGAAGCCGCCGGACTTAGAAAATGGCCAGACGAAAACCCAGCAATACCATTGCCTTCCAGGGGCTGCCCGGCGCCTATTCGCACCTCGCCTGCACGCGCGCCTATCCGGATATGGAAGCGATGCCGTGTCAGACCTTCGAACAGATGTTCGCGGCGGTTTCCGGCGGGCGGGCCCTGTACGCCATGACGCCGATCGAAAATTCGGTCGCCGGTCGGGTCGCGGATATTCACCGGTTACTGCCCGAATCGGGGCTGCATATCATCGGCGAATATTTCATGCGGGTGAATCATCATCTTCTGGTGCCGAGAGGCGCGACGGCGAAGACGATCAGGATTGTCCGCAGCCATGTCCATGCGCTGGCGCAATGCGGCAAGGTGATCAATGCGCTCAAGCTCAATCCCGTCGTTCATGCCGATACGGCGGGCGCGGCCAAGGAACTGGCGGAACATGGCGATATCGGCGAGGCGGCGATCGCCTCCAGCCTGGCGGGCGAAATTTACGGGCTGAAATCGTTGCGCAAGAATATCGAGGACGCGGATCACAACACCACGCGCTTTGTCGTCATGGCGCGCAAACCGGTTCCCGCGAAACAGGGACGCGGGCCGCTGGTGACCAGTTTCGTGTTCCGGGTGCGCAACGTTCCCGCCGCGCTATACAAGGCAATGGGCGGGTTCGCCACCAACGGTATCAATATGACCAAGCTGGAAAGCTATATGGTCGAGGGCAGTTTCAACGCCACGCAATTCTACGCCGATGTCGACGGGCACCCCGATGATCCGGGATTGAAGCTCGCGCTGGAGGAACTTGCCTTCTTTTCGCACGAGGTGCGTATTCTGGGCACCTATGCGGCGCACCCGTTCCGGCTCGGCAAGAAACCCGATCAGCCGAAATAGGGACCTGTTTCCGGGGCGCTAGAAATTCCCGACGACCCAATCGGCGATCAGCCGGCGGGCGATGGATACCGAATGCGGCTTCTCGAAATAGGCCAGCGCCTCGGGCTTGAGTTCGGCGCGGGTGAACCAGCGCGCGTGTTCGATCTCGTCATCGTCGATGGCAATGTTTTCGGATTGCGCCTCGGCGAAATAGCCGAGCATCAGATTGGCCGGAAACGGCCAAGGCTGGGCTGAATGATAGCGGACATTGGTGACCGGCAGCCCGACTTCCTCCATCACCTCGCGCACCACCGCGCCTTCAGGGGTCTCGCCCGGTTCCACGAAACCGGCCAGCACCGAATAGCGGTCCTCCGGCCAGCCGTACTTGCGCGCCAGACAGATCTTGTCGCCCAAACTGACCAGCATGATGACCGCGGGGTCGGTGCGCGGGAAATGTTCGGCGCCGCAGTCCGGATTGGTGCATTGGCGGACATGGCCGGCGGATTTCGGTTCGGTTTCCGCGCCGCAGCGCCCGCAAAAACGGTGAGTCCGGTGCCAGTGCGCCAGGGCGCGGGCATAGGCCAGTATGCCGCCTTCCTCGCGCGGCAGCTCCAGCCCGACATCGCGGATATCGGTAAATTCGCCCTTGTCGGTCAGAAGATCATGCGCGGACGGGTCTTCGATATGCGACAGATCGGCGGAAAAATACGGCACGCCATTGCGGTATCCCAGAAAGACGAACTGGACGCCTTCGCGCGCCAGCTCCGCGATTTCCGCCGCGTTCAGATGCGCGGCCTGCGGGGTTTCCGCATTTGAATGATCAATAAAGCTGCGCGTGCGCCAGATCGGCACGAACAGGGTTTCTTCCGCCGTTAAAAGCTCAGCGTGCCAGCCCTCGTCCGCGCGTTTCTCGGACGCCCGCTCCAGACCGCTTTCGGCGAAAAAATTCGGTGTTTTCATGGTCGTCAGCGTCGCACAGGGGCCACGCCCGCGCAACGTGATGCAATGTTTTCCACCGCGCCGTTCTCCACCCCTTGGGACTCGCCCATGGTTGCTGATATAGTAGTGTCGGGAGGTTGGCGGCAGACGGGATCCTCGCCAACCCGGTCAGGTCCGGAAGGAAGCAGCCGTAACGAGTTTCGTCCCGGGTTGTCTCACCAGCCTCCCACCCGCCGCCTGGGGTCAATCGCCGATTGGCGCGGCAATACTGGTCAATATGGACGAAACTTCGGAAAACCAGCCCTATCGCGTTCTCGCCCGCAAGTACCGGCCCAGCACCTTTTCGGAGCTGATCGGCCAGGACGCGATGGTGCGCACCCTGACCAACGCCATCGCCATCGACCGGCTGCCCCATGCCTTTATCCTGACCGGCGTGCGCGGCATCGGTAAAACCAGCACCGCGCGGATTATCGCCCGGGCGCTCAACTGCGTTGGTGAAGACGGCAATGGCGGCCCGACCGCCGATCCCTGCGGCGTCTGCGCCCAATGTACGGCGATCGCCGAGGACCGGCATGTTGATGTTATCGAAATGGACGCGGCCAGCCGGACCGGCGTCAACGATATCCGCGAGCTGATCGACGGGGTGCGCTATCGCCCGGTTGAGGCGCGGTTCAAGATTTACATCATTGATGAGGTTCACATGCTGTCGACCAGCGCGTTTAACGCGCTGTTGAAGACGCTGGAAGAACCACCCGAACATGTGAAATTCATTTTCGCGACGACCGAAACCCGCAAGGTGCCGGTGACGGTCTTGTCGCGCTGCCAGCGCTTCGATTTGCGGCGCGTCGATACGGCGGAACTGGCTGAACATTTCGCCTCCATCGCACAAAAAGAAGGCGTTGAGATTTCCGGAGAATCGCTCGCGATGATCGCGCGCGCCGCCGACGGGTCCGTCCGGGACGGGCTGTCGCTGCTGGATCAGGCGATCGCCCATGCCGGGGCCGGACAGGACGGCGCGGTGACCGAAGACACCGTGCGCGACATGCTGGGTCTCGCGGATAGCGGGCGGATTTACGATCTGTTCGAACATCTGGTGGAAGGCAAATCGGGCGAGGCGCTGGATGAATTCGCCGGGCTGTATAATTCAGGCGCCGATCCGGCCGTTGTGCTCGAAGATTTGTTGAATATCACCCACTGGCTGACCCGGCTGAATCTGTCGCCGGAAGCGGCCGACGCGCCCGGCACGCCGGAGATTGACCGCACGCGCGGGGCGGAGCTGGCCGCGCGGCTCAATATCGCGACGTTGGGCCGGATCTGGCAGGTGTTGCTTAAAGGTATTGGTGAGGTCCGTACCGCGCCGTCGGCGATCCAGGCGGCTGAAATGGTTCTGATCCGCCTGACCCATATGGCGGAACTGCCGCCGCCCGCCGATCTGATCCGACTGCTGCAGGGCCAGGGCACGCCATCTCGGGGCACCGCTTCCGCAGCTGCTCCGCCGCCGCCCGCCGGAAATGGTGGGAACGCGCCCACGCCGCCGCCCGGTGCTTCGGCGCCGCCGTCCGGTGGCGGGCCCTCTGCCGCGTCTCAGACGGCGCCAAAGGCCGTGCCCCAGCCCGCGCCGGAGGCTGTTGCCACCCCCGGCGCCGTGCTCCGCACTTTTGAGGAAGTGGTCGCGCTGTTCGAGGAAAGGCGCGAAGGTCTGATTGCCGCCGCGCTTCGCGGGCAGGTCCATCTGGTCAGTTTCGAACCCGGCCATATCGCCTTTCGCGCCGATCCGGACGCGCCGCCCGATCTCGCCACCCAGGTCAGCCGGTCGCTGAGCGACTGGACCGGCAATCAGTGGCTGGTCAGCCTGTCGTCGGAAGAAGGCGCGCCAACGCTCCGCTCGGTCCGTGAGGCCGCGGAAGAAGAACGCCGCAACGCGGCCATCGCCCATCCGCTGGTGCAGGCGGCGCTTGAGGCCTTTCCCGATGCGCGGGTTGAAGCGGTTACCGAACGCGAAATTCCGGTAGAAGCGGTGGAAGCCGTGCCGGACGATCCCGAAGATGACGAAGATGACGAGAGAGATTTATGAAAAACCTCGGCCAGATGATGAAGCAGGCGCAGGAAATGCAGACCAAGATTCAGGAGATGCAGTCGCGCCTGGCGGAGATGGAGGTCACCGGCGGCGCGGGCGGCGGGTTGGTCACCGTCACGCTTTCCGGCAAGAACGAACTTAAAAAGGTCTCCATCGACCCGTCGCTGTTTAATTCCGACGATGCGGAGGTGGTCGAAGATCTGATCGTTGCCGCCCATGCCGATGCGCGCGCGAAGGTCGAGGAGACCATGCAGGAAGAAATGAGCAAGGTGACCGGCGGGCTGAACCTGCCGCCGGGGATGAGCCTGCCATTCTGATCGCTGCCCGATGAGCGGAAACGAAATCGAACGGCTGGTTCAGCTTTTCGCCCGCCTGCCGGGGCTCGGCCCGCGGTCGGCCCGCCGCGCGGTACTGTTTCTGATCAAGCGCCGCGAAAGCCTGATGCTGCCGATGGCCGATGCGCTGCGCCGCGCTGCGGAAGCCATGCATCCCTGTTCGACCTGCGGCAATATCGATACCCGTGATCCCTGCGCCATCTGCACCGATGGCCGCCGTGATCCCTCGATCATCTGCGTGGTGGAAGACGTCGCCGATCTCTGGGCGATGGAACGCGCGGCGGTGTTTTCCGGCCGCTATCATGTGCTGGGCGGGACCTTGTCGGCGCTGGACGGGCGCGGACCCGAAGACCTCAATATTGCGCCGCTGGTCGACCGCGCGGGTGATGAGGCGGTAACCGAAATCATTCTGGCGACCTCCGCCACCGTCGACGGGCAGACCACGGCACACTATGTCAG
>CAZBKQ010000002.1:4909-8048 GCA_964492555.1 uncultured Rhodospirillaceae bacterium | reverse complement strand
TCGGGCGGGATCATCAGCCGGGCGATGACGATGGCCGCGGGCGCGTTGAGGATCGAGGCGATCAGCAGATTGCCGAGCGGGTCCGCAACGACCCCTTTCAGAAAGGTGGCGTAAAGCACCATCACGGTGCCCGCGATGGTCGCCATCCCCGCCGCCATGACGATGAACAGATTGGCCCGCGTCGCCTTCTGCAGATAGGGTTTGACCAGCAGGGGCGCTTCGACCATCCCGACAAAAACGTTCGCCGCGGTGCTGACCCCCGCCGTGCCGCCGACGCCGAGCGTGCGTTTCAGGCACCAGGCGAAGCCCTGTACGATCATCGGCAGGATACGCCAGTGATAGAGAAGTGCGGCCAGGGCGCTCATCAGCAGGACGAGCGGCAGCGCCTGGAAGGCGAGAACGAACGTGTTGCCGGGTTGTGTGATGTCGAACGGCGCCGCGCCGCCCCCGATATAGCCGAACATCAGCGAAGTACCGGCGAGAGTCGCCTGTTGCAGCGCATGCACCACATCATTGAGTGCCAGGAAAACATGCCGGACCGCCGGCAGGGTCAGCAGCAGAACTGCCATCGCGATATGAAGCCCGATCCCCGCCAGAATCGCGCGCCGGGGGATATCGCCCCGCCGTTCGCTGACCGCCCAGGCGAGCAGCAGGATAAACACATAGCCCAGGATTGCCTGCATGGTCGTCTCCCTGTCTAGTTCTGGCCGATGGCGGGTTTGGAATCGCCTGCCGCGATGACCGCTTCGGTGTCCTGTTCCTCCAGCTCCAGCTCCTGAATGCGTTGACCCCGGCTGGTGACCTTGCCGGTGGAAATCAGGATTTCGCGCACATCTTTCTCGGTTTGGCCCAGATGGCGCTGCAGGTTTTCCGCCCGCGTTTCCAACCGCCCGACATCGTCCAGAAGCTTGCCGACCTCTTGCTGGATCAGCCCGGCCTGTTCGCGCATCTGCGCGTCTTTTAACACCGCACGAACCGTGTTGAGCGTCGCCATCAAGGTGGTGGGCGAAACGATCCAGACCCGCTTTTTCCAGGCGGCTTCGACCGATGAGACAAAATTGGCGTGCAATTCGGCGTAGACCGCCTCCGATGGCAGGAACATCAGCGCCGATTCCGCCGTTTCGCCGGGGAGGATATAGCGTTCCGCGATGTGGTTCACATGGGTCGCGATATCGGTGGTGAATTTCCGGCTTGCCGCCTGGCGGGCAACGTCATCCTGCGCTTTCGTCAGGGCGCGGTACCCTTCCAGCGGAAATTTGGCGTCGATCACGATGGAGCCGGGCGGGTTGGGCAGATGGATGATGCAGTCCGCCCGCCTTCCGTTCGACAGGGAATGCTGGAAGCCATAGGCCCGGGGCGGCAGGACATTCTGCACCAGATCCTGCAGCTGCACTTCACCGAACGCGCCACGGGCCTGCTTGTTGGAAAGGATATCCTGCAACCCGACCACCTGGCTGGAGAGCTCGGTGATGTTTTTTTGCGCCGCGTCGATCACCGCCAGCCGCTCCTGCAGCTTGGTCATCGTCTCGGTCGTTGTGGTCGAGTTCTGCTGCAGATTGTCGCCGACTTTCTTGGAGAGATCGGCAAGTCTGTCCTCCACCGCCTTGGTCACCGCGCGTTCCTGCGCCTGCAGCCGTTCGTTCAGCTGCGCCTGGGCGGCGGCGTTCGATTCCGCCATCTGGGCGATGCGCCCGGCAAGCTCCACCTGCGCGTCCGTCTGGCCTTGTGGCCGGCGCTGGATCAACAGCGCGATCAGGACGCCGGCGGCCAGCGCCACAGCGGCAATAAGAATAATTGTCGGATCCATCGCTCCGCCCCCGATAACGGCATTCACGAAGAGAAAATCCTATCACGCAGTCCGCCGAATCGCCGCCGCCGCGCCTGTCTCTGCTTGACGCTCACACCGGCGCGGCCTAGGTAAAGCCCCGAAATTTCAAAGAGCGGTATTTTCCGGCACATGGCGATACTTCCGATCATCAAGGCCCCCGATCCCCGGCTCAAGACGGCGTGCGAACCGGTAGAGGCGGTTGATGCCGATTTGCGCCGGCTGATGGATGACATGCTGGAAACCATGTATGCCGCGCCCGGTGTGGGGCTGGCCGCGCCGCAGATCGGCGTCACCAAACGGATTCTGGTGATGGATGTCGCGCGCCATGACGAGGAACGGACGCCTCTCAGGATCGTCAATCCGGAGATTATTGAGGCCTCCGGCGCGATTGTGTCGCGTGAGGAAGGCTGCCTGTCCTTCCCCGACCAGTTCGCCGAGGTCGAACGGCCGGAAACCGTGCGGGTGCGTTACACGGATGAGAATAACGAAATACAGGAACTGGCCGCCGAAGGGCTCGCCGCGATCTGCGTCCAGCACGAGATGGATCACCTCGACGGCGTGCTGCTGGTTGATCGTATCTCCGTGATCAAGCGCAACATGATCATGCGCAAGATGAAAAAGCTGAAGAAGGCGGCCGCAGGCTGACCCCCCGGCGATGAAGATCATCTTCATGGGGACGCCCGATATCGCCGTGCCCGCGCTTGAGGCGCTGGCCGGGGCGGGGCACGAAATTCTCTGTGTCTATACCCAGCCGCCGAGACCTGCCGGGCGGGGCCACAAGACGCGTCCGTCGCCCGTGCATTCGCGGGCCGAGGCGCTCGGCTTGTCCGTCCGCCATCCCAAATCGCTGAAGAACGTGGACGCACAGGCGGAATTCGCGGAGTTGGGCGCCGATATCGCCGTGGTGATCGCCTATGGGCTGATCCTGCCCGCACCGGTGCTGGAAGCTCCCGAACAGGGTTGCGTCAATATTCATGTCTCGCTCCTGCCGCGCTGGCGCGGGGCGGCGCCGATCCAGCGGGCGATTATGGCGGGCGATGCGGAAACCGGCGTCACCATCATGAAAATGGATGAAGGTCTCGATACCGGTCCGGTATTGTTGCAGGAAGCCTGCGCCATCGGGCCCGATACGACCGCGGGCGATTTGCATGACCGGCTGGCGGATATCGGATCGCGGCTGGTTGTCGAGGCGCTTGCCGGTATCGAAGACGGGACCCTGACACCTGTGCCGCAGACAGAGAACGGCGCGACCTATGCCGAAAAACTCTCCCGCGATGAAGGGCTCATAGACTGGTCATATCCGGCCGCGCA
>CAZBKQ010000002.1:0-4809 GCA_964492555.1 uncultured Rhodospirillaceae bacterium | reverse complement strand
GTGTCGAATATGACGGGCGCGGCTATGTCGGCTGGCAGCGGCAGGAAAACGGACCCTCGATCCAGCAATCGCTCGAAGAGGCGATCTATAAATTCAGCGGCGAGGAAGTCCGGGTTCATGGCGCGGGCCGGACCGATGCCGGTGTTCATGCGCTCGGACAGGCCGCCCACGCCGATCTCGAAAAGGAAGCCAGTGCCGACACGGTACGCGACGCGATCAACGCCCATTTGCGGCCGCAGCCGATTTCGGTGCTGTCGGCACAGGCGGTCAGCGACGAATTTCACGCGCGGTTCTCGGCGATGGAAAGGTCCTATCTCTACCGTATCCTCAACCGCCGCCCGCCGCCGACAGTGGATGCCGGCCGGGTCTGGCATGTTCAAAGAACGCTGAACGCGGACGCCATGGATGCGGCGGCGCAAGTACTGGTCGGCGAGCACGATTTCACCACCTTCCGCGCCAGCATCTGCCAGGCGAAATCGCCGGTCAAAACCCTGACCGCCCTGTCGGTCGCGCGCGAGGGCGATGAAATAACGATTACCGCCCGCGCGCCGTCATTTTTGCATCACCAGATCCGGAATTTCGCCGGAACGCTGCGCCTTGTCGGAGAAGGCAAATGGACGGCGGTCGATGTGGCGGATGCGCTGGCCGCCCGCGACCGGGCCAAAGGCGGGGAAACCGCGCCCCCCGACGGGCTTTTTCTGACGGGCGTCGTCTATCCGCCGGAACTGATCGGCACCGCCTGAAGCAGGCGCAGCGTCCAGCTTTCGAAAATCAGCGCCAATACGAAATCCAGCAGGACCAGGGCGGTTGCCGGGCCGGGTCTGACCTCAAGCCCGACATGGGCGATAAACCCCTTATAGACGAAGATCGCGAAAATTGCGGCCATGGTCAGGATGATCGCGAACCCTTGCGGCACGACGCCGCTTTGCGTGACGGCGGCCACCGCCAGCAGGACGGATAGTTGCAGCACCGTGGCCCAGTTATAGGCCGCGATATAGCGGAAAAACCGGTCCTCGCGTCCCAATATCCGCGAGACGTGATACATCGCATAGGGAAAGGCGAACCAGCCGGTCACATAGCTGATGGCATAGATGATCATGGCGGCGAAGGCGGCGACGCCGATCTCCATCTCCATCGACCGCATGACGATCAGGATAATGTAGATCGGCGCGCAGAGTATCGCCGCCTGAAACGACCGCCAGAAGGCCTCCAGTGTGTTTTCGAACAGATGAATGCCGTTGCGGTCGAACCAGGCCAGCATCCACGCGCCGTAAATACCTCGCGTCGTCTCTTTGATATTCATACCGGGATTATGCGGCAGGCGGGAAATACCCGTCGAGCACCGTTTCGTATATTTCCGCCAGCGCCCGGATGTCGGCAACCGAGGCGCGCTCATCGACCTTGTGCATGGTCTGGCTGATTAGGCCGAATTCGGCGACCGGGCAAAAATCCTTGATGAAGCGTGCGTCCGACGTTCCGCCGGTGGTGCTGAGTTCCGGTTTCCTGCCGGTGGCTTTTTCGACCGCCGCCGAGAGAATGTCGCTGAGCTGCCCGGGCGGTGTCAGAAAGGCCTCGCCCGAAAGCTGGAATTCCAGATCGAAATCGCCGCCGATCGATTTACATCGCGCGCGCACCCATTCCATCAGTGATTCTCCTGTATGGGTGTCGTTGAAACGGATATTGAAGGTCAGACGTCCTTCCGCCGGTATGACGTTGGTCGCCGGGTTTCCGGTGTCGATGGAGGTGATCTGCAAATTCGACGGCTGGAAGTGATCCGTCCCGTCATCCAGCGGCGTACCGGTGAGCGCGGCGGCCATTTTAACCAGCCTTGGCAATGGATTGTCCGCCAGATGCGGATAGGCGGCATGGCCCTGCACGCCATAGACGGTCAGCCAGCCCGACAATGAACCGCGCCGCCCGATCTTTGCCATATCGCCCAGCACCGCCGGATTGGTCGGCTCACCCACAATGCAGGCATCGATCTTCTCGCCCGCCTCTTTCATCCAGCCCAGGACTTTTATTGTACCGTTGATAGAGGGGCCTTCCTCATCGCCGGTTATCAGGAGCGAGATCGATCCGCCGAATTCCGGTCCCTTGCGGTCCAGAAAATTCGCCACAGCGGCAGTGAAGCACGCGATTGCGGATTTCATGTCGGCCGCGCCGCGGCCATAAAGCGTGTCGTCGATGATTTCGGCACCGAAGGGATCGACTGTCCAGCCTGCCTGGTCGCCGACCGGGACAACATCGGTATGGCCGGCAAAACAGAAATTGGGCGCGCTGTCGCCCAGCCGGGCGTACAGATTATCGATCGGCGGGGTGTCGGTGTCTTCAAACACCATCCGGTGGCAGGTAAAGCCCAGCCCCTCGAGCACCGCCTGCAACGTGTCCAGCGTGCCGCCATCGGCCGGCGTCACGCTTTCGCAGCGGATCAGCGCCTGGGCCAGTTCAACCGGATCGACGGTCCCGCTCAATCGCGTAACAGATCGTTGATAGAGGTGCGCGCGCGGGTGCTGTCATCGACCCGCTTGACGATCACCGCACAGTATAGCGACGGGCCGGGAGAACCGTCCGCCAGCGGCTTGCCGGGCAGGGTGCCGGGAACGACAACGGCGTTTGACGGCACGCGCCCCATATGGATTTCGCCGGTTTCGCGGTTGATGATCTTGGTTGATGCGCCGAGGAAAACGCCCATCGACAGGACCGCGCCGTCTTCGAGGATAACACCTTCAGCGACTTCCGAACGCGCGCCAACAAAGCAGTTATCGCCGATAATGACCGGATCGGCCTGCAGCGGTTCCAGAACGCCGCCGATGCCGGCGCCGCCGGAGATATGACAGTTCTTGCCGATCTGGGCGCAGGATCCGATGGTGGCCCAGGTATCGACCATTGTGCCGCTATCGACATAGGCGCCGATATTGACGAAGCTCGGCATCAGCACGACGCCCGGCGCGATAAAGGATCCCCGCCGCACGGTGCAGTTCGGCACGGCACGGAACCCGGCCTCGCGAAAACGCGCGTCGTCCCAGCCGGCGAATTTGGGCGCGACCTTGTCATACCAGGGCGACTCGCCGCGATTGGGATCGGTCGGCCCACCCGGCATCGGCGCATTATCATAAAGCCGGAAAGATAGCAGCACGGCCTTTTTCAGCCACTGATTGACGGTCCAGTCTCCGCCGCCGTCTTTTTCCGCGACCCGGAAGCTGCCGTTATCCAGCCCGTCCAGCGCGGCTTCGACGGCGTCCCGAACCTCGCCGGCCGTGTCAGGACCAACGGAGTCCCGGTTTTCCCAAGCATCGTCGAGTGTCTTTTCCAGTTCCGCAGGGGTCATTTTTCTCTCATGCCTCAATGGTTGCGCGGCGCGGGGCGCCCCGGTCAAAATCGGGCCGACAATAAATTCCCCGAAAGCCCTGTCAACTGCGGATGGCGACGGTATCCGTAACCCACTCCATGATGTCGCGGGTCATGGAATGAATATGCGCTTCCGGCGTGACGTCTTTCGCCCATTCCGCGCCGGTCTGCATCCAGACCGTGGTCATGCCGAGCGCCGCCGCCGGTTCCAGATTGCGGGCGATATCATCGACCATCAGGGCCCGTGCGGGATCAATCGCGTGCAGATCGCACATCTTTCGATACGCCTCTACCGCCGGTTTGGGAACGTAATCCGCCGCCGTTATGTCAAAAACGCCGTCGAAGATGTCGCCGAATTCCAGCCGGTCCAGCACCATCTCCGTATGGTGGCGGGATGAGTTGGTATAGATCAGCTTGCGACCGGGCAGGTCTGCGATCGCCGCCCCAAGCGCCGGGTTGGGGTCGATTTCGGTCAGATCCATCGGCGTCATTTCCTCGAAATACCGCACCGGGTCCAGCCCGTGATGGATCATCAATCCCCGCAGGGTCAGGCCGTATTTTCGAAAATAGCTTTTCTGGATCCGCCGCGCTTCCTCGGCGTCAACGCTCAGAAAATTGGCGACAAATCCCGACATATGCGTGTCGATATGCGCCAGCAACTTGTCGGTTACCGGGTAAAGCGTGTTGTCCAGATCGAATATCCAGTAATCGATGTGGCTCAAATCAGTGGTCGGTTCGGAAAGGGTCATAGCTGGCGGCGGTTGCGGATTTCCGCCAATGTGACGGTTGCGGCGTGGCGGTGCAAGCGTCTCCGGAAATTTTTTCTGTAAAAGGATTCGTTAATGCCTGAACGTTACTGTCTCCGGGATTTGAATTGCTCTTGCTAGGGAAATGGTCGTTCCATGAGTGACGTGAGAGGGCCCGCCACGGGTGTTTCCGGATACGTCGAATCGTTGAAACGCGATCGCGACCGCTATCTGGCGCTGGCATTTTGCGCGGCGGACTTGCTGGTTGAGGTCGGTTCCGGCGGCAAAATTCATTTTTGCGCGGGCGCGGCGCAAAGCCTTCTCGGCGTGCCGCCCGAGGAGCTTATCGGCCGGCAGTTCGATTCCGTTCTTACCGAAGCCGATAAAGCGCTGGTTAAAGAGGTTATGAGCCGCCTCGCGCCCGGGGCGCGGATCGATCCGGTCCAGCTTCGCCTGACCGGAGAAAGCGGGCCCACGGCACCCCTGACCCTGATGGGTTATCATCTGCCGGATCAGCCGGGCCAGTTTTATCTGGCATTCCGGGTGGGCGCGCCGGAAGCCGCTATCGACGGCGAATTCGATGCCGAGCGCGATCTGGAAAGCGGATTGCTGCAGAAAGAGGCCTTTGCAAAGCTGGCCAGTCGTCAGATAAAGCAGGCGCGGGACCGCGGTGAGACGCTGAAATTCACTGTTATGAAGGTGCCCGAACTCGCCG
>CAZBKQ010000001.1:151884-157991 GCA_964492555.1 uncultured Rhodospirillaceae bacterium | reverse complement strand
CGGGCATGCTGCGACACCGTCTTCTGGATGGTTTCCTTATACGGCACCTTCACCGGCCCGGTGGTGACACCGACCTTGTAGCGGTCCTGCAGCCGGTCGATAGCGAGCTTCAGGTGGATATCGCCCTGCCCCTCCAAAATCAGCTGATGCACGTCATTGTCCTGCCGCCAGCCGAGCGACGGGTCTTCCTCGCTCAGCCGCTGCAGCGCGCCGGTCAACTTGACCTCATCCGAGCGGTCAGCGGCTTCCAACGCAAGAGAGAAGACCGGCGTCAGCGGCGCGGGCAGGCCTTCCGCCCCTTCGGGAGGCGCGCCTGTCGGGGTCAGCCAGCTTCCGATTTCCGCATCCTCAATCCGGCCAAACGCCACCAAATCGCCGAGCCCCGCCTCAGAGACCTTGATCTGCTGGCCGCCCATCAGCTTCAGCATCGCGCCGGCCCGTTTGCCCTGCAGGTCGCCGCCATCGGCGAATGCGCCGCGCAGCACCCGCGCGATCGAGAGCTTTCCGACCTGGGCCGCGTGCAGTGTTTTGACCACCAAAGCCGCGGCGTCGCCGGATTCCCCCAGCCCCAGCCGTGTCGCGGTTTCCGACGGATCGGGTGCCTCATGACGCAGCGCCTTGAGTAACCGCCGAACGCCGTGATCCTGTTCCGCCGCGCCGAGGAAGACCGGCACAATCAGACCGTTCTGCATGTCGCGCGACATCTGGTGGTAGATTTCGTCGGTCGGCGGCACGACGTCTTCCAGAAGCTGCTCCAGCAGATCGTCATCGAAATCGGCCAGCGCTTCGAGCATTTCCTGCCGGGCGAGTTGCTCCTCGTCCGCCACCCCGCCAGGCAGGGAAATCAGCGCCGAGGCTTCGCCCGGCTTGTATTCATAGGCGCGTTCGCTGACCAGATCGACATAGCCGGTGATGGTTTCGCCATCGACGATCGGCAGTTCGCGCAACACCAGCGGCCATTCCGAATGGGCCTGCATCGCCTCCAGCACCGACTGGGCCGGTTCAGAGGCATGGTCCATCTTGTTGATGAACACCATGTGGGGGATTTTGCGGTCCTGCAGATAGCGGAAGAGCGGCGCCAGCGCGACCGCCTTGTGCAATTCCGGTTCACAGACGATGACCGCGACATCGGCAACCGTCAACGCGTTCAACGCATCCTGCCACAGCTCCACCGAACCGGGACAATCGATCAATGCCCAGTCATCGCCGAGAAATTCGGTCTGGGCGACGGAAAGCTCGGTGCTCATGTGCCGCGCCCGCGCTTCCGGTGTGGAATCGCCCAGCGTACTGCCGTCCTTTACGCTGCCCTTGCGCGGGATCGCGCCGGTCGCGTAAAGCAACGCCTCCATCAATGTGGTCTTGCCGCTGAGATACGGCCCGATCAGGGCCGCGCAACGCGTGCCCGTCGCCAATGCTCCTGCCATGTCAGTCTCCCCTTCGAAACGTCATTATGGCGTTCCACCGGACGGGACCTCAGACATGAGCGGCCCCGTCGCCGGGACGCGTGTTGTGACATTCTTGTTTCAGGGAATATGTTTTCAGCCCCGCGCCCGGGGCGCAAGGGTGAATCGGACCGACCAGGTTAACGGCGGATCAGCTCAGCGACGCGCAAACGCGCTGGATTCTCTCGCAGGCCTCGCGCAGCAACTCCGTATCCGTCGCATAGGAAATGCGGAAATGCGGCGACAGCCCGAACGCCGCGCCCTGCACAACGGCGACCCCTTCGCTTTCCAGCAGATAAGTCGCGAAATCGGTGTCGTTCTCGATCACCTTGCCGTCGGGCGTTTTCTTGCCGATCACTCCGGCGCAGCTCGGATAGACATAAAACGCGCCTTCCGGGGTCAGGCAGTTGATGCCCTGGGCCTGGTTCAGCATGGACACCACCAGATCGCGCCGTTCCTTGAACAGCTCGTTATGCGGTTCGATGAAATCCTGCGGGCCGTTCAGCGCCTCGACCCCCGCCGCCTGCGAAATCGACGTCGCATGGGTCGTGCTTTGCGATTGCACATTGTTCATCGCCTTGACCAGCTCCGCCGGCGCCGCCGCGTAACCCAGCCGCCAGCCGGTCATCGAGTAGACCTTGGACATACCGTTCAGCAGCAGTGTCCGGTCAAAAAGCTTCGGTTCCACTTGGGCGATGGTCGCAAATTCGAAATCGTCATAGATGACGTGTTCATAGATATCGTCGGTCAGGATCCAGACATTCGGATACTTCACCAGAACATCGGCGAGCCCGCGGATTTCCTCTTTCGAATAAGCCGCGCCTGTCGGGTTGCTCGGCGAATTGAGGATCAGCCATTTGGTTTTGGGCGTGATCGCGGCCTCCAGCATGTCCGGTGTCATCTTGAAACCGGACTCTTCCGGGCAATCGACGAAGACCGGCGTGCCCTCGACCAGCGCCACCATATCGGGATAGGACACCCAGTAGGGTGCGGGGATAACCACCTCGTCCCCCTCATCCAGGGTCGCCATCATGGCGTTGAAGATGACCTGCTTTCCGCCGGTCGCGACCGTGATCTGTGTCGCCGGATCGTAATCGAGCCCGTTTTCGCGCTTCAGCTTGTCGGCGATTGCCTGGCGCAGCGCCATCGTTCCCGGCACCGGGGTATATTTGGTGTCTCCCGCGTGGATCGCGGCGATCGCGGCGTCCTTGATATTGTCCGGCGTATCGAAATCCGGCTCGCCCGCGCCGAGCGCGATAATATCACGGCCCTGCGCCTTCAACTCTGCGACGATGCCGGTCAGTGCGTTGGTCGCGGACGGTTTGATGCGGGACAGGCGGGTAGCGAGTATCGACATGGCGTTTCCGGATTCTTGCGGTGGAATTCGTCGGCAAAATAGTCCCGCGTTTTTTCGCTGGCAAGCCGACTGTACTCCTCTTACGCCCCGACTGTCGCAAATCTGAACGCACGGGTCGTGTCGTTAACCATTACAAATAGTTAACTCACTGTTATTAAATCATTTTTCATAATTGGCACATAGCTTGCTTATGTCAGGGCGATTGAAGCAACTTTTTGTACACGAACGTCAGACCGATGCGAAATTTGATTGGAATATTTGTGGTTTTCGCCGTGCTTGCAGGGCTTTCCCAAGCGCGCGCCGGCCTTTTGACCATTGACACCTCGACGAATTCGCTGGTTTTCATAAATGAAAGAACCGGCGACACGACTGTGATCCGCCCTACCGCGTCCAGTTCGATCCGGGGCCTTTCCTATAACCCGGGCAGTGACCTGCTCTTCGCGGTGGATACCGGTTCGGATACGTTGATGACGGTCGACCCGGAAACCGGCGCATCTACGACAATCGGTCTCTTAGGTATCGGATACCCCCGGGGTGTGACTTATGACAGCAACAGTGGAACGCTCTATGCGGTCGATACGCTGACGGACAAACTTTACACGGTGAACACCACCACGGGCGGTTCAACGCCGGTCAGCCTGAACCTGCTGGGTTTTGGCAGTGTTCAGGGCCTTGCCTTCAACACTAATACAAACACGCTTTACGGTATCGATTCTGCCAGCGATCAGCTCCTGACCATCGACATCGAAACCGGCGTGGCCTCGGCTGTGGGAAGTCTCGGCTTCGCGAACCTCACCGGGATCACCTTCGACAACGCAACCGGCACACTCTACGGCGTCGACGGCGGTTCGGACGCCCTCGTCACTATTGATACGGTCACCGGGGCGCCGTCGGAAATCGGCACAATATCGATTGGAACCGCGGAGAGCCTTGCCTGGATACCGAATCCGGGAATCTCCGCACTCGAAGCGGACCAGCTGAACGCCCCGTCGAACTTCGTCCTTATCGGGCTGGGCGTTCTGTCGGTGTTACGTCTGAGGCGCAGACGCCCCGCCACCACCTGATTTATCGAGCCCGTGTAAAAGCGGGCATCCCGCCTCATTATTGTCACGAAATTGTCCTTTCAGGGCCGTTGACCAGCCACGGGTAAAACGCATTCGGGTTGTCTGATCCCTTCGTTGATTCAAACGAAAGGATTCAAGATGCCCCACCCAATTCACGCATTTCTGTTTCTCATTGGCTTCATTACACCGATAGCGGCGTCGGCGAATCCGAGACTGATAACGTCGAAAGACGTGAAAAGCGGTATGCTGCTCTTCAAAACCGTAACCGCCGGGAAACATGTTCCCGCCCCGCTCCTCGGCACCGAGGTCGATATCGCGGTCAGCGGCCCGGTAGCCCGGGTCCGGGTCACGCAGAAATTCCTCAACCCGTCGAAACACTGGCTTGAGGGGCGCTATCTCTTTCCCCTGCCGGAAAATGCCGCGGTCAACCGTATGACGCTGAAAAGCGCCGGGCGGGAAATCATCGCCGAAATCCGCGAACGCCAGGCGGCGCGCAAGATATTTACCACGGCCCGCAAACAGGGGAAACGCGCGGCCCTGATCGAACAGCACCGGCCCAACATGTTCACCACCGATGTCGCCAATATCGGCCCCAACCGGACGGTGACGGTGACGCTGAATTACCTCCAACTTGTGAAATACGATCAGGGGCATTTCCGGCTGCGCTTCCCGACCGTGGTGGCGCCCCGCTTTACGCCGAAGGGCGTGAAGCGGCTGGTGTCCCCGGACCCGGCGGAAAACCCCGGTGCGGGGCACCCCGGGACCCCGGTGGCGCATCCGGATATTGGAAAACTGAACCCGGTGAGAATCCGCGTCGCGCTGCGGGCGGGCGTAAAGCTCGCCACCGTCACCTCCGCGACGCACAGGCTTTCCATCGAGACTATGGGCGAGGGCGCGCGTAATGTTTCGCTGGCGGACGGGGTGTTCGCCGCCGACCGGGATTTCGAACTGGAATGGCGGCCCGCCAGGACACCCAAGCCCCTGATGGCGCTGTTCCGCGAAGATCTCGCCGATGAAATTTACCTGCTGGCCATGGTGCTGCCGCCCTCCGCCGGGAACGCCCCTGAACCGGCCCCGCGCGAGGTGATTTTCATTCTCGACCGATCGGGCTCGATGGGCGGTCAATCAATCAAGCAGGCCCGCGCCGCGATCAGCGCCGCGCTGGCCCGGCTGCGCCCCATCGACCGGTTCAACGTCATCCGCTTTTCGGACAAGACGGACATGCTGTTCTCACAATCGGTCAGGGCGAGTTCCACAGACATCCGCCATGCCGAAGCCTGGATCGCCACAACGGAGGCGGAGGGCGGCACGATGATGAAACCGGCGATCGTCAGCGCGCTGCGGGGAGCCGCGCCCGAAGGCATGCTGCGCCAGGTGGTGTTCCTGACCGACGGGGCGGTTTCCAACGAATCGGCCCTGTTCGATGAGATCGCGAAACGATTGGGCGGCGCCCGGCTCTTCACCGTCGGGATCGGCAGCGCCCCCAACAGCCATTTCATGCGGCGCGCGGCGCGGCTGGGACGCGGCGGCTTTACCCATATCGCCGCCATCAGCCAGGTGCGGGCGCGCATCGACGGGCTGCTGCGCAAGCTGGAACGGCCCTTGACCACCGATCTGAAGATCGACTGGATCGGGCTGGAACATTCCGGCGCGGTCATCACCGCCTATCCGGAACGGCTGCCCGATCTCTATGACGGCGAACCGCTGCGCTTTACCGCGCGTATCAGCAATCTCCCCGCCGAGTTGCCGGACCCGAGCTGTCTGCGGCTATCCGGTCTGATCGCGGGCGAGGACTGGTCGCAGACGCTGCACATCAGAGACGCGCAGCAGGGCGCCGGGCCGGGCACGCTCTGGGGCCGGTCGCGGATTGAGGCGCTGGAAACCTCGCTTCACAGGGGCGCCGATCCGGAGTCGGTAAAACAGGCGGTGACCGCCACCGGGCTCCGCCACGGCATCGTGACCCGCTATACCAGCCTGATCGCGGTCGATAAAACAGCCGCCCGTCCGGTCGATGAGCTGCTGTTCCGCAAGGATTTGCCGCGCAACCTGCCGCAGGGCTGGGATTTCGACAAAGTCTTCGGCAAGCATCTGAAGCAGCTGGACTCCCACCGCCCGGCGAACAGCGCCGATCCCGTCGCGCGGATGCATCGCGCCGCCCTCGCCCGGACGGTCGATCTGCCGCAAGGCGCGACGGATGCGGAATTGCGGCTGATGGTGGGCTTCGCCGCCCTCCTGCTCTCCGGC
>CAZBKQ010000001.1:148978-151784 GCA_964492555.1 uncultured Rhodospirillaceae bacterium | reverse complement strand
GACGGATGCGGAATTGCGGCTGATGGTGGGCTTCGCCGCCCTCCTGCTCTCCGGCCTGTTCCTGCTACTGAGGCGGCGGGCATGAGCGGGCGGCTTCCGCTTCTCGGCGCCATCCTCGCCGCCGCCGCCGGTCTCTGGCTGGTCGGGAGCGGGGGATGGATCCACGCCAAGGCGATGCTGGCGTCGCAACTGATCGAACGGGCCTGGGACCAGCGTCTCGCCGGGGCGGAACGGCCCCGCCCCTGGCCCTGGGCCGATACCTGGCCGGTGGCGCGGCTGAACTTCCCGAAACAGAACCGGCTGATCACGGTGCTGGCGGGGGCGCAGGGCGCGACGCTCGCCTTCGGACCCGGACATCTGACCGGCACCGCGACCCCGGGCGCGCCGGGCAACGCCATCATCGCCGGGCACCGCGATACGAGCTTCCGCTTTTTCGGCGCGCTTTCCCCCGGCGATCCGGTGCGGCTGCAATCGGCGAACGGGAAATGGAAGACCTATCGCGTGACCGGACGTATGATCGTCGACACGAGGCAGAGCTGGTCGCCGCCCGAACCCGGTCCCGATTCCTCGATGCTGACCCTGGTCACCTGCTGGCCGCTGGATGCCATCATCCCGGGCGGGCCGGAACGGCTGCTGATCTTTGCTGAGGAAGACCCGCCGGGCGCGCCCGCTTGACGCCCCGCCCGGCCCCGACAATCCTTGCGCCATGAATGCCTATGAAATGCTGGGGGTCGATCCCGGCGCGGATATCGAGGCCATCAAGAAGGCCTATCGCGAGCTCGCCAAGCAGCTGCATCCCGACGTCAATGCGGGGGATGAGGCGGCGGCGGAAATGTTCAAGCAGATCACCGCCGCCTATAATCTGCTGGCGAACAAGCGGACGCGCGCGGAATATGACCGCAACGAAGCGCGGCGGAACCCGTCCGGCGACGGCCCGCACGATTGGGAAAAGGGCGGCGCCTGGTTCGATTTCGAAATCGACGAGACCACCGGCGAAAAGCTGATCGATCTGTTCGGCGATATTGCCGGCACGCGGCTCGGCCGGGTAAAGGGCGCGGCGGCGACCTCCATGGTCATGAAGGGACAGGACATCGCCGCGAAGCTGAAAGTGACGGAGACGGAAGCCCGCGACGGCGTGTGCAAGCTGGTCAGTACCATGACCGGGCTGACCGTCGCGGTGGATGTGCCCGAAGGCGCGCCCCACGGTCATACGATCAGGGTCGAGGGATTCGGTATAGAAGGATTCGGCGGCGGCCCGCCGGGCGATCTCAACGTGATTGTCGAGATCGTCCCCGACCCGGCGATCGGGGACGCCTCAAACAAAAATCAATAGAGCGCGTCGCCCTGGGTCAGGCAGCGGCGGAAGGTGCGTTCCTGTTCGCGCGGCCAGTCGGTGCGCGCATGCAGGCTGGAATAATTATCCCAGCAAATGATGTCGCCGAGCTTCCAGGTGTGGTCATAGATATTGCTGTCATCCTCAATGATGTCGCATATCTGATCCAGCACCGCGCGGCTTTCATCGTCGTCCATCCCCTCGATCCGTGCCGACATCAGCCGGCTGGCATAGACCGCGGTCTTGCCCGAGAACGGGTTCTTGAGGAACAGCGGCTGCCAGAAATGCAATATGTCGTCGAGCGATTTCGAAGTGATATCCGGCTTGCCTTCCTTGCCGTAATCATAGACCTGCAGGACCTTCCGTCCTTCAAGCGTTGATTTCAGATCGTCCGGCAACAGATCATAGGCGCGATAGAGGCTGGCAAATAACGTATGACCGCCCCGGTCCGGCAGCGCCGTCGGATAGAGGAAAGACACGTGATAGGGGCGTTGCAGATAGCATTTATCGGTATGGAACCACATTTCCCCATCGCCCAGCGCGCCGATCAGCTTGCCGTCCTCATCCCGCTTGTTGCTGATCGTCTGCATCTTGTTGTTGGGATCGAAATGTTTCGACCGCTTGGCGGCCTGTTCCGCCGCCTGTTTTTCGCTGGCCGGCTTCATCCGTTCGGCGATCGGCCCGAAGGACCGCGCATAGGCGAATTGCTGTTCCTCGGTGATGTCCTGCCCGCGGACCAGCAGGATCGAATATTCGCCGATCAAATCGCGCAGCAACTGTTGCATCGCCGCGTCGATGGGCTGTGTCAGATCAATGCCGCGCACCTCCGCCCCGATGGCGTCATGCAGCGGAACCGCCTCGATATTGGTCGGAATTTTGAGCTGTGTGGCCATGATTTCCCTCCCACGGAAATTATTTCACCATTATCAGCCTCGAAACCGGCCTTTGGCAAGCGGCGCTATGTCGCGGAGTCTTCCGCAATCAACGCTTCCAACAGCCGTCGCGCCTGCAACACCCCGGCATCGGCATTGATATCGATGATCGGCTTGTCGGGTTTCGCCGCGTCCATACGCGCCTGTTGCGCCTCTATAATGCCGACATCCTCATAAAACGCGGTGCCGGCCGCTTTTGCCAATGTCTCGGTCAGATCGGGTTCATCAAGACGGAAATTCCGCGCGTGATGCCAGAAATAATGCGAACTTTTTTCCGTTTCCGGCGTGATCGTGTGGTTCGAAAACATGGTGATGCCCCGGCTTCGGTCACCCTCTACCGCGCCGGTCCCGGCATCCGCGCATCCGACATCAATCATGAAATGGCTGGGCGGTTCATAGGTGATCAACTGCCAGCGGTCGACCGCGCCGTCGAACCCGTCCACCATCCTAAACATCGGCGGCGCCGGTTCATCGAATATCCAGCGATCGACATGGACTGTGCCGTCGCCCCGGCTAACCTTTACCGGGAAATCGGCAACCC
>CAZBKQ010000001.1:110338-148878 GCA_964492555.1 uncultured Rhodospirillaceae bacterium | reverse complement strand
TCGACATGGACTGTGCCGTCGCCCCGGCTAACCTTTACCGGGAAATCGGCAACCCGGTCGGTGCCGAGGGTGGAGCGATGCACATAGGCGACATGGCTCAGGTCCAGCAGATTATCGACAAAAAGCCGCCAGCCGCCTTTGACATAAAAATAATCCCCGACCGAAACCCAGTCCGGATCGTCATTCCAGTGAAAATCCGGGATCAGAGCGGGATCCGCCTTGTCCGCATCGCCCATCCAGACCCAGATCCAGCGGTACCGTTCCACCACCGGCCATGTCCGGACCGTCGCACCGGGCGGCACCTTTGCCTGACCCGGCACCGTCACACACATCCCGGTTCGGTCATAAACCAGCCCGTGATAAGGACATTCGATACAGCCATCGACGATTTCCCCCATCGAAAGCGGCATAAAGCGGTGCGCGCAGCTATCTTCCAGCGCCGCGACGCCTCCGTCGCCGTCGCGGAAAAACACGATGGGCTCATCCATGATGGTACGCCCCAACGGGCCGTCATCAAGCTCATGCGCCCAAGCGGCGACATACCAGCGGTTCAGCAGATAAGGCTGTGTATCAGTCATGCCGGGATGTAACCCCAGCCGAAACGGCGCGTGTAGGGGCAGAAGGCACCGCCAAACGGGCACGCGAAGGGTCTACGCGCAGACACTCCCGTTGCGAACCGCCGACATCCGTATGAGCGGCATATAGACAATCGCCCGGCACCCGCCGCGCGGCGGGTTTTCAATATGAAGTTGTCCACCCATCTCTTCGACAAGACGCTTCACGATATGCAGGCCAAGACCGGTTCCGGGAACATCGCTCTCACGCGCGCTGTCACTGCGCACAAATTCCCGCCCCAACTGGCGCAAGACCTGTTCCGGCATGCCGGGACCCTCATCGGAAACCTCAAGCGCCGCCACCGCGCGGCGTTTTGAAACCCTGACTCCGACCCGGATCGTGGTCTCGTCTGGCGCGTATTTGGAGGCATTGGAAACCAGATTGCTCAATACCTGTCGCAAGGCGGTGGGATCGGCATCAACCATGATTTCCGTCTCCGGCCCCGAAAATTCGATCCGTTGCCGCGTTTCCTCCAGCGCTTGCGCGAAATTGATCGCGACATGCGACGCCAGTTCTCCGGCCGCGACGGGCTGGCAAGCCAACTCCTCGGGCCGGCTTTCTTCTCCCGCGCTCAAAGTCCGTTCAACGATGCGATTAAGATGCTCGCCGCCTTCCTGGATCATGGCGAGATAACCGGCGATCTTTTCCGCTTTTCCTCCGGAGTCGAACTGATGCCGGGCAAGATCGGCGAACCCGACAATGTGATTGAGCGGCGTGCGGAATTCATGCGCCAGACGCGAGACATCAAGAGACTTCTCTTCCACCCGTGCTTCGGCCTTGTGGGTCAACTCAATCGTGCGGACCGTCAGATCGGCCAGCCGCGTCAGGGCGCGGCGCGCCTCTTCAGACAATTGGCCGGGTTTTCGGTCGATCACGCAGAGTGTGCCGATATTGTAGCCCGTCGTGGTGCGCAACGGCGCGCCGGCATAAAACTGTATTCCCGGACCACCCGTCACCAGAGGATTGCTCCGAAACCGCGAATCCGCCGTGGCGTTCTCAATTTCGAAAATACCGTCCTGCAGAATAGTATGGGTACAGAAGGATACATCGCGGGGCGTTTCCGCCGCGTCCAGCCCCATATTCGCCTTGAACCATTGCCGGTCGGAATCAACCAGCGAGATCAGCGAAATCGGCGTGCCGGCGATATCGCCTGCCATTTCGACAATGGACTGCAAGGCAGGATCCAACCCGGTGTCCAGTACGTCAAGCGACCGCAGCGCCTGCAGACGTTCCAGCTCATTATGCGGAAAGATCGAGTTTTCCATATCGACCATTTTTGAATGATTTGGACTGTTATCGCCTAATAGTACTTAACAAATTCTAAACCGGGTTAATTGCGCGCCGGGCACCCTCCTTGACGCCCACACCCCCATTGGCCATTTTCCGGGCAGGAGAGATATGACCCATGCCGCATGACATCGCGGGCGATCCGCACTGGCACGAACCGACCGGCGATACCTATGCCGGCAGCGCCGCCTGGCCGAGGCGTCCGACGCCCTACGACACCTTCATGATCGAGCAGGAAATCCCGATTGTTCGGGATATCGCCATCCCCTGTTTGCAGGAAGTCGGGCTCGGCAACTGGCCGCGCATCGGCGGGCGCGGCGCGTTTATCCAGCTTTTCGGCACCGAGGGCCTGTGGGGTTCCTATCTGGTGGAGGTCCCCGGCGCCGGCGCGCTGAACGCCGAACGTCATCTTTACGAGGAAGTGTTTCTGGTACTCGACGGGCGCGGCACGACCGAGATATGGATCGACGGGCAGGACCGGCCCGAACTGTTCGAATGGGAAAAGGGCTCGCTCTTCTCCATCCCGATGAACGCCTGGCACCGGATCGTCAATTCCTCCTCCAGCCCGGCACTGCTGCTGGCCGGCACGTCTGCCCCCAACATGTTCAACCTGATCGGCGATGAAGAGGTGATCTTCAACAGCCCGGTCAATTTCCTCAAACGCTTTGACCCGGACGGCGAGAATTTCGACCCCAAGGACGGGCTGGAGGAAGACGGCGCGCGCGGGCTCGCCATGCGGCGCACCAATATCATCCCCGACGTGTTTGCAACCGAGCTTTATCTCGATAACCGCCGGACGCCGGGATACCGCCGGATGGAACCCAAGATGGCGGAAAATGTCTTCTACCAATATATCGGCGAATATCCGGCGGGACGCTATTCGCGCGCCTATTACCCGGGGGAGGCGGCGGTGTTCCTGTCTATCGGCGGCACGGGTTATTGCCAGGCCTGGCCGGAAGATCTGGGCCCCACCCCCTGGCGCAACGGCGCCGGCGAGGAAGTGATGCGGCTGGAATACGGGTCCGTCGGCATGATCTCGGCCTGTCCGATCCCGGGCATGCGCTGGTTCCACCAGCATTTCAATTGCGGGGATGAGCCGCTGCGGCTCCTGGCCTGGTATGGCCCCAACAATCACCGCGCCCAGAAAGCCGGGGTGCCCGGCGAAATGGTCGCGGATGAAGGGGTGCTGGAGGTCGACAAGCCGGGCGGCACCGCCGTGCCCTACTGGATGGAGGACCCCTCGATCCGCCCGGCGTTCGAGATCGCCTGCGCCGAAAACGGCACACACAGCCGCATGGAAGACCGGTATTACGAACCGGGCACCACCTGGAACTTCGCCAGCGGCGGATAGATGACCGGGCCGGAGGACCAGGGCGGGCGCGTCATCTTCGCCGACACAAAGCGCAACCTCGCCGATGAACAGAAAACCACGCTGACCAGCGTCGGCGTTGATATCGGGTCATCGACCAGCCATCTGGTTTTTTCGGAAGTCCGGCTGGAACAGGAAGCCGGCCGCTATGTCGTCGCGGATCGCGGCGTGCTTTATGAATCCGATATCCTGCTGACCCCCTATGCCGATAGCGAGACGATCGACGCGGACGCGTTGCGTGCCTTTATAGAGGACCAATATCGCTGGGCGCGGCTGACACCTGACGACATCGATACCGGCGCATTGATCCTGACCGGCGTGGCGCTGCGTCAGAAGAACGCGCGGATGATCGGCGATCTGTTTTCGGTGGAGACCGGGAAATTCGTCTCGGTCTCGGCGGGAGACCGGCTGGAAGCGGCGATGGCGGCGTACGGATCGGGCGCGGCGGTCAATTCCGAACTGACCGGTGCAACGGTCATGAATGTCGATATCGGCGGCGGTACGACAAAAATCGCCATCTGCCGGGACGGGCAAATCGCCGATCTGACGGCGGTGGATATCGGCGCGCGGCTGATCGCGGCGGATGAGACAGGCCGCATTGTCCGTCTGGAGGAGGCGGGCAAGCGGCTTGCCCAGGCGGCGGGAATTCATCTTTCGCTCGGCGAGCCCGTGGCGGAAGGCGCATTCAGCGCAATCGCCTCCGAAATGGCCGACCGGCTGATGGAAATCATCCTGCAGAAGGAACTTTCGGACCAAACCACCGCCTTGCACCGCATCCCGCCCATCGGTTGGCACGAGCGTGTCGACGCAGTGACGTTTTCCGGCGGGGTTTCGGAATTCATCTATGGCTATGGCGACGGGCCGGGCGGCGATGTGGGCCCGGCGCTGGCCATTGCCGTACGTTCCCGCGCGGAAGAAGCGGGTTTGCGCGTCATGGAACCGGTGGAAAGCATCCGCGCCACCGTCGTCGGCGCCTCGCAATATTCGATCCAGCTTTCGGGCACCACCATATTCGTCGACCCGCCGGAAATTTTGCCGCTCCGCAATGTGCCGGTGATCGCCCCCGCCCTCTCGCTTGGGACCGGTGACATCGACGCGGACGCCGTCGCCACAGTTATCGGGCAAAGCCTGATCCGGTTCGAGTTGGACAAGACGGACGGGCCCGCCGCGCTCTGCTTCGACTGGACGGGATCCGCCGGGTTCGGCCGGGTGGACGCATTTCTGACCGGGGTCGAAAACGGCATGGCCCCGATTCTTTCGGACGACAGGCCGCTGATTTTGGTCTGCGCCGATGATATCGGCCGGGTGTTCGGCCGCCACGCGCGCGAGGAACGGGGCCGTTCGGGACCGGTGGTCTCGATTGACGGGATTGAATTGAAGGAATTCGATTATATCGATATCGGCGCGCCGCTCGCGGGATCGGCGGCGGTGCCGGTCGTCATTAAATCCCTGTTATTTCCAGGCGCCGCGCGGCGCCATTAGGGATTTTCTCAGCCGGACGACACGATCCTGATATCTTCCCGCGCGCTTTCGGGGACATCGCCGCGCACCCGGTCGAACAACCGGACGGTTACGGTTGTTCCCTCGCCCGGCGTGCTCTCGACCTCGATTTCACCGCCATGCAATTCGACGAATTTCTGCACCAGCGGAAGGCCGAGACCGGTACCTTCGGACTGCGATTCGCTGGTCAGGCCGACCTGCATAAAGGGCTGCATCGCCTCCTGCGCTTCCGCTTGGGTCATGCCTATTCCGGTATCGGCAACAATCATTTCAAGGCCAGTGCCATCGCGCCGGAATTCAAGCGACACCTCGCCCCCTTCGCCCGTGAATTTGATGGCGTTGGACAAAAGGTTCAGTAGCACCTGCAACAGCAACCGGAAATCCCCCTTGATGATGGTTTCCATGCCTTCTTCGGGCCAACGCATGTTCAGCCCCTTGTCCCGGCCCCGGGCCTCGACCATACGGCGCAGATTGACGACCAGCCGTTCAAGCGGGAATTCCTGCTCATCAAGCTCCAGCGCGCCGGCTTCTACCTTTGACAGGTCAAGAATATCGTTGATTAGGGAAAGCAGGAGATTACCGCTCGCATTGATATCGCGCGCATAGACCCTGTATCTGTCCGGCACCGGCCCGAAGAGCTGTTGCGAAATCACTTCGGAAAATCCATTGATCGCATTGAGGGGCGTCCGCAACTCATGACTCATATTGGCCAAGAATTCCGATTTCGCCTTGCTCGCGTCTTCCGCTGAATTGCGCGCCCGGATGAGCTCCGCCTGCTGTTCCTTGAGCCGGGTCACATCGGTCCAGATGGCGACAACGCCGCCATCGCCGGCGCGCATTTTCCGGGACGTAACCCACCGACCGTTGGAAAGCTGACGTTCGCCCCGGAAATCGCCCTCCCGGTGCTGGCGCAAGCGCTCGGCGATATAGCCTTCCTCCTGGCCCACCGCGTTCTTGGCCAGCCCCCTGCCGACAAGGGCGCGCAGCAAATCCTCATAGGGTGCGCCGTCCCGGATCAGATCGCTGATACCGGCATGCATTTCCAGATAGGCATTGTTCCAGATGCGCAGCCGGTTATCTTCATCGAAATAGGCGAACGGCGTATCGAGCGCATTCAGCGCCTCATGCAGGCGCGTTTCCGCAACCCGCGCGGCCACAGCCTCGTCGATGGAAATCTGGCGGAAGTAAAGCGCCAGCGCCAGAAAGCAGGTTAGCGCGAAAATCAGCAATGCGACGATCAGCGGCCAGGACGTTTCCTTTTCCGCCGCAATCCCGGGCGGCAGCAAGACGCGGATATCCCATTTCTCTCCCAGAACAGAGCCGATAAATCGTCCGATCGGCGCGGAAGGAGCCTTGGCATATTATTGATGATCACACGGTCGTTGATCAGCAACGCGGCGCCCTCGGCAATCGGCATCTTGCCGGGTTCGGGATGGGACAAGGCGTGAAGCAGGCGGCGATATTCGAAAACACCATGCAAAAACCCGTCGAATGACCCATCCGCCTTTTTGAGGGAAATGTCATAGACAAAGCCCAATGCGCCATAATTCAGGGCGATTGGACCGGACGAGGCGGGCTTTTTCGCTCTCAACAGATAACGTAGGCGATCATAACGATCCGCTCTTGTTTTCAAATCGAAATTGATCGCGTCGAGACTGCCCTCACGGTTCTGAACCCAGCGGATAATAAAATCGCCGTCGCTGCGCCCGATCGACGCCAGAGAATAAAAATCCGCGATATAGACGGCGGCGTCGCGTAGCCAGAGTGCCTTTGGTGTCCCGCCCACCGCATTCCAGCGTTCCGACATCCTCTTTAACGCGCTGGTTTCCTTCTGGAGGGTCTCTGACAAGGTGGTAAGGGCATTCCGGGCAACCATATCCGCTTCGGCCTTGATATTCGCGTTCTCGCGCGATTACATCCCGGCATATACGCCGACCGATATGATAAAACCGGCTATCAGGGCGGCCACAGGCCACCCCAGACGGATTCCCCCCTTTTCCTTTGACGCCGCCATACCACCGATTAGAAACTACTGCAGAACGTACATATTACATTAACCGGGGTTAAAAATTAGTAAATCTTTACCTATGGGCGATGGCGGGTCTTAATGGGATCATGAATACGGTTCTCGACGAAAGACCCGCCGAGGGCGAACGCGCGCCCTTCTCGCTTTCCTCCGATTTTCAGCCGGCGGGCGATCAGCCCGAAGCCATCCGGCAGATCATCGCCGGCATTGAAGAAGGCGAACGTGACCAGGTGCTGCTGGGCGTCACGGGGTCCGGCAAGACCTTCACCATGGCGCACGCCATCGCGGCCCTCGGGCGGCCCGCCCTTGTTCTCGCACCCAACAAGACGCTTGCCGCGCAGCTTTACGGGGAGATGAAAAGCTTTTTTCCCGAAAATGCGGTCGAGTATTTCGTGTCCTATTACGATTATTACCAGCCGGAAGCCTATGTTCCGCGTACCGACACCTATATCGAAAAGGACGCGTCGATAAACGAACAGATCGACCGGATGCGCCATGCCGCCACCCGCGCCCTGCTGGAGCGCCGCGACGTCATCATCGTCGCTTCGGTTTCCTGTATCTACGGCATCGGGTCGGTCGAAACCTATTCGGAAATGACGGTGCGTCTGGAAGTCGGCCAGACAATGGACCGGGACGCGCTGCTGCGCCGGTTTGTGGAGTTGCAATACCGCCGCAACGACCAGAATTTCACCCGCGGCGCCTTTCGGGTCCGCGGCGATCTGGTGGAAATCTTCCCGGTCCATTACGAGGACCGCGCGTGGCGGTTTTCGCTGTTCGGAGACGAGCTGGAGTCGATACAGGAATTCGACCCGTTGACCGGAGAAAAATCAGCGGCGCTGGATCAGGTCACAATCTATCCCAACAGCCATTACGTCACCCCGCGCCCGACCCTGCAGCAGGCGGTGAAGAAAATAAAAGTGGAACTCAAGGAACGGCTGGAGGAACTGACCGGGCAGAACAAGCTGCTGGAAGCGCAACGGCTTGAGCAACGCACGGTCTTCGATCTGGAGATGATGGAAACGGCCGGCCATTGCGCGGGCATCGAAAATTATTCGCGCTATCTGACCGGACGCGCGCCCGGTTTTCCGCCGCCGACACTGTTCGAATATCTGCCCGACGACGCGCTGTTGATCGTCGATGAAAGCCACGTCACCGTGCCGCAGCTGGGCGGCATGTATCGCGGCGATTACAACCGCAAAACCACCCTCTCCGAATTCGGATTTCGCCTGCCCTCCTGTGTCGATAACCGGCCGCTGAAATTCGAGGAATGGGACGGCATGCGGCCGCAATCTGTTTTCGTTTCCGCCACCCCCGGCTCGTGGGAGATGGAACGCACCGGCGGTGTTTTCGTCGAACAGGTCATCCGCCCGACCGGATTGATCGATCCGGTCTGCATCGTCCGGCCGGTGGAAAGTCAGGTCGACGATCTGCTCTATGAATGCCGCGAATGCGCGAAAAAGGCGCAGCGCGTTCTGGTCACGACACTGACCAAGCGCATGGCGGAAGATCTCACCGAGTATATGCAGGAGGCGGGCATTCGCGTGCGCTATCTCCATTCCGACGTCGATACGCTGGAACGGATAGAGATCATCCGTGATTTACGGCTCGGCGCGTTCGACGTGCTGATCGGCATCAATCTGCTGCGCGAGGGGCTGGACATTCCCGAATGCGCGCTGGTCGCGATTCTGGACGCCGACAAGGAAGGTTTCCTGAGGTCTTCGACCTCACTCATCCAGACCATCGGCCGCGCCGCGCGCAATGTCGACGGGCGGGTCATCCTCTATGCCGACACCATGACGAAATCGCTGCAATTCGCCATCGACGAAACCAACCGCAGGCGCGAAAAACAGCAGGCCTATAACGCCGCCAACGGCATTACGCCGGAAAGCGTGCGCAAGGAAATCGGCGATGTTCTGGAATCGGTTTATGAAAACGATCATTACACGGTGGAGGTCGATGCGGGCGACGCCGGCCATCTGGTCGGTGATAATCTGTCGGCCCATATCGAAAGCCTGAATGCGCGGATGAAAGAAGCGGCGGCGGAGCTGGAATTCGAGGAAGCGGCCAGGCTGCGCGACGAGATCCAGCGGCTGGAAGCGGTCGATCTCGGCATCGGTGATGCCCGGCCGATCGGGCCGAAGCGGCTGGCCGCCCGTATCCGCGCCGCCGACGGCAAGAAAAAGAAATCGCTGCGCACCAAGGGGCAGCGCAAGAACGACGCGCGCAAGCCCCGCCGACCCTGATTTTCATGCCAAAAGCCATCAGGATTCACGAATATGGCGGACCGGAAGTTCTCCGCTATGAGGAAATCGACGTTCCACCGCCCGGAGAAGGCGAGGTAAGGCTCAGGCAACGCGCCATCGGCGTGAACTTCGCAGATATTCACACGAGAGAAGGTCGTTACCCGTTACCGTTTCTGCCGCATCCGATCGGCGGCGAGGCGATGGGCGTTGTCGAAACCGTCGGGGCGGGCGTGACGGAATTCAGCCCCGGCGACCGGGTGTGCTACTCGACCGGCGGTCATGCGCTTCCGCGCGGCGCATATGCCGAGGCAAGGATACTGCCCGCGGACAGGCTTGTACGGTTGCCGGATGACATTGACGACCAGACCGGCGCCGCAATCATCACAAAGGGCGTGACGGCGCATTACTTGCTGACCGATGTCTATCCCGTCGCACGGGGCGATACCGTTCTGGTCCATGCCGCCGCCGGCGGCGTCGGGTCGATT
Source organism: uncultured Rhodospirillaceae bacterium (assembly GCA_964492555.1). Taxonomy (GTDB): domain Bacteria; phylum Pseudomonadota; class Alphaproteobacteria; order MPNO01; family UBA2964. The sequence goes on along the minus strand of CAZBKQ010000001.1, from coordinate 139,353 downwards.
TTGGTTCAATGGGCGCGGCATTTGGGAGCCCGGGTAATCGGCGTCACAAGCACGGCGGAAAAAGCCGCCGCCGCCGAGGCGGCCGGCTGTCACCATACGATCATCAGCACCGGCGAAGGAATTGCCGACCGGGTCCGGTCTCTGACCGGCGGTGAGGGAGTGCCGGTGGTCTATGACGCCGTGGGCAAGGACACTTTTGAGGAATCACTGCGATCGCTGCGCCCGCGCGGATTGCTGGCCTGTTACGGGACCTCAAGCGGACCGCCGCCGCCACTCGATCTTTTCAGACTGAATGAAATGGGATCGCTCTACGTCACCGGCGCGGCCTATTACTGGCATGTGCGGGACCGGGAGACTTTGCTGCGCCGGGCGGCGGATCTGTTCGAGGTCATATTGAGCGGGGCGGTCGAAATTCCCGTAAACCAGCGCTATGCGCTGAAAGATGCCGCAACCGCGCACCGCGATATCGAAAACCGCCGGACAACCGGGATGAGTGTCCTGTTGCCCTGACCGCGCAGCGGTTACTTGTCGCCGCTGTCTGAATCTTTCCGGGTATGGATGATGTCGTTCAGCGCCGCGTATTGATCGACCCGCAGGTCGTTCACAATACCTTCGACCGCATCGGATCCCGTTCCGAACCGCCGCAATAGCGACGCGCCGAGCTGCAGACTCATCTCGAACGTCTCCGGGATAATGGCGCTGGCGCCGGCATTTTCCAGATTCCGTTGATGATCGAAATCCCGTGCGCGCACGAAAATATCGAGCCGGGGATACCGCCGATGTATCAGATGGACCGCACGTTCGGCTGCCTCCGGGTTGTCGAGTGTCACAACAACAGCGCGCGCGCGTCCGGCGCCCAGTGCTCCCAGAGTCTCCGGATGGCCGGCGTTGCCATAATAAACCGGCAATCCACGTTCTCTTGCCTGACTGACGCGTGAGGGTTCGTATTCGACCGCGATATGCGGGATATCCCCCGCCAACAGCATCTTCGACACTGACTGACCGACCCGGCCGAACCCGAGGACGATGACATGATCCTGCAGATGAGAGGCATCCTCACTTTCCTCGGGCCGAGCCGCGCCCGTCTTGTCGGGCGGGCTTTGCCCCAGCCGGCGACCGGCCCATGCCAGACCGGGCGTCACCACCATCGTCAGTGCGACCACGGTAATCAGCAGGTCCGCGAGTTCGGGCGCGATGATGCGATCCTGCGTGGCGAGCCCGAGAATGATAAAGGCGAATTCACCGCCTTGCGCCAGTGTCAGCCCGGTCTGCAAGGCAATCGGCCATTCCTGTTTGGAAAGACGGACAAGACAGATCAATAGCCCCGCCTTCAGGACAAGTAATCCAACCGCCAATGAGAGCACGAGCGCCAATTGATTGGCGATCAGCCCGAGGTTGATGTCGAGCCCTACCGTCATAAAGAACAGGCCGAGCAACAGCCCCTTGAAAGGCGCGATTTCCGCCGCTACCTGGATTCTGTATTCGGTTTCGCCCAGGAGCATACCGGCGATAAAGCCGCCCATCGCCATGGATAGCCCCGCATAATCGGTGCCGAAGGCGGTGCCCAGCAGCACCAGAAGCGTGATACCGGCGAAGAGCTCCGGCGACCGGCCTATGGCGATAATCCGGAAAACCGGACGCAGCACCAGCCGCCCGAAAGCGAAAATCACGATGATTGCGATCACCGCTTTACCCAACGCGTAGAGCGCCGCCATGCCGGTACCGCCGCCGCCGATCGCGAGCGCCGGAACGATGGCGAAGAGCGGTACAACCGCGAGGTCTTGCAGGAGCAATATGGAAAACGATACCCGGCCGGAGCGGGTCATGGTCTCACCGCGTTCGGTCAGAAGCTGCATGACGACGGCGGTCGAGGACAAGGCGAGAGACGCGCCGATAACGATCGCCGCCTCCAGCGGGACGCAAAGAACAAGCGCCAATGAAAAGATCGCCAGGCCGGTCAACAGGACCTGTGCGGAACCCAGCCCGAAAATAAATCCGCGAATGACCTTCAGACGGTCAACCGTCAGCTCGAGCCCGATGGTGAAAAGCAGAAAGATTACGCCGAGTTCGCCGAGGCCGCGCGTCACATCTTCATTCTGGACCAGACCCAGCCCGAACGGACCGATGATCAACCCGGCGCACAAATAGCCGAGAATCATCGAACTCCGCAGCCGCTGAAATACCGGCACCACGATGACCGCGGCGACCAGAAAGATCAGGATGTCGGAAAGAAAATTATGCTCGTCCATTAATGCAAGAACTCCGCCCTCTTGCCCCTCGGACCCTCAAATGCCATCTGTGAGCCTTACTGTCCAACTCAATCGGGCCTTTATGGATATTTTCATCACCCTTGGCGGGCTGGCTCTGCTCATTGCCGGCGGAGAAGGGATCGTCAGGGGCGCAGTGGGCATTGCCGGGCGCGCGGGATTGTCGCCGTTTATCATTGGGCTGACCATCGTGGGGTTCGGCACATCGGCCCCGGAATTGGTCGTCAGCGTCGATTCGGTTCTGTCAAATGCGCCGGGAATCGCCGTCGGTAACGTGATCGGCAGTAACATGGCCAACATGATGCTGGTGATCGGGCTGGTCGCGTTGATCAAGCCCCCTTCCATCGAGGGCACGGCGCTGATCCGCGACGGCGCGATGCTGGCGCTGGCAACATTGGCGTTTGTCGGAGCGGGATATCTCGGGATCATTGCGGAAAGTGTGGGCATCCTGATGCTGGCGATGATCGTGACATATCTCGGGGTTTCGATTTGGCTCGATGCCCGGAAAACGAGCCCCGCCGCCGAACTTCACCGGCATGAAGCGGAAGAGTTGTCTCCCTCCAGCGGGACGCCCCTGCTTCTGATGATCGTCATGGCGACAGGGGGATTGGCCGGATTGGTGATCGGGTCGAACCTCACGGTGCAGGGCGCCACGGCGATTGCCCGTGAATTCGGGGTCGGAGACGAGGTTATCGGCATTTCGATCATCGCGGTCGGCACTTCCCTGCCGGAACTTGCCACATCGGTTGTGGCGGCACTCCGGCGGCATGCCGACGTCTGCCTCGGCAATGTGATCGGCAGCAACATCTTCAACCTGCTCGGGATTACGGGCGTGGCGGCGCTCTTTGCCCCGCTCCCGTTGAGTAGCGCGCTGATCGCCTATGATTTACCCATATTGTTAGGAACGACCGCCCTTTTCATATTTTTTCTCGTTACCAACCGGCGGTTTCAGCGTTGGGAAGGCGTGGTCATGCTTTCCCTCTATTGTGCCTATATCTATATGCATTTCGGGAGCTGAACGCCCTTGCCGCGCTTGATCCCTTGGTGTGAGTGACACATTCTGTATCCATGTCTGAGCAATCGCATAAAAACGCGCTGGTGACAGGCGGCGGCCGCCGGATCGGGCGCGCGATCGCCGAGGGGCTGGCGGCAGACGGCTGGAATGTCGCGATCCATTGCTTTCAATCGAGGGAAGACGCGGATGCGCTGGCCAATGATCTGGCAAGCCGGGGCGTGCGGGCAACGGCTATTTGCGCGCGGCTTGATGCGGAGGAAGAACTTGCGGGATTGCTGCGTGGGGCCGAACAGGCGCTGGGTCCGATCAGCTGTCTGATCAATAACGCATCTGTATTCGAGCCCGACACCATCGAGACCGTGACGGCGGACTCATGGGACCGGCACATGGCGGTCAATATGCGCGCGCCGTTATTCCTGTCCCAGTCTTTCGCGAAGGCGCTTGGCGAGGACATACGCGGCAATATCGTCAATATCATCGACCAGAGGGTCTGGAACCCGACGCCCTGGTTCGTATCCTATGCCGCCAGCAAGGCGGGGCTTTGGTCGTTGACCCAATCTCTGGCCCTCGCGCTTGCCCCGCGCATCCGGGTCAACGCGATCGGGCCGGGACCGACCCTGCCCTCGCCCCGTCAGGATGAAGACGATTTCCGGGCGCAGGAAGCGGCAACGCCTTTGGGGCGCGGGGCGGATCCGGAGGAAATTGCCGCCGCCGTCCGTTTCATCCTGTCCGCGTCATCGATGACCGGTCAGATGATCGCGCTCGATGGCGGTCAGCATCTGGGCTGGGAATATCCCGTCAATCCCCAATGCCCGAAGGAATAGACACGGGAATACCAGAAGGCCCACGGAAATATGACTGAGAATAAAAATGTCCTGCCATTATCGACCGAGCCGGCGATCGGCGGCATAAGGCTGGTCTTTATCCGGGACCTGATACTGCCGGCGCTGATCGGCGTGCATCTTCACGAACAGGATGGCCGCCAAAGGGTGCGCATCAACCTCGATATGGAAGTCACGGAAGAGGGCCCGGTGGACACCGACCGGTTGGCGGAGGTGGTCAACTATGAAGAGGTCGTGGAGTCAGTTCGTGCGCTCGTCGCCGGCGGCCACATAAATCTGGTGGAAACCTTGGCGGAAAAGATCGCCGGGCTCTGCCTTTCGGATAAAAGAGTCCGTTCCGTCCGGGTTCGCGTAGAGAAGCTTGATGTATTCGCGGATGCCGCAAGTGTTGGCGTAGAGATAAAGAGAAACAATCCTTATTAATTGACTTACGGATTTTGCTTCTGGGACTTTGAAACGGGCCGATTTGTTCAAATTGGGCACCATAGCGCTAAATTGCTGAAGTCATGGCAGAAATATTACCGGATTATTAAAATTCAGGCTGTTATCGGGGGCGATTTGAGTAAAAATATAATTAATTCAATAGTTTATGATATTGACTAATTTTTGGGCAGATTAAGGGAAATTCAATAATTGCAAAGGAGTAGCCCCCCCTAGGGTTAATTTGCCACAGACTTATCCACAATATGCGTGGACAGGATGGGCGGCGCCGGAATCAGGCGCGATATGATGCGAATCAGGATGGCGGAAAAAGCTGAAACATCATCTTCTGTGGATAATCGGGGCCTGACGCCGTCGCTCGCGCGGGGGGCGGATAATATCCGTGCAGCCGTGCGGACCTTGTCTTCCAGCCCCGGTGTCTACCGGATGATAGACGATAGGGGCGCCGTTCTTTATGTCGGCAAGGCCCGCAATCTGAAACGCCGGGTGACCGCCTATACGCGGCCCGACCGGCACCCGGTCCGCATCCAGCGCATGATCGCGGCGACAGCGACGTTGGAAGTGATTGCCACCCACACGGAAGCCGAAGCGCTCCTGCTGGAGAGCAATCTGATCAAGCGGCTGAAGCCGCATTACAATATTCTGCTGCGGGACGATAAATCTTTTCCCTATATCCTGCTGACCGGAAACAGCGCCTGGCCGCAGCTTCTCAAGCACCGGGGGGCGCGCGGCGACAAGGGCGAGTATTTCGGCCCGTTTGCCTCCGCCGGCGCCGTCAACCGGACGCTGGCGGCGCTGCAACGCGCCTTTCCGTTACGCAACTGTTCGGACGCGATATTCAAGAGCCGCACGCGGCCCTGCCTGCAATATCAGATCAAGCGTTGCGCGGCCCCGTGTGTCGGCCGCATCGCTGAGGAGGATTACAGCCGCATCGTCGATGAGGCACGGTCATTTCTCACGGGCCGCAGCCGCAATCTGCAGGACAGCCTGTCGCAACGCATGCAGGCGGCTTCGGAAGCCCTGGAATTCGAAGCCGCCGCCGCGTTCCGCGACCGAATCCAGGCCTTGACCCAGATCCAGGCGCATCAGGACATCAATGTCGCGAAACTGGGCGATGCCGACGTAATCGCGCTTGAAACCGCGGGCGGGCAGGCCTGCGTTCAGGTGTTCTTTTTTCGCGGCGGGCAGAATTTCGGCAACAGGACCTATTTTCCGTCCCGGACAGCCGGCTCGGAAAAGGATGCCATTATCGCCGCATTCATGGGCCAGTTTTACGCCGACAAGAAGCCGCCACCGGCTATCCTCGTCAATATCGTCCCGGCGGAAGAGAAGCTTCTGGAAGAAGCGCTGTCATCGCGCGCCGAACGCAAGGTTACGGTCACCAGCCCGTCGCGCGGGCCGCGTCATATGCTGATCCGCCGCGCCGCTGAAAATGCGCGCGAGGCGCTGGCCCGCCGCATGGCGGAGAACGCCACACAAAGGCGGCTGCTGGACGGGATGGCCGAGGTTTTCGGCCTCGAAGCCGCGCCGGACCGGATTGAGGTATACGACAACAGCCACATATCGGGCACCAACCCTGTCGGCGCCATGATCGTCGCGACGCCCGAAGGATTCGCCAAGAACGCGTACAGAAAATTCAATATCCGGAACACCGATATGGCGCCGGGCGACGATTACGCAATGATGCGCGAGGTTATGACACGCCGGTTCAGCCGGGCCCTGAAGGAAGACCCCGACCGGGAATCGGGCACCTGGCCGGATCTGGTTTTGATTGATGGCGGCGCGGGCCAGTTGACCGCCGTGCGGGAGATCCTGGCCGATCTGGCGATCGACGACCTCGCCGTGGTGGGGGTTTCCAAAGGGCCGGACCGCGACGCGGGACGCGAGCGGTTTCATATCGACGGCCGCCCGTCTTTCCTGATGAAGCATGACGACCCGGTCTTGTATTTCCTGCAGCGGCTACGGGATGAAGCACACCGCTTCGCCATCGGCAGCCACCGGGCGCGGCGAAAACAAGCTGTCTCGCGCTCGCCGCTCGACCGGATCTCCGGCGTCGGCGCGATGCGGAAAAAGGCGTTGTTGCATCATTTCGGATCGGCGAAAGCGGTGGCGGAAGCCGGGCTGGCCGATCTGGAAGCGGTAAAGGGTGTCAGCCGGTCGCTCGCGCAACGGATATACGATTTCTTCCACGCGGAAGGATAATTTGGCATCGGCGGCGGTCTGTCTTATATCTCGCATCTGACGCGCGAAATTGACGGATTATCATTCGAATGCTGAGCAGCGTGCCGAATATGCTGACTTTGGGCCGGATCATCGCGATTCCGGGCATCGTCGCGCTTTTCTATCTGGAAACGCCGCTGGGACAGTGGCTCGCCTGCGGGTTGTTTGGACTCGCCGCGCTGACGGATTTTCTCGACGGCTACCTCGCGCGCGCCTGGAGCCAGCAATCCGCCTTCGGCAGGTTTCTCGATCCCGTCGCCGACAAGCTACTGGTCGCCGCCACCTTGCTGTTGCTAACGGGGTTCGGCCAGATATCGGGCGGCACGGTCCTGCCTGCCGTCGTCATTTTATGTCGTGAAATCGTGGTCTCGGGCTTGCGCGAATTTCTTGCCGGCGTCGATATCGGCGTTCCTGTCACAACGCTGGCCAAATGGAAAACGGCGCTGCAGATGTTCGCCATCGGCTTCCTGATCGTGGGACAACACGGGCCGGAAATGCTGCCCACCCAGATGATCGGCGAATGGTGTCTCTGGATCGCCGCCGTACTGACCCTGATTACCGGCTATGACTACCTGCGCGCCGGGCTACGCCATATTGACCGGCTCGACAACACGAACCGGGAGCAATGAGACTTTTCGGCATCGCGGGGTGGAGCGGCAGCGGCAAGACCACATTGATGACGCGGCTGATACCCGAGCTGCGGCGGCGCGATCTGTCTGTCGCAACGATCAAGCACGCCCACCATTCCTTCGATATCGATCAACCTGGCAAGGATTCCTACCGTCATCGCGAAGCCGGCGCGCAAGAGGTTCTGATCTCGTCTTCCCGCCGTTGGGTGGTCATCCATGAACACGCGGCGGAGGAGGAACCGTCCCTCGCGGAATTGATCGAAAGGCTCTCGCCCGCCGACATCGTTCTTGTGGAGGGGTGGAAACGCGCACCCTATCCGAAACTGGAAGTATTCCGCCCCGCCGTCGGCAAGCCGCCGCTCTGGCCCGACGACCCCAGCGTCGTCGCGGTGGCGAGCGACGCCTTCCTGCCCGATCTAACATGCGATTTTGTCGCGCTGGACGACATCACGGCGATTGCCGATCTGGTGCTGGACCGGGCCGGGCCGGCGGCCGACGCCGTTCGGAGCGCTTCCTGATATGGCGCAGCTCTCCGATGATTGCTTCGCCTTCGGTAGCCCCCTGATGACGGCCCACGATGCGCTTGCGCTGCTGAAGGAGCGGCTCCATCCCGTCGCCGATACCGAACAGGTATCGTTGGCCGATGCGGCGGGACGCATCCTCGCCGAAAATATAGACGCCCCCGGCCCTGTTCCCCCCTTCGACAACGCGGCAGTGGACGGTTACGCCGTCCGCCATGACGACTTGAATGCGAAAGCCGAAACCGTGCTGCCCATCGCCGGTCGCATTGCCGCCGGCCATCCCGCGCCGCGTCCCGCAAAACCGGGAGAGGCCTGGCAAATTTTTACCGGCGCGCCGATGCCGGAGGGGCCCGACACGGTGGTCATGCAGGAGGACTGCCGGCGCGACGGCGACCGGATTACTGTCCCGGCGGGAGTGAAACCCGGGATCAACAGGCGCCGCGCCGGCGAGGATATCGGCAAAGGCGAAGTCATTTTACGGACCGGCCAGAGGCTGCGTCCGCAACATATCGGCCAGGCGGCCTCGATAGCGCAAACAGAACTGCGCGTTTTCAAGCGGTTGCGCGTCGGGTTGTTTTCTACCGGCGACGAGATCCGCGATGTCGGGGACACACTTGATGACGGCTGTATCTTCGATTCCAACCGCTATTCGGTCGCGGCACTGCTCTCGGGTCTGGGGTGTGAGGTCGATGATCTCGGCATCCTGCCGGACCGGCGGGAGGACATCGAAGCGGCGTTGCGCGCCGCGGCCACGGATCATGACGTCATCATCAGCTCGGCCGGCGTCTCCGCCGGCGAAGAAGACCATGTACGGCTTGCCGTGGAATCTCTCGGTAATCTCTATTTCTGGCGGCTGGCCATCCGGCCCGGACGCCCCCTCGCGCTCGGCCAGATCGGATCGACGCCGTTTATCGGATTGCCCGGCAATCCCGTCGCCGTGATGGTGACTTTTATGCGCTTCGCTCGGCCGGCGTTGCTGCTGCTTGGCGGCGCCACGGAAACCGACCCCTTGTCTTTCCGCGTTCCGGCGCGATTTTCCTACCGCAAGAAAGCCGGTCGGCGGGAATGGATCCGGGTGTCTCTGAAAACCGATGAGCACGGCGTGGCCGGTGCTGAGAAATTTCCGCGTGACGGGGCGGGAATCCTGTCTTCGATGGTCGCCTCCGACGGATTGCTCGAACTGCCCGAGGAGTTGACGGAAATCGAGCCCGGCACCATGTTGGATTTCATTCCGTTTTCCGAGGTGAGTTGATGCGGCTTCTGTATTTTGGCTGGGTCCGGGCCAAAACCGGTATCAGCGGTGAGCAAATCGAATTGCCCGCCGATGTCGGCGATGTGCGCGGTCTGATAGAGCATCTGCGCGCCCGGGGCGGCGCCTATGAAACGGCTTTTCAGGATATCGCCGCCATCCGTGTCGCGGTCGATCAGGAAATGGCGGAGATGGACACGCCCGTCGACGCGGCGGACGAAGTCGCCCTGTTCCCGCCCATGACGGGCGGCTGAGACCATGATCCGGGTCCAGGAGAACGATTTTGACGCGGGGGCGGAAATACGCGCCCTGACCGAAGGCCGCACAAATATCGGCGGCGTCGCCAGCTTTATCGGGCTGGTACGCGATATCGCGGGCGGCGAGGAAGTTTCCGCCATGACGCTGGAGCATTACCCGGGCATGACCGAGAAAATCCTCGGACAATTGGAGACCGAAGCCCGCGAGAGATGGCCGCTCGACGATGTTCTCGTCGTCCACCGCTATGGCCGCATGACGCCGGGTGAACAGATCGTGCTGGTCGTGACGGCGTCCGCCCATCGCGAGGCGGCGCTGCAAAGCTGTCAGTTCCTGATCGACAGGCTGAAAACCGGCGCGCCCTTCTGGAAAGAGGAGGAAACCCCGGACGGCGCGCGCTGGGTCGATGCCAGAGAAGAAGACGACCGCGCCGCCGAGCGCTGGGTCGAATAACGCCGGGAAGTTAGGCGGCCGTGCTGGAGGCCGGGTCCGGCGCGCGGACCAACTTGTCGTAATCTTCCAGCAGAGACTGGGTCACCGGTCCGACCGTAAAGCTCATATCCCCGATCTGGCCGACCGGCGTCACCTCCGCCGCCGTACCGGTCACGAAGACCTCATCCGCCTTTTCAAGCTCTTCCGGCATTATCGCCCGTTCTATGATTTCATAGCCGCGGGCGCGCGCCAGCGCCATCACCGACTGGCGGGTGATGCCGTCGAGGAAACAATCCGGCGTCGGGGTATGGATCACACCGTCCATCACCAGGAAAAGATTGGCGCCGGTGGTTTCCGCCAGCTGGCCGCGCCAGTCGAGCATCAACGCATCGTCGAACCCGTCCGCTTCGGCATCATGTTTCGACAGGGTGCAGATCATATAAAGACCCGCCGCCTTGGCATGCACCGGGGCGCATTCCGGCGACGGGCGCTTCCACGGCGCCCATTTCAGCTTGATCCCCTTCATACGCGCTTCGGGCGAGAAATAGGACGGCCATTCCCAGACGGCGATCGCCAGGTGAATTTTTGCCTGCTGCGCCGAAACGCCCATCATCTCACTGCCGCGCCAGGCAACCGGCCGCACATAGGCGTCGGCATAGCCCTGCGAGCGGACGGTCTCCAGCGTCGCCTGTTCGATCTGTTCAAGGGAATACGGTATTTCGAATCCCAGAACATCGGCGGAGCGGATCAGCCGTTCGGTATGTTCGCGCAGCTTGAAGATGCGGTTGTTATAAACTCGCTCGCCCTCGAACACGCAACTTCCGTAATGCAGCCCGTGGGTCAGGACATGAAGATCGACATCGCGCCACGGCCGCAGCGCGCCGTCATACCAGATTTGCCCATCCTGATCGTCGAAATTCATCATCGGCGTTTTGCCTCCCGAAAAACGACGGCACCGCAGCGCCGCTAACCGAAAAATTTGTTGCCTTGCCTACCATTGACCTGCAAATATGTCAACATGACTGACATAAAACGCGGCGCCAATCCGCTCTTTCTCCGTGACGAGGAATTGCGCCAGGGCATAGAGCTCATTTTTTACGCCTATCGCGACTTCACAGCAGAGCCGGATGCGATCCTCGCCGAATACGGGTTTGGCCGCGCCCATCACCGTGTGACCTATTTCGTCGGACGCAACCCGGGCATCAATGTCTCCGAACTTCTGGCCATTTTGCGGATTACCAAGCAAAGCCTGTCGCGCGTTCTCAGCCAGCTGTTACGGGAAGGGTTCGTCACCCAGCGGCCCGGCACGCGCGACCGCCGGCAACGTCTTCTGGAACTGACGGACAAGGGACAGGAGCTTGAACGCCGGCTGACCCAGAACCAGCGCGAACGCGTCGCGCGGGCCTTTCGCGCGGCGGGCGCCGACGCTGTCGAAGGCTACCGGAAGGTATTGCTGGGAATGATCAATGAGGACGATCAGCGCCAGTTTCTCCGCCGCAACGGGAAACCGGGCGAAGGCAAAGACAAATAACCCCTACCTTCGGACGGTATGCATGTGATCGACCGGACCGTGCCCGCTGCCATAGCCGGGGGCACCGGCAATCGCCTTATGCAGATAGGTCTCAGCCCGGCCGATGGCTTCGGCGAGCGGCAGACTGGCGGCTATCCCCGCCGCGATGGATGAGGCCAGCGTGCATCCCGTGCCGTGCGTATGCGCCGTATCGATCCGCGGGTTTTCGAAAATTTCGACGCCATCGCCTGTAAAAAGCCGGTCCTGAATCATCGGCCCGTCGAGATGTCCGCCTTTCAGCAGCACCGCTTTAGCGCCCTTGGCCAATAAATCTTCACCGATCGCCTGAAGCGCGGCCTCATCCGAGGCCTCGATACCGGTCAACGCCTCGGCCTCCGGAATGTTGGGCGTCAGAACAGTCGCCATCGGCACAAGACACCCGATCAGCGCGGCGACCGCGTCTTCGACCAGCAGCCGCGCGCCCCCTTTCGCCACCATTACCGGATCGGCAACCAGTGGAATTCCCGCGGCATCACGTTTCAGCGCCCGGGTCACAGTCTCAATAACCTCGGCGTCATGTAACATACCGGTCTTGATGCAATCCGCCCCGATATCAGACATCACCACATTGATCTGCTGATCGATAAAATCCACCGGCACCGGATGGACCCCGTGAACACCTTGCGTGTTTTGCGCCGTCAGCGCGGTGATTGCCGTGGCGGCGTATCCGTCCAGCGCGCTGACCGCCTTGATATCGGCCTGGATACCGGCGCCGCCGCCCGAATCCGATCCGGCGATGATAAGAACGCGTCCAGCCATGATTTATGCCGCCGCCTTTTCGACGGCGTCGCAGATTTCACCGACGATTGTTTCGATCAAGGTCTCGTCCTCGCCCTCGGCCATCACGCGAATGACCGGTTCGGTTCCCGACGGCCTTATCAACAGGCGACCGGTATCACCCAGCCGTTCCTCGCCCGCCACAATGGCTTTCTTGACCCCCTCCGCTTCCAGCGGCGCGCCGCCATTGAAACGGACATTGCGCAGCAATTGCGGCAGCGGCTCAAATACGGCGCATACCTCACTGGCGGGCTGATCGGCGCGCACCAGAACAGCCAACGCCTGGAGCGCGGCAACAAGCCCGTCTCCCGTCGAATTATAATCATGCAGAATGATATGGCCCGACTGTTCGCCACCGACATTGATACCGGTTCGCAGCATCGATTCGACCACATAACGGTCACCGACCTGGGCCCGCACCAGATCAAGTCCCGCATCCCTGAGATACCGTTCCAGCCCGAGATTGGACATCACCGTCGCCACCACCCCGCCGCCGCGAAGCCGGCCCGCCTGCATCCAGGAATTGGCGATCATCCCCATAAGCTGATCGCCATCGACCAGATCGCCCTTTTCATTGGCGATCAGGACCCGGTCGGCGTCGCCATCCAGCGCGATACCGATATCGGCGCCGCTCTCGACGACCGTTTTTTGCATCAGGTGGGTATCGGTGCTGCCGCAATCCTTGTTGATGTTGAACCCGTCGGGTGCATCGCCGATCCGCACGACATCCGCGCCGAGCTCCCACAGCGCCGCGGGGGCCGCCTTGTATGCCGCGCCATGGGCGCAATCCACGACCACCTTGAGCCCATCAAGCCGCAACCCCTTGGGAAAGGTGTTTTTGGCGAATTCGATATAGCGGCCCTCGGCGTCATCCAGCCGCTTCGCGCGGCCGAGTTTTGACGGATCGGCCAGCGAGTCATCGACCCCAAGCTCAATCAACGCCTCAATCTCGGCTTCCATTTCATCGGACAGCTTGTACCCGTCGGGACCGAACAGTTTGATCCCGTTATCCTGATAGGGGTTGTGCGACGCCGAAATCATCACCCCGAGATCGGCGCGCAGGCTGCGCGTCATCATCGCTACCGCGGGCGTCGGCATCGGGCCGACCATGATCACATCCATGCCCATCCCGATAAAACCGGCGGCCAGAGCCGGCTCGAACATATAACCGGACAGCCTGGTATCCTTGCCGATCACCACAGTGTGGCGATGTTCACCCCGGGTAAAAACCTTGCCCGCCGCCATGCCGATCTTCAACGCCATTTCGGCAGTCATCGGATATCGGTTGGCCGTGCCGCGAACGCCGTCGGTTCCGAAATATTTGCGTGCCATCCCTTACTTCCTTTAAAGGCCCGACGTTTTTACGCGGTCGCGGCGGATCAAGGCAAGCGCCGAGATCAAACGGACCCTACCCCCGCATCAACCAGTCATTGAGCAAAAGAGCCTGTTTGACCGGTTTAACGTCATGAACCCGGTGAATTTGCACGCCCTGCAGGTGGGCAGCGACGGAGGCGGCAATGGTCGCCGGAAGCCGGTCTTCCGCGGACGCGCCATCAGACAACGCGCCCAGAAAGGCCTTGCGCGACAACCCGGCCAGCACCGCACAACGCGCCCCGTGAAACAGTGCGAGACTTTCCAGAATCTGCAGATTGTGATCGACGGTCTTGCCGAACCCGAAACCGGGATCGATGGCGATATGGTCACGCGAAATTTTAGCGGCTTCGCACAGGGCGGCGCGACCCGCCAGATAGCGGAAAATCTCATAGGGGGCGTGATCGTAATGCGGATTGTCCTGCATTGTTTTTGGCGCGCCTTGCGCATGCATCAGCACGACCGAAACATCGGGATTTTGCGCGATAACATCGACGGCGCCGTCATCCGAAAGCGCCGTCACATCGTTGATAATAGAGACTCCGACGGCTATGGCCGCGCGCATGACTACCGCGCGCCTTGTATCGACCGAAATGGCCGCGCCGCATCCCTTGAGCTTTTCCAGTACGGGCAGGACCCGGTCTAGTTCTTCTTGCACGGGCGTGGGTTCGCTACCGGGGCGGGTGGATTCTCCACCGATATCGATAATATCCGCCCCGTCTTCGACCATGCGCCGCGCGACATCCGCGGCGGCCCCGACCGCGACGCGGCTCCCGGCAAAAAAACTGTCCGGCGTTATGTTGACGATCCCCATGATACAGGGCCGGTCGAGTGGAATACCGGCAAAGGGCGCGCGAGGTTCCGTCAGGCGCGATAGCGCGGCCTCAAATTGTTCGGTCAGCCCATGACGTGCGGCCCAGTCCGCGGCGGCGTCGGGTGCCGCGCGGCAGATCGACAGCCTGTTCTTGCCAACCAGGAAAATTTCGAGATTTGAAAATCCGGCTGGACCGCCAGCCAGGTTCAGGACGTTTTCCGCGCACGCATCAGCCCCGAAGACGATCCCGCATGGCCGCAGGATCACCGGACAAGGATCACCTTCGTCAAGCGTGATCTGATCCGGCAATTCCGGCAGGGTCTGGAATTCCATGGGGGCGTTACCGCCCGGTCGGGACGTCAGGTGCCCTGGGGCTCCGGCTCCATATCCGGTTCGCCGTCATCGCCCCGCTTTTTGCGCTTGCCCGCCGTCGGTACGGAAGACCGGCCGCGCGAATCGGGCGGCGGATCGTCAGCCGTCGGCCGGATGATCGGATCGCCCTTGAGCAGCGCATCGACCTCATCGCCGCTGAGAGTTTCATACTCCAGCAGCGCCTTGGCCAGCGTTTCCAGATCATCGCTGTGTTCGGCGAGGACCTTACCCGCGGTCGCTTCGCCTTCCTCGACGATGCGACGGATTTCCTGATCGATGATTTCCGCGGTCGCGTCGGAGTTGTTTTTTTGCTGCGTCACCGAATGGCCCAGAAAAACTTCTTCCTGATTTTCGCTGTAGCGGAGTGGCCCAAGTTTTTCGCTGAATCCGAACTCGGTCACCATGCGGCGCGCCAGACCTGTTGCCTGCATAATGTCGTTGCTGGCCCCGGTGGTGACGTTTTCCTCGCCAAAAATCATTTCCTCGGCGACGCGGCCGCCGAACATAGACGCGATGCGCGACGTCAACTGGGTTCTGGACATCGACAGCTGATCTTTCTCTGGCAGGCTCATGGTCACGCCAAGCGCGCGGCCACGCGGAATAATCGTCACCTTATGCAGCGGATCATGTTTCGGCACATGAAGCCCGACGATGGCATGCCCGGCCTCATGATAAGCGGTCAGTTCCTTCTCTTCCTCGCTCATCACCATGGAACGGCGTTCGGCGCCCATCATGACCTTGTCCTTGGCGTCCTCGAATTCATCCATCGTGACCAGACGCTTGTTACGCCGCGCCGCCAGCAATGCCGCCTCATTCACCAAATTGGCGAGATCAGCGCCGGAAAAGCCCGGCGTGCCGCGCGCGATGATCCACGCATCGACATTCGGCGCGGTGGGCACGTTGCGCATATGGACCTTGAGGATCTTCTCCCGGCCCAGGATATCGGGGTTGGGCACCACGACCTGGCGGTCGAACCGGCCCGGTCGCAACAGCGCCGGGTCGAGAACATCGGGCCGGTTGGTCGCAGCGATCAGGATCACGCCCTCATTGGCCTCGAACCCGTCCATCTCGACCAGCAGCTGGTTCAATGTCTGTTCGCGTTCGTCATTGCCACCACCGAGACCGGCGCCGCGATGACGCCCGACAGCGTCGATTTCATCGATGAAAATCAGGCATGGCGCGTTCTTCTTCCCCTGTTCGAACATGTCGCGGACGCGGCTGGCGCCGACACCGACAAACATTTCGACGAAATCCGAACCCGAGATTGTAAAGAATGGCACATTGGCCTCGCCCGCGATGGCGCGGGCGAGAAGCGTTTTACCGGTGCCCGGCGGGCCAACCAGCAACACGCCTTTCGGAATCTTGCCGCCAAGGCGCTGGAATTTCTGCGGATCGCGCAGGAACTCAACGACTTCTTCCAGCTCGGTCTTGGCCTCGTCGATCCCGGCAACGTCTTCAAACGTCACCCGGCCGGATTTCTCGGTCAGCAGCTTCGCCTTGGATTTGCCGAAACCCATCGCCTTGCCGCCGCCGGACTGCATCTGCCGCATGAAGAATATCCACACCGCAATCAGCAGCAGCATCGGGAACCAGGAAATCAGGATTTGCAGCAGGCTGGGCGAGCCGTCATCGGTGGGTTGCGCCTTGATCACGACACCTTTGTCGGTCAGGCGTTGCACCAGATTGGGGTCGTTCGGCGCATAGGTCCGGAATCCGCGCCCATCGGTGTAATAGCCTTCAATGTTATTGCCCTTGATGGTGACTTCGCGCACCTGACCGTTACCGACCTCCGCTACGAAATCGGAGAACGGAATACCGATCTGGCCGCTGCGCCCGCTGGGCTGCTGAAACATGTTGAACAGAACGATCAGCAGCGCGCCGATGATCAGCCACAAGACCAGGTTTTTACCCAAATTACCCACTCTTCAATCCTTTACCGCCGGGAGTCACGCTGAAAGGCGCGTCTCTGAAACAAACTCAATGATTAAATGGTGTCAAAAGTCGATTAAACAACCGCAAACGGTGCATTGGAAACAGACCTTTTCGGCCTGAAACGCACCCTCACCGCGAGAAGCCTATCATAGCGGAAAGACCTCCCATAGCCCAAATGCGGCACGGCGAGCAGAGTTTCCCCGCGAAAAAAGGCGGGCAACGCGGCAAAAGCGGCGGCGGGAATACGACTTGCGATGGGTGAAAGCCTGCGAATTTTACCGCGTTCCTCCTGACCGGCATGGAGGAGCGGGCCAACGCATACACCGCGGGGACCCGGTGCCGGGCCCAATCTGAACCGATTGTCCCAGAACATCTCTGCGTTAACCGCAAATTTTTCCATCGCGCAGCGCCCTGCCTCGCGGGTGATCAACACATTGCCCCGCGCTTCGGACAAGCGGCACCCACCGAGCGTACGCCCCCTGAATTCCCCGCCGCATAACGCCTCCCGCACGGCATCGATCCGCGCCCGACGCGGTGAATATTCCAGCCCCCCGATCGCGGCGCACAGAGCGCCGATGACGCGCCGACCGGTTTCGTCGGACAGCCCGCGAAACGCCTCCAGATCGAATTCCGCATATCCCAATGGTGAAATCATTGCCGCGCCGGCGAGAAACCGCGCCACCGCCCGGTCGGTTGCGACGCGTGCCCCGGACGCACTGTCGACGGGCACGAATTCGGGGCTTCCCCCCGACAAGGCCCGGCGGACACGGACGCGTTCAAAGGCTAAATTCTGGTTGGACGGGTCTTCGACCCAGGGGATCGCCTGTGCCATTAACGATTCCCGTAGATCGGAGCGGGAGAATGACAGGCAGGGGCGGATAATACGCCCCCATCCGGTTTCCCGGATCGCACTCATACCGGCCAGGCCATCCGGACCGGACTCTCGCCGCGCCCGCATATGGATTGTTTCCAGCTGATCATCGTGGTGATGCGCGACGGCGAGATGCAGCACGCCATGATTTTCGCACCAATCGCCGAGCAGCCGATAGCGCGCGGCGCGCGCCGCTTCCTGAACCGCGCTTGCCGGTTTTTTGCCCCGCCAGGTCAGGATGTGGCAGTCAATGCCGGCGGCGCGGGCGCGTGCCCGGACAAGCCGGGCCTCCGCCGCGGCACCGGCCCGCAGGCCGTGATCGACAACCAGTGCGGTCAGTGTTCCGCCCTGCCTGGCAATCCACCCCTTCAGCAGATGCAACAAGGCGGTGCTGTCCGCGCCGCCCGACAGGGCGACCGCGATATAGGGCGATGTTTCAAACCCGCCTAGCCGCGCCATCGCGCGGTCAAAGTTTTTCCTGGTCAGAGCGGTGGAAATGACGGCGGCCTCAGCGCTGTGCGCCTAACGGCATTTCGACCGGCGCTGTTCACGGCTGACCCGGCGTTTCACCGAAGCGGGCGCCTTGGGATAGGATTTTGAAAGCTGCGCCCAGGTGGTGCAGGCCTCCTTTTTCTTGCCGAGACCGGCGAGCGCCATACCGAGATTCAGAAGGTTCGCCGGCGCCTTGTCCGATTTGGGAAATTTCTGGAACCCTTCGGCAAAGGCATAGGCGGCGTTCTTGAAATCGCTGCGGACAAAATGAGTCCGGCCCAGCCAGTAATACGCATTGGGCGTCAGATCGTGTTTCGGGTTCTTGTCGATAAATTGCGTCAGCAGCGTCTGCGCTTCGGCGAAGTTCTGGTCTTTCACGATCAGGTTTTGCGCCTTTTCATAAAGTTGCTCGGGGGAAAGTTCGGTCTTCGGGGAAACCGCCGCAGTCTTCGTATCCTCGCCCGATTTCAGCATACCGAGGGGCTTCGCACCCTTTTCCGCACCGGGGATGGCGTCCGCCGCCGCGCTCTTCGCCGGTTCCGGAACGGAGGAATTTCCCGCCGGGGCGGTTGCGGGCGGCGCCTCGGCAACCGGCGCTTCGGGCGTCGTGGCCGCGGGCCGCTTTTCCATCTCGCTCAACCGTCCCTGTAATGATTTCAGCCGGCGTTCCAGCTGGTCGATCCGGTGGGCAAGACCTTCGTTATGGCCGGTCAGCCGCCGGATTTCGGTCTCAAGCTGATCGATGCGCAATGCCTGGCGCGCCAGCGTGGTCTGCATCGCCTGCCCGGATTGCGCCAGCGCGGCGCCATCGACGGCGGCGATAACAAGGAACAACGCCAACGCGGAGGCAATACGTCCTGAAAAACGCATTCGCATTCTCCTGCAAAAAATAGGTCCGGCGGCAGCGTTGCCGCCGCCGGTTATTTATTTGACGACCGACACGCCGCGGCGGTTCTTGGACCAGGCTTGTGGCACGGAACGCGGATCAACCGGCCGTTCCTTGCCGAAGCTGATGGTGCGCACACGGTCGGGATTGATCCCCAGCGCAACCAGATAATCACGGACCGCCGTTGCCCGGCGTTCCCCGAGCGCGAGGTTGTATTCCCGCGTGCCACGTTCATCCGCGTGCCCTTCGACGCTCAGCGTCACCGCAGGATTTTGCTGAAGCCAGCGGGCCTGCTTTTCCAGAACGCCGCGCGCGTCGGCCGAAAGCTGAAAGCTGTCGGTCTCGAAAAAGACGCGATCGCCGACATTGACCACGAGATCTTCCTGCGTGCCAGCGGGAACACCGCCCGACGGCGTCCGGGAAGCAAGGTCGGAAGAATTCACGGAAGAAGACCCGCCGCTGGCCCCCGAACCGGAAGCGCCGCCGCTGCCATCCGCCCCGCCGCTACCGTCGGAAGTGGATTCACAGCCCGCCAAGGCGAGGCCGGCAATCATCATCAAAACAAACTTAAAGCGCATGAGAAGTATCCTTTCGCACTTCTGGTTGAACCCGCTTTTCGTGCAATCGCGCCTACCCTAGCGCGCGCACGCCCGACATCAAGCGGGATTTTAATCACAACATGTTGTTCTGCCGGTTAAATTCAATGTTTCTTCAGGGTTTCGGCGGCGACCAGGCGGGATCCGACGCCGATGTGGGCGTGCGGATTTCCCGTTCGTTATAGCCGGTCAGATCGATGGAAAAGAGGCGCGGCTGGCTGCCCGCCGATCCGCCGCGGTCTTTCCGGAAAAACATCAGGACCCGGCCATTGGGCGACCAGGTCGGACTTTCGACCAGAAACCCGCGCGCCAGAAGCCGTTCGCCCGACCCGTCGGGACGCATCACCCCGATGGCGAAGGATCCGCCGCTGATTTTCGTAAAGGCAATCAGGTCGCCGCGCGGCGACCAGACCGGGGTCGCATAGCGCCCTTTGCCGAAACTGATCCGGCGCGCCCGCCCGTTCGAGGCATTCATGACATAAAGCTGCTGTTCTCCGCCCCGGTCGGAATTGAAGACGATGCGGGTTCCGTCGGGTGAAAAGGACGGCGACGTGTCGATCGCCGGATGGTTGGTAAGCCGCCGGGTCCGGCGCGTCCGCAAATCCATGGTGAAAATATCGGAATTGCCATTGCGGGCGACCGACATGATGACCTGGTTGCCGTCGGGAGAGAAACGCGGCGCGAAGCTCATCCCCGGGAAATCGCCCAGCACTTCGCGCTGCCCGGTATCGATATTGTAGATATAGACCCGCGCCCGGTCGTTTTCGTAGGCCAGATAGGTTATTTCCTGCGCGGTGGGTGAAAAGCGTGGCGTCAGCACCAGATCCCGGCCATCGGTGAGATAGCGCAGATTGGCGCCGTCCTGGTCCATGATCGCCAGCCGCTTGATCCGTTTCCGGGCCGGGCCGGTTTCGGAAATATAAACCACACGGGTATCGAAATATCCGTCTTCGCCGGTGATCCGCTTATAGATCGCATCGGCAATGATATGGGCGATGCGGCGCCAGTTCGCGGGCTCGGTTTCCAGCCGGCGCCCGATCAGCTGTTGCGCGGAAAAAACATCCCACAGGCGAAAATCCACCCGCAACTGACCGTTGGGCCGGGATTCTGCGGTCCCCACCACCAGCGCCTGGGCGTTGATCTGGCGCCAGGCGGGAAATTGCGGCTGCGTCCGCAACGAAGCGCGGTCCTGGATAAACGCCTTTCGGTCGATCAGCCGGAACAGGCCGGACCGTTCCAGATCGCTGGCAATGACCCCGGAAATACGCGCCGCGAAATCAGCCGCCCCGGAATCACCGCCGAAAAACTCGGTCACCGCGATGGGCAAAGGTTCCGGATTGCCGCTGGTGATATCGACACGCAGCTGGGCCGATGCCGTTTGGGACATCGCGAGTGCGGCCAGCGCCAAAAGCGGCAGGCGGAAAATTCGGTACAGTCTTTCAAGAGCGGTCATCTGACGGTTCCTATTGTCCCAGGGCTTCGCTTGGATCGAAATTAAAGGTGATGTCTTTCCACAGATCGTATTGCGCCTGCGGCAGTTTCAAGGGCATGCAGCGCGGATGAAGCAAGGTGCGGACGGCGCTCTCCGCCACGGCGCGATAGAACGGGTCGCTTTGCATCCGTGACCGGTCGAGTACATGCGGCTGCACACGCAACGACCCGTTGGGATTCAACTGGATTCGCACCCCGACCTTCATACGGTGCGCGTCCTTCGCGCCCGCCGGAATGTTCCAGCATGGCGTAAGCTGGTTTTTCACCGCAGCCGCCAGTTCTTGCGCCTGGCGCTTGCGGTCGATGGAGGAAACCGCCTGCTGCCTTGCCGGCTCCGGCGCCGCCTTTGCAACCTTCTTCGGCTTTTCGGTGCGCCGCGCCTGTTCCTTTTCCACCGCGAGGTTTTTCAAAATCGAGGCAAGCTGATTTTCCGCGGTCTTTTTCTGCTTGGGTTTCGGACGGCGTTTGGGTTTCGGCTTGCGCTTTGGCGCGGGCGGCGCCTTGACGATTTTCTTCGGTTCGGGCTTCGCCTTCGGCTTGGGTTTGGGTTTCGGCGCGGGCGGCGGGACCGGTTCCGGCGGTGGTTCGGGTGCCGCCACGGGTGGTTCCGGAGCCGGCGGCGGTAAGGGCGCCGATGGCGCGGGCGGGGGCTCCGGCGGCGGGGTATATTGTTTTACTTCCTTGACGGGTTCCGGCTTGGGCGGTGGTTCGGGCTTTTTCAGGTCCTCCAGCGAGACCAGTTCGACCGGGATATTTGCCGGATCGAGCGGTGGCGGCGTAAACAGGGCGGGCACACCGACCCAGGCGGCGTAAAACACCGCCACATGCAGGGTCATCGAAAAAAACAGCGCCCGCCGCATAAATCACCGCGCCCCCCCGCCGGTCGCGGGAACGGAAGCCGCAGTTTCGGTGATCAGCGCGACCCGGTTAAACCCCGCCCGGTTAAGCGCGCCCATCACCGACATGACGTCTCCATAGGCGATCGTCTTATCGCCCCGCAGAAAGATACGGGCGTCCTTTTTGTTCTCCGTGATCGCCGAAAGCCGGGGCACCAGCTCATCCAGCGCGAGCTGCGAATCCTGCAGGAAAATCTCGCCGTCGCGGGTCACGGTGACGACCAGCGGCTCATCCTGTCCGACAATCTGTTTTGCGGCGCTGTCAGGCAGATCAACCGGCACGCCGACGGTCAGCAGCGGTGCGGTCACCATAAAGACGATCAGCAGGACGAGCATGACATCAACAAAGGGTGTGACGTTGATGTCGCTCATCGGCGGACGCCGGTTGCGTCGCCCCCCCGAACCGCCGCCGGTCGGCGGCATCGCCATGGCCATGATCAGCTGCCCTCCTCAAGCTGACGGGAGATGATGGCGCCGAATTCACTGGAAAATGCCTCCAGCCGGGCTGCATAACGGCCGAATTCGTTGGAAAGCTTGTTATAGGCCAGCACCGCCGGGATAGCGGCAACCAGCCCCAGCGCGGTGGCGAACAATGCCTCGGCAATGCCGGGCGCGACCACCGCCAGCGACGTATCCTTGGACATCGCAATGGCCTGGAAACTGTTCATGATGCCCCAGACGGTGCCAAACAGCCCGACAAAGGGCGCGGTGGACCCAACAGAGGCCAGAAACGTCATATGCCGTTCCGCCTTGTCCATTTCGCGGCCCAGCGTGACATACATCACCCGCTCGATGCGCTGCGACAGACCGGCGGTGTCACCGCCCGAGCGCGACGCCGAACGCCGCCATTCCCGCATCGCCGCCGTAAAGACCGACGACATGGGATCCGGCTGGCCTTTTTCGGTGCGATCGAAAAGATCTTCGAGGGAACCTCCCGACCAGAAGGCTTCCTCGAACGCATCGGCCCGCGACCACATCTTGCGAATGCGAATCCATTTTTCGAAGATGATCGCCCAGCTCCAGAACGAGGCAAGGAGCAGCATGATCATCACCGCCTTCACCACCAGATCGGCCTGAAGGAACAATCCCCAGACCGACATGTCGTGTGCCACCGATCCCGCGAGCGCCGCCGAAGATACTGCTGCCTGTTCCATGCTTCCGACCTGTCCCTTTTGTTATGACGTTGGTTTTTGAAATTCCTGTAACGCGCCGCGCAACCTTTGCGGCAGACGCGCCGGACGCCCGTCACGATCAATGCAGGCGAGCCTGACCCGCATCGTTACCAGAACGTCGGCGCCCCGGCGGACAAACTGATCCAGCCACAGGCTGGCCGCCTGAAGGTCGATATTTCCCGTGTCGACGTTGAGCGCGTCGTCGAGCCGCGCCGGTTTCAGATATTCCGCATCGCAGCGCCGGACCGCGAAGGCGAGCCCTTCCCGTTCCGCCATACTGGAATGCGAAACGCCCGCCGCGCGCAGCATCTCCGTCCGCGCCCGCTCGGCGAAACGCAGATAATTCGCGTAATAGACCACCCCGCCCGTGTCGGTATCCTCGTAATAGACGCGGACGGGATGGGTATGGACCACGCTTTCGGCGGGCATCGGCTCAGCCATCGTCATCCCCGCCCTGTTGCAGCAGATCGAACTGCCCGCGATCCGCCGGCGCGGCGATCCCGACATGACCATAGCCGTTCCGCGTCAGCACCCGTCCACGCGGTGTGCGCTGCAACAGACCCTGCTGGATCAGAAACGGCTCGATCACTTCCTCTATCGCGTCGCGCTGTTCAGAGAGCGCCGCCGCCAGGGTCTCCACCCCGACCGGCCCGCCGCCGTAATTTTCCGCGATGCAGCGCAGATAGCGCCGGTCCATGGCGTCCAGCCCGAGCTGATCGACCTCCAGTCGGTTGAGCGCCGCATCCGCCGCCGCCGCGTCGATCTCTCCCGCCTTTTCCACGGAGGCGAAATCGCGGACCCGGCGCAAAAGTCTTCCCGCCACGCGCGGCGTGCCACGAGCGCGGCGCGCCACTTCGGCGGCGCCGTCATCGGTCAGCGCCATATCCATCAGACCGGCGGCGCGGCGGACGATGATTTCCAGCTCTTTCGGCAGATAAAAATCGAGCCGCAGCGGGATACCGAACCGTTCGCGCAACGGCGTGGTCAGCAGACCCGACCGCGTGGTCGCGCCAACAAGAGTAAAGGGCGCGAGGTCGATCCGGACGGAACGGGCCGCCGGGCCCTCGCCGATAATCAGGTCGAGCTGAAAATCCTCAATCGCCGGATAGAGCACTTCCTCCACCGCGGGCGACAGCCGATGAATTTCATCAATGAACAAAACATCACGCGGCTCCAGATTGGTGAGGATCGCGGCAAGGTCGCCCGCCTTTGCGATGACGGGACCGGAGGTCGCGCGAAACCCTACCCCGAGCTCACGCGCGACGATCTGCGCCAGTGTCGTTTTGCCGAGCCCCGGCGGGCCGTGAAACAACACATGATCCATGGCCTCGTCCCGGCCGCGCGCGGCCTCGACGAAGACGCGAAGATTCTGACGCAGCTGTTCCTGACCGATGAAATCATCCAGTGTTTGCGGACGCAGCGCGATATCGACGCCGTCGCCATCCGCCACTTCCGCCGCGACCAGCCGCTCTTCGCTCATGCGCTAAGCTCCTGCAGCCCGGCCTTCACCAGCGCCTCGACGGTAGCGTCCTCGCCCAGCTGCTGCGCCGCCTGGGTGACCGCGCCGAACGCGTCGTTGCGGCGATAGCCGAGATTGACCAGGGCTGAAACCGCATCGGGGAGGGCTGCGTTTTCCGCCGCCGCGCCGCCTCCGAAATCGACATGACGGACAACCGCCAGATCACCGGCCTTGTCCTTGAGCTCCGTCAGGATGCGCGCGGCCAACCGGGGACCGACCCCCTGCGCCTGGGTCAGCGACGCCTTGTCCTGCGCCATCAGCGCATTGGCGAGATCGGCGGGCTGCAGCGCGCTTAAAATCGCGAGTCCGACCTTGGCGCCGACACCCTGCACCGTGGTGAGCAGGTTGAACCATTCTTTTTCGGAAGGCTCCGCGAAACCGTAGAGATGAATATGGTCTTCGCGCACATGGGTTTCGATCGACAGGGAAATCGTACCGCCGGCCGTATCGAGCGCGGCCAGCGTGCGGGAAGAACAAAACACCAGATAACCAACACCGCCGACATCAATCACTGCCCAATCGTCGCCAACCTCATCCACGACGCCGCGCAGCTTGGCGATCATCGCGCCCCTCCCGCCGCCGCGATACGGCGCGCGCTTTGCCGGTGATGAGCGTGACAGATCGCGACCGCCAGCGCATCGGCCGCGTCGGCCTTTTCAACGACCGCGCCGGGCAGCAGCGTCTTCACCATAACCTCGACCTGATTTTTGCCGGCATGGCCGGACCCGACCAGAGATTGCTTGATACGGTTGGCGGCATATTCGAAAACCGGTACCCCGGCGAGCGCCGGAACCGACATGACCACGCCGCGCGCCTGCCCCAGCTTCAGCGTCGAGGCGGGATTGCGATTGACGAAGGTTTCCTCGACCGCCGCCTCATCGGGACCAAACTCTCTCAACAACTCCGCCAACGCCCGGTGCAGGGTCGCCAGACGCTCCGCCAGATCGAGCGAGGCGGGCACGGAAACCGCCCCGTCCGCGATATGGCTGAGGCGATTACCCTCGACCCGGATAACTCCCCATCCGGTGATGCGCAGTCCGGGATCGAGTCCTATAAAGATCAATGGCGTTTCCCCTTGCCGCGTCAGGCCGTGAGACGCGCGAGAATGGCGTCATCGACTTCGTAATTGGCCGAGACGTTCTGCACATCGTCGCTTTCATCCAGCGCCTCGAACAGCTTGAACAGCTGCTCCACCTTGTCCTCTTCGACGGGGACGGTGGATTGCGGCTTCCAGGTCAGAGCGGCTTCTTCCGGCGTGCCGAATTTTTCCTCCAGCACGTCGCGGACACTGTGAAGATCCTCCGGCGCGCAAATAATCTCGTGACTTTCCTCGCCGGAATCGACATCCGCAGCGCCGGCCTCCAGCGCGGCTTCGAAAACGTCGTCGGCATCGGCGACATCGCCTTTCAGCGTGATCGCGCCGACCCGGTCGAACTGGAAAGAAACGCTGTTGGTCTCGCCCAGCGACCCCCCATGTTTCGTAAAGGCGGCGCGGACCTCGCTGGCCGTCCGGTTCCGGTTATCGGTCAGCGCCTCGACAATGACCGCGACCCCGCCGGGCCCGTAGCCCTCGTAGCGGATTTCCTCGTAATTATCGCCCTCGCCATCGCCGGTCGCGCGTTTGATCGCCCGATCGATATTGTCGTTGGGCATATTGGCGGCCTTTGCCGCCGCGACCGCGCTTTTCAGCCGCGGGTTCATTTCCGGATCGGGCAGCCCCATTCGGGCGGCGACCTGAATTTCGCGGATCAAACGGGTGAAAACCTTGGCGCGCTTCGCATCCTGCGCGCCCTTGCGGTGCATAATATTCTTGAATTTGGAATGGCCTGCCATGTCACTACTACACTCTGCCGTATGAAAGGCTGTTTATACCATATGTAGATATTCGGCGCACGCAGTGTCCGCGCCGGACTCCACCGTTTTTACCGCGATTCATAGCCACTATAGAGCGCAATGTGGCAGGAATAGGGCCTTGTCCACAGCCGTGCCCATTTTTGCCGTTTTGTTAGCCCTTCCTTAACGGGATCAGCGCGAAAATTGCGCGGCAATTACCGGGTGAACTGACGAAAATGGCGCTTTCCATGTGGTCCCGGACCGGGGCCCTTGCCTCCGGCGACAACCGGGAAGATATTGAAATAACGGGTAAAACCTATACCCGCGCCCAATCGGGCAACTCAGGTGCCAGCCTGCCGCCGATGCGGACCGGCGACACCCGTCTGGCCAGCCCGGTATCGTCATCGGTTTCAATCAGGACGGCGCATAATGTCGCCTCGCCAAGCGCCACCTCGAGCCGGGGCCCCGGCGTTTTCTGACGAAAGCGGCTGATCGAGACCTCTTTCTTCATCCCGATCACCGAATCATAATCGCCGCACATGCCGATATCACTGATATAGGCGGTGCCCTTGGGCAGCACCTGCGCATCCGCCGTCGGCACATGGCTGTGCGTGCCGACCACGGCCGAAACCCGCCCGTCAAGCATATGCGCCATCGCCATTTTTTCGCTGGTCGCCTCGCCATGAAAATCCAGCAGGATCGCGTCGGCCGAGGATGACAGCCGCCAGTTTAGCATTTCCTTTTCCACCCCGGCGAACGGATCGTCGAGCGGCGCCATAAACAGAAGCGCCATGAAATGCAGCACCAGGACCTTGCGCCCGTCTTTCATTTCATAAAGCGCGACCCCGCGCCCGGGCGTGGTGTCTGGATAGTTATGCGGGCGGAGTAGCCGTTTTTCATTGGCGAAATGCGGCAGGATATCTTTTTGGTCCCAGGCGTGATTGCCGGTGGTAATCACGTCGGCGCCGGCCTTCAGAAACTGGTCGCAAATTTTGGGCGTGATGCCGAAACCGCCGGCGGCGTTTTCGCCGTTCACGACAACGAAGTCGAGGCTGAGCTCTTCCCGCAGCCGGGACAGATTATCGCAGACCACCTTGCGCCCGGACCGCCCCACCACATCACCGCATATCAGGATTTTCATATCGCCCTATCCGCTCTCATCCGCGTTCCGCACGGATAACCCGCTTTTCAGTGACAATCCAGTCCAGCCGCTCATCGCCGGGATCAACCGGCACGGTCTCCACCTGTTGCGCATGGAACCCCACCCCCACCGCGACGACCGGGCGGCGGCGGCGCAAATCGGCAAGCGTCGCGTCATAATATCCGCCACCATAGCCCAGCCGGTTGCCGAACCGGTCGAATGCCAGCAAAGGCACGATCAGCATGTCGGGCTCCAGCACCTTTTTTTCGGGCATGGGTTCGGCGAGCCCCATCGGCCCCGCCGCCATCTCGTCACCCGGCCGCCAGGCGCGAAAAACAAGTGGCGCGCGCGAGGGGCCGGTGACAGGCAGGCAAATCGCCATCCCGTCCTCATGCAGCCGCTCCAGCAATTTCCGGATATCGATCTCATCCTGGATCGGCCAGAAACCCGAAACGGTATCGCCGGGCCGCATCGGCAGACCGGCGCGGCGCGCCTCCAGAAATATTTCCCTGATCACATCCGCCTGAACCGGGCCGAGCGCGCGATGCGCCGCGCGGCGCGCGGGCCTGATCGTATCGGCGAGCGCTTTTTTGGCCGCGTCTATGCGGGGATTTGCGGAAACTCTGTCGGCCAATTGTCAAACGCGGAGAAAAGAGGAAAGCGGAGCCGCACGGCCGTCCGGTCTATAATCCACCTAGGCCCGCAATAGCAGGTGGGCGCCGTATAACGAAACCAGGGCTCCGACAGGGACAGCTCCCGTTAGGTGTTGATAGGCCCCGGAGATTAATATGCCTCGCGTACCGCGCAGCACCGCCTGTCTCTAAGTTAAGCAGCTTCGAGCTTGGCCGCAATGCGTTCTATGCGTTCCGCGATTTCTTCGGTCGCCTTGGCGATCTCCGCTTCGGTCTCGGCGGTTTCCGCGCCGACCTTGTCCTGCAGGCTGGCGAAGGTCTCCGACAACTCATCGGCGATCAGCAGGCTGGCCATTACCAAAAGACGCGCATCGCCGACCTGACCGACGGCGGAAACCAGTTCCTGCACCCGCTTGTCGACATATTCGGCGAGCCGCGTGAGATGTTCGTCCTGCCCTTCGTCGCAGGCGATTCGATAGGCACGGTTATTGATGCTGACTTCGACCTGCGGCATTACTGTGTCCCCAGGATCTGGCGCATCCGCCCGATCGTGTCGTCGAGTTGGCGCGAGACGGTCTGTGACCGGTTTTCCAGCAATTCGCAGCGTTGGCGCATCTCGGCGAGCTCTTCCTGAAGATCGTCGTTATCCTCACGCCCGGCCACGTTTTCCGCCGCCGCTTCAAGACGGCCAAGGGCGCGCCGCAACCGTTCCTGTGCTTCTTTCAGACTGGACATAATGGTGCCCCGTAAAGCAGTGCCCGCCCCCGCCGAGCATTTAT
>CAZBKQ010000001.1:99004-110238 GCA_964492555.1 uncultured Rhodospirillaceae bacterium | reverse complement strand
CGCTTACCATTACCGGGGTACTGGATTGCG
Organism: uncultured Rhodospirillaceae bacterium; assembly: GCA_964492555.1. Taxonomy (GTDB): domain Bacteria; phylum Pseudomonadota; class Alphaproteobacteria; order MPNO01; family UBA2964. The sequence goes on along the minus strand of CAZBKQ010000001.1, from coordinate 110,208 downwards.
ATGCGGCGCCGGGCGATGCGCTGGCCGCGATCCGCGCGGGCGTTCAGGCCATCGCGCTGACGGCAAAGCCGACCGTGAAAGCCAGAATCCGGAATATCGCTTCGGCCGAAAACGCCATCCTCCTCCGCCGTCCGGCCAAGGCGCTGGACCTGCAATCAAGCGCCGATCCGGAAGCCGATTGCCGCCGCTGGTTCGGTATCCGGGACGGCTAACGCGGCATATCCCCGCAGAATGTTTTCTCCGCCGTGCGATTCCAGTATAAGCGGGGTATACGGGGGCAGAATTTTTTGGGAGATACCGATGAAGATCACGCAGAAAGTTAAGAAAATTCTCGCCGGATACGAATCCGACAATCCGGGCACGAAGGGTAATCTGGCTCGTATTCTGATGCATGGCCGTCTTGGCGGTTCGGGCAAGCTGGTGATCCTGCCGGTCGATCAGGGTTTCGAACACGGCCCGGCGCGCAGCTTCGCGCCCAATCCGGCCGGGTACGACCCGCATTATCATTATCAGCTCGCCGTCGATGCCGGTCTCTCGGCCTTCGCCGCGCCGCTCGGGTTGCTGGAAGCGGGCGCCGACAGCTTCGCCGGCGCGGTGCCGACCATCCTCAAATGCAACAACGCCAACTCGCTTTCCACTAACAAGGACCAGGCGGTCACCGCCAGTGTCGGCGACGCGCTGCGTCTCGGCTGCGCCGCGATCGGTTTCACCATCTATCCCGGTTCGGAAGACCAGTACGCCCTGATCGAGGAAATCCGCGAACTGGCCGAGGAAGCCAAGAGCTGCGGCCTGGCCGTTGTGGTCTGGTCCTATCCGCGCGGCGGCATGGTCACCCGCGAGGGCGAGACCGCAATGGATGTCTGCGCCTATGCCGCCCACATGGCGGCGCTGATCGGCGCGCATATTATCAAGGTCAAGCCGCCGACGGACGCCATGTTCCTCGACGCCGCGGCCAAGGTCTATGACGCGCAGAAGATCGACGTGTCTACCCTGAGCGCACGGATCGAGCATGTGGTGCAGAGCTGCTTTGCCGGCAAACGCATCGTCGTCTTCTCCGGCGGTGAGGCGAAAGACCTCGACGGGATTTTCGACGAGGTCCGCGCCATCCGCGACGGCGGCGGCAACGGCTCAATCATCGGGCGCAACACCTTCCAGCGGCCGCGGGATGAAGCGCTCGACATGCTGGATAACATCATCAAGATCTATCAGGGGAAAATGTAAGGGGTCGCCTCAGGCCCCTCTCACCGGCCCTCTCCCCCTCCCGGTCACCCCAAGGATAATCCCGTTGGGTGGCCGGGAGGGGGAGAGGGCCGGAACCGTTTAAAGAAATGCCCGACAAACCGCCCTGCCAGCTTTACCTGATCACGCCCCCCGATATCGGCGGGGACGCCGCCAGGACCTTTGCCGACACGTTGGCCGAAGCGCTGGATGCGGGCGGTGTCGCCTGCGTGCAGCTGCGCATCAAGGACGCAGACGATGTGGTACGCCGCGCCGCCGACATATTGATGCCGGTAACGCAGGAACGAGACGTCGCCTTTATCCTCAATGACAATGCGGCGCTTGCCGCCGAGATCGGCTGCGACGGCGTTCATGTCGGGCAGGAAGACACGCCCTATGAAGAGGCACGCAGGTTGCTCGGCGATGACGCGATTGTCGGCGTCACCTGCCACGATTCAATCCATCTGGCGATGGAGGCCGGCGATGCCGGGGCGGATTACGTCGCCTTCGGCGCGTTTTTCGAAAGCTCCACCAAGAACCGGCGCTTCGCCCCCGAACCCGATCTGCTGACCGTCTGGTCAGAGGCCACCACCGTGCCGTGCGTCGCCATCGGCGGCATCACGGTGGAGAACTGCAAACCGATTGTCGATGCGGGCGCGGATTTCCTCGCCGTCTCGAACGGCGTCTGGGGATATAAGGACGGCCCCGCCGCAGCGGTGAAGGCGTTCAACAGGGTGTTTGGCGGTTAAGCGGCCCCCCGTTCAACCAGCCGCTTTGCGGGCGAGTCTGGCGCGGTTGAGGATCGGTTTCGGGGTGGCAAAGATTTTTTTCACCAGCTTCTGCACCGAATCGCCGGTGGTCGGGTTGATCTCGATCCCGGCGCGGCGGGCATCGGCGCGGAATTCGACATCGCGCATGGTGCGTTCGAACGCGACACGCAGCGCGTTAAGCCGTTTGCGTTCCACCCCCGGCGCGGCGGCAAAGGGACGGCCGAGATATTGGGCCGTGGCGATAAGCTGCAGCGTTTCCTTGTCTTCCGGATCGTCGACATATTCCCAGATCATCGGCACTTTCATGGAAGACAGCCCTTCATGCGGGTCGAGGGCAAGCTGAACCAACACATTAACCTGGCCGTTCTTGATCAGATCAAGCCGCCCGGCGTTGAAATTGGACCAGCCATAGCCGCAGAGCCTCTGGACCTCGCCATGTTTAAGGGCGCGGATCACCTGATCGACGTCCTTATATCCCGGCACCAGGGTAAAGCGCGCGCCGATGATGTTCTTGAGCGCGAGCGCCATATCCCGCGTCATCCCGCCGTCGCGCGTCGCCCCCAGGATCAGCGGCGTGCGCAGCGCCTCTCCGAAATCCTGTACCGGGGCTGCACGGTCGGACAGGCAAACCAGGGTCGAGGAGTTGGCGCTCCCCAGAAAGAGGAATTGCAGCGGGTCATAGGAGATCTCGCGGCTTTTCCCCTCGCCGATCAGCGGCGCCATGATGGCGTCGGGCAGAAGCGCCGCGACGATCAGCCCGTCGCGCGGGGCCTCCGACGACAGCCAGGCCGCGATCTTGCGGCTGCGCCCGCCCGGCATATGCCGAAAACGGATCGACGGATTGCCCGGCACGTATTTGACCATGTGCCGCGCGATGGATTTGGAATATTTATCATCGTCATAGGGGCTGACGAAGACGATGGAACGACCGGCGAAAAATTCGCTGACCCCGTCGGACGCCGCCTGGGCGTGATAGACGCCGGGCAGCGCGAGGATCGCGGCGATCAGACTATTGCGAAGCTTTACAAACATTTTCCGGCCCAAATCGGAGAATTCCGGACCCAAAAATAGCGAAACAGGGTTAACGGGCGGTAACCACGGGCGCCCACAACACGTCTTCGATAAGGTCCGCGCCTGTGAGCAGCATGACCAGCCGGTCGAACCCCATCGCGACGCCCGTGCTATTCGGCAGACCGGCCTCAAGCGCCGCCAGGAAATCCTCATCCATCGGATAGGGCTGATCCCCCATCGATTGCTTCCTGGCGCGGTCGGACTCGAACCGGCGGCGCTGTTCAACGGCATCGGTCAGCTCCCCGAACCCGTTGGCGAGCTCCATCCCGCAGACATAGACCTCGAACCGGTCCGCGAGCCGGAGATCGCTAACGGATTTTTTGGCCAGCGCGGCCAACGGCACCGGATAATCGTAAAGCACGGTCCCTTCCCCCGCCCCGAGATGCGGCTCGATCTTTTCCAGCAATATCCTGTCGAAGATCGCGTCCCAGCCATCGTCCGCCGCGACCCGCACCCCGGCTCTGGCCGCCATCTCCGCCAGCGCATCGCGGCCGGGCCGTTCAGGATCGTCCAATGTCGCCAGAACATCCGCGCCGGCAAGGTCCGAAAACGCTTCGGCCACGCTGAGATAGCGAAAGGGCCGCGAAAGATCGCACGCCACGCCGTCTCGTGTGACATCTGAAACACCGTGGGCGGCGGCCCCGGCCCTGATCAGCGCCTCGGTATCCGCCGCGCCGTGCCGCCAGTCCGCCTGGGCCCGGTACCATTCCAGCATGGTGAATTCGGGATGATGCGTGGCGGAACGTTCCCCGTTGCGATAGCAGCGCGCGAGCTGAAAAATTTTCTGCATCCCGCCGGCCAGCAGTTTTTTCATCGCATATTCGGGCGAGGTATGAAGATACAGCTGGCGGCCCGTCTCCTCGAAGGGCTCAAACAATTTTGTTTCGAACGCAGCCAGATGCGGCTCCAGTCCCGGGGAGATTTGCAAAGCGGGGGTTTCGACCTCGACAAACCCTTCTTCCGCGAACCAGCCGCGCAGCGCACCGGCGATCGCATTCCGCGCCTTCAGCTTGGGCAGGCGGCTTGCCAGCCGGTCGCGATCCCACCAGGGGGATTGCACCGGATTGGGGGGAGTGTCATTCATGTCGCCGTTCCGATGATAAGGACTATCGCACCATGAACATCGTCCGGAATCTTGTCCAGAGACGGCGCGGCAAGCGCATCACCGGCGCGGCCGGGCTGGTGGAGGCCGGGCTGATCGAGCCAGCGGACGCTGCTTCCTGCGAGGACGCAGCACAAGCGATGCCGATCGGCATTCCGGCGGCGTTGGCGGAGCGCCTGCAGGGGCGCGACCCAAACGATCCGCTGGTGCGGCAATTCGTGCCGGCGGCGGCGGAGAACTGGTTTTCGGCACAGGAGCTTTGCGATCCCATCGGCGACGGGGCGAACGCGCCGGTACCCGGCATCGTCCATCGCTACCCCGACCGGGTCTTGCTGATGCCGGTGCTGTCCTGCCCGGCCTATTGCCGGTTCTGTTTTCGCCGCCATGCGGTCGGCGACGGGCGGATGAAGCCGGAACTGCTGGACGCGGCGCTTTCCTATATCGCGAACACGCCTGGGATCTGGGAGGTCATCCTCTCCGGCGGCGATCCGCTGATCCTGTCGCCGGACCGGTTGGGCGCGCTGCTGGGCCGGCTGGACCGCATTCGCCATGTCAAAACCATCCGCATTCACAGCCGGGTCCCGGCGCTCGATCCGGAAAGAATTTCAGACACCATGATCGCGGCGCTGAACATATCGAAACCGGTCTGGATCGTGCTGCATTGCAATCATCCCGATGAAATAGATGCCCCGGCGCGCGCCGCCATCGCCAGATTGATCGATGCCGGGATTCCGATGTTGAGCCAGACGGTGCTGCTCAAAGGCATCAATGACGATCCGGCCACGATGGAAGCCCTGATGCGGCGCCTGATCGAAAACCGTATCAAGCCCTATTATCTGCATCACGGCGATCTGGCGCGGGGCACATCGCATTTCCGCACGACCCTGGCGGCGGGGCGCGCCCTGATACGGCGGTTGCGCGGGAGGCTCTCCGGCATCGCGCAACCCACCTATGTGCTGGATATTCCAGGCGGGCATGGCAAGGTTCCGGCCGGGCCATGCTGGATCACGCGCGATGAGGAGGACGCGGGTTGGCTGGCAGAGGATATTTCCGGCGTCAGACACCCCTATGCGGACGAGATTGAACCCGGCGCACCGGAGTGATAGGTTCCGCCGCGATTTCACCGGCCACACGCTAAAATTCGGAAACAGACCATGAAGGTAAACGCCAATACGCTGCGTCCCAACCATGTGATCGAACATGAGGGCAAACGCTACAGCATCCTGAAATACGATCTGATCCTGCCCGGCAAGGGTAACGCCTTTATCGCGCTGGATATGCGCGACGTGACCACGGGCATCAAAACCAATGTCAGGTTCCGCACCCAGGAAACCGTCGAAAAACTGATGACGGATGAAAAGACCTGCACGATTCTTTTCATGGAAGACGACCAGATCACCCTGATGGATTCCGAAACCTATGACCAGTTCACCGTCGAAAAGGACATGGCGGGCGAGGCCGCGGTGTTTCTGACCGACGGGATGGAAGTTCTGGTCAATACGGTCGAAGGCACGCCGGTCGGGCTGACCGCGCCGGGTTCGGTAACGCTGGAGGTCGCGGAGGCCGACGCGGTGGTCAAGGGCCAGACCGCGTCCTCGTCCTATAAACCCGCGATCATGGAAAACGGCGTCAAGGTCATGGTGCCGCCCCATATCGAGGCCGGCACGCGGATTGTGGTCAACACCGCCGATTCCAGCTATGTGGAGCGGGCGAAGGACTGATCCGGACCGAAACCGGTCAGACGCAAATTCAGGAGCGCGCAAATGCGTCCAGCCATCATCAACGTCATGGACGGCGCGGCGCGTAAGGCCGCGCGCAGCCTGATTCACGATTTCAACGAGGTCGAGCATTTGCAGGTTTCCCGCAAGGGGCCCGCGGATTTCGTCTCAGAGGCCGACCGGCGGGCGGAAAGCATCCTTAAGCGGGAGCTCGGCGCCGCCCATCCGGAATTTTCCATGCTGCTTGAGGAATCGGGCGCCATCGGTGACGCGGACGCCCCCGATCAATGGATCGTCGACCCACTCGACGGCACCACCAATTTCCTCCACGCCATACCGCATTTCTGTATTTCGATCGCGCACGCCCAAGCGGGTGAGATCGTTGCGGGGATGATTTTCGACCCGTTGCGCGAGGAAGTATTCTGGGCCGCCAAAGGTCAGGGCGCCTATATCAACAATCAGCGAATCCGGGTGTCCGCGCGCGGGGCCCTTCCGGACGCCATCCTGGCCACCGGCATCCCGTTTATGGGCCGCGACGGCAAGGACGAGATGATCGCCGTGCTGCCGTCGATGATGGAACACACCGCGGGTGTCCGCCGTTTCGGTTCCGCGGCGCTCGATCTCGCCTATGTCGCGGCGGGCCGGTATGAAGGGTTCTGGGAATTCGGGCTCGCCCCCTGGGATGTCGCGGCGGGAATTCTCATCGTCCGCGAGGCGGGCGGCATGGTCAGCGAAATCGATGGCCGCAACGATCCGCTGAACGGACCGTCCATTCTGGCGACCAACGGGGCGCTATACGATTCGATCGGCCGGTTGCTGCGCGAAGGTCTGCGAAACAAGGGCTGATCCACGCGCACCCGCTAACTTGTTGTGAGACAAGAGTCGCTGCGCTATGGTTCGACGTGTCCTGTTCAGGCGGGGTCGCCGTGTCCTGCGGCCCGCGACGAGTTGAGGGGTTGCAAGCGATGCGCGGCATCAAAATCATCAAAATTCAGACCGGCGCTCTTCTGGTCATGGCAGCGCTTTTTCCGCCGGCGGCGCTGCAGGCGCAGAGCGTCACCGTCGATTACGGTGTGCTTGAAAATCTCGGTGCGCCGCCGAACGTGCCATCCACCCTGCTCGGCCGTCCGGCCCCGCACTACAGCGCGTCAGGTGCCCGTCTCTCCGTTCCGGCGCCGCCTCTATACGCCGCCGATGGATCGGGTCCGAAATTTCCGGTCATTCGCAATGGCCGCTTTACCCCGCCCGCCGGTCAGATCGGCCTGACCGCGCCGCCGCAGCGCGACATGTCACTGTTGAGCCCGCCAAAACCGGCACAGCGCGTTGCCCCGCGCCGCACGGCTCGCCGCGCCGCGCCAAAGCCCGCGCCGGCCCCGAAATCGGTCATGCGCGCGCCGGTGCGCAAACCCGCGCCGATTGCGTCAAAACCGCCTGCCGCGCCAAAAGCGCCGCCACCCGCACCGAAAAAACCGGTCGTCGCTGCTGTCCCGGCGGTACCAGGCATCCCGACACCACCGCCAACGGCAATACCGACAGCGCCGTCCATCGACAGCAAACCGGTGCCCTTGCCACCGCCAGTGGTCGCGGCACCGCCGAAACCGGCGATGGCCGCACCGAAGCCTCCAACCGCGAAAGCGCCGGTTTCCGTCGCCAGCCTGCCACCCGCCGCCCCCGCGAGCCCGGCGACAGGTGATCAGCGCCGTATCGGCTTTGCCGCCGGATCCGCCAAGCTGGATTCTTCCGGCGACACGACCCTCAAATCGGTGGCGCAACAGCTCAAATCCGATCCCGCTTTGCGGGTTCAGCTCATGGCCTATGCCGGCACCGGCGGCAAATCCGAAAGCCAGGCACGACGCCTGTCGCTGTCACGCGCTCTCGCCGTCCGGTCTCACCTGATCGGGGCAGGCATCAAAAGCACGCGGATCGATGTCCGGGCGCTCGGCTCCAAGGCCGGGGACGGACCGGCCGACCGTGTCGATGTGATCGTCAGACAGCGCTGATGTCGTTGGCGGACCGCGAGAGCAGCGTTTCGCGCGCCCGCGGCCTCTTCCGGGAAAATTCCGCATGAGCACGCCGCGGCATTATCTCATCCGGATGCTGATTTTTTTGGTCGTAGTGACCGTGGTGATCGGCGTTCTGTCGGCGACGCTTTTCAGTTCGTTTATGGCGAACCCCGCGCTGAACGGGTTGATCCTCGGCGTTCTGGTCCTCGGAATCGTCTATATCTTCCGCCAGACGATCCAGTTGATCCGCGAGACCGCCTGGCTGGAAGCCTATCGATCCACCCAGCCGGGGGTCTCGGTCCAGGACCCGCCCCGGCTTCTTGCGCCTATGGCGGCGATGTTGGGCGAACGCAAGACCATCACCACCCTCTCCGCCCTGTCGCAGCGCTCCCTTCTGGACGGTCTGGCGTCGCGGCTCGAAGAATCACGCGATTTGTCCCGCTATATGATCGGGCTGCTGATTTTCCTCGGCCTTCTCGGCACCTTCTGGGGACTGTTGCAAACCATTGAATCGGTCGGCGGCGTTATCGCGGGACTCAGCGTCGGCGCGGGCGATCTCACCGCCGTTTTCAGCGATCTGAAACAGGGGTTGCAGGCCCCGCTCAAAGGGATGGGCACGGCGTTCAGCTCCTCGCTTTTCGGTCTGGCCGGATCGCTGATCCTGGGTTTTCTGGAACTCCAGTCCGGTCAGGCGCAAAACCATTTCTATAACGATGTGGAGGAATGGCTGGCGCGCCAGACGCGGCTTTCTTCCGGTGCGCTGTCGGTCGGCGAAGGCGAAACCGGCGTGCCCGCCTATGTCGAGGCGCTTCTGGAGCAGACGGCGGATAGTCTGGAAAGTCTGCAACGGACGCTGGAACGCGGCGAGGAAAGCCGGATTTCGGCCAACCAGAGCATTAGCGAGCTGGCCGACAAGATGAATTTGCTGACCGAGCAGATGAAGACCGAACAATCGCTGATGATCAAAATCGCCGAAGCGCAGATCGAGATCAAACCGTTGCTCGCCCGGATCGGCGAAGCCGCCCTGCCGCAATCGGGACAAGATGACGGGCTGAAAGACAGTGTGCGCAATATCGACCGGCAGCTGGGGCGCATGCTGGAGGAAATGGAAAAAGGCCGGTCCGAAACCGTATCCGAATTGCGCAGCGAGTTGCGCGTCCTGTCCCGCACTATCGCCGCGGCGGCGGAACGCGGCGGCGGACAGTAAGCGGCGGCGCACCCGCGATGCACGCCCGTATCAGACGCCGCGCCGTTCCCGATATCTGGCCGGGATTCGTCGATGCGATTTCCACCCTGCTGATCATCATTCTGTTTCTGTTGATGGTTTTCACCCTGGCGCAGCACTTCCTGTCGGAGATCCTGACCGGCCGGAATGAAGCGCTCAGCCGCCTGAACAAGCAGGTGGCGGAACTTTCCGAGCTGCTGGCGCTGGAACAGCAGAGCAATGCGGGGCTCCGGGATGAAATCGGACAACTCTCCGCCGAGCTGCAAAGCTCCGTCACCCGGAGGGATGCGTTGAGCGCGCAACTCGCCGCCGCGCTGAGCGACAAGGAACGGCTGGCGGCGGCGCTCGCAGAATCGCAGGAAAAGACGGCAAAAGCTTCCACCGATCTCGCCGATGCCTTCAAATCCATCGAGGCGGACCGGGCGAAGATCAAGACGCAGCTTGGGCAGCTAGAATTGCTGCGGCGCGATATCGCGGCGTTAAAGGAGTTGCGCGCAAAGCTCGAAAAAGAGGTCACCACCAAGGCGGCGGCCCTCAAATCCAGCGAAGAATCGCTGACCGCGCTGCGCGACGAGAGCAAGGCGCTGGAAGCCAAACTCAGCACCGAAAAAGAACGCACCGCGCTCGCCCAGAAAAAGGTGACGGAAAACGAGCTGTTGCTGACCCGCATGACGGAGCGGGCGACCGGCGCGGAAGAAACGCTGGATGCGGAGAAAAAGCTCTCAGCCGAAGCCCGGGCCCGGGTGGAATTGCTCAACCGGCAGATCGCCGCCTTGCGCCAGCAGCTTGCCAAAATATCCGCCGTGTTGCAGGCGTCGGAGGCGAAATCCAGGGAACAGCAGGTGCAGATCGCCAATCTCGGCAAGCGGCTGAACGCGGCGCTGGCCAGCAAGGTGCAGGAGCTGGCGCGCTACCGGTCGGAATTTTTCGGCAGGCTGCGTGAAGTCATCGGCAACCGGCGCGATGTCCGGATTGTCGGCGACCGCTTTGTTTTTCAGTCCGAGGTCCTGTTCGATTCGGCGTCATCGCAGATCAAGGGCGGTGGTGAGCGACAGATCGCAGCACTGGCGCGCACCCTGACCGAAATTGCCGGCAAAATACCGGCCAATATTGACTGGGTGTTACGGGTCGACGGGCACACCGACAAGCTGCCGATCCGCACCGGACAATTTCCGTCGAACTGGGAACTCTCGACCGCGCGGGCGGTATCTGTCGTCAAGCTGCTGATCGCCAACGGGTTGCCTGCGGACCGGCTGGTCGCCGCCGGGTTCGGCGAGTTTCACCCGATCGACAAATCCAACACGCCCGGCGCGCTGCGGCGCAACCGCCGCATCGAATTCAAGCTCACGAACAGATAATTTCTTATTTGACCGGGACCGGTTCCTCTTCCCGGTCGAACTGCAAGGCGGCGAGCCGTGCATAGAGCCCGCCCTCGGCGATCAGCTCGTCATGCGTGCCGATGGCGTTGATACGCCCCTTGTCCATCACCACGATGCGGTCGGCCTTCAGAACGGTGGCGAGGCGATGGGCAATCACGATAGTGGTCCGCCCCGCCATCAGCTTTTCAAAGGCCGCCTGGACCACCCGTTCGCTTTGGGCATCAAGCGCCGATGTCGCCTCATCCAGCAACAGCACCGGCGCATCGCGCAGCACCGCCCGGGCGATCGCCACACGCTGACGCTGCCCGCCGGAAAGCCGCAGCCCTTTTTCACCCAGAAACGTCTCAAACCCTTCCGGCAGCGGGTCGAGGAATTCCGTAGCCGCCGCCGCCTCCGCCGCCGCGCGGATTTCGTCTCTCGAGGCGCCGGGGCAGCCATAGCCGATATTTTCCCAGGCATCGGCGGCGAAAACGACCGGGTCCTGCGGCACCAGCGCCATACGCCCCCGTATGTCCGACAGCGCCGCCGCGCGCAGATCGACCCCATCCAGCGTAACCGCCCCGTCAGAGGGATCGTAAAATCTGAGCAAAAGCTGGATGACCGTTGATTTCCCCGCGCCTGACGGCCCGACCAGCGCCACGGTCTCGCCCGTCTCCACCGTCAGGGAAAAATCGGACAGCGCCGCCATGTCGGGACGGGACGGATAATGGAAGGTCAC
>CAZBKQ010000001.1:79621-98904 GCA_964492555.1 uncultured Rhodospirillaceae bacterium | reverse complement strand
GCGTTCAGCGTTTCCTCGATATAAGCGCCGACATCGGCGACCCGGTCCTGACTGGCGCGCGACAGGCGCCGCACCCGGCGGCCAAACAGGATGATCGGGGTGACCACCAGCGGCACGACCAGAAAAACGAACCCGGTCAGGCGCGGGCTGGTCACTATCAGCATGGTGGTCCCGCCGAGGAACAGCAGCATATTGCGGAGCGCGACCGAAACCTGCGACCCGACGACCGATTGCAACAATGTCGTATCGGTGGTCAGGCGCGACATGACCTCGCCGATGCGGGTGGTTTCAAAAAACCCGGGGCTCAGGGAAAGCACGTGGCTAAAGACGTCGCGCCTGATATCGGCGACCACTTTTTCACCGATCCAGGAGACCAGGAAAAACCGCGCATAGGTTGCCGCCGTCAGCACCGCGATAACGATAAAGAGTCCCACAAGCGCCCGGTCGAGCAAGGCTTCATCGCCGCTGCTGAACCCCTGGTCCACCAGCGTGCGCAACCCCACCCCCATGACGAGAACCGCGCTGGCCGCCACGGAGAGCGCGATCAGCGCCCCGGCGATCGCCGGTTTATAGGGCGCGAGATAGGGCAAAATCCCGCGAAGCGCGCCGATACGGGCGCGCGGACGGTCGTCTCCGCCCCCTGTTCCGGCGTCGTTCTGCGGCCGTTTCGCCACTCTATTCCTCCCGAATTCGAATTCGCCGGACTAACAAGCACCGGTATGCGGTCGCGTCAACGCGGAACGCTTGCATTCCCCGCCATTTGTGCTGTATAACCGCTCGCCGTTGCGGAGGAAAAGATGAAACAGGAAATTCATCCCGATTATCACGAGATCACCGTCGTCATGACGGATGGCACGACCTACCAGACCCGTTCGACCTGGGGCAGCCCGGGCGACACGATGAAGCTGGATATCGATCCCAACTCGCACCCGGCCTGGACCGGGGGCGCGGCACGGATCAATACGCAGGACACGCAGGTCGCCAAGTTCAACAAGAAATTCGAGGGTTTCGGCCTCAAATAAGGCCTTGCGCCCGTCTGAATTTGTGGAGCCGCCCCCTTCCGGGGCGGTTTTCTATTGGGGAAAAAGAAAAAGAGCCGCCCAAAGGGCGGCTCGAGTTTCAACAGGGAGGCGTCAAAAGGATGGATGAGGATCCATTGACGAAACGATCCCAAGGAGGACCGTTAATCAGAATGGTGAAGGATAAAAGTTAACAAGGCGTAAAATTTTCGAAAAACTTTACCCTAATTTTTGAAAATCGATTCCGCCGCCTTCATGACGTCGGATTTCTGGGCGATTTCCGCCTTTACCCGCGTGATTTCGTCTTCCAGCACGGCGATATAGTCCTCAAGCTGCTCAAGCGACATATCGTCGAGGTTTTTTGGCTCGAATTCGCCGGTAGGCCTCGGCAGATCGTCTTCGTCTTCCGTCGCCATCATTCCCTCCGTTTTCTTGTCAGTTGGCAAAATTTAGAACATTTTCCGGTCTCGTGAAATCGTGCAGCCCCGACAACAGGAACCCGCAATGACAGATTCGATCCCAGACATCATGACCGCCATCGAGATCATTGAACCCGGCGGGCCGCAGGTATTGAGACCCACCGAACGGCCCGTCCCCGAAATCGGCGCGCATGAAGTGCTGGTCAAGGTGGCCGCCGCCGGCGTCAACCGCCCGGATGTGATGCAGCGCATGGGCCAATACCCGCCGCCCAAGGGGGCAAGCGACATTCCGGGGCTGGAAATCGCCGGAACCGTTGTTGCTGTGGGATCAACTGTTGATACCCCAACAATCGGGGCAGAGGTGTGCGCCCTGATCGCCGGTGGCGGCTATGCCGAATATTGCGCGGTACCGGCCAGCCTCTGCCTGCCCGTGCCGAAAGGGCTCTCGATGGTGGAAGCCGCCGCGGTGCCGGAAACATTCTTTACCGTATGGGACAATGTCTTTACCCGGGGCCGGCTGAAATCAGGGGAGACGCTTCTGGTTCATGGCGGCTCCAGCGGCATCGGCACGACCGCGATCCAGTTGGCCAAGGCGCGCGGCGCAAGGGTGTTTATCACCGCCGGCAGCGCGGAAAAATGCGCGGCCTGCGAGGCGCTGGGCGCGGACCGCGCGATCAATTACCGCGACGCGGATTTCGTCGAGGCCGTAAAAGAGGAAACCGGCGGCAAAGGGGTCGATGTCATTCTCGACATGGTCGGCGGCGATTACGTAACAAGAAACCTCAACGCGCTCGCCTTCGGCGGACGGCTGGTGCAAATCGCCATCCAGAAGGGCACCAAGGCGGAAATCCCGGTTCATCTGATTATGGTGAAACAATTGGTCTTTACAGGCTCCACCCTGCGCGCCCGCGCAACAGAATTGAAAGCCGAAATCGCCGATGATCTGCATCGCGAAGTCTGGCCGTTGCTTGAGAACGGCACGGTAAAACCGCAGATTTTTCAGCGTTTTGCGCTTCAGAATGCGGCGGACGCGCACAGATTGATGGACAGCGGCGCTCATATCGGTAAAATCGTCCTCACGATTTGACGGCGCGATAGCGGCAATATCCCGTCCCCGTCCAAATCCCGGCAGTTTTAATTTATCTCACGGCCGGCGCCACCGGCGGAAGCCGTGATTTTGTTTTTTTGAGGAGTAGAGATGTCACAGGTACTGATGCCCAAGGCCACAGCGGTCTGGCTGATCGAAAACACCGCGCTGACCTTTGATCAGGTCGCCGATTTCTGCAATCTGCATCCGCTTGAGGTGCAGGGGATCGCTGATGGCGAGGTCGCGATCGGCATGACCGGTCTGGACCCGATCGCCGCCGGTCAGTTGACCCAGGAAGAAATCGAACGCTGCACGGCGGACCCGACGCTGGCGCTGGAGCTGGCGGAAGCCAAAGTGCCGCGCCCGCGTGCCCGGACCAAGGGACCGCGCTATACCCCGGTCGCCAAACGCCATGACCGGCCCAACGCCATCGCCTGGCTGGTGCGGAATTTCCCGGAACTGTCCGACGGGCAGATCGGGCGGCTGGTCGGCACCACCAAGCCGACGATCAACGCGGTGCGCGACCGGACCCACTGGAACATGGCCAATATCAAGGCGCAGGACCCGGTGGCGCTCGGCATCTGTTCGCGTGAGGATCTGTCGGAAGCGATTGAAAAGGCCCGCCGCGCCGCCGAGCGCGCCGAGAAGCGCAAGGCAAAGGAAAAACAGGCCGCCGAGGCCGAAGTGGCCAGCGCCGAGCCGGCAGCCGTTACGGAAGAGGCCGCGCCCGAAGAAGCCGTGGCGGAAAACGCCGCGCCGGCAGCGGTCGAAATTCCGATTTCCACCGGCGCGCCGGAAGCGGATGGCGAGCGCGAAAGCTGATCGCTTGAAAACCCCCCATTGCCAGCGGGCGGGGCTGTAAATGGCCAACGGCCCCGATTACCCGTTCGCGCGGCTGGAATATGGCGAGGCGATGGAGGTCGCGCCCGGCATTCACTGGCTGCGCATGCCGCTGCCCTTCGCGCTCAACCATATCAATCTGTGGCTGCTGGAAGACGGCGATGGCTGGACGGTCATCGATACCGGCTATAACTCTGATGAAACCCGCGCCCACTGGCAGGCCTATTTCACCGATCTGCTGGGCGGGAAAAACATCAACCGGGTGATCGTCACCCATTTTCACCCTGATCATGTCTCGCTCGCCGGCTGGTTCGCCGAGGACTGGGACGCGCCCATCTGGATGACCTATTCCGAATGGATGCAGGCGCAGCTCAACCGGCATGGCGGGCCGACGGCGGATATTGAGACACGGCTGAAATTCTATACCGAAAACGGCATGAACGAGGCCGGGGTTCAGGGATATCGCGACACGCGGCCCGATTTCGCCCGTATCATCTTGCCGCTGCCGTCGACCTTTGTCCGCATGATGGATGGCGACGTCATCGATATTAACGGCGATCAGTGGGTGGTGATCACGGGCGCGGGCCATTCGCCGGAACATGCCGCGCTGTGGTGCGCCGACCGCAATCTGCTGATTTCGGGCGATCAGATCCTGCCGCGGATATCCACCAATATTTCACTGCAATGCAATGAACCGGACGGCGATCCGCTGGGGCTTTATCTCGACAGCCTGCATAAATTCGCCGATGTGGCGGATGACGCGCTGGTCCTGCCCTCGCATGACCGGCCGTTTTACGGCATCCACGACCGCATACAGGCGCTGCGCGATCATCATGACGAAAGGCTGGAAGCGGCGTTTGAATTCTGCGCCACGCCCGCGACCGCCATCGACATGATCCCGGCGATCTTCAACCGCGAGATGGACCAACACCAGCTCGGCTTCGCCATCGGCGAGGCGCTGGCCCATGCCAACAACCTTGTCGTCAAAGGCAGACTGTCCAAAGAATACTGTGATGACGGGCTGATCCGGTATCGGCAGGCCTAGGCATACCCCCACTCGGCCTTGCCAGACCCCGGCTTTGGGGCCTATCGTTTAAGAAATCCGGAAACAAACGGGAGGACCCCTCATGGCTGAAATGAAGCTTGGCCTGTTCATTCGCCCCACCGGGCATCACATCTCGTCCTGGCGCCATCCCAACGCGCATGACGACGCCAACGAGAATTTCGACCGCTTTATCGAGATGGCGCACACGGCGGAGCGCGGCCTGTTCGACATGCTGTTTTCCGCCGACACCAACACCGCCTGGACCACCGTCGATTCGGCGCTGAACATGCAGCATTACGCGGCCTGGCTGGAACCCTATACACTGCTGGCCGCGCTGGCGCCGCACACAAAGCATATCGGGCTGGTCTGCACGAAAAGCACCAGCTTCGATCAGCCTTATACGGTGGCGCGCGAGTTCGCGACGCTGGATCTGATCTGCGGCGGGCGCTGCGGGGTGAATATCGTCACCACCGGCAACCCGAGAGCCGCGCTGAATTACAGCCAGGAAGCGCACAAGCCAAAGCCGGAACGGTACGAAATCGCCGACGAATTCGTCGATGTGCTGATCGGGCTGTGGGATAGCTGGGACGCGGACGCGTTCGTGCGCGACAAGGAAACCAGCACGTTTTTTGAGTGGGACCGCATGCATGTGCTGAACCACAAGGGCAAGCATTTCCAGGTCGAAGGGCCGCTCAACGTGCCGCGTTCTCCGCAGGGCCGGCCGGTCATCGTGCAGGCCGGCGCGTCCGAGGAAGGGCGGGAGCTTGCCGCCAAGTCCGCCGATGTGATTTTCGGCGCGAGCCAGAGCATCGAGCTGGCCCAAGCCTTTTATTCGGATGTGAAGGCGCGGCTCGCCAAGTATGGCCGCCAGCAAGGCGATCTGAAAATCCTGCCAGGTCTTTCCGTGACCGTGGCGGAGACCGAGGCTGAAGCGCAGGCCAAGGCCGATGAGCTGCAAAACCTGATCCATCCGGATCACGGGCTCGCCTTCCTGTCGCGCCGGGTCGGGCATGACTTCACCCGGATGGACCCGGATATTCCGCTGCCCCAACTGGAAGCGGTCGACGATGTCGGCACCCGGTCCGGCCAGATGCTGGACCTCGCGCGGGAAAATAACTGGACCCTGCGCCAGCTTTACCAGCATTTCGCGGCGGCGCGCGGCCATATGGTGCTGGTCGGTACGCCGAAGACGGTGGCCGACACAATGCAGAACTGGTTCGAGAACGGCGCCTGCGACGGGTTCAATATCATCCCGTCGCTGTTCCCTGATGAATTCGACGCCTTTGTCGATATGGTGGTGCCGGAACTGCAATCGCGCGGCATTTTCCGCAAGGCTTATGAGGGCACGACGCTGCGCGACATGCTGAGCCTGCCGGTGCCCGAAAGCCGCTATGCCAGCGCGGGCGGGCGCGCCGCGGAATAACGCGGAACCAATCCAACATTAAGCCGGAGAGCGGACCCGCTCTCCGGCTTTTCAATTCTGTGTGAGATTCAGGCGAGGCTGTTTATCCGGGCCAGGCGCAGGCGTTAGGCTTGCGCTGAGATCAACAACGCCCAATGGAATAGAAATAATGTTAAGAACCAGATTTCTCTTTATTGCCTCTTTCATCGCCATTACCGGCTTTACCGGCGCCACACCGGCCCTCGCCGCCGGTGAGGGGCTGATTATCAAGAACAGCGATTTCGGTGTCGCCAAGACGCTCGACCGGCTGGGGATTGCCCTGCAGCGCAAGGGCATCAAAATTTTCGCCCGCATCGATCACGCAAAGGGCGCAAAAAGCATCGGCAAGGAGCTGACACCCACCGCCGTGCTGATTTTCGGTTCGCCGAAACTGGGGACGCCGCTGATGGCATCCAATCCGGCCATAGGGCTCGACCTGCCGCTAAAGGCCATCGCCTGGCGCGATGCCGGCGGCGCGGTAAAGCTTGCCTATACCGATCCCGCCTGGCTGGCCAAACGCTATGGCGTGACCGACCGCGAAAGGGTCTACAAGGTGATGACCGGCGCGCTTAACAACTTCACCGATATGGCGACCAAGAAGGGCGCGCTGCCGAAAAAATAGGGCACGCGGTCTAGACCGGTTTGCCGCGTGCCTCCGCTTCTTGAACGCGGAGGGCGCGGCGGTCGATCTTCATCAGGGTGGTGCGCGGCAGCGCCTCCACGAAATCGATTTCCTCCGGCACCTTGTACCCGCCGATCCGGCGCACCCCGGCCTTCAGCCGGTCGGCCAGCGCGTCAGACGCTTCCTCTCCCGGATTGAGCACCACAAAAGCCTTCGGTTTGGTCAGCCCGTCATCGTCCTCATAGGACACGACGGCGGCTTCGAGCACCGCATCGTCTTCGGTGATTGCGGCTTCGACCTCAATCGGTGAGACCCAGAGCCCCTTCACCTTGAACACATCGTCCGACCGGCCGGAGAACCAGAAGAATCCGTCCTCGTCATACATCAGCGTATCGCCGGTGCGCGCCCATTCCCCGACAAAGGTCTCCTTGGTCTTATCCAGCTTGCGCCAGTAGAAAAAGCAGGTCGTGCTGCTCTTGATCCAGGCTTCGCCGTCGGTGTTGGGCTCGGTCACCTCATTGCCGTCGGCATCCATCAGCTTGGCCTCAAACCCGAAGACCGGCTTGCCGAGACTGCCGCGGCGGAAATCCTTCGGCCGGTTGGCGATCCATTCATAGGTAATTTCGCTGGAACCGATGGAATCGAGGATTTCCAGCTCGAACAGCTCGTGGAACCGCTCAAAAACCTCCGGCGGCATTTTCTCCGACGCCGAGGTCACGACCTCCAGCGATGAGAAATCAGGCACCCGTTCCTGATCGGCGAACAGCATGATGTTCTTGATGATGGTCGGCACGGTGATCATCTTGGTCGGCTTCGTCGCCTCAACCAGGTTCACCACGTTTTCGGGCGTCGGCGGCAGGCGCGAGATAACGCTGGTCGCACCGAAATAGAGCGGGATCAGCAGGCCCGGCCATAGGCCATGGGTAAAATATTTCTTCGATGTTGCGTGAACGATGTCGCTTTCGCGATATTCCAGAAACGCGCCATGCCGTTCCGGCACCAGATAGAAATCATGCGCCAGATGTGTAATCCCCTTGGCGGTGCCGGTCGTGCCGCCGGAATAGAACATATAGGTGATGTCGTTATTGTGGAGCGGATAGGCCTCCGCCGTCTCGGAGTGGCCCTCGACCATCTCCGCATGGGACAGCGTCTGGCGGTCGCCCGATTCCGGCGCGCCGGAAAGATCGCCCCGCACGATGACGGTCTTCAGCGTATGGGGAATGTCCTCGGCGATATCATTCAGCTTTTCCAGCTGTTCGGAATCGATAAACAGCGTCTTGCAGGCGGTGTCGCGCAGGAAATAGAGCAGGTTTTCCGCCTTGTAGGCGTCGGAAATCACCGCCGGCACGATGCCGGCGCGGATCGCGCCGAACCAGGTCGCGGAATATTCCAGACTGTCGGTGCCGAACATCAGCATGCGCGAGCCCGGCTCGATATTGAGCGATTGCAGCCCGTTCGACGCGCGGCACACATGGCCGAGCAATTCCGAATAGGAATAGGGCTGGTCATCGACGATCAGCGCGGTCTTGTCACCGCGCCCGTCCGCGATGTTGCGGTCGAGTACTACCACGGTGGGGTTGAAATATTCCAGGACCTCCGGGTCCTTGAAGGCCCGCCACGCATCTGAATAAATCTTGTCGCGATAATCGCTCACGGCTCTCACCCTGCGTTTATGATCTGTTTGCGGCGGATTTTAGCCGCCTTGCCCTTTGGGGCAACCCGCCCCGCCTAATAGCCGACGATAACCTCGCCCGAATTGGGGCTGATCACCTGTCCGGTCACCATGTCGCATTCTTTCGAGGCCAGCCAGGCGACGGCATAGGAGATTTCCACCGGTTCGGTAAACCGGCCGAGCGGCATGGCTTTGGACCGCGAATCCAGCATCTCGTCAGTGTTACTGCCGCGCGTCATATCGGTCAGGATAAAGCCCGGCGCGACCGCGTTGCAGCAGATATTCCACGGCGCGAATTCCCGCGCCCAGCTCTTGGTAAAGCCGGATAGCGCAGACTTTGCCGCCGCGTAGTGGCTGGCGAAGGAACTGCCGCCCATCGCATAGATCGAGGAAATATTGATGATCTTGCCGTATTTGCGCGCCTTCATACCGGGCAGAACGGCGCGGGCGGCGAAAAACGCGCCCCGGACCTGAATATCGAACAGCGTGTCGTAGATTTCCTCATCAATGTCCTCGACCGGCAGCTTGCGGCCGCTGACGCCCGCGTTATTGACCAGAATATCGATCTTGCCGTGTTCGGCCTCGGCTTCGCCGATTTTCGCCGTGAAATCCGGCACATCGCGGACATCGGCGATGATCACGCTGGCCTTGCGGCCATGGCCGCGCACCATGTCCGCCGTTTCGTTGGCATTGTCTTCATTGATGTCATGCACAATGACATCCGCGCCCCGGCTGGCCATCAGATCGGCGTGGCACCGCCCCATGCCGCGCCCCGATCCGGTAACCAGCGCGACCATTCCATCAAGATTGCTCCCCATAGGTTTTCGCCTTTCCCATAATTTTGTACTCTGCCAACCATCATAGACAGGGAGCGGGCGCGGCAAAACCGGCGGTGCGTTCCAAAAATCAAATGTTGCAAACAGGGAGACTTCGATGACCATCGAACCGGCAAAGGGTATTGGCGATTATGATCCGAAAACGTGGGAGCTGCGCAGCTTTCACGACCACCGCCAGAAATTCCTCGATGGCGGGGATACGCCGCGCGATTATCTGGAACGCTGTTTGGAGGTCATCGACCGGCTGGAGCCGGAGGTCAAAGCCTGGGCCTATCTGAACACCGAACCGGCGCGCAAGGCGGCGGATGAGGCGACCAAGCGCTACAAGGACGGCAAGCCGCTGTCGCTGGTCGACGGCATGCCGATCGGCATCAAGGATCTGATCGAAACCGCCGATATGCCGACCGAATACAACAGCGATCTTTTCCGCGGCAACCAGCCGATCCGCGATGCGGCCTCGGTCTATTTCCTGAGGAAGGGCGGCGCGGTCATCCTGGGGAAAACCGTCACCATCACCTTTGGCGGCGGCGACCCGGCGGAAACCCGCAACCCGTTCGATTTACGCCGCACGCCGGGCGGCTCTTCCTCCGGCACATGCGCGGGCGTCGGTTCCACCATGATCCCCTGCGGGCTCGGCACGCACGGGCGCGGCTCCACCATCCGCCCGTCGAGCTTCTGCGGGGTTTACGGGCTCAAGGGCACGTTCGGCGCGCTCAACCGCCAGGGCAGCTATTCGGCCGCTGAAACCATGGACCATCTCGGCGTCATCGCCGGCTCGCTGGAGGATATGTGGATCGTCGCGCGCTATATCTCGGAACATGCCGGCGGCGATCCGGGGCATCCCGGCCTCTATGGCGGACGCCTGCCCCCGGCGCCGCGCAAGCCGGAACGGCTGATCGTTCTGGAAACCGCGGGCTGGGCCGAAACCGACGATGAAACCAGGGAACAGTTCAACGGCGTCCTCAAACAGCTGGAAGCAGCGGGGGTCGAGCTTTTCACCCGCAAGGATGATCCGGCGATCGAGACCTACGAAACCGAGACCGCCAAGTCGCCCGAAATGTGGCGCAATCTCTACCGGTTCGAGATGCGTTTCCCGATGTATCAGTATCTCGATTACGACGCCGACCGGATCCCGCCGCGCCTCAAGAAAGGCGTGGAGGAAGGGCGCGGCCTGACCCAGGAGGAATACCGCCAGGCGCTGGTGCGGCGCGAACACTGGCGCAATATGCATGACGAGCTGGCCAATCGCTGCGACGGCATGATCACGCTGGCCTCCCCCGGCCCGGGCCCGATCGGCATGGATCAGGGCAGCGCGATTTATAATGAGGCCTCTTCGATCATCGGCATGCCGGCGCTTTCCCTGCCGCTGCTGAAGGTCGAGGATATGCCGACCGGTGTGCAGCTTCAGGGCATGCGCCACCGGGATGAGGCGCTGGTCGCGGTCGCGCGCTGGATGTGCCCGCAAATTCTCGGCAACGGCTGAGCGGCGGGGGAAACCGCCCTTGGCTGAATATCGTCTCGGCGTCGATGTCGGCGGCACCCATACCGATCTGGTGCTGGCCGGCCCGGCGACGGGCCATATCCTGATCGAAAAGGTCCCGAGCACACCGGCGAACCCGTCGGTCGCGGTGCTGGACGGCGTCTCGCGCCTGCTGGCGCGCGATATCGGCGCGGGCGAAATCGATTTTTTCAGCCACGGCACCACGGTGACCACCAACGCGCTGCTGGAGCTCAAAGGCAGCAAGATCGGCCTGCTGATCACGCGCGGTTTCCGCGCGGTACAGGAGGTGCAGACCCAGGCCCGGGAAGGCAATCAGTTCGAGCTCAATTTCCGCAGGCCCGCCCCGCTGGTCAGCCAGCATCTGACCCACGAAATCTCCGGGCGGATGGATTATGCGGGTAAGGAGCTGGAGCCGCTGGCCGAAGCCGAGGTCCGCGAGGCCGCGAAGGCGCTCGGGGCGGAAGGGGCGGAATCTTTTGCCGTCTGTTTCCTGTTTTCCTATATGAATGACGCGCATGAGGCGCGCGCCGCCGAGATTATCCGCGACGAAATCCCCGGCGCCTATGTCTCGCTATCATCCGAGGTGCTGCCCCGTATCCGCGAATGGCCGCGCCTGTCGACCACGCTGCTGAATGCCTATCTGGAGCCGGTGCTGGCAAAATATGCCAACGATCTGGATAACGGGCTGGATGACATAAAGATCGAAACGCCGCGCCGCTTTCTGATGCAATCGAATGGCGGGGTGATGCCGCTGGGCGCGACCGCCGGCGGCGGAAAGACGGTCCATACGCTGCTCTCGGGTCCGGCGGCGGGGGTTCAGGCCACCGCATACGTTCTCGGCGAAAAGCAGGGCCACGCTCATCTGGTCACCATGGATATGGGCGGCACAAGCTGCGATATCGCCTTTATCCAGAACGCCGTGCCGCTGGAGGTGACCGAGGGCGCTATCGCCGAACGGCGGCTGGATGTGCCGGCCTTCGATATCAGCACGATTTCGGCTGGCGGCGGCACCATCGCCCGGCGCGGCGCATCGGGTCTGCTCAGCGTCGGACCGGACAGCGCCGGCGCCGATCCCGGCCCGGTTTCCTATGGCAAGGGAGGGTTGGAGCCGACCGTCACGGACGCCGATCTGGTCTGCGGATTCCTCAACCCGGAATATCTGTTGGGCGGCGAGACGACGTTGGATGTCGCGGCGACCCGCGCGGCAATTGAAAACGGGATCGCCGGGCCGATGGGAATGAGCGTCGAAGAAGCCGCCGCCGGAATTATCCGCCTGATCAATGCGCGCATGGCGGATGAAATCCGCGTGCAGGCGGCCAAGAAAGTCATCGAGCTGAAGGATTTCACGCTGGTGCCGTTTGGCGGCGCGGGACCGGTCCATGCCGCGATGGTCGCGGATGAGCTGGGCATTCCGCGCGTTCTGGTGCCGCCCAACCCGGGGGCGTTTTCAGCGCTCGGCCTGCTCTGTTCCGATATCGTCCATGACTATATCCGATCCGAACTGACGGAGCTGATGCAACTTTCGCCCGACCATACTGAGGAACAGTTCAGGGTGCTGGAGGATCATGCCGATACCGAGCTCGCCGCTGAAGGGCTTGGCGGGCGCGACCGGCACTTCATCCGCGAGATGGATTTGCGTTATGCCGGTCAAGGGTACGAAATCCGCACGCCGCTGGACGGGCTGAAAACCAGCCCGATGACCGGCAAGGGTCTGGTCGACATTGCCGAGCGGTTTCATGAGCTGCACCACCGGCTGCACGGCCATTCGGCGCGCGATCAGGCGATCGAGGCGGTAAGTTATCGTGTGCGTGTCCGCCTGCCCGTGCCAAAACAGGATTTGCCCGAGACCGCCGCGCCGGCGGGAGCGGCAAAACCGTCCGCGACGCGTAGCGTCACCTTCGACGGGCGGACAACGCACGATGCGCCCGTCTATCAACGCGCGAACCTCACCGATGCGGCAATCGAGGGTCCGGCGATTATCGAGCAGTTCGATTCGACAACCGTGCTGCCGCCCGGCTGGTCGGCGCGTCTGGACGGTTTCGGCAATATCCTGGCAGAGCGGGAGGCATAGATGAGCGTCGATCCGATTACCGTGGAATTGCTGCGCAACCGCATCTCCAGCCTGATGGAGGAGATGGATTATCATTTTTACCGCTCCGGCTATTCGACCATCGTTCGCGAATCGCGCGATTTTTCCTGCGCCATCGTCGACCGGCGGGGACGGCTCCTGGTCTCGCCCTGGATGTTCTTTCACTCCCCCGTCTATTACCACTATGTCCAGCGGGTGCTGGAACTTTACGGCGAGGATGATCTTTCGGATGGCGATGTGTTCGTTTCCAACCATCCCTATGACGCCAACCTGCCGCACGCCTCCGACATGGGGTTCATCGCGCCGATATTTCATTCGGGACAGCTGGTCGCCTTTGCCTGCACCATCGCGCACAAGGCGGATGTCGGCGGCACGGTGCCCGGCAGCACCTACGGTTCCGCGACCGAGCTCTATCACGAAGGGATGATGCTGCCCCCGGTGCGAATCTACCGGGCGGGCGAACCGGTCAAGGATGTCGAACGGCTGATCGCGGCGAACACGCGCGCGCCTTATATCGTGCTTGGCGATATTTCCGGCCAGATCGGGGTGACGCGGATCGGGCGCGAGCATATTCACGAGATTTGCGACCGGTTCGG
This sequence comes from uncultured Rhodospirillaceae bacterium, assembly GCA_964492555.1. Lineage (GTDB taxonomy): Bacteria > Pseudomonadota > Alphaproteobacteria > MPNO01 > UBA2964. Next base: position 85,737 of record CAZBKQ010000001.1, on the reverse strand, counting down.
AGCGGATGTTCTGGTCGATGCGATGGATGAAATGATCCGGGCCTCCACCGATGAATTCGCTGCCGCGCTGGCCGCCCTGCCCGATGGCGAGTCGGAAGCCGAGGGCTTCCTCGATCATGACGGGGTGGAACTCGACAAGCCGGTGCGGCTGCATGTCAGGATCGCACTAAAGGGCGGGCGGCTGCATTTCGATTTCTCCGGCTGCGCGCCGCAGACAAAAGGCCCGGTCAATCTGCGTATCGGCATGGTGGAGGCCGCCGTCTATTACAGCCTTCTGGGGCTGATCGATCCGAATTTGCGCTACAGCGACGGCATCCGCGATCTGGTGAGTTTTACCTTCGGCGACAGGACCGTGGTCAATGCGGAACCGCCGCGGCCCTGTTCGTCCTATATGAAATGCTGTCAGAAGCTGGTCGATGTGATTCTGGAAGCGATGGACCCGTTGCTGCCCGGACGATCAATCGCCCATTGCGGCGGCAGCGGCGGTTCGATCATCGTGGCCTGGCGCGGCGATACCAAACCCAGGCGCGGCAACCAGTATGAGATTTTCGGCTCGGCCTATGGCGCCGGGCCGGGCGGCGACGGCACGTCGGGCGCGACGCCGCATCTCGCCAATCTGTTCGCCGCGCCGGTGGAAATCATCGAAACCGAATTTCCCTGCCGCATCCGAAAATTCGAACTGACTCCGGATTCCGGCGGTGCGGGCGAATTCCGGGGCGGGCTCAATTTCGCCCGGGAATATGAGGCGCTGGAACCGGCGGAGCTGGTCTACCGTTCCGACCGGGCGATTGAACCACCGAAGGGGCTGCATGGCGGCAATGCCGGCGGGTTCAGCCGATTTATCCTCAACCCCGGCACGGCGGAGGAGCAGGTGATGCCCTCGACCTGCCGCCTGCAGCTGGAGGAAGGCATGGTGTTCCGGCTGAACGGCGCCGGAGGCGGCGGTTACGGTGACCCCGAAAAGCGCGACCGGGCCGATATCGAAAAAGACATCGCCGAAGGATTTGTGACGGCGGACGCCGCCCGCCGCGATTACGGCTGGGATGGCTGAGACGGCAATAAGCGGGGGACTCCCCCGCAACCTGATCCCCATTTACGCTTTCGGGCTGTTCAGCATGGGGATGATCGATCTGTTCGTCTTTCTGGTGAGCTGGTACGCCGCCCGCACGCTGGATTTCTCCGCCACCGATGTCGGGCTGATCATCAGCGCGCGCGGCTATGTCGCGCTGGTGCTCTCCATCCATTGCGGTGTGCTGATGGACCGGTTCGGCACCCGCCGGGTCAGCCTGGTATTCCTTGCCCTCGTCATCGCGGGCGGCGCCTTCTTCCCCTTCATGACCAATTTCTGGGCGCTGTTTTTCATGCAGATGACGGTCGGCGGCGCGATCTCCATCGTCTGGGCAGGCGCGCTGACATTAAGCGCGCAAGTCTCAAAGGGCGATGCGGAGTTTCTCGGCCGGTTCAGCTTTTACGCAAGGATCGGCACCTCCAGCGCGCCGTTCATCGCCGGTCTGGTCTGGGATCTGGCGGGCGGCGCCATGGCGGCCTTTGCCTTTGGCGTGTTCTGGGCGGTGATGGGGTTCCTGTGCCTGTGGCTCGCCCCCGAACAACAGACCGCGGATGAGATAAAGGCCGAGCAGGCGGAAGCCGACTATGTCCGCAAACCGTTCTCCCTAGCCGATATTATGCCGAAAATGTCGGATTACATGCTGTGCTTCGCGTTAACCGCGATCCCGGCGGTCGCCTTTACCACGGCGGCGATATTCGTCCGCAACGCCGCCTATAATCTGCAGACCTCTGTCTATGTGAATTTTGTCGAGGATCTGGGTTTTACCGCAACCAAGCTCGCCATCCTGTTCAGCGCTTCGGAGGTCGGCGCCGGGATCGGTTCGCTGTTTTCCGGCAAGACGATGAACCGTTACGATCCGCGCTGGACCCTGATTTTATCCACCTGTATCGGGCTGGGGCTGATCCTGTCGACACCAATTTTCGCCGCCTTCCCCAACTATCTCGGATGGGCGGTTTTTCTGTCGCTGGCGCTGGCGCAGTTCGTCCGCGGATTTATACAGGGCGTGTCGCAGCCGATCCTGTTCGCGGTTCAGGCCCGCGCGGTCGGACGCGAGCTGCAGGGGTCGGTCGTCGGGTTGCGCCAGACGGTCAACCGGCTGGGCGGCATCGTGATACCGCCGGCGGCGGGCATAGCGGTCGATTACTGGGGATACGAAAATGGTTTTGCGGCCACCGCGGTGGGGCTGGGTCTCGCGTGGCTGTTCGTTCTCTATCTCGGTCTGCGCACCCCGAAAATCGAGCGCTGACCCTGTATTCCCGGCCATTGCGCGGGTAGTCTCTCCGCCAATGATTTCATTCGGGGAAGCATCATGTCAGACCGTCCAAATATTCTGCTTATCATTACCGATCAGCACCGTGCCGATCATCTGGGCTGTTACGGCAACGACATCGTGCGCACGCCCAATATCGACGGGCTGTCGGCGCGGGGCATTCAGTTCAACCGTTTTTATGTCTCCTGTCCGATCTGCATGCCGAACCGGGCGACCCTGATGACCGGCCGGATGCCGTCCCTGCATGGCGTGCGGCAGAACGGTCAGCCGCTGTCGATGCAGAACACAACCTTTACCGAACTATTGCTGGCGGCCGGATATCGCACGGCGCTGGCCGGAAAATCGCATCTGCAGAATATCTCCGCCCGACCGTTGGAGATGGGGCTGCGGGAACCGGACCCGGCCAAGGACCAGCCACCGGAAGCCCTTTCGGAGGCGCGTCGGAATTTCTGGGACGATGGCGATTACGAACAGGAACTGCCCAGGACATGGCAGGATGAGGATTTCGATTTAAGCCTGCCTTTTTACGGTTTCGAGGATGTGTCGCTGGTTATCCATCATGGCGACACGGCGGGCGGCGATTATTTGCGCTGGTTCCGCGAACGCCACCCCGACCCGGAAAGTTTGCGCGGCAAGGAAAACGCGCTCGATCCCGGAATGGATGTCTGGGCGCCGCAGGCCTGGCGCACCGCCGTGCCGGAGGAGCTCTACACCACCGCCTATGTGCAGGAAAAAACAATCGGCTATCTGGAGGAATTCGCGAAAGGCGGTCAGCCCTTTTTCCTGCAGATGTCCTTTCCGGACCCGCATCACCCCTTTACCGCGCCGGGCAAATACTGGGACATGTACGATCAGGAAGACATCCCGGTGCCGGACGCGTTCAACCATCCGCAGAACATGCTGCCGCCGCATGTCGCCTTCCTTCACGGTCGGCGCGACGAGGGCAAGGCGTTCAAGGACGGGGTGATGTCTTTCGGCTGCACGGAAAAAGAGGCGCGCGGCGCCATCGCCCATAATTACGGCGCGATCACCATGATCGACGACGCCATCGGCGCCACATTGGCAAAGCTCGAAGAGCTCGGCATCGCGGATAACACCATCGTCGTCTTCACCACCGATCACGGCGATTATATGGGCGATCACCAGCTGTTGCTGAAAGGCGCGATCCATTATCAGGGGCTGGTGCGCGTGCCCTGTATCTGGTCCGATCCGCGCCGGTCGACTGGCGGACAAAAGACCGAGGCACTATCGGGCACGCTTGATCTCGCCTCCTCCATTCTGGACGCCGCCGGGGTCGAACCGTTCTGGGGTATGCAGGGCAAGGCGCTGACGTCATTGGCGGATGGAAATGACGCCTACGATTCGATCGTGATAGAGGAAGATCAGCGGCGCAGCCTAATGGGTTTCCCGCCACATTACCGGGTACGGTCTCTGGTAACGGACCGGTACCGGCTATCTCTGTATAGCTGCGTCGATTGGGGTGAGCTGTACGATCTAGAAAACGACCCATGCGAGTTTGAAAATCTCTGGGACGATCCGGACCATGCCGGCATCCGCGCCGAATTGATGGAAAAGCTGGCACGGCGTCAGATGGAATTGTCGGAGGCGAGCCCGTTCTGCACGGGTCACGGGCCTTAATGTCCGACAGGTGACGGTTTCCGTCTCAGCCCCGCGCCCGCCTGCCGGCCGGCTGATCTTCTGACCGTTCTATGATTGCATCGACGGCCGCCACCGCGCGGGTGACGCTGTTTTCCAGATCATCGATGGTGGCGTCGATTTCATCTTCGCGCCGGTCAAAACAGGCGCTTTCCATCCGCCCGCTGAACGATTCCAGATCGACCGCGCCGATGGTGCCCGCGCTACTTTTCAGACTGTGTGAAAACCGCCCAGCGCTGTTGAAAGCCTTACCTTCGATCGCGGCGTTGACCTGACCGATAAGTTTGACGGCTTCCGCCCGGAATTCATCAAGCAGCATGATGAGATTATCGTCGCCCACATCGAGCCGGAATTGTTCGAGTATGGTTTGGTCGATAACCCGGGACGGCACGGCGGTCTCTCCCGTGGCGGCCCCCGCCTCGGCAACATCTTCAGCCGAAGGTAGCGCACCAGCGCTGACGCCGCTCTTGCGGAGTACTGCGGCAATGGTCCTCAATATGCTTTCCCGGTCGATGGGCTTGGTGATGAACTCGTCCATACCGGCTTCCAGGCAGGCCTGCCGGCTGTCGAGCAACGCGTTCGCGGTAAGGGCGACAATGGGAATTTTCCCCTTTGCGCCCTCCATGGCCCGTATCGCTGCGGTCGCCGCGAAACCATCGACATCGGGCATGTGCAAATCCATCAGGACGAGGTCGAAATCGTTGGCCTCAACCGCGATCAGCGCGGCGGCGCCGTCTTCGACGCCTTCCACCGTGTACCCGGCGCGTTCCAACATCACGGTTGCCACCTTGCGATTGATCGCGCCGTCTTCCGCCAGAAGAATACGGGCGCCCGGGCCCCATTCGGGATCCCGAAAACGGGATGCCGGCGCGTCGATTGTCGGTTCAACCTTTTCCCCGAGGATCGCCTGACGCAAAGCGGCCGCGATCTCACGCCGCCGAAAAGGTTTGCGGATCGAACATTCAAATCCCAGAGGGGCAATATCGGCACTGTTTGTCTTGCTGACCGCGCCCAGCGCAATAACCGTCCGCGGCAAATAGGTTTCGCTCGCCTGCTTCAGTTTTCGAGAAATATCGCGCAGCGACAATCCGGCGATCTGCGAATCGACAATCAGCACATCGGGGTTTTCTCCCGTGCAGAGATCAATAAACCAGCCGGGGTCTTTCTCACAGAGTACTGTCAGCCCTGCCAATTCCATGTGATGGCGCAGATTGGCGGCTAAAACAGGGTTGTCGGCCAGCAGCACCGCCTTCTTTCCCGGGTAACTCTCTATTTCCATGCGCCCGGTTCTCGCCCCGGGATCGGGCACTGATCTGAGCTGGAACCAGAACTCGCTGCCGCCGCCGTCATCCGCCTTGGGTACATACCCGATCTGGCCATTCATGAATTCTACAAGACGCCGGCATATTGCGAGCCCAAGCCCCGTGCCGCCATATTTTCGGGTGACGGACGCATCGCCTTGCGCGAATTCCCGGAACAGGGAATCGCGGTTTTCTTCCGGCACGCCGACGCCGGTATCCCGAACCGAGAATTTCAAAAAATTGCGATCCGCGGTCAAACGCACGGTGACCCCGCCCGCTTCGGTGAATTTAACGGCGTTGCCGACCAGATTCAGCAATATCTGGCGCACCCTGCCGGAATCACCGAGTATCGCCGCCGGAACCTCGGGATCAATCTCGACGGCAAGTTCGATTCCTTTTTCATTGGCCTGCCGCGCGAAAAGCATCGCGACCTCTTCCGACACTTCGGACGGGTTGTAGGACACGGTTTCAAGATCGATATGCCCGGCCTCCAATTTGGAGAAGTCCAATATGTCATTGAGAATCGTCAGGAGAGATTCACCGCTGCGCTGAATCGTCTGGACATATTCACGTTGCTGGTCGCTCAACGTGCCGTCGGACAAAAGACTCGCCGTTCTCAAAACGCCATTCATCGGTGTCCGGATTTCATGGCTCATAACCGCAAGGAAATAGGACTTGGCCCGGTTCGCGTCCTCCGCCTCGCGCATGGCGACGTCTATTTCACGGCGCGCGCTGTCCAATGCCGCGGCCGACCGGTGCGTAAGCTTGATCTGACGGACAAGAATAAATATCAAAAATATTCCACCGGCGAAGGCGCCAG
>CAZBKQ010000001.1:17446-79521 GCA_964492555.1 uncultured Rhodospirillaceae bacterium | reverse complement strand
AGGCGCCAGGGACGAAACTATTTCGGTGCGAATTTTCTTGAAAACACCATGAACGGCGTGATCGTTTCCACGGTAGACAGCGCCGAATTCCGCGATTTGCTTTTCCAGATTTTCAAGGGCCAATCCGACGACACCGTAAGAGTCCGACCAGGTCGTCTCCATCCCGTGGCGTAATGCCGGAAAGCGGTCGGAGAGCAGCTTGTGCTGCTCAAGGAGCATCTTTTGCCGTTCCTTGTGTCTCGGATCGGTAGCGGCGACATCTTCCCACCGGTCCCACGCGTTCATAAATTTCGAAACCTCGAAATCGATCTGGGTCGCGAACAGGAGGGCGGTCGAATAATCGCTGAGCGTCTCCCGGTATTCGTCACGGACTTTCAGAATGGAGAGCGTCGTGCTGACCGCGAGCAGAAGCACCCCCGCCCCGACAAGCATGAACTGGATCTTGACCGCCGAAACATTATACCGGTCCGCGATATCTCTGAGGAATGACAGCATCCGAACAAACGGTTTCCCAACCAATTCCGACAGTTAATGGCGGTAGTCTATGCCAATTCCGGTAAATTGATTCCAAAAAAAACAGGGCGGCGCGATTTCTCGCGCCGCCCTGTTCCGGAAAATTCCGGTTCAGGAACTATCAGCGATAGGTGATCGAAATCACGACGCGGCGGTTCCGCGCTTCCTTCATCCCGTCCTTGGTGTTGACGGCGGGATCGACCTCGCCCAGGGCGACGTCGACGACATGCTTCTTGAGATCGAAACCAGCCGCGTTGAACATCTTGGTGACTTCACCGACCCGCTTCTTGGCCAGCTTCTTGTTATAGGCCTGGGAACCGGATTTGTCGGTATGGCCCGTCACGGAGATCTCGGTGCTCTTGTTCTTCTTGGCAAAAGCGACCGCGTCAGAAACGACTTTCTTCGATTTGCCCTTCAGATCAGCGCTGTTGAGACCGAAGAAAGCAATGAAGTGCTTGGTCCGCGGCGGGCCCATCTTCTTCTTGGCCTTGGCTTTCGCCGGCTTCCACAGAGCGCCTTCGACCAGCGCCATGGCGCCGTAGAAATCGCTCTTGCACTTGGCGACTTCCTTGCTCTGCGCCTTGATGTCTTCTTCCGCTTCCTGGATCCAGCAATCGAAAGCGACCTGCGCGGCGGCGGCGTGCTTGCCGGCCTTCTTCGCGGCACCCTTGTCCAGGGCGCTCCACAGACGGGCGCGCGCCGGGCCAAGTTCCTTGGCATGGGTGGATTTCAGACGGCGTTCGGAAAGTTCCTGCGGTCCGGTCGGCTTGCCGGAAGCGGCGGCCTTGGCGCGCTGCGCGAACCATTCGGCATCCGCGATATCATCTTCGTCATATTCGCCCTTGGCCAGCTTCATGTAACCGGAATAGAGACCCTTTTCATAGGCTCCGCCCTTGGGCTTCATCTGCGATACTTCATCAATGCTTGTGCAGCCGGCAGCGGTAAAACCCGCCAGCGTCAGCACGGCCATAATTTTCCAGATCGATTGCATTACATTCTCCCGTGTTGCAATTCAGGCTCTAATGAACGGTTGCGCCCCCCGCGCCCGTTAGCGTCGCGCACTGTACACGTTTGGTATTTGGATGCCAAGTCCGGGAAAACACGTAATCCTGCTGCGTTTGTTACAAAAATTCGACGTAATTGCGCGAAATTAACGCCGCATTCGATGCGATCCGTTTCGGCGTTAACCAGATTTCCGCCCGCGAAAATCACGGACGGGCAAGGCGTATCGGTTCAGGAGGGGATACCGGCACATGGCGACGCAAAAGAAGCGCGATATTCTGCTCGTGGAAGACACCGCGCTGCTGGCAAAAAGCTATATCCAGTTTCTCCGGAATGAACCGTATGAGGTCACCCATGTCGAAACCGGCGTCGAAGCGCTGTCGGTCATAGGGTCCGAGACACCAGAAGCGATCCTGCTTGATCTCGAGCTTCCCGACATGACGGGAATCGACATCCTCGAAAAAATCGGCGGCGCGCAAAACCTGCCCTGCCCCATCATCATGATTACCGCGCATGGTTCGATCAACATCGCCGTCGAGGCGATGCGTCTGGGCGCCTTCGACTTCATCGTCAAACCTTTTAATGCGGACCGGCTGATCGTCACGTTACGCAACGCGATGGACCGTCAGAAGCTGACCAACATCGTTGAGACCTATCGTGAAAAATCGATGTCGACGGGCTGGGAGAGCTGCGCGGTACGTCTTTGGTCATGCAGGGTGTCTATCGCACCATCGAAAGCGCATCGCGGTCCAAGGCGACGATTTTCATCAAGGGCGAAAGCGGCACGGGCAAGGAACTCTGCGCCGAGGCAATCCACAAGAACAGCCCCCGGCGGGACAAGCCCTTTATCGCGTTAAATTGCGCCGCGATTCCGCGAGAATTGATGGAAAGCGAGATCTTCGGCCACGTCAAAGGCGCATTTTCGGGCGCGCACGCGAACCGCGACGGCGCGGCGGCGATGGCGAATGGCGGCACGCTGTTTATGGACGAAATCTGCGAAATGGATTTGGATCTGCAATCGAAGCTGCTGCGCTTCCTGCAATCCGAAACATTCCAGAAAGTCGGCAGCTCCCAGACCGAACAGGTCGATATCCGCTTTGTCTGCGCGACCAACAGGGACCCATGGAAGGAGGTCGAAAAAGGCAAATTCCGGGAAGACCTGTATTACCGCCTCCATGTAATTCCGCTGGATGTTCCGCCGCTGCGCGAACGGGAGGAAGACATCATCCTGCTGGCCGAGGAATTCCTGAAGAGATACGCCAAACAGGAAGAGAAGGAATTTTCAGGTCTCAGCCAATCCGCCAGGGGCATGTTGGCGGCGCATGACTGGCCGGGAAATGTGCGGGAGCTTCAAAATGTCATGATGCAGATCGTCGTGCTGAATGAAGGCGGCGAAGTGACCGCCGAGATGCTGCCAAAGCTGTTATCGCGCAAAAGCGGCGGCGCGCCGGCACCGGTTCCGGAAACAGCGCCCGAACCCGTGGCCCAGGCCGCCCCGTCGGCGGCGGCGAAATCCGGGGAACCGGACAATGAAGAAATCGACCCGGACGATATGGAAAAACTGGCCCAGATCATCAAACCGCTGGCTGACGTGGAACGGGTCGCGATCGAAAAGGCCATCGAGCTATGCGACGGAAAGGTACGCGTCGCAGCCGGGCTGCTGGGCATATCCCACGCGACCCTTTACCGGAAAATCAACGCCTGGAAATCAGAAGAAGACGGCGCGGCGAACGAATAGCTGCGTTCGTGCCCCCCCCTTTAGGACGCGGCAGCCGTCAATTCCTCCCGGAAATTTTGTATGCGGCCGGTCGCCAGCGTATCACCCCCGGCACCCAGCAAATATAGCCCGGCCGGCGGCAGGGTGCAGCGCCGCGCGGGCTCGATCATCAGCGCCGCCTCAATACCCGCGCCATGCGGGAGAAAAAAATTGAGAATGATCTGCTCCACCCAGGGATGATCCACCCGTCCCGAAAACTTGACGCGGTCAAAGGCGTTTAGCGGTTGGCGGGCGACGATAGCGGGATCGTGGGAAACGATAACCTCTCCGCCTATATTCACGGTTATTGATCCGTCGCCCGTGACATATCGATCCGTCACCGGAATAGACCCACAGCCGGAAAACCCGCCGTGAAAACGCTGACCCGATTCCGCGCCATCAAGTTCCGAGGAGACGATCACACCGGAAAATTGATAACAATTGGCTGCGGCGCCAAACGGCGCTGGACCTGACTGGTCATTTCCGCCACCAAGGGTGGAATCATCCCGAACTTTAAACACCGACACACTCTAATCCTCTGCAAACCGCCCGGTTACATGCAATTCCGGTGCCACGAAAATCCCGAAAAACCGCCGATTTTGGTGGTCCACTTTGAGACCCGGGGGGAAATCAGTGATTGGCGGGTCTCAGGCTGAGACTCCATGGTTAACGGGCTGACCGCTTTCGGTTCCCTGCGAATTCACGTATGAGAAGGCGTTCAATAAATGCAAAGCACGATGTCCGGAAATTTTTCTCTTCCCGAACCCGCTGAAACTCTGACGCTGACAATGGCCGACGAGGCCGAAATCATCGTCCGCCGCCACGGCAACGCAAACGGCCCGCGTCTTGTTCTCGCCCATGGCAACGGTTTCGCGACCGATGCCTATTTTCCGTTCTGGCGGCATCTGCTGGCGGATTACGATCTGTGCCTCTATGACCAGCGGAATCACGGCTGGAACCCGCGCCATGGCGATATCGTGCATCACGACGTCCCCTGGTTCGCTACCGACATGGACACGGTGCTCGACGGGATAGAGACGCATTTCGGGAAAAAGCCGACCGCGGGCGTCTTTCATTCCATCTCGGCCGTGACCTCTGTCCGGCATGCGCTCGAATGCGGCTGGCGCTGGGACGCGCTGGTGCTGTTCGATCCGCCCTTTGTCATGCCGCCGATGCATGAGCTACATGAAATCTCGCAGGGGTTTGAGCTGATGCTGGCGGGTTGGTCGATGACCCGGCCCGAAAGTTTCCCCTCACCCGACACGCTCGCCGAACAGTTCCAGGCCTCGAAGAGCCTGAGCCGCTGGGTCGAGGGGTCGCACGCCTTGATGGCGCGCGCGATCCTGCGCGAAGACAAGGAAAGCGGGGACTGGAAACTGTGCTGTCCGCCGGCGGGCGAATCGCGGGTCTACGCGACCAACGGCTCAATGAATCTGACGCCCTATTTCCCGGACCTCAAAGGCCCGTTGAAAATCATCGCGAGCGACCCGGACGATCCCAACGCGCGGTCTCCCGGTCTGGTGAACCGCGCGCTGCACCAGCTATACGGACATCCTTGGGAAGCGGTTCCCGGCACCACCCATATGCTGCAGCTAGAAGAGCCGGAAGCCTGCGCCCGGATCGTCAAGGAATTCCTGTCGGAAGCCGGTCTGAAAAGCTGACACCTCTATTCGTCTGAAATATGCTGAAATATGATGATTGATCCCGCCCCCGTAACGGTCGCGGCGCGGCAGGAAATTCAGCCCGACGATGCCCTGATAATTCTGTTTATTGGCTCGAATTAATCATATCGGCGCCGACGTCGCGTCAAAGGTGAACAGCCATTCATAGCGCGCGGCGATTTCGTCCGTATCCCATTGTTCATCGACATATTTTTGCGCGACCGCCGGGTCGGCAAGTTGCGAATTATGGAATCGGGTCGCGTTGTCGGATGATCCCTTTACCGCGCGGGCGGTCCGCTCCAGCCGGGCCGCCTGGTATCGCTGAAGGGCCTCCGCTACATCCGGTATCTCGTCCAGCGCGCGCGCCAGCATCAACCCATCTTCCATCGCCATCACCGCGCCCTGCGCGAGAAAGGGCAACATCGGATGGCACGCATCGCCGAGCAGCGACACCCGTCCCTCTGTCCAGTTTTCCATCGGGTCACGATCCATCAGGGCCCATTTCAGTGGCCGTTCGATATGCGCGGCCAGTGTGCGGACGACCTCGTGCCATTCGGCGAAATCGGCGACGCATTCCTCTCGCGACCCTTCGGCGACCCAGCTTTCGACCTGCCAGTCATCGCGTTCCTGCGCACCGAAGAAATTCACCAGCTTGCCGCCGCGCAAATAATAATGAACCACATGCCCGCCCGGTCCGACCCAGTTCGTGCCGACCGGCCGCAGCAACCCGTCCGGCAGGTCATTGACATCAATCACCCCGCGCCACGCCATGATGCCGGTAAAGCGCGGCTTGTCGGGGCCGAAAAGCGACTGCCGGATGTTGGAATGAATGCCGTCAGCGCCGATCACCGCATCGGCGGCGACCTCCGCCCCATCCTCAAATTTCAGCACCGCCTTTCCGTCGCGGGTTTCCGCCCCGGCGCAACAGGCGTTAAGATGAATGGCATCCGGTTTGAGCGCCCTGACCGCATTGACCAGAATTTCATGCAGATCGGCGCGGTGAAACATCATGTAGGGAAAGCCGTACCGCGCGACGGATTCAGTACCGAGATCGAAGAGCGGCCAGGTCTGCCCGGTATTCCAGATACGGATTTCCTTGCCGTTGGGCGTCCAGCAGATTTTTTCGATCTCTTCCCCGAGATCCAGATGATAAAGAACCCGCGTGCCGTTGGCGCTGACCTGAAACCCGGCGCCGATCTCCCCCAGCGCCGGCGCCTGTTCATAGATATCGACATCTATCCCGCGCTTGAGCAGGGCGAGCGTGGCTGTCAGGCCACCGATCCCCGCCCCGGCGATTGCGACATGCGGTTTGCTGTCCGCCATTTTTTTCTGTTCCCGCCTGTTTGATGTGACCGCCTAGCATAATGGGAACCGAGCGCCCGGAAAGACCGAGACAAGGCTTTTAACCGGCCCGATAGATGATACTCTTTCGCAGCATAAAAAATTGTTTGATAAATTTCAGGAAGGTTCACATGGAAAACTCGCGTATTCTGTCCGTCGCAGTGACCGGCATACCCGGAGCCGCCGCGGCGATGGCGGCGCAGGCCGACACCATCGCCGGATATCGCGGTGACGACCGGCAGAACAACGCCAGGAAAATATCCAAAGACAAGAAGAAATAGGGCTGATCATGCCTGAAGGCGCAAACCTGACAGGCAGGGAGGCGGATACGGAGACATTCCGCCTCCGCAATTTTGTCGACGGATTATCGGGCACCGATGCGCTTGAAATCATCGGTGAAGCGATACCGCTCGGCCGGCTGGCGGAGCGGCTGGAAGCCAATCCGAAAGCGGTTCTGTTCGAAAAGGCGGGGCCAGAGGAATTCCGGATCGTCGGCAATCTGATGGCCGACCGCGCGCGGCTGGCGGCGGCCTTTGGCGTCGCGCCGGCTGATCTGCTGGCGGAGGTCATGAAACGTCTGGCCACGCCGCAGCCCACCGTGACAGTTGCCCATGAGGACGCACCCTGCCGGGAAATCGTCTGGACGGGTGCAGACGCGGACCTCACCAGACTGCCCGCCGTGTTCCAGCATGGGCGGGATGGCGGGCCCTATTTCTCCTCGACGATCGATTACGTCGTCAATCCTGAGACCAGTCTGACCAATGTGGGCTGCCGCCGGATGATGCTGCGTAGCCGGACGGAGGCCGGGGTCGATCTCAACGCGCCGAGCGATCTGAAGGCGATTTACGAGGCCGCGGCGCGGCGCGGCGAAAACCTGCCGGTCAGCTTTGTGTTCGGATCGCACCCGATCGATCATGTCGCGGCCACCATGCGTATTCCGGTGAATGAAACCGGGCTGGTCGCCAATCTGCGGGGCGCGCCCCTGCCCCTGGTCAAATCCGTCACCAATGACATTCCGGTGCCGGCGGACGCGGAATGCGTGATCGAGGGGTATCTGGATTCGCGCGGCCATGTGGAAGACGAAGGCCCGTTCGGAGAATTCGCCGGCTATTACGGTGTCATGAAGCAGAACCCGGTTTTCCACGTGACCGCCATCACCATGCGAAAAGACCCGCTGTTTCAGATATCCACCATCGGCGGACAGGCTCTGGAATGCACCGATACGGTGTCGCTGAACGCGATCAAGACGGAAACCGTCGTCTGGCGCGCCCTGCAGACCGCGATCCGCGAACCGGTGGCGGTATATGCCCCCAATGCCGGGGCGGGTATGTTTAATCTGCGGGTATCTATGCGCCAGCGCGTGCCGGGCGAGGCGCGCAACGCCATCGCCGCCTGTATCGGCTGTCTCGCCAATATCAAGAGCGTGTTTGTGGTCGATGACGACATCGATATTTTCAACGACGCACGCATGGAATGGGCGCTGGCGACACGGTTTCAGCCCGACCGGGATCTGATCGTCGAGGGCGGCATGCGGACTTTGCCCCTCGACCCGTCGCTCTATGGCGGGCGCGTCGGCGGCAAGGCCGGGTTCGACCTCACCATCGCGCTCGACCGCAAGAACGCCATCGAATTCAGCATTCCCGCCGCTCCGACATATAAGGGTGATGAATTCGAGTCAGTCGAAGCCGCGCTTCTTGACGGGCCCAAGACGTTCGAGGCGCTGATGGCCGCGCGGAAAAGCCTCGACGGGCGGGAGGTCGCGCTGGAGTTGAATGAACTACGTGAGGCGGGCCGGCTTTCCCGGCTTACCGAAGGGGAATATATCCTGAAAGATGCCTGAAACATCGACCCGACCCAACTTTCTCGTCTTCATCACCGATCAGCACCGCGCCGATCATCTGGGGTGTTACGGCAACGATATCGTGCAAACGCCGAACATCGATGGCATCGCGTCAGCGGGCACACGGTTTGAAAAATTCTATGTCGCCTGCCCCATCTGCATGCCGAACCGGGCGACGCTGATGACCGGCCGCATGCCGTCCCTGCACGGTGTGCGGCAGAACGGCATATCGCTGTCATTCCAGGAAGTCGCCTTTACCGAGCTGATGCTGAATGCCGGATACAGGACCGCGCTGGTCGGGAAAAGCCATCTCCAGGGTATGTCGGCAAACCCGGTCGAGGTCGGGCTGCCCGAACCCGACCCCAACAAGGTTCAACCGCCGCCCGATCTGGCGGAGGCGCAGCGCCGGCGATGGTCCGACGGGCCCTATGAACAGGAACTCAAACCCACCTGGAACAGGGACCCCGGTTACGAACCGGCGACGCCGTTTTACGGTTTTGAGCATCTGGCGCTCGCCATCGGTCACGCGGACCGAGTGTGGGGTCATTATTCGCGCTGGCTGGCGGAGCGGCACCCCGACCCGGATTCCCTGCGCGGACCGGATAACGCCTTACCGTCCAACCGCGATATCAAGGCCCCACAGGCATGGCGTACCGCCATTCCCGAAGAACTTTACCCGACCAGCTTTATCGCCGAGGAAACCATCAATTACCTGAAGGGCCACGCAAACTCGCATTCGGACAAACCGTTTATGCTGCAATGCTCCTTTGGCGATCCGCATCACCCCTTTACCCCGCCCGGCAAGTATTTCGACATGTACGACCCGGCGGACGTCCCGCTGCCCGACGCCTATAACCACCCGCGGGACAAATGGCCGCCGCAGCTCGCCGCCATGCTGGCCGAACGCGATGCCGGGCGCGCCAACAAGACCGGGCAGCGCGCCTTCGGCGTTACGGAGGAAGAGGTCCGCGAAGCCATCGCGCTGAATTACGGATCGATCACCATGATCGATGACGCCATCGGACGGGTGCTGACGACATTGTCGGAGACCGGGCTTGCCGAAAACACGGTGGTGATTTTCACCACCGACCACGGCGATTTCATGGGCGATCATCAGCTTTTACTGAAAGCCGCACTGCATTATCAGGGGCTTATCCGCGTACCCGGCATCCTTGCCGATCCGGCGGACCGGGGCGCGCCCGAGACCTCCGACGGTTTTTCCGGCACCATCGACCTGGCCGGCACCATACTCGACCGCGCCGGCATCCAGCCCTTTAACGGCATGCAGAGCAAATCACTGGCCGATATCGCGCATGGCCGGGACGGGCGCGACGGCATCATTGTCGAGGAAAGCCAGCGCCGCGGCTATATGGGGTTCGAACCCAACTTCAAGGCCCGGACCCTGCTGCATGGTGATTGGCGGCTGACCCTCTACAGCGATACGGGCTGGGGTGAGATTTATAACCTGAAGGATGATCCCAATGAGTTCGACAATCTGTGGGACGATCCGGGTTATGCGGGCCAGCGCGCGGAACTTCTGGAACTGATGGTCCGCGAAATGATGGAGCTTTCGGAAATGAGTCCGGCCGCGACCACCCACGGCCCATAGTCACGGACACAGGAGTATCAATATGCGTTTGAAAGATCGTGTTGCCGTCATTACCGGCGCCGCCAGCGGCATCGGACAAGGGATTGCCTGTCTGTTTGCCGAACATGGTGCGAAAATCGTCGCCGCCGACCGTAACACCGAGGGGCTGGCGGAGACCGTATCCGCAATAGAGGCAAAGGGCGGCGAGGCCATTTCCGTCGAGACGGATGTTACACTTCCGGACGATGCGACGCGCATGATCGATGAAACGATCGGACGGTTCGGTCAGGTGGATATTCTGGTCAATGTCGCCGGCACCGGTCAGCGTCATGCCTTTCTGGAGGCCACACCGGAGGAATTCGACCGGGTGATGAAGGTCAATCTCTACGGCACGCTTTTTTGCGCGCAGGCCGCGGGGCGCGAAATGGTCAAGCGCGGTTACGGGCGGATCGTCAATATCGCCTCTATCGCCGGCGAACGCGCGGGATCGGGACGAACGGCCTACGGGACGTCAAAGGCCGCGGTGATCGGGCTCACGCGCCAGGCCGCGCTGGAGCTCGGCCCGCAAGGCGTCACCGTCAATGCGGTCGGGCCGGGACCGGTCGATACGCCGCTGACCCGTGTTACCCATAATGAGGAAACACGCGAAGGCTATAAGAACCATATCCCGCTTCGCCGATACGGTACGATTGAGGAAATCGCCGACGCCGCGCTGTTTCTGGCGGGCGAAGCCGCATCCTATATGAACGGACATATTCTTTTCTGTGACGGCGGCTATGTCGCCACCGGTATCGCGTCGGATTACGGCGGGAACATTGCCCCGAACCATTGATCGGCCGGACGTATTGACCGACAATTTGAAAATTCAGAATCAGGGAGACAGGATATGGCAGAGAAAATGATCCCCGCCTTTCAGAAATTCATCGACGATCTGCGCGTGATCTGGGCCGAGGACTCCGAAGACGAAGCCCGCATGAAACGGGCGCACGCCTTGATGGAATCGACGTTGTTGAAGGACGACGCATTCCTGCAACGCAGCAAGGACTGGCCCTCGACCGAGGGGCGCAAGAACCTGCTGTTCTATTCCGATCCGGATTACGGCTTCATCATCAACGGGGTGGTGCGCGAACCGGGCCGGACCGGCAGCGTCCATGACCATGCCGATGCCTGGGTGCTGTACGGTCTGCTCGACGGCACCGAAACACTGGAACGGTTCGATGTGGTCGAGGACCGGCGCAAGGAAGGCTATGCCAAGGTGAAGCTGACCAGCGCGCCGCAGGGCCAGGCCGGAAAGGCCGATCTGGTCGGACCGTATGAGGTCCATGCCGAACAGGGCAGCGATATCCGCTCCGTCGCGGTGATCCTGCGCAGCCGCGAACTCGTCGGCAAGGTTTTACAGGGCCGTTATGACCGCGACACCGGCAAATATTACGAGGGCTCCGGGCCGGAACAGATACCCTTTCCGCTGACCGCCTGATGGCGTCTTACGCACCCTTCACCACCACCGTCGTCGGCTCCATGCCGAAACGGCCCTGGCTGTATCGTCCGAAGACCGAAGACGAGCTGAAATCGGATTACCGCTATGGCCAGCGCGGCGTGTGGACACTCGACGGCGAAGCGCGCGAGTTGGCCAAGGACGATGCGACCCGCGTCGCGATCCGGCAGCAGGAACGCGCGGGAATCGACATCGTCAGCGACGGCGAACAACGCCGCGAACATTATCTGACCCATCTGACCCGCAATATGCGCGGTTTCGATTATGAAGAGCTGGTGGAAAAAACCATCCGGGGCGGCAACAAGGCCAAATGCGGCCGCTGCGTGGAGGCCATCGAACATACCGGCCCGGTGACGATTGACGACCTGAAATTCCTCAAGGCCGAAACCGATCACCCGGTTAAGGTGACCCTGCCCGGCCCGATGACCATCGTCGATTCAACCTATGACGAATTTTACAACGACGAAAAGGCGCTGGCCGCTGACTGGGCGGTGGCGATCAATCGCGAGGCGAAGGCCCTGGACGAAATCGGGCCGGCGGTAATCCAGTTCGATGAGCCCGCCTTCAGCCGCTATCCCGACAAGGTGCGGGACTGGGGAATCGAGATGCTGAACCGCGCGGCGGAAGGGCTGGCCGCCGATACCGCCGTGCATATCTGTTACGGCTATCCGCACCCTGAACAAAAGGACCGGACCATCGTCGATTCCTATCCGGAAATCATCGCGGCGCTGGAAGACTCCGATATCGATATTCTGGCGCTGGAATTTGAAGGGGCGCATCTCGACCCGGCGCTCTTGTCGGCCTGCCCGTCGAAGCAGGTGATGTTTGGCTGCGTCTGGAACAGCGACCGTACGATGGAAACAGCGGAATATGTCGCCGAACGGCTTCTGCGCGCGGCGGACGCGCTGTCACCGGAACAGATCATGCCGGCGCCGGATTGCGGGCTCGCCCCATGCAGTTTCGATATCGCTTATGACAAGCTTTGCGTCCTCGCCGAAGGGGCGCAGATGGCCAGAGAAAGGGCCTAGAAATCATGGTTTTTCGCGCGGGACACCGGGAGCTGGAAGGCGCCAATGCCATCATCACCGGATCGAGCCGCAACATCGGCAAGGCGATCGCGCTGACACTGGCCGATGCCGGGGCAAACGTGCTGATCAACGGGAGGACATCCCGCGATGAGGCCGAAGCCGTCGCCGAGGAAGCGCGCGCCCTGCAGGTCAACGCGCATGTTCACATGGCCGATGTGTCCGACAGCGCGCAAGTCAACACCATGGTCGAAGCCGCGGTCGCCGCCTTCGGCGGTATCGATATTCTGGTCAGCAATACCGCAATGCGCGGCGAAACCTCGGTCGAGGATACAACCGACGCGTATTGGCGGGAAATTCTCGGCTCCTCCATCGACGCGGCGTTTTTCTGTAACCGCGCCGCCATTCCCCACATCAAGAAAAGCAGCCGGGGCGCGATCGTGAATATCGGCGGAGCGACCGCCAATGCGGGCATTCCCGACCGGTCTCATGTCGCGGCAGCCAAGGGCGCGATCCACGGCATGACGACGGCGATCGCGATGGAGCTCGCCCCTTTCAACATCACGGTGAATTGCGTCTCACCCGGCTATATCGATACCGGATCCGGCCATGTGCCGCCGCATATCCAGAAGCGTCCCTCGCCCCTGGGGCGTCCCGGCCGGGTAGAGGAAGTCGCCGCCACGGTGCGGCATCTCGTCGGGCCCGGCGGGCGTTTCACCACCGGCACGACCATTCACGTCAATGGCGGCTGGTATATGAGCAGCGGTTAAGCACCCTATTTCGTTGTCATTGCCGCGCCTGACATTTTTTTATGACTGGACCCCGGATCGCGCTGGCGCTTGTCCGGGGTGACAATTGTTATTAACGCACCTTCATTCGCACATTCGCAGTACAAAAGGGCTCGTCACCCCGGCCTCCGAGCCGGGGTCCAGCGAACATTAGGGGTGAAAAAGCGGCAGCATTTGAGGGTCCTACAACCCGTAGAGCGCCCGCGCGTTATCGTCGAGAATTTTCGCCGCGACCTCTTGAGAAACCTTGCCGTCGGAACTCAGTTTCCGGAGCGCCTGGATTTCGGTCGAGGTGTCGTTATGGCCGTAATCGGTGCCGACGACGATCTGGCTTTCCCCGGCATATTTCAGCACCCAGTCGAGATCGTCCGTCACCTGACACGCCACCCACATGCGGTTATCGGCCATGATGGTCGGCGACATATCGACACCGCGCCGCCGCAGCCGGATGGACAGATCGTTGAGCGCATAGGGAATCCATTGCGCGCTGACCTCCACATAGCCCCAGCGTAATTTGGGGAACATCGCCGGAATTTCCTTCAGCAAAAGCTGATGGAAGGACGCGACGACCGGCAGTTTCGCCTTCGCGAAACCGGCGTCTTCCTTGTACATGTCCTCCAGCAGGAAACTGTTATTGCCGGCGTGGAAACAGATCGGCATGTCGAGCGCTTCCGCCGCCTCATAGAGCGGGAACCAGCGTTGCGAATATAGCGGCGTGTCATGTTCGATGCCGTGGACATAGACGCCGCACGCCCCGTTCGCCTTGCCGAATTCCAGCTCCTCTTTCACCGTGTCCATATTGAGAAGCGACGGCATCACCACCCAGCGCAGCCGTTCCGGCGCCTGCTTCCAGATCGAGACCAACCAGCGGTTATAGGCGCGGCAGAGCGCGTATTCAGCCTCATGATTTCTCGTCCAGGGCCTGAGAAACAGGGTGGGATAGAGAACCTGCACATCGATGCCGAGCTCATCCATGTGGGCGAGCCGCCCGGCGATGTCCTCCATCTCGCGCGATTCCTTTGCCGTATTGGCGCCGATATTGCCTTCCTTCGGCTGCATGCGGTTGTCGAGATACCAGAACTGCCGCTGGATTACGCCGACGCTGCTTTCCACCCCGCCTTCGACGGTCTGCACCACCGTTGGGCGGTATTTCTCATATTCCGGTTCCAGAAAATCGAATGTCGCTTCGCATTCGACGACATGCGCATCGGCGTCGATCGATCCCATCTTGCTCTCCCTGATTTGTCCGGTTTCGAAAAATACTAGTCCGCGCCGACGGTGCCGTACAGGGCAGGCCTTTCCCGAACGCGGAGAAATCCCCTAAAGTCATGCCCCATGGAAAAGACGGATTGCATTGTCATGGGCGCGGGGGTGGTCGGACTCGCCATCGCGCGGGAACTGGCGCTTTCGGGGCGCGAGGTGGTGATTATCGAGGCCGAGGACGCCGTCGGCACCCACACCTCGTCGCGTAATACGGGCTGTATCCATGCCGGCATCTCCTATCCGCTCGGCAGCCTGAAAAACCGGCTGTGCCAGCGCGGCAAGGAATTGCTCTACCAATACTGCCCCGAACGCGGTGTCGGCCATAGGCGCTGCGGCAAGCTGCTGGTCGCTACCGATGACGAGCAGATCGACCGTCTGCATGGCCAGATGGAGCGGGCGGAAAAAAACGGGCTGCATGATCTCCGCCTTATGGATACAAGCGAGGTACGGGAGATGGAACCCGAACTTTCTTTCAGGGAAGTCGTTCTGTCGCCGTCATCGGGCATTGTCGATCAGCACGATCTGATGAACGCCCTGCTGGGCGATGCGGAAAATGCCGGCGCGGCGCTGGCGCTCAACAGCCCGGTTACCGGCGGACGCATCACCGGAAACGGGTTTGAGATCGATGTCGGGGGAAACGATCCGATCACCATCCGCGCGGAACTCTGCGTCAATGCGGCGGGGCATAACGCCACCCATATCGCCGCCGCGCTGGACGGGCTGGCGGCGGAACATGTGCCGGACGTGGTTTACGCCAAGGGCAATTATTTCGTACTCACCTCAAAACGACCCTTCAGCCGGCTGATCTATCCGGTACCAGACGCGGACGGGCTGTCGATCCATGTCAGCCCGGATATCGCGGGCGCCATCCGTTTCGGCCCGGACACCGAATTTACCGACACAATCGATTACACGGTAAACCCCGACCGCGTGGCGCCGTTCTACGAGGGCATACGGAAATTCTGGCCCGCGCTGGAAGACGGCGATCTGGTGCCCGGCTATGCGGGTATCCGCCCGAAATTGAGCCGCGAACGCGCCACCAATCTCGATTTTCTGATTCAGGGCCCCGACACACATGGGATCCCGGGCCTTGCCTGTCTTTATGGTCTGGAATCGCCGGGGCTCACCTCTTCCATGGCGATCGGTGAATATGTAAGAAAGATGCTGACATGACCGGCTTGAACGAACTTTCCGCGACCGAAACACTCGCCAGGATCAAATCGGGCGAGACCACCGCAGAGGCGGTGATTCAGGAATGTCTCGACCGGGTGGTCGAACGCGAGGAAATCGTAAAAGCCTGGGCGTATCTGGATGGCGACCAGGCGCTGGAAGCCGCCCGCGCGGTGGATCGCGGCGAACGCACCGGGCCGCTGGCGGGGTTGCCGGTCGGCATCAAGGACGTTCTGGATACCGCCGATATGCCGACCCAGATGGGATCGCCGATCTATGACGGCTGGCAACCGGCGACGGATGCGGCCTGCGTCGGGATGATGCGCAACGCGGGCGCGGTCATCATGGGAAAAACCGTCACCTGCGAATTCGCCGGTTCCTACCCGGGCCCGACCACCAACCCGCTGAACGCGAACCATACCCCGGGCGGGTCCTCCAGCGGATCGGCGGCAGCGGTCGCCGATATGATGGTTCATGCGGCGTTCGGCACCCAGACCGGCGGGTCCGTCCTGCGCCCGGCCTCGTTCTGCGGCATATTCGGCTACAAGCCGACCTATAATATCGTCAACCGCGCGGGGCTTCTCTTCGCGGCGGAAAATCTCGACACGATCGGGCTGATGGCGCGGACCATCGACGATATCGATCTTGTGGCCTCCGTCCTGTTAACCCGCCCGCTGACCGAGGCGGCGCGCGGGGAAGCCCGCCCGCGTATCGGGCTGGCGCAAACGCATCTCTGGGACGAGGTCACCAGCGAAGCCCGCTTTGCGGTCGAGGACGCGGCGCGAAAACTGTCCGATGCCGGGGCGGATATTGTCGAGCTCCGCATGCCGGAGAGCTTCCGGGATCACCCTTCGATCCGTAATCTTCTCAACGATTTCGAACGCAGCCGGGTGCTGGCCTGGCACGCGGCAAACCATCGCGACAAGATGTCGGACACCATTCTGGCGCAGGTCGATAACGGCTACACCATTTCCTGGGACCAGTACCGCGCCGCCCTGCAACAGGCCGACGCCGGCCGCGCCGCGATGGACGCAATCTTTAAACCGCTCGATTTCATCCTGACGCCGGCGGCCAGCGGCGAAGCGCCGGAGGGACTATCGGATACCGGCGACGCACGCTTTCAGGGCTATTGGACCATCCTGCACGTCCCGACGATGACCCTGCCGACCCATACCGGCCCGAATGGTCTGCCGATAGGTGTTCAACTGGTCGGGCCGCGTTGGCAAGACAACGAGTTGATTTCATGGTGTAAATGGGCGACGGAAATTCTGATCGGCTGAAATTTCATAATCGACTTGGGTAAAAGAAGTGAATAACGGGAACAACCTTCCAGATTTTTCAAAACAATACGACGTGCTGGTAATCGGCGGCGGCAACGCGGCCCTTTGCGCGGCGATCAGCGCCCGCCGGGATGGTTCCTCCGTTCTGGTGTTGGAGCGGGCCGAGGAATTTTATCGCGGCGGCAATACCAGACACACGCGGAACATGCGCTGCGCCCATGACGCCGCCACCGACACGCTGACCGGCCCCTATCCGGAAGACGAACTTTTCGACGATCTGATGCGGGTGACCGAGGGCGAAACCGATCAGGAACTCGCCAAATATATGATCCATGAAAGCAAGGACATGCTGAACTGGATCGTCGAGCAGGGCGTCCGGTTTCAGCCGCCACTTGGCGGAACGCTGGGGCTGGGCCGGACCAATTCGTTCTTCCTCGGCGGCGGCCGCGCCATGCTGAACGCGCTTTATGAAACGGCGGAACAGATCGGCGTCGATATCTGTTACGAGGCCGAGGTCACGTCACTGGAGATTGAAGACGGCATGTTCCTCTCCGCCGATGCACGGATCGGCGGCGAAGGCGGAACGGAAACATCAGTAAAAGCCAAATCACTTGTCGCGGCGGCCGGCGGTTTCGAATCGAATATCGAGTGGCTGAAGGAATATTGGGGCGAGGCGGCGGAGAATTTTCTCATTCGCGGCACCGCGAACAATCAGGGGTCGGTGCTGAGAATGCTCCTCAATGCCGGGGCGCAGGAAATCGGCGACCCCACGCAATGCCACGCCGTCGCCATTGATGCGCGCGCGCCGAAATATGACGGCGGCATCATCACAAGGCTGGACTGTGTGGTGTTCGGCATCGTGGTCAACAACAAGTCCGAACGGTTTTACGATGAGGGCGAGGATATCTGGCCGAAGCGCTACGCCATCTGGGGCCGTCTGGTCGCACAGCAGCCGGATCAGATCGCCTTCATCATCTTCGACCATTCGGTATTGAAAAAATTCATGCCGTCGCTCTATCCACCGATAAAGGCGGATACGATTTCGGAACTTGCGCAGAAGCTCGAAATACCGGAGCAGAAGCTTGAGGAAACCATCGCCGGGTTCAATGACGCGGTGATTGACGGCACGTTCGACCACACAATTCTGGATGATTGTCATACGGAGGGGGTCGAGCCGCCCAAGACGCATTGGGCGCGGCGGGTCGAAACCGCACCGTTCTATGCCTATCCGGTCCGGCCGGGGATCACCTTCACCTATCTGGGCGTCCGGGTCGATAAGGACGCACGAATTCAAATGGCGGACGGGAAACCATCCGCGAACATGTTTGCCGCGGGAGAAATAATGTCGGGGAATGTTTTGGGGAAAGGCTATGCCGCCGGTATCGGCATGACCATTGGCAGCGTATTTGGCCGTATCGCCGGACGGGAGGCGTCGCAGAATGTCCGCAACTAATACGATGATCGGCAAGGGCCCGCTGGCGAAACCGTCCAAGGCGGGCGGCAGGGGAATCGAGCATTCGTCGGAGGCCCTGACGGAGGCGGACCGGCTTATGACGATCTGCAATTCCTGCCGCTACTGTCAGGGGCTCTGCGCGGTATTCCCGACAATGGAATTGCGCCGCGATTTCACGGAGGGCGATCTGAACTATATGGCGAATCTGTGCCATGCCTGCGGGGCGTGTTACGCGGATTGCCAGTTTTCGCCGCCGCATGATTTCGACGTCAATATTCCGAAAACAATGGCGGCGCTGCGCGCCGAAACCTACAGCACCTACGCCTGGCCGCGCATGCTGTCGGGGCTGTTCGAAAAAAACGGGCTCGCGATCAGCATCATCACCGCGTTAAGCGTCGCCGGTTTCATTCTGGGCTTTATCTATTTCAACAACCCGGACCTGCTCTGGGCGGTCCATACCGGGCCGGGCGCGTTTTACAAGCTGATGCCCCATAACGCGATGGTGGTCCTGTTCGGCACTGTTTTTGTTGCCGCGATTATCGCCATTATCATGGGGGCGGTGAGTTTCTGGAAAGATACCGCGAATGACGGCGTCACCGGCTCCGGCAACGGTTTCTGGCAGGCTCTTTCCGACTCCATGAAGCTGAGATATCTGGACGGGGGCGGCGACGGTTGCAGCGGCGTACCCGTCAAGAAGGCCGATGGGCGCAAGCACGCGCATCACATGACATTCTATGGTTTTCTGCTGTGTTTCGCGGCGACCTCTGTCGCGACGCTTTATCACTATTTCCTCGGCCGGGAAGCGCCCTATCCATGGTGGGATTTACCGGTAGTGCTGGGCACGCTGGGCGGCATCGGGCTGGTCATCGGCCCCGCCATGCTTCTCATGGAAAAATTCCGACGCCCCATTGAATTGCAGGACCGCGACCGGTTCGGCATGGATACCGGTTTTATCGCCATGCTGTTTCTGACAGCGCTTACCGGGCTGGCGCTGCTGGTACTGCGGGAAACGGCGGTTATGGGTATCTTGCTGGCGATCCATCTGGGTGTCGTGTTCAGCCTGTTCCTGACCCTGCCCTACAGCAAGTTCGTGCATGGCATATACCGCTTCATGGCGCTTGTCCGCTTTGCCAAGGAAAGCAACGCCAACCACTGAGCCGGCATTTCTCTAACCTGTTCGGGATATCGACTTGGAACTGAAACAGCACGGGCGCTACGACTATTCGCCCATCACGGAACGCGCCGATTATGACTGGCCGGACGGCAAGCGCCTCGCCTTTTATATCGGTCTGAATATCGAACATTTCAGCTTTGGCGAGGGGCTGGGCCACACCCCGACCAATCCCGGCGTACAGCCCGATGTGCGCAATTTCGCCTGGCGCGATTACGGGTTGCGCGTCGGCATCTGGCGGGTATTCGACCTGCTGGATGAGCTGGATTTGCCCGCCAGCCATCTGATGAATACATCGATTTACGATTACGCGCCGCAGATTCCCGCCCGCATCCGCGAACGGGGCGATGAATTCGTCGGACACGGCATCACCAATTCAGAACAGCAGGGCGATTATCCGGAAGATGAAGAACGCGCCCTGATCCAGACCGCGACCGATACGTTCCGGCAAAATGAGGGCGAAGGTCCCGGCGGCTGGATGGGTCCGTGGATTTCGGAAAGCGCGCACACACCCGATTTGCTGAAGGAGTCAGGCTACCGATACATCATGGACTGGTCGAATGACGACCAGCCCACCTGGATGCGGACCCGCGCGGGCAGGCTGCTGATGCTGCCCTATCACATAGAGATCAACGATTCCCCGGCGCAGCTTTCACGCCGCCATACGGCGAGCCAGTTTACCGAGATGGTCTGCGCCCATTTCGATGAGCAGATCCGGCTATGCGAACAACAGCCGCTGGTCTTCAGCCTGGCACTGCATACGTTCGTGGTGGGACAACCCTATCGTCTGGCCGGTTTGCGCGACATTCTCGCCCATATCCGCAACCACCCCGAGGCCGACAAGATCTGGTTCACACGCCCGCGCGATATTTACGCCCATGTGGCGAGCCTGCCGAAAGGCACCGTGCCGGGGGATGATTTTCCGGAGTAGTTCCGGGTCTCCAACCTCATCCCGGCCTTTCACCTTGATGAGGGAAAAGGAGATTTCTCCCCTCCCCTTACCCCTCCCCGGAGGGGAGGGCGGATCAAATTGTTTCCCTCCCCCTGATAGGGGAAGGGGAAGGGTTAGGGTGGGGGTGGCCAATACAACGAAATTGCGTCGTTTGATGGATGGACCCCGGATCCGCGCTACGCTTGTCCGGGGTGACAAATCTTTTTCTATGGGCGGCGTGCGACCAAGCGCACGTTAACACCGCCTGTCACCCCGCACTCGGATAGCGGGGTCCAGATTTTTTCTTTTTTTATACCCCGACGCTGGCCGCGTTGAGCGTGTCCATCTCCATATCGTCGTCGCGCACGGCCCCGATCAGATCGGAGACGCGTTCGATGCCGCGTTCGTCGCACCAGGCTTCCAGATCATCGATGATGGAGGTCAGCGCCGTCGGATTGCGGAAACCGGCATAGCCGATCCCGACCGCGCTGGCGCCCGCCAGCATATATTCGACGACGTCTTCGGCCTTGGTAATGCCGCCGATCCCGATAATGGGAATCTTCACCTCCTTGGCGCATTGATAGACCATCCGGATGACGATGGGTTTAAGCGCGGGTGAGACCATGCCACCGAACTTGTTGCCGAGCGCGGGGCGGAAATTATCGGTGCGGATTTTGAGCGACAGGAAGGTGTTCGCGATGCAGACCGCATCCGCCCCGGCCTCTTCCGCCGCCAGCGCGATGGAAACCAGATCGCCGGCATTGGGCGAGAGTTTGGCCCAGAGGGGCTTGTCGGTCGCTTCCCGTATTTTGCCGACCACCATCTTGGTGTGTTCGTCATTCAGGGAAAAATTGCCGCCCGTGGTGTTCCGCGTCGGGCAGGAAATATTGCATTCCACCACATCGACTTCGGGAATGCTGAGCTCCTTCGCCAGCACCGCGAATTCCTCCGGGTCCTCCGACGAACAGGAAACGATCAGCGGCGGGGTGAATTTCTTGTATTCGGGAACGATATTGTCGAGGAAATAATCGATCCCCTTCCCCGGCAGCCCGATCGACTGGATGATACCGGCCTCTGTCTCCGCCATGCGGGGGGTCGGGTTGCCGTTGCGCGGCTCGCGGCAGATGGTCTTGGCGACCAGCCCGCCCAGCCGGTTGAGATCGATGATATCGGCATATTCCCAGGAAAACGCGCCGGAAGCCGGGGTGACCGGGTTCTGCAGGGTCAGGTCACCGATTTTGACCGAAAGATCTACCATCCGACTGTCTCCTCCATC
Organism: uncultured Rhodospirillaceae bacterium; assembly: GCA_964492555.1. GTDB lineage: Bacteria > Pseudomonadota > Alphaproteobacteria > MPNO01 > UBA2964. The sequence goes on along the minus strand of CAZBKQ010000001.1, from coordinate 57,968 downwards.
TTGAATACGGGTCCTTCGCGGCACACCCGCTTGAGGACCCGTTCGCCATTGACCTCAAACGTGCGGACGCAGACGTAACAAGCGCCGAAACCGCACACCATGATCTGTTCCATCGCCACCTGACCGGGGATCCCGTGTTTTGCGCCGAGCCGCTTCATCAGATTGAGCAGCCGGTTGGACCCGCAGGTGAAGAACGCGTCGGCCTTTCCGTCGGCGATCAGCTTTTCCAGGATCGCCTCGACATTGCCGACATCGGAAGAATTGTCGGTATCGACAACCTCGACCACATCGGCGTTATAGCTTTCAAACAGATCGCGCGACATCACCACATCCGGGTTGCGCGCGCTCAGGATCGCGGTGATGCCGACGCCATTTTCAGACGCCAATTGCGACAGCGGCGCGAGCGTGGCAAGCCCCACACCGCGCCCCAGCACGACGATATTTTTCCAGTCCGGCTCAAGCCAGAACCCGACGCCCAGCGGCCCGGCGATATTGAACTCATCGCCCGCCTCCAGCATCGCGATGCCCCTGGTGCCGCGCCCTTCGCATTTATAAAGAAACTCGATCCGGCCGTTGGGCGCATCGACGCGATAAACGCTCATCGGGCGGCGCATCCATACCTCCGCCCCGTCGGGCGACGGGCACAGCAGGTGAAAGAACTGTCCGGCCTTGGCCGTCAGCGCCTTGTCATGCGCCTCCAGCACGATCAGCTTGTATTCGTCATTCATCCAGTCATTGGAGACGACATTGCAGATGAACTCGCCGACCGGACGGTCTGGATGGGGATCGGCCCCACCCCGCCTGATCGCGGCAGAGGAATAACTGTCTTCGATGACGTGACCCGCCATGTGTGACCTCGCAAATTTCAAAAATCAAAGCTGGTATTAGCAGCAAACTGTATCAAAATAAAGACTTGTTCCAAAAATATTACACATCATCCGGCTCTATCTGTGGATAGCCGAATAACAGCGTGATGTTGATCCGCCTGTTTTCATACCCATCGGCGAACCGCACCGGCCCGGAACCGTGAAACAGGCGGGAATCGAATATCACCGCCCGGTTTGCGCGATAGGGAATTTCCACCGGATCGGTGTCGTTTTCGGCGATCCAGCGTTCGATTTCCCCGCGATCTTCATCGTAATTCTTGAGCGACCAGCCCTCGGGCGGCAGCGCACGGTGAATGATCAGCCCGCCATGTTCGGGCTCAAGATTGGCGTCGTCCGGCGTAATCCAGAAATTGACGCTGAGTTTGGCATCATCGGCGTGCATGCCGATGCGGCCCGCAGAGGTCATGCCCTTGAACGCCCAGCCCTGCACCAGCGGCAACCCGCGAAAAGCGGCGGTTTCACGAAGCGCCCCGACGATCTGCAGCATCAGGGGCGAGGCCAGCCCGTTCTCCAGATAGGTGGCGACAAACCCGTCAATATGGGTGAAGTCGTTCCAGATAGTGCTTTCCAGCACGGAGCGCCGAAGGCGTTCCAGCGCCTCTTCACACAAAAGACCGTCAATCACGCGCACACCCGTGCTGTCATCGGCTGCATCGAGCATTCGCACGGCGTCATCGGAAAGCGCCTTGCTGACCCGTTCGGCCGGCGCGATATGGACCGGCTGATTAAAAAACGGCGCAAGAATATCCGGCCACATATCCTCCAGCGGCACGGTTTCATTCTCATCGTCAGGCCACTGAATGACGGTTTCAAGCTGATCCAGAACTTCGGCATCTTCCTCAAACCTGCCGAGCCAACGAAGCTGGTCGCGGTCATGCCGCAATTTCAGGAGCGAGATTTCCTCGGGCGGCAATTCGAACTCCGCCCGCAGTGATTGGGTGCGCTGAAACGCATCAAGCGCCGCCGTCTCCTCGCCCAGCGCCAGGGCCGCCAACGCACGGCCTTTGAGTGCGGGATAGAAATTGGGCTCGCGCGCCAACGCCTCGTCATACCCCTGAACCGCTTCGTCATAACGGCCCCAGCGGAACAGCGCATCGCCGCGCGCCGAATAGGCCTGCAGAAAATCCGGATCGCATTCAATCGCCGCGTCATACCCGGCCAGCGCGCCATCCATATCGCCCAGCGCGCGCAACGCCCCCGCCCGGTTGGCGTGGGCCCGCGCATGCTCAGGAAAGGCCGCCAGTACCTGATCAAATTCGGCAATCGCCGCTTCCGCCTCGCCCTTTTGCGCCAGCAGTACCCCGAGATTATGCCGCGCGCCCGCGTGATCGGGCATCAACGCCAGCGCCTGACGCCAGCAGGTCTCCGCCGCGTCCAGATCGCCGGTGCGGTGCGCATCCGTCGCCAAGGCGGCAACCAGCTCAAAACTTTCCATATTCGGATCGGTCATCGGAGGAAAATTACTCAGCCGGCATGACGTTTTATCAGCGCCCGCAGATATTGCGCGCCTGCGGGGCCTTTTATGGCGCGGCGCCACATTTCCTCGACCATACGCTGGTGCAGCGACAGCGCCTCCTCAGCGGAAGTGATCATGGCGATCCCGGCGCTGATATTGGGTTGTTCACCGAGCCGAAACGGGCTCAACGCCAGCAAGCGGCGGTCCGCCTGGCGGAAAATCTGAAAAGAATTATGCGGCAGGGTCCCGGGAATAACGCCGATCTGCACACCGATGGGTTCGGCCTCCATCAACTCGGCGAGATGCAGCGCCTCTACTTGCGCCGCCGCGCGCCTTTCCGCCTGCACGTCCGCCGGCAGATCGAGCCTGCCGACCAGCCCGTTCCGCAGGAAACGCTCTATTTCCGACCCGGAAATCAGATTGAGAATGCCGGGTTTACGGCTTCGATAGGATTCTTTGCGCTGTTGCAGAATTTTCAGCAGATCGTCGAGACGCGTATCCGCGTCTTCCGGCAAGCTTTCCGTCAGCACCTGAGCCAGCGTTCCGTCAAAATCATCCGACGCCAGCAGGTAGGACACCGACCCCGCCAGCACGGTGATATGTTCGCTGGCCTCCTCGATCTGGCGCAGCCGTTCGAAAAAGCTCAGCGCGGAGGCGATATATTCCACCCCGACACCCAGAAGGGTCGGCACCGACACATTGAGCAATTCGGACAACCGCTCAAGCGTTTCGATCTTGACCAGTTCGCCCTTCTCAAACCGGTAGAGCGCGGTGCGGGAAATACCGAGACGGCTCGCGACTTCCTCGGCGCTCAGCCCTGACCCCAGCCGGAAAGCCTTCAGCCGGTCGCCGATATCATCGAACCGGAGAGTCATGGGAATGCGGGTTGACGCCTAGGCAGCGCCCGGCACCCGGCCAGCCTGGATCAGCCCGACAATCTCCGCCGGGCTTACAGGCGCCTTGCCGATATGAACGCCAAAGGGCTGCAAGGCGTTCTCGACCGCGGAAATCACCGCCGCCGGGGTCGGCACCACGCCGCATTCGCCAACGCCCTTTACCCCGAGCGGGTTCAGCGGCGAGGGCGATTCCTGATGGATCACCTGCACATTGGGCATTTCCGGAGCGGAAACCAGCAGATATTCCGCGAAATTAGTGGTCACCGGATTGGCGTCATCGTCATACCCCATCCATTCGAACAGGGAATTGCCGATGCCGTGCGCGGCGCTGCCGAAAATCTGGCCGTCGGCCAGCATCGGGTTGATGATCACCCCGCTGTCATGGGCCAGCACAAACTTGTTGATCTTCACCCCGCCGGTTTCGGGATCGACCTCGACCTCGATAATGTTGGTGCCGCTGGCAAAAGCGAGATTATCCAACACCACGTTTTCCGTCGCCTCCAGGCCGGGTTCGGTGCCCGCCGGCAGCGAATAGCCGGGCGTGCCGGCGACCGCGTTTGCAACATCGCCCAGCGAGACCTTCATATCGGTACCCCGGACACAGATATCGCCGCCGTCAATATCGAGATCTTCCTCGGAGGCTTCCAGCATCTGCGCCGCGATCTTGAGCGCCTTTTCCCGCACCTTCACCGCGGCGACATGGGCCGACGTGCCCGCAACCACCGCGAGGCGGCTGTTCGATGTACCGATGCCGAGTGCCGTCGCGTGGGTATCGCCATCGACCAGCGTCACGTTATGCATATCCGCGCCAAGCTGTTCGCCGACGATCTGCGCCAGCATGGTGTGGGTGCCCTGGCCGATATTCACCCCGCCGGTATAGACATGGACCTTGCCGGACGGGCCGATCCGCACCGTCACCTGCTCAAAGGGGCCGCGTCCCGTTCCTTTGACGAAATTCGACATACCGATGCCGAGATAGCGCCCTTCTTTTCGCGCCGCTTCCTGCCGCGCGGGAAAACCGGCCCAATCCGCGGCTTCCATCGCGGTAGCCTGGGCCTTGGGATAATCGCCCGAATCCAGAAGGACCGGCATGCCGCCGCGAGTCTTGAGCTGCTTTTCATACGGCATCTTGTCGCCCGGAATCAGGTTCCGGCGGCGGATTTCCGCCCGGTCAATGCCAAGCTCGGTCGCCGCCCGGTCCATCAAACGTTCCATCACGAAAACGCCCTGCGGATGGCCCGCGCCACGTACCGGGGTCACCGGCACCTTGTTGGTAAGCGCCAGCCGCACCGTCATACGGAAATTCTTGATCTCATAGGCAAGCGAGACGGTCTCCGACGCGTTATAGGCGAGGTTCACACCGCGTGCCGTATAGGCGCCGTGATCATGGATCACCCCGCCGCGCACACCCTGAATCATGCCCTCGTCATCGACCGCGATTTCGACATCCCAGTACTGGTCGCGTTCCTGCGTCGTGTTGGTGAAATGCTCGCGCCGGTCCTCGATCCATTTGATCGGGCGTTTGACGATTTTTGACGCCAGCAGCAAGGTGACGTCTTCCTGATAGACCACCAGCTTGGGCCCGAACCCGCCGCCGATATGGGGTGTCACCACCCGAACCTTGTTTTCATCCAGCCCGGTGATCTCCACAAAGGTCCGCATCAGCGAATGGGGCATCTGGTGCGAGGTCCAGATCGTCAGCTCATCGGAAATTTCCTCATAGCGGGCGACACAGCCCCGGCATTCGATCGAATGGCTGCCACCACGGTGAACCAGCAGCGATTCCTTGAAGACATGCGGCGCGTTGGCGAAAGCGGTTTCCACATCGCCATATTCCTGCAGGAATTCCGCCATCAGATTGTGCGGCGCACCGACCCGGGCGGTCGGCCCGCCTTCTTCCAGTGCTTCCTTGCAATCATTGACGGCGGGCAGCGGATCGTAATCCACCTGAACCATGGCGGCGGCGTCTTCGGCAATATGGCGGGACGCCGCGATCACCACCGCGACCGGTTCGCCGACATAAGCGACCTCGGTCGACGCCAGCACCGGGCGGTCGCTTTCCTGGCGATAGCTCGGGCTCGGCAGACCGACCACCAGCAATTCGCTGATCAGCTGCGGTCGAAGGTCCTCAATCGTCAATACCGCGATAACACCTTCCACCGCGGCGGCCTCGGATATATCGATGCCGTTGACCACCGCATGGGCGAAGGGGCTGCGCACGAAGCAGGCATGCACCATTTCCGGCAGGCGGATATCGTCGACGAAATGGGCCTGGCCGCGCAGCAATACGGGATCTTCCAGACGTTTGATATCTTTTCCGAAAAGCTTGCTATCGGGCATGTCAGAATTCCTTGCCGTTTGGGCCGAAGCCGGTGGGTCCATTGCCCTTATCAGAAATCCGGCGGGTTGTAAAAACGACGTTGCCGGATTCCGCGGGGCACGTCTTTTCCGATGCCCGGAAACACGCTATCACTGCCGCATGAGCACCAAAACGAATGAACTGCTGGGGCATCTGGGCGATTCCGTTCCCCGGCTCGAAGATCCGCCTCTGATTACCGGCAAGGGGCGCTTTGCCGGTGATATTAATTTTCCGGACCAGCTGCACATGCGGATCGTCCGCAGCCCGCTGGCGCACGGAACGATCAAAGGCATCGACAAGAGCGCCGCGCTAGCGATGCCGGGCGTCATCGCGGTCTGGACGTCAGAGGATATCGAAGACGTCCCGCCGATTGATTTCCGCGAAGGCAGCAACCCGGCTCTGGCGCTGTTCCGGCAATATCCCCTGGCGCGCGATCTTGTTCGCTATGTCGGCGATCCGGTCGCCGCGGTGTTCGCCGAAGATCCCTATCTCGCCGAAGATGCGGCGGAACTCGTCGTGCTTGATCTGGAACCGCTGGAGGTGCTGATCAACGCGGACGACCCGCCGCAGGATTTCAAGGAAGGTTACACGACCGAGGCCGCGCTGGTGGAGCAGGGCTATGGCGATATCGAAAAGTCCTTCGCCGAAGCCTATAAGATTGTCGAGGTCGACGTGAAAATCGGCCGGCATTCCGGTGTGCCTTTGGAAACGCGCGGCAATCTCGGCCGGTATGACGCCGCGCGCGACATCGTGGAACTTTATGGCGCCGCCAAGGTGCCCCACCGCAACCGCGATACGATATGCCGTATGTTGGGGCGGCCATCTTCCGGCGTGCACCTGTTTGAGGGGCACACCGGCGGCGGGTTCGGCATCAGGGGCGAGCTATACCCCGAAGACGTGCTTGTCTGCGTTGCCGCCATGCGGCTCGACCGGCCGGTAAAATGGATTGAGGACCGACAGGAAAATCTCATGGCGGCCAACCATTCCCGCCAGCAGCGCCATATTTGCCGCGCGGCGGTGGCCGAAGACGGCGAGGTTGTCGCCATCGATGACGAATTGTATCTCGATCAGGGGGGCTATATCCGTACCCACGGGACGCGGGTCGCCAACATGACGACGGGCACGCTGCCCGGCCCGTACCGGATACCGAACTACCGCTCTATCTGCCATTTCCGCCTGACCAACAAGACACCGGCGGCGACCTATCGCTCGCCCGGCCGCTTCGAATCCACCTTCGTGCGCGAAAGGCTGATGGACAAGATCGCGCAGGAAATGGGGATGGACCCGGTCGCGGTGCGGCGGCGCAACCTGATCGCGCTGGAAGAAATGCCCTATGGGCGCGACCTCGATGTGCTGGGCGATTCCGTCGAACACGACCCCGGCGATTATGCCGGTCTTCTGGATCAGGGGCTCGACGCCGTCCGCTGGGACGAACTGAAGGCGGAACTGGCCGAACGCCGCGCCAATGGCGAGATGGTCGGGGTCGGGCTCTCCATGTTCTTTGAAAAAAGCGGGCTGGGCCCGTCGGACGGCGCCAAGATATTCGTCGATACCACTGGTCATATCGAAGTCGTGACCGGCGGCGCGTCACTGGGCCAGGGGTTCGAGACCGCGATGGCGCAGATCTGCGCCGAGGCGCTTGGCGCGAATTACCGCAATATCAACGTGGTCCATGGCCGCACCGACCGGATCGATTACGGCGTCGGCGCCCATGCCTCGCGCGCCAGCGTGCTGACCGGCAGCGCGGTCAACGCGACCGCCCTGGCCGTCCGCAAAAAGGCGCTGGATATGGCGGCCGAACTTCTGCAGATGCAGGCGGACGACCTGACCATCACCAACGGCGTCGTTCATCCGGCCGACAATCCCGATGGCGCGTCGCTGACGCTGGGGCAGATCGCCGAGGCCTTGTTGCCGACGGCCAAGGAACGCGGCGACAAGGTGCCATATCTGGCGGCCGAGGAATGGTTCAATATCGAGCATCAGACCTATCCCTACGGCCATCACATTTGCGTTGTGAAGGTCGATGCGGAAACCGGCGAATCGACAGTCGAAAAATATTTCATCGCCTACGATATCGGCCGCTCGATCAACCCGATGCTGGTCAAGGGACAGCTTGTCGGCGGGCTGGCACAGGGGCTTGGCGGGTCGCTTTATGAGGAATTCACCTATGACCCGAACGGAGAGCCGCTCTCGGTGACATTCGCGGATTATCTGATCCCGACGTTGCGGGAGACCCCCGACCCGGAAATCCTCCTGACCGAGGATTTCCCCTCGATCCGCACGCCGATCGGCATCAAGGGCGCAGGCGAAGCCGGGATCACAGGAGCGGCGGCGGCGATTGCCAGCGCCATTGATGACGCCATCGGCATGCCGGGTGCCATCAAACAGGTGCCGGTATCGCCGCAACGGCTGAAGGCGATCCTCGACAGCCGCGCCTAGGTTTTTATCAGGGAGAGAACAGAAAATGGCAAACAAGGATTTGCGCGACTGGATCGCCGATCTGGAAGCAAACGGACAGGTGCAGCATTTCACCGGCGTAGAGCGCGAGGAAGAGATCGGCGCGCTTGTCGATATCTATATGCGGCAAATGACCAATCCGGCGGTGATGTTCGATGAAATCCCCGGCTATCCAAAAGGTTACCGGGTGTTGGCCAATATCCTGACTGCCGTGCCGCGTATCAATCTGGCGCTGGGCGAGGACGTCAATAAATCCGAGGTTGAGCTGGTCGATTACTGGCGAAACTATATGAAGAACCAGACCGCGATTCCGCCGGTAGAGGTGAATGGCGGGCCGCTGCTGGACAATGTCTATGAAGGCGCGGACGTCGATATCACCAAGATTCCGACGCCCAAATGGCACGAACTCGACGGCGGCTATTTCATCGGCACCGCGTCGATGGTGGTAATGAAGGATCCGGATAGCGGCTGGATCAATTACGGCGCGTACCGGGTACAGGCGCACGACAGCAACGTCGCCTCGCTGATGACGTCCAAAGGCAAGCATGGCGACATCATCCGCAATAAATATCATGAACGCGGCGAGCCCTGCCCGGTCGCCGTCGTGGTCGGCATGCACCCGTCGCTCTTTATGGTCGCCGGCCTGGAAATGCCCTATGGCAAGAACGAATATGACATGGCGGGCGGATTGCTCGGCGAAGGGGTTGAGATCATCAACATGCCGAAAACCGGCCTGCCGGTGCCGGCCAATGCGGAAATCGCCTTCGAAGGATTTATTCATCCCGACGACAAGGTGACCGAAGGGCCGCTTGGCGAATGGACCGGCTATTACGCGGGCGGTGAGTCCAAGCAGCCCGCCATCCGCATCGAAACCTTTATGCATCGCGACGACCCGATCCTGCTGGGTGCGATCCCGGCGGTGCCGCCCAATGACGACACGTTCTATCGCGGCACCTATCGCTGCGGCGCGGTGTGGAACCAGTTGGAGGCCGCTGGCATTCCGGAGGTCAAGGGCGTCTGGGCGCATGAGGCCGGCGGCAGCCGTATGTGGCTGACCATTTCGATCAAGCAGATGTATGGCGGTCACGCGAAACAGGCCGGGCTGGTCGCTTCGCAATGCCATGCGGGCGCCTATGCCAACCGCTGGGTCATCGTGGTCGATGACGATATCGATCCGGCGAATATGAACGACGTATTGTGGTCGATGTGCACCCGCTGCGACCCGCGCGAGGGGATCGACATCCTGAACGGCTGCTGGAGCACCCATCTCGATCCGATGAGCTACAGCCACGAAGACCCGCGCAATTCCCGCGTCGTCGTCGATGCCTGCAAGCCGTTCAAACGGCGCGATACTTTCCCCATCGTCGCGCGCAACAGCGAGGCGCTGGAAAAACGTATCCGCGAGAAATTCGGCGATTTATTGCCTAATTGACATCGCGGCGGGGGAGCGCCACCCTTCCCGGGCTGAATTATAGCGGAGGAACCGATGTTTCTGAGAAACCGCTGGTATGTCGCCGCCCTGTCGCGCGAACTGACCGATGAACCGCTGGGCCGCACGATCTGCGGCGAACCGGTTGTTTTCTACCGTAAATCGGACGGCGCGCCGGTCGGGCTGGAAGACCGGTGCTGTCACCGTCAGACCAAATTGTCGTTGGGCACCATCGAAGGCGACGATCTGCGCTGCCGCTATCACGGGCTGAAATTCAATACCGGCGGGGCATTGATTGAAATCCCTAGCCAGGACCTGATTCCGCCGGGCGCCGGGGTGAAAGCCTATCCGGTGATCGAAGACCAGAACTATATCCATGTCTTTATCGGCGATGCTGAGAAAGCCGGGACCACGCCCCATTACCGCCACGAAAACCTTTCCAAAGCGGACTGGACCAGCATGCAGGCGCAATTCGACGCCAGATGTTCCTGGCGGCTGCTGGTCGATAATCTGATGGATTTCACCCATGTGCCCTGGTCGCACAAGAACACTATCGGCGCGGCCGGTCTGGAAGCGACCGACGAACAGACGACCGAACGCGATCATGACGAACATGTGCGGCTATCGCGTATCTTGCGCGAAATCGATCCCGCGCCGTCGCATATGAAGGCGTTCGGCTATAACGGCAAGGTTGATCGCTGGCAGATCGTCGATTTCACCCCGCCGAGCTATATGGCGCTGACAGTCGGCGTCGCCAAGGCGGGCACCGGCATGAAAGAAGCCCAGGGCGACAATCTGATGCTCGACCGGCGCACGCTTCACATCGCGACGCCGGAGACCGAGTCCACAACCCATTATTTCTGGACCACCATGCATGAAAAGGGCGCAATGACGCCGGACCAGGAACAGCTGATCTATGACCAGTCGGTCGAAACCTTTCATGAGGACCTGGTTCTGCTGGAAGCGCAGCAGGAACGCTTTACCGACGATATTCCGCGGGTCGACCTGGCCGCCGATACGGCGCTGTTTCAGGTCCGCCGCGTGCTCGACCGGATGATCGAGGAACAGGCGGCGGCTTAACCCGTCCCTTGCGAATAGGCTTCCGCCCCCAGCCATTCGGGCGGAATTTCCTTGTTGTTCGGCAAGTCCTTCATGCGGTCATAAATCACCGCGCCGGCGGCGGCGAACTGCATGCCAAGACCGCTGTTATTCTTGTAATAGATGATCCCGCCCTCTTCCTGGCGCACAACCGCCTTGCCGGAAAACACATCACCGATTTCGATCAGGTTTTCGCGCGCAACCTCGCCGGAGGTGACGAGGTCCAGCACTTCCACCTGCTGGTTGGTTTCGACACTTTCCCAATCATTCAGCAAAATCGTCCGAGCGCGCTTCAACACCGTGTCATCGACCTCATGGCGTTTGAGGTTGAGGTCCGAATTGGCGATGGAAATCACCATCTGCCCATCGACCAGCCAGTCCCCGTCGAATACCGGCTTGGAGCTCGCGGTGGCCGCGCAGATGACGTCGCAGCCCTCGACCGCCGCCCGCGGATCATCGCAGGGCACGACCTCCACACCCGGCAGATCGACATGGCCGGCAAAGGCTTCCCGGTGATCGGGGGTCGGCGAATAAAGCATCAGTTTCGAAATCGACGGGCGCGCGCGGCAGATAGCGAGCGCGTGGGCGCGCGCCTGGCGGCCGGTGCCGAACAGGCCGAGCGTCGTCACATCGTCCCGCGCCACCGCGTTGACCACCGCGCCGCTGGTCGCCGCCACCCGCATGCCGGAGAGATAGGACTCATGCATAAACCCCTTCGGCTCCGCGGTGGAAAGATCATAGAGAATAACCACCGTCCAGTTGGTCGGATCGGGATAGGAGCGCGCACGGCCGCTCTTGGCCTCCGGATCGAAGCGGATGACATGCGATCCGGCGCGCACGCAGGCCATGCCGTAACTCGGCACCGCGCCGACATGCACATTGCACCAGTACCGCCGTTCGGGATCGGGGGTTTCGGAGATATAGCGCACGCGGGGTGGAGAATTCGCCCGCCCTTCGGCGAAATCGGCGAAAGCGACCCGCATGGCCTCCATGCAGTCTTCCATCGGCAAATGGGTGCGGACGTCTTCATCCGTGATCATGATCGCCATTTCGGCCTCCCTCTATTCTTTGACGCGATCTTATCCCCCGCCCGGCCCCTTGACTAATCCTCGTCCGGGGATTTCCCTGAGCCCGACACACAACAACAGTTTCAGGGAGAGATCATGGCCGCCATTTCACGTCTTTCGGAACGTCTGGGTTCGGGGAATACCGGACTTGTACTGTTCGACACGCTTAACGGATATCTCCATTCCGGCAATCCGGAGAAGGAAAAATTCCTCGCCGAACGCAATATCCTCGCCAATATGCAGCGGCTGCTGGAAGGTGCCCGCGCCGGCGGGCTGACCACCTTTTATCCGATCGGACAGCACGCGCCGGACGGGGTCGATACGGTGGCGCGTCTGACCGACACGGATATGGAGCTGCGCCCGCGCAAGGCGGGAGAGGAAACCATCAAGCCCGGTTTTTATAAGGGATCGGACGCCGCCGAAATCGCGCCCGAACTGGCGCCCGCCGATGGCGACGTGGTGGTGCCGAAGCATCGCTGGAATTCGTTCTTCCAGACCGATCTGGAATTCGCCCTGAAGGTCCGCGGGCTCGATACCATCGTGCTGGCGGGCGGTTCCACAGATGTCGGCATCGCCTCGACCGCCTTCGCCGCGCGCGATCTCGATCTCGGCCTCGTGATCGTCAGCGACTGCTGCTATTCGATGCGGGGCAATAATAACGAATTCTTTCTGGAACGCGTCTTCCCCCGCATGGGCCGGGTGATGACGACCGATCAGGCCATCGCCCTGATGAAGCCGGAGTAGGAAAATGCACGATATCGTCACCGAAACCACGACATGCGACAACGGGCTGCCGGTGTTTCTCGCGCGGCCCGCCGATATTGAGGGTACGGTTCCCGGCATCGTGTTGATGCATGAACGCTATGGCTTTGTGCAACACACGCAGGATCTGGCCGAACGCTTCGCGCGGGAAGGATTTGTCTGCGCGGCGCCGGACTGTTTTTTCCGCGCGCCGGACCAGGAAACGCTGCATGCCGGCGATGCGCGCTATGACATCACGGATGAAGAAGCGGTGGAACATCTGTCGCTCGCCGTCGATCTGCTGGAGGCGCGCAATGACGTAAACAGCGACTGCATCGCGGTCAAGGGCGTCTGCCAGACCGGACGGCACCCGCTTGCGTTGGCGGCCCATCGAAAGATCGCCGCGGCGCTGGTCTGGTACGGCGCGGCCCAGGATTCGCAATGGGAACAGAACGATCTGTTTCCCGAACCGCTCGACGATCTGATCGCGCGGATCGACTGCCCGGTGCTCGGCATGTTCGGCGAAGGCGATCACATGATCAGCCTGGATCATGTCGGACTGCTGCGGGCATCGCTGGAGCGCCATCGCAAATCCTATGAAATCCATGTCTATGAAGAAGCGCCGCATGGCTGGCTGAACGACACCATGCCGGGCCGCTACCGCAAACCGGCGGCGGAAGCCGCGCTGGCGGATGAGCGGAAATTCCTCGAATGGGCGTTTTCGGCCGGGCGCGACCGGAATGTCGTCACCTGGCGTTTTTTCTGCGACAGCGGCAAGGATTACGATTTCTCCTCCAACGTCCGGCAGGAATAGAGAGATGGGCGAGAAAAGCCGCACCCCGCGCTATCGCGCGCCAAAGGGCCAGACCGTCCGGCTGGAATTTCTGCAGAATATTAACGGCTTCAAAGCGGTCCATCACAGCGGATCGGGGCCGGGTCTTCTGCTGCTGAGCGGCGGTGCGTTTCTGACCGAGGGGATAAAGTCCCGCGCGATCCTGTTCGCGGAGGAAGGCTATTCGGTGCTGGCCATACCGGGCACCCGGCTGCGGGAAGAAGTCATCGACGCCGCCTCCTATCTGCGCGACCTGCCGGAAACCGAAGAGGGGCTGGTCGCCATCGGATATGGCGCGGGCGGGGCGGCGATTTGCGATGCCTCAATCGATGCGGGCTTTCAGGCGGTGGTTCTTTTCGATTCAGAGACCATGCTGCGAGAAACCATATTGCTGGATCAGGTTCCCTGCCCGCTGGTTTGTCATTTCGGCGCCGCCGGGCGGGAAGAGCTGGTCGAGAAAACCGCCCGCATGCAAACCGCGCTCAGGCGCAAGGACGGATCGCGCATCTTCGCCTGGGAAGAAGGCGCGGCCGGTTTCGCCGAGCCCGGCCATGAGAATTTCGACGCCCGCGCCGATGATCTGGCGCACACCAGAACGCTGGAGCTGATCCGCCGCGTCGTCGGGCCCTATTATGATTTCGTCGCCCTGTTCGCCGAGCATGTCTATCACGAATTCACCACCCGAGATGTCGACGCCACCATGGCGACGATGATCGAGGAACCCTATGTCAATCACGTGCCGACCCTGTCAGGGGGCGTCGGGCACGACATGCTGAAGCGGTTCTATAAATATCATTTCGTCGATCAGAATGCGGGCGGGCGCGACCGGACGCGGATTTCCTATACGATGGGGCCGAACCGGGTGGTACTGGAGACCTATACCAAGTTCCGCCACGATTCCGTCATTGACCGCTATTTCCCGGGCATAGAACCGACCGGAAAAGAGGTCGAGATTACCACCGTCATCATCGTCAAATTCCGCGGCGACAAGGTGTGCCACGAACACCTCTACTGGGATCAGGGGTCGGCGCTGAAACAGATCGGCGTGCTGGATTCGGGCGATTTGCCGCTCGCCGGGCCGGAAGCGGCGCGCAAGGTGCTGGATGAAACATTGCCGTCCAACATCTTCATGCAGGAGGCCTGGAAAACCAGTAAGGACAAGCCGCTATAACAGCTTTTTTCTTCGTCCCCCTTCGCGCCAGAGCACGTAATAGGAACTGGCGAAAATCATCACCGCGCCAAGCCAGGTCCAGTGGCTCGGCAGTTCGGCAAATAGCCACCAGGCCAGCAGCACGCCCACCGGCAGGCGAAGGAAATTGAACGGCTGCACCACGCGGGCATCGGCGGCGGCGACGGAGCGGGCGTGAAACAGCCCGGCCAGCAGATAACAGACGGCAAGACCCAATATCCAGGGAACATCATCCCAGCTTAGCCCTTCCCAGCTGTCGCCGCGTATGATGACGGCGGCAGTCGCCACGACCAGCGAAAACAAATTGCCGTAAATCGTGATCTGCACCGGATCGTCGGTACGGCTGAGCGATTTGATACAGATATTGGTCGCCGCATAGGCAAAGGCGGTGTAAAGCACCGCGCCGGCGGCGATGCTGAACGGCACGGCGCCCGGCCGGAGAATGACCAGCGTGCCGGCAAAGGCCACGCCGCAGGCAATCCAGGTATGCAGCCCGGCCGATTCCTTCAGGAACATCACCGCCATCAGCACCGTCAGCAGCGGCACGATAAAAAGCAGCGAATAGACCTCACCAATCGGAATGACGGCAAGGGCATAGAATACGCAGACCATGCCGGAATAGCTGAGACCGGTGCGCAGGCAATACATCGGGATGCGGGTGGAGATCAGCGTCCCGGTGCGCGCATTTTTGAATATCCAGGGCGACAACATCAGCGTGCCCAGCACACCCCGCAGGAAAACCAGCTGAAACGCGGTGAATTCGGCGGAGAGATGCCGGATCGATATCGCGGCAAACGCCACCAGCGACGAGGCGGCGGCCATCCAGAATATCCCCCGGATATTGTCGTTTTCCAGAAAAGGTCGAGAAGCGGGCATATCGGTTGAAGTTTACGCCGAAATTCACAAACAAAAACGGGGGGCCGAAGCCCCCCGCTCTCTCAGAGAAAATCCCTGGCTTACTGCGCGTCGCGCTTCTCGATCAGATCAAGAATCTTCGGCGGCGACATCGGCAGCGATGTCGGGCGAATGCCGATCGCGTCGGTGATCGCGTTGCCGACTGCGGCCATGGTGGGCACCACCGGCACCTCACCCACACCGCGAAGCCCGAACGGATGTTTCGGGTTCGGCACCTCGACGATCTTGCAATCGATCATCGGGACATCGGAGCAGACAGGCATGCGGTAATCGAGGAAGGCGGGATTATCCAGCCTGCCATCCTGATTGTAGATGTACTCCTCATTCAGCGCCCAGCCGAGACCCTGCACCGCAGCGCCCTGAAGCTGGCCTTCCACCTGGACCGGGTGGATCGCCTTGCCCGCATCCTGAACAACGGTCCAGCGCGTGACATCGACGCGTCCGGTGCCTTCATCGACCTTGAGATCAACGATATGAACACCAAAGCCCGGCCCCGCGCCCGTCACATTCATCGACGAGGACGAAACGATGGCGCCGTTGGTCATGGTTGTCTTGGAAGTGATATCGCCGATCGACATAGGTTCGAAATCACCGACGTTGGAACTCGCCGGTTTGACCTCGCCATCTTCATAGAAGACTTCTTCCTCTGCCACGCCCCATTCATTGGCGGCGCGGCGGCACAGCTCGGCAATGCATTTGCGCGCATTATCGACGACCACCATGCCGACGGAGAAGGTTGTGCGGCTGCCCGCGGTGACACGGTTAAAGCCGAGCGAATTGGTGTCGGCCATCCGGACCCGGATCTTGTCGACATCAATGCCCAATTCTTCCGCCGCCATCATGGCGATGGAAATCCGGGACCCGGCGACATCCGCCGTGCCCGTGGAGATGGTCACCGTCCCGTCAGGCGCCAGCGTCATCTGCGATGACGTTTCGCCGCCGCGGTTGAACCAGAAGCCGCAGGAAATCCCGCGCCCTTCGCCTTCCTTGACAGGCGTCTTGTAATGATCGGTTTCCTTGGCCGCTTCCAGCGTCTCGATGAAACCGACAGGTCCCCAGGTATCGCCATAGATCGTGGTGTGACCTTCCTTGGCGGCGTTCTTGAGACGGAATTCAATCGGATCCATGCCGATTTTCTTCGCCATCTCGTCGATCACGCCTTCGACGCCAAACACGATCTGCGGCACGCAGGGCGCGCGGAACGAATTCACCTTGGGCCGGTTGGAAACGACCTCATAGGCCTCGATATGGACGTTTTCCAGATCGTAGCGCGTCAACATGGCGTTGGGCGCGTTGAAATACATCGAGCCGGTATAAGGCCCGGTCTGGAAATAGAGATCCGCCTCCGCCGCGGTGATGCGGCCGTCTTTGGTGCAGCCCATCTTCATCCGCGACTTGGTGCCGGAAACCGGACCGGTGCCGCGGAAAACCTCGGCGCGGGTCAGGGTCATCTTGACCGGCGCGCTGGCCTTCTTCGACAGGATGATGGCCAGCGGCTCGGCATAAAAGCCGGTCTTGCCGCCGAACCCGCCGCCGAGTTCCGACTGCTGCACATTGATCTTGGCTGCGTCGATCTTGAGAATTGCCGACAGACGGTCGCGATAGACGAACGGCGCCTGGGTGCAGGTCCAGAGCTCGACCAGATCGCCCTCGGAATAATCCGCGATGCAGCCTTGCGGTTCGATATAACCCTGATGCATCGGCTTGGAATCGAACTCATGCTCGACGATGCAATCGGCCGCTTCGAAACCGGCTTTGACGTCGCCGATATTGCTGACCATCTTTTCACAGACATTGGTCGGCGCATCGGGGGCGTTATCGTCGCCCTTGGTCCGCATATAGTCATGCAGGATCGGCGCGCCGTCGGCCATCGCGTCGGCAACCTCGATAACATGGGGCAGGACCTCGTAGTCGACCTCGATCAACTTGCAGGCGCGCTTGGCGATCTGTTCCGATGTGGCGGCGACCGCCGCGACGGGATGACCGTCAAACAGGGCCTTTTCACGGGCAATGGTCGTACGGCTCATATCGCCCCAACCGGTGCCTTGCGGCAAATCCGGAAAATCGGCGGCGGTGATCACCGCTTTGACCCCCGGCAGCGCCTCGGCCTTTGAGGTGTCGATCGATTTGATGATCGCATGCGCGTGCGGGCTACGCAGGATCTTGCCGTACAGCATGCCCGGCAGGTACGCGTCCGCGCCGAACTTCGCCCGGCCCAGAACCTTGTCGAGCCCGTCATGTTTGATCGGATTGGTGCCGACGACTTTCAGATCGGCGTCCGGATTAAAACCACTTTCTTCAAGAATTGTCGCCATGGGATCAGCCCTTTCTCATGTCTTCCGCGGCCGCCTGAACGGAGCGGATGATTTTGTCATAACCGGTGCACCGGCAGAGATTACCGGCCAGCCAGAACCTGATTTCTGTTTCGGTCGGGTTCGGGTTCTTTTCCAGCAATGCCTTTGCCGCCACCAGAATGCCCGGCGTGCAGATGCCGCATTGCAGCCCGTTGATCTCCAGGAAGCGCTTTTGCAGCGGATGCAGATTTTCCGCCGTGCCCATCCCTTCGATGGTTTCGATTTCCTTGCCTTCGGTTTCCACCGCCAGCACCAGGCAGGAGCAGACCAGCCGCCCGTCCAGCATGACGCTGCACGCGCCGCAATCGCCGGTGGAGCAGCCTTCCTTGGTGCCGGAAAGCCGAAGCTCATTGCGCATCACGTCGACCAGCGACTGCTGCGGCTCACACAGGAACTCGTATTCGTCCCCGTTGATCGTTGTGGTTACATGTGCCTTCGCCATCAGTTCTCTCTCGCCCTCTCGAGTGCCTTTTCCGCCGCCCGGCGCGCCATCACGGCCGTGGTCTTGATGCGGTATTCCTTGGTGCCGCGCTTGTCCGAAATCGGATTGGCCGCGGCGGATGCCGCCTTGCCCATCGCCGCAAGCGCCGCGTCGTCGACCTTGGTGCCGATCAACGCGTCCGCGCATTCCTGAACCAGCAGGGGCGTCGGCGCCACCGCGCCCAGCGAGACCCGCGCCGCAATGCAGGTGCCGTCATCGTCAAGCGTCAGATTTACGCCCGCGCCGACGACCGCGATGTCCATTTCCGTCCGGGGCGTCAGCCGCAGATAGCAATCACCCGAATGGGCGGGCCGCGCGGGGAAGGTCATGGAAACGATGATCTCGCCCTTTTCCAGCGATGTCTTGCCGGGGCCGGTCACGATGTCCTCAACCGCGGCCTCGCGTTGGCCGTTCGGGCCGATAATCCGGACCGTGGCGCCCGCCGCGATGCAGGGCGGCACAGAATCCGCCGCCGGGGAGGCGTTGCAGAGATTGCCGACAATGGTCGCGCGTCCCTTGACCTGTACGGAACCGATCAGCTCCGCGCCTTCGATCACACCGGGCCAGGTCTTGCAGAACCCTTCATGTTCCTGCATCACCGCGACCGGCGTCGCCGCGCCGACGGTATAGGAACCGCCGGATTCGGTAATGCCGGTCAGTTCCGGAATATTCTTCACATTGACGATCAGATCGGGCTCGACCAGATCGGCGTGGATTTGCACCATGACATCGGTGCCGCCGGCGAAAACTTTCGCCACACCGTCGGCGCCCGACAGCAGCCCGACAGCCGCATCAAGCGAATCCGGTGCTTCATAACGGACTTGATCCATATTCAGCGTCTCCCCTGGAGTTGGATTGGTTGAGGTTTCTTTTATCGGTCGGGATTGTGCCGCATCGGGCGGCCAAACGCCACCCCTCGCGATGCCGCAAACCCGGACCGAACAGGGATAGCTTACAGGTTTTTGGCGAAGGAGAAACCGTCCGGGATGGACGGAATCGCGGCCAGCGGCTATGCATATTCCACTCACAAATTCGGATCCCCTCATGGAAGCAGGTTTCCTCGGCGTCCCCGACGTGCCCCTTTGGCTGTTCATATTGCTGTCGCTGACCACCATCGCGACGACGATGCTGGGCATGCTGACCGGCACGGTCGGCGGGTTGGGGCTGCTGGCGGTCATGGCGATCTTCTTTCCGCCCGCAATCCTGGTGCCGGTTCATACCTTCGTGCAGCTCGGCGTGGGGTCGAGCCGCATGATCCTGATGTGGCGCTATGTGATCAAGGAAACGCTGCTGCCCTTTATGATCGGGGCGGCAATCGGCGCCGCGCTGGGCGCGCAAATATACATCGCCCTGCCGACGGGGATTCTGCAGGGCATCATCGCGGTGATGATCATCGTGCTGGTCTGGATGCCCAAATTCACCCTGATCGGATCGGTCCGCAAACGCTTTGCCGGGGTGGGATTCGGCGCGACCTTTATCGGCATGTTCGTCAGCGCGACAGGGACCATCGTCGGGCCGTTTGTCGCCGGCGCGGCGGAGACCCGCCAGAACCATGCCTCCACCATGGCGAGCCTGATGGCGATCAGCCATGTCTCCAAGCTGCTCGCGTTCGGGTTGCTCGGCGTGTCGCTAAGCGCCTATCTACCCTTAATCGCGGCGATGATCTCCTGCGGCGTGCTCGGCAACCTCATCGGCCGTTATGTGCTGAAAAAAATGCCCGAACGCTGGTTCCGGCTGGCGTTTCAGATATTCATGACCGGTCTGGCGATCCGCCTGCTCTATGTCGCGGCGAGCGAGAACGGTCTTTTGTGAGGAAGGCTGAAATGGCGCCGGAACCGCCGGAGGGAACCAGCCGCGCAGCCTCTCCCGGCGCGCTGTTCGTTTTCGTCCTGGCGATGATCACCCTGATGGGGCCGGTCGCCATTCACCAGTTCTTTCCGGCGACCCCGGCGGTGACCGCCGCGTTCGAAGTAGACGCAAAGCTGGGCCAGATGACGGTCGCCGTGCCGATGTTCGCCATGGCGCTGATGACCCTGGTTTTCGGGTCATTTTCTGATCGATATGGACGGCGCCCGGTGCTGTTGATCGGGATCACCTTATTTACCATAGGCGGTTTCGCCTCCGCGGCCGCCGAGTCGATCTGGACATTGATCGGCGCGCGTTTTCTGCAAGGCGCCGGCGGCGCCTGTGGCCTTGCGCTCGCCCGCGCCATCGCGCGCGACGTCTACGGCACGGACCGGCTGGTGAAAGTCATCGCCTATCTGACCATGGCCTATTCCATGGGGCCGATGATCGCGCCGCCGATCGGCGGATTTCTGGTGGAGCATGTCGGCTGGCGGGCCAATCTGATCTTCGCGGGCGGCATCGGCGCGGTAATGCTGGTTCTCGTCTGGGCGATCCTGTTC
Source organism: uncultured Rhodospirillaceae bacterium (assembly GCA_964492555.1). Classification (GTDB taxonomy): domain Bacteria; phylum Pseudomonadota; class Alphaproteobacteria; order MPNO01; family UBA2964. The sequence goes on along the minus strand of CAZBKQ010000001.1, from coordinate 37,402 downwards.
GAAACCAACGAGACGCGCGGCCCCAATCCGGAGGCTTCGCTACGCCGCGATTACGCGGCACTGCTGGGCAACCGCCGCTTCTCCAACTTCGTCCTGCAATCCGGGCTCAGCTCCGGCGCGTTCTTTTCGCTCGCCGCGGCGTCTTCGCCCCTGATGCATGATTTTCTCGGGCGCGCGGCGTCCGAACACGGTCTCTATTTCATGTTTTTCCCGGCCGGGTACTGGATCGGGAACTGGACCTCAAGCCGGCTCAGCGGGCGCGTGTCGATTGAAACGATGGTGCTGACGGGATCGCTGACGATCTTTGCCGCGGCGGTCGCCTTCGCGCTGATCGTCCATTTCTGGACGCTGACCCCGCTCGCTATTTTCATACCGGGTTTCATCATCACGCTGGGCCAGGGCATGGCCCTGCCGAACGCCCAGGCGGGCGCCATCGCGGCGGCTGGAAAGCGTCTTGCCGGCACCGCCGCCGGGCTCGGCGTCTTCCTGCAGCTTTTTATGGCGGGCGTCTTCACCCAGATATTCGGAATCCTCGCGGACGGCACGCCGCTTCCGGCGGCGATCACCGTCTATATCGCGGCGTTTAGCGGTCTGATTTTCGCGGCGCTAGCCTGGTGCGGGAAGAAATAGACCCGCACCGGCCAACCGAAACCGCCTATTTATACAAATTCGGCCATTTGGCGCGGATTTTCGCCTTCAGCTCGGGCGAGGACTCCGCGACCTTGGGGAATTCGTCTTTCCAGCCATAGGGCCGGCAGGCATCGATGATGCCACGATTATTCTGCCAGGGCGGCTCACGCAGCAGCGGATCGAGCGGCGTCGACCAGGCGCGTTTGATGAACTGCACGTCTTCCGGCGGATCGCAGCGCGTGGACATCGCCCAGACCACGTCGAAAATGTTGGAGGGATCGATATCCTCATCCACCACGACGACCCAGCGTCCCGCATAGTTGCCGGCATGGCAGTTGGTCGCGACCATCGCGGCCTGCGACGCATGACCGGGATAGAGCTGTTCGATGGCGACGACGTTGAACAGACGCCCCGCCCCGGCCTCGTGACACCAGACGCCTTTGACGCCCGGAATACCGGCTTTTTCCATCTCATCCCAGATCAGCGCGGATTTCACCGTCGCGCGGGCGAAGGTGAAGTTTTCCGGCGGGCGCGACGGCACGGCCAGCGTCAGGATCGGATCGTTGCGGTAATAGACGCGCTCTACATTCACAATCGGCAGCTTGCTAGCGTTGGAGGCGTAATACCCCATGAATTCGCCGAACGGCCCTTCCTCGCGCAGCTCGCCCATCTTCATGGTGCCTTCGATCACGACCTCGGAATGGGCCGGGATCGGCAGGCCGTGAACTTCGGACGGGATATATTCAATCGCGCGGCCGCGCTGCCCGCCGGCATAGGCGAGCTCATCAACCTCGGGATCGATTTCCTGATGGGCGGAAATAAACAGCAGCGGGTCCTGGCCGCAGGAAATCAGCACCGGGCAATCCTCGCCCCGGGCGGCATATTTTTCCGAAATCAGACGGCCATGCTTGCCGGGCGACATCCAGACGGCGACGGTATTTTCGTCATGCACCATGGTGCGGTAGGTGCCGCAATTGACCCAACCTGAGTCGGGATCGCGCATGATGACCAGATCGTCGGTGCCGATATAGCGCCCGCCATCCAGCTCATGCACGAAGGGCACCGGGAATTTCCACATATTGATGTCGTCGCCCCGGTCGACATTTTCCATAACCGGGCCGGTGGACACCTCAATCGGCGGGATGGGCTCGAATTCCTGGCGCATGCGCAGGCGCATCGCCTTGACCAGGTCCATCTCGTTTTCGGGATCCGGCAAATCCATGACGACGGCGAGACGCTTGATGCCGTTGGCGCCGCCCGCCATGATGCGGAAGCCCTGCGGGTAACCCTCGATATTGTCGAAAATCAGCGCCGGGGCGCGGCCCGGGTCCTGCGCGGCGACGGTTTCGGCGACGGCGGCAACCTCCAGATTCCAGTCGGCGCCATCGACCTTCTCGATTTCGCCCATTTCCTCGAACCGCTCGATCAGCTCGCGCAGATCGGCATAACCTTCGTTACGGCGCGGCGCGGCCGCGGCCTTTTTGTTGCTGGCCATTTTTTATCTCCCAGATATTCCCTATTCCCGCAGTTGCGGGCGCGCGGCCCTTATAGCGGGCCCTGCAAGCCTAGCCAACCGGCAAAGAATGAGTAAAAATTCATCTTGAGCAAAACAGACAGGAACAGGAATCCGATGGCCGAAGACATTACCAAGGACAAGATCGACTGGGCCGCCCGGGCGGAGTCATTGCAGGAGCTGATCGCCGGTTCAGCGGATGAAATCGAGGCGGGCGGCCGGGTCACCGATGAGGTGATGGCGGCACTGCATGAAAAGCAGCTCTTCCGCATGGCGCTGCCGAAATCGGTCGGCGGCGCGGAGGCAAGCCCGCTTGATCTGTCCCTGGCGGCGGAAGCGGTCGCCAAGGCGGATGCCAGCACCGCCTGGTGTGTCGGACAGGCGGCGGGATGCTGCTGGTGCGCGGCCTATACGCCGCTCGACGTCGCCAAGGAAATGTTCGAGCCGGCCAACGCCGTGCTTGCCTGGGGCCCGCCAAACCCCAGCGCCAAGGCGGAAAAAATTGACGGCGGCTATAATTCCAACGGCACCTGGCGGTTCGGTAGCGGCAGTCTCAACGCCACCTGGGTCGGCGGGCACAGCTTTGTCGTCGACAAGGATGGCGAGCGGATACTGAATGAAAACGGTTCGCCCAAGATGCGGACGATGCTGATCCCCAAGGAAAAGATCAACTTCGAAGGGGTGTGGGATGTTGTCGGACTGCGGGGTACCGGCAGCGATTCCTACACGGCGAAGGACGTGTTCGTCGATGATGCCCATACGACGTGGCGCGATTCCGCGCCCGACCGGCGCGAGGAAGGCGCACTTTACAGAATTCCGCTGCTGACCGCCTACGGCATTATTTTTGCCGGTCTGGCGCTCGGCGTCTCCCGTACCTTGTTCGAGGATTTCAAAAAGCTGACGGCTGAAAAGCCTGCGGCCGGCCATGGCTCGCCAAGCGGCGGCAAACCGGCGGTGATGCGCGATACGCCGGTCATCCAGTCACAGGTAACGGAATATGAAGCCAAGCTTTGTTCCGCCCGCGCGCTGCTGATCGAGATGATCGAGGAGTACTGGGAATCGATGCAGGCGACCGGCGCGCCGCCGCTCGAATTACGGGCGCGGCTGCGGATGGCCATCACCTGGGCCATGCTTCAGGCGCGCGAGGTGGGCAATTACGCCTTCCACGCGACCGGCACCAACGGCATTTTCGGAATGTTCCCGTTCGAACGGCGTTTCCGCGATCTGCAGGCGATCTCCGCCCAGGGACAGTCGCACCATTCGAATTTCGAACCGGTCGGCGCCGTCCTGTTGGGGATCGAGGCCAAAAGCCACCGCTTTTAGGGTTTAGCCACCCGGCGTGTAGGCGGCGGAGAGTCTTTCGATCCGGCCGAGCTGTTCTTCGGTCAGGGTCGCGGCTCCACACCCGGCGACGCCTTTATTGAAGCGCGTCTTGTCGGTATCGCCCTCCACTGCCGCGACGGCGGCGGCGCAGTCGGCATCCGTCTTTCCAAGCGCCAGAAAATCGGCGATGCGCAGCAATGTGCCCGGCTTGTCGGCGATCATCTCCTCATAGGAAACGAAGTGGCAATCCACCGCGCCGCGCGGTCTCATGACGCCTTGAAACCGGCATACCAGGGCATGACATGATCAATGATCAGATCATGTTTTCCGGCCTGATCCAGGGTCGGCCAGACTTCGCCGAAAAACGTATTGAGCGTCGCGCCGCTGTCATAGAAATCCGACAGGCTTAACACGATGTCGGGCAAGTTCCGCGTGAGCACGATCGGCCGGATGCCGAAGCCTTGCAGAATATTCAGATTCGGCCCGGTCGCCCGGCAATGCTGCTGGGTAACGGTATTGTCGCGCGCGGCCTCTTTCAGGGCAGGCAGATATAGCTCCTGCTCATTCTGCAAATAGGCGTAAGACAACCAGAGTTCCTTCCACCCCGTCAAAGCACGCAGTGACTCCTTGAGAAAACTTGAGCCGCTTTTCGGTATACAGGCGATCAGGATATGGCGCCCCAGCGCCTCGGGAGTCAGCGCCACCGAATAATCGCTCAGCAGCCCTTTCGCGCCCGTCATCTCCAGAAGGTTGCTGAGTTCGATGCGCAACCCGACATTATCCGGGTCTTGCGCCAACGCCTGGCGCAGCACCTGAATCGCAATGTCATGCTGGCCCTGATGCGATTGCGCCCCGGCGACGGCTTTCCGCACATTGACGAGATTGTTTTTTATATCGTCACGTTCCGGTGCAATTTGGCGCGCCTGTTCCAGGCGCCGCAACGCGTTTTCACTGTCGCCAGTCTAAAAATAGGCCACGCCAAGCGCGTTGAGGACATCCGGATGGTCCGGCGCAAAACTCAACAAGGCCTCGAAATTTTCAATCGCAAGCACATTGTCGCCGCGCTGAAGCGCCGCCAGCGCATCCTGTTTGATTTGATCGGCGGGCGATACGGTACCACCCCGTCCCGGCAGAAAATTGCTGTTCGTCGCCATTGTTATTCCCTAAAGAAATCAAGGGAATCACTATTGGCTTATGGTTAAGAATCTATTGACCGGAAAAATTCACGGCTGCCGCCAGAGGGCGAACCCCATGGCGTTTCCCGTGCCGGCTTCGGAGCGGTAGCACGGCACGTAATCGACAAGCTCCATCTCCAGCCCGGCTTCCCACATCAACGAGGCGACGGGCAGCCAGTTTTTGATCTCCGACGTGCCGGATTGATAGAGGTTTTCCGGGATTGCAGCCAATGCCGCCTCATCCCGCGCCTCAAATGCGGCCAGCACCCGCCGGTCGAGCGCCTCGTCAATCACAAAATGGCTGAGCCCGCCCGAAGCGATAACCGCAACACGAGCGCTTTCAGGCCAGTCCCGGATTGCCTTGCCAAGCGCATGGCCAAAAGCAATGCACCGCGCCGCGCTCGGCTGGTTGGGCGGATAAAAGGTATTCAGCACAACGGGAACGGAGGGCGGCGGCATATCCCGCATGATCCGCCGATAGACAAATCCGTAGGCGTGCGGCACGCCGTTCACATAGCCTGTCCCCTCGGGCAGATGCTTCATGGTGGAAACATCGAACCCGTCATCCATCAGGGAATTGATGATATGGAGGCCCAATGCCGGATAGCCGGGATAAACCGCGTCTTCCGGCGGTGCGTGCCCGCGCTCCGCCACCGCGACGCCGGGCGGCAGGTTTGCAATCTGTTCGGGCGTCCGCGGCCGGTTTTCAATGGTTTCGCCGTAGAAAACCGAAATCGCGGGCGTATTGAATTCACTGAACAATTCACGCTGATCATTGCCGACGATCACAGCGGCATCGGGCTTTGCCGCCTCGAACGCATCGGCGAGGCGGATCAGCGCGTCGTTGCACGCCGCGTGGCGTTCCCGCCATTTATCCTTGGTGAATTCCGCCGCCAGCCCTTCGTCACGGCGCAGCGCGACAAGTTCCTCGAAACTGTATTTTCCGCCCCGGAAATCATGGGTCGCGCCCTGGTCGAACGGCACCCGTGCGCCCCAATTCTCCCACGGGGTAGACAACATCGGACCATGCGAGGTGCCAATGCCGAGGACGATTTCAGCCACCGGCCGTCAGGATTCCTTCTTCTTGGGATGCATGGCGCCCTCCATACGGAACCGCCACCAGGCCCCGACACATTGCGCCGCGCTTGGCTCGGTTATGCCTCTCAAAAGGAATTCGGCCTTTACCCGCGCTTCGGCGACGACAAAAGGCAGGCTGGATTGTTCCGCTATTTCCTTTTCCATCCAGATACAGGGATCGAAACTCTGAAAGCGCCACCAGGTGGCTGCGGACGCGGCGCAAACAATAAAGGCGCAAGCGATCAAAAAGGTTTTCAACTGTGAATTCTCGCAACTGATATAACAACCGGCCCTGAACGGCCCGGCCACTCACCGGGAATATATCACCGATTGCCGCGTTCGCGCATCAGCGCTTTTTCTCGGTACGGACCATGTAAAGCCCGGAAACAAAAATGATGACGCCGCCGACCAGTGTCGCGGCATCGACGGATTCCGAAAAGGCGAGATATCCGATAACGGCGGCGAAAATCAGCCGGGAAAATTCGAACGGCATGACGGCTGTCGCATCAGCCAGCGAAAAGCCGCGGGCCATGGTCTGCTGATAGCCATTGGCGACGAACCCCGCGAAGGCGAGCCAGAAAAGCTGGTCCAGTGTGGGCATTTGCCAGAACCAGATTGCGGGAATGGCGGAGGCCACCGTCATCCCCAGCACCATATAGGCGACGATTCGGTCGGGCGGTTCGGTCCGCGTCAGGAATTTCACCGTGATTGTCGTATAGGCGCCGGAAATCATCGCCCCGATCGCCAACAGAACGCCGATGTTGAGATCCGACATGCCCGGCCGGACGATCACCAGCATACCGGCAATGGCGATAAATATTCCCGTCCAACGCGATCCGGTCATCACCTCGCGCAGCACCAGCACGGCGGCGAGCGCGGCGAAGACAGGCTTTGTGTACTGGATCGCCACCACATCGGCGAGCGGCATCAGCGATACGGCCGTAAACAGGCAATAGAGCCCGAGCATCGTGTTGATTCCACGAGAGACCATCAGAACCGGCTGTTCCGTCTTTAGGCCCGCAACGCCGTTCTTTACCAGCCAGGGGATCAGGAAAACCACGCCGAACAGGCAACGGAAAAAGACGATCACCGCAACCGGAAGACCGTCCGCGGACAAATGCTTGGCAGTGGAGGTATAGGCGACAACCAGCAGACAGCTCAGAATCGTCCAGAGCGCCGCGCGCAGGATATTCGGCCTTGGGGCGGAAACGGATGTCAACGCACCCTACCCATCGAAATATTCTTCGCCATCGACATTCATCGCCTTGCGGATATCGTCGAACCGGTACCCGCGGCGCTGCAGCCAGGCGACATCACGCTGATCGGTTTTTTCCGTCCGCTTGTTTCCCCGGAAAGGACCCCGCCGTCCACGTTCCAGCGCAGCCAGCGCAAGCGCCGCGCCATCGGGCGCGTCTTCTCCGGCCTCTTCCGTGATGTCCGGAAACGTGTCTGTCATCGCTTCCGGCAAGACATCCTCAACGGTTTCGCGTTCGACCCGCGCCGCCATCGCGGCCAGCCCCGCCGCCGCGCCCGGCGCATAGCCGGACCGCAGATTGGAGCGCAGCCTGGCCGACGCGGCTTCCCGGTCATTGACCAGCCCGGCCCTGGCCATTCGCGCCGCGATTACCGGAATTTCCTCCAGAATTTTGCGGCGATCTTCGCCGTCCTCGGTGTCGCGATAGACCCGGTTTTTCAGATGATCGGAAAGCTTTCGCTCGGACACCAGATAGCGCTGACAGTAGTAGAGTGCGATATTGTTGAGACGCTCCACCGTCATCTTGCGGCGCTTGCGGCCGGATTTTTTCGCCTTTTCGGCCATGTGGGACATCGGCTCATCTTTGGTTGCCGTACATTATGCCATTAAATCGATCTCCGCGCCGCGCGGTTGCCGCCTTCGCCGTCGCGCGGCAGGATAGCGGACACCAAAAACAAGTATTCAGGGAGCCTAAAATGGGTCAGTTCGCGATTGGACAGGGCGTGCCGCGCACGGAAGATCCGCGTCTTTTGCGGGGCGAAGGCCGCTATACCGACGATGTCCGGCTGTATGACTGCAAGCATGCCTGGGTGCTGCGGTCCCCTCTTGCCCATGCGCGGATCACCTCCATCGATACATCCGGCGCGGAGACCATGCCGGGCGTCATCACGGTTTATACCGGCGCCGACTGGGAAGGGGATAATATGGGCTGGCACCCTTCGGGACATCCGCGCACGCGCCGGGACGGTTCGCCGCTTTTCTGCCCGCCGCGCCCGGCGCTAAACAAGGACAAGGTCAGGGTCATCGGCGATGCTGTCGCCGTGGTCATCGCGGACACGCGCGAGCAGGCGCGCGACGCGGCCGAGGCTATAGCGGTCGATTACGAGCCCCTGCCGGTGATCACCCGCGCGATCGACGCGCTTTCCGCCGATGCGCCGCTGCTGCATGACGGCAACCCCGACAATGAAAGCTATTTCTACACCGCCGGCGACAAGGACGCGGTGGAGGCCGCCATCGCCGCCGCGCCATTCGTCGCCAAACGTCATCTGGTCATCAACCGCATCACGCCCGCAACCATGGAGCCGCGCGCGGCAGTCGCCGAATACGATCCGCATGACGACCGCTATGTCCTCTATTGCGGCACGCAGCGCCCGTATTTAGTGCGCCGTACCCTGGCGGAGAACGTGTTCCATGATCAGGAAACCAAATTCCGCATCATGACCACCGATGTCGGCGGCAGCTTCGGCATGAAGGGCGGGCACCATCCGGAAAACCACATGATCCTCTGGGCGTCGAAAAAAATCGGCGCGCCGGTGCGCTGGGTCTGCGACCGGTCGGACGGGATGGCGGTCGATTATCACGACCGCGACCAGACGACGGATGCGGCGCTGGCGGTAGATGAAGACGGCAGATTTCTGGCACTGAAGGTCTCAAGCACGTGCGGCATCGGCGCCTATCTGGAGCCGGGCGGGACAATTTCACCGGCCGGGCATCTCGGCGGGCTGGCCGGGACCTATCGCACGCCGCTGATTTACGCCGAATCCTCTGCCGTCTTCACCAACACCGCCTGCAACGGACCGTTCCGCGGGTCGGGCCGGCCGGAAGCGGCCTATGTTCTGGAACAGATGGTGGATGCGGCGGCGCGCGAAATCGGCATGGACCGAGCCGAAATCCGGCGGCGCAATTTTGTCCGCAAGGACGATTATCCCTTCAAGACCGGGCTGATCTTCACCCTCGATTGCGGGGCGTTCGATGAAAACCAGGAAAAGGCGCTGGCGGCTGCCGATTATGACGGGTTCGAAGACCGCCGGGCCGAAGCCAAGGCGCGCGGCAAGCTGCGCGGTATAGGCGTCGCCAATTTCATTGAGCAGACCGCGCAGACAGAAGGCGAAACAGTCTCCGTCCGCTTCGATCCGTCGGGCACGGTGACGGTCGTCGCGGGCTCTGTCGATCACGGGCAAGGGCACGACACGATGTACAAGATCGTGGTTTCCGACAAGCTGGAGATCGATCAGGAAGATATAAGGATCGATTTCGGCGATACCGACATGCTGCCCTTCGGTGCGGGGACTTATGCCTCACGCACGGCAATCCTGGGGTCTTCCGCCGCCGCCCGCGCGGTGGAGAAGGTCATCGAAAAGGGCCGCCAGATCGCCGCTCATATGCTGGAGGCCGCCACGGACGATATTGAATACGGCAATGGTGATTTCCGAATTTCGGGAACCGACCGCTCCGTTTCGATCAAAGAAGTGGCCCGCGCCTCCTATAACCAGACAATGATCCCGGAAGGGATGCAGCTCGGCCTGTTCGATACCGACACGTTTGTGCCGGACGCGCCGACCTTTCCCAATGGCTGCCATGTCTGCGAGGTCGAAATCGATCCCGAAACCGGCGTGACCGAGATCATCAATTATTCAGTGGTCGATGACGTCGGCACTGTTATCAATCAGCTCACCCTTGAAGGCCAGATCCATGGCGGCATCGGGCAAGGCGTCGGACAGGCGCTGACCGAACAGATCGTCTATGACGGCGACAGCGGACAGCTTTTGACCGGATCGTTCCTCGATTACGGCATGCCGCGGGCCGACGATATGTGCAGTTTCGATTTGCAGAACAATCCGGTGCCGACGCAGCTTAACCCCATCGGCGCAAAGGGCGCGGGCGAAGCGGGCAATGTCGGCGCGCTGGCGGCGATCATGAACGCGGTGAATGACGCGGTACTGCCGGCGGGCGTTCAACATATCGATATGCCGGCGACGCCGCTCAAGGTCTGGCAGGCGTTACAGGGAGCTTCGCGTTAATACGCGCGCCGGGAGGGGGAGCGGGCCGGAACCCTATCAAGAATTCAGCTCACCCCTTCGATAAAGCCATGGACGCAGGCATTAAATTCCGCCGGGTGTTCCCGGTAGGAAAAATGCCCCGCCTGGTTGATGATGCTCATCTGCGTGCGGCGTTCGCGCAAGGCACACAGATCAAATAACGCGCGGCCCATCTCCACCGGCGCGGTGGGATCATTGTATCCCCAGACCAGGTGGGTCGGCCGTTCGAGTCCCTGATCCCTGATCTGTGCAAACATTCTCGATTTCTCCCGGGCCAGAAGCGGCATGAACTGGGTAAAGCGCAGCCCGTCATCGGTAATAATCTTGCGCGCTTCCTCATATTCCGGCCGCTGCGCGATCTTCACGATTTCATCAATCCATTCATCGGTGATGTGATCCGGACTGTAAGAATATTTTTCAATCACCCAGCGCTGACACGCGGCGGACAAGGGCGGGCCCGGCGGGTTGGCAAGAACGATTTCATTTCGCCCGACACCAGGCGCAAGCGTATTACTGTCGACAAAGGTCACTGTCTTTACCAGATCAGGGCGCTGCAACGTCATGGCGCAAACCAGATACGCGCCCCTCGAATGACCGATCAGATGGGTGTTGGAGAGACCTAGCGCGTCCAGAGTCGCACAGGCATGCTCCACCACCTTCTGCATGGTGTAATCCTCGCGTCTTTCCGGATTGCCGGTATAGCCCTGTCCGATCTTGTCGATTGCGAACACATGGTAACGGTCCGCCAACCCGTCGAAATTAGTCGAGAAATCGAGTGCGCTGTCGACAAGCTGATGCGAACCGAAATTGCCGCCGTGCAGCAGGATCAGCGGTTCGCCCGTACCGGCCTCGAAATAGCTGGTGTTTATCCCGTCCACTTTAATGAATTTCCGGTCATTCATCGGCATCATACGGTCTCCTATTTTTGTACCTTGGGCAGGCGCGGTTCCTCGCCTTCCGGCAGCTGCATATCGAAACAGGTGAGGATCGCCGCCGTGGAGGTGTAAACTCCCATCAAGGCGACGATATCGACCAGCATGCGGGTGCCGAAAACCTCGTGCGCCGCCGTATAGGTTTTCGAACTCACCTTGCGGTCGCCGAACATTTCCCGCCCCAGCCGGATCAGCGCGGCATCGCGTTCGGGCAGACCGTCGAGCGGCCCGCGGGTGCGGATCGCTTCAATGGTCCCTTCCGGCAGGCCTTCCTTTTTTGCCTCACCCTCATGGGCGGACCATTCGAAGTTATTATCCGCCTCGCGCGCCGCGATCAGGATGGCGAGTTCGCGCAGATCGCCATCGAGGCCCGACTCAAACCGCAAATAGCGGGCATAGGGCCGCGCCACGGCGGACAGTTCCGGGCTGTGTAGCCTGATCCCGCCGGGCCCGTGCAGCCCTTTGAGCGATTGGCTGGTACCGGCCATATGCTGGTCATAAATCTCCGCCGCGGGCCCGCTGAGGGTGGCGCGGTCCACCATGGGCAGGCGGCAGCGTGTTTCGGGATCGATATCGGGTGGGAGTTCGCTGGTCATGTCAGGCGGCCTTATTCTGTTTTTCGGCCTTGATCATATCGGCGACCTTTTCGCCGATCATGATCGAGGTGAGATTGGTGTTGGCGCAGGGCACCAGCGGCATGATGGAGGCATCGGCAACCCGCAAACCGTCAACGCCATAGACCTTGCCGGACGGGCCGGTCACCGCTATCGGGTCGTCTTCCGTCCCCATCTTGCAGGTACAGGAAGCATGCCAGTGGCCCAACACGGTGCGGCGGATCCATTGTTCGCAAACTGTTTCATCGGAGGCCAGCTCGGCGATCGTGGGCCCATCGGAAATCATATGATCGATGATCCAGCGCCGCGCCGGCGGCAACGCGTCCATCAGCAAAGAGCCCACCCAGGTCTCAAACGCCTGCCAGGTGTTATAGACGCCGTATTTCGCGGCGCGGGGGGAATAGCTGACCGGGAAGAATTCGACAACATCGTCCTTGAATTCCGGGCGTTCGCAGATTTCCGCCATAAATTTCACCCCAGCGATCATGCGTTCCATATCGCGCCGGTCGGAACACATATCGAAATCGACCAGAGGTTCGTCGCGCGGATCGGCGCTGGCCAGCGTCACCTCGCCCCGTGTGTAGGAGCGGTTGACCCATAGCTGCATGATGCCGATCTGGTTGCCGATGGAATGCCAGGCCGCCCGGTTGGTCGGCACGATATACATATCGCCTTTGGGCACGCCGTCGAAATTCGAGGAATAGCGTAACGAGGCTATCATATGGGTCGGCAGATCGGGCTTAATCCGCGCCCGGCGCTTCAGCCAGGCGCCGAAATTGACCCCCGGATGTTCCTGAAGATTCTGCCCGACCCCGGGCCGGTCCGCGATCACGTCTATGCCATGTTCGGAAAGCGCCGCGCCGGGACCGATGCCCGACCGCATCAGCAAGGCCGGAGAATGCAACGCACCGGTACTGACGATCACTTCGCGTGATCTGATGTCGAAATCCTCGCCATTGCGGGTCACGGCGACGCCGACGACGGTCTTGCCCTCGAAAATCAGATGCCGGACGAGCGTTTGGTCGAGTAGATCAAAGTTCGGCCGGGCACGGACGGCCGCCGTCAGATATCCGACCGCGGCGGAAATGCGCTTGCCGTCCAGATTATTCATCGCAATGGGGAAATACCCGTCCTCGAACCGCCCGTTCTGATCCTTCAGATCCGGCCAGCCGGCGGCATCGAACGCGCGGCATGAGGCGGCCGTGAAACCCGGCCAGACATCATTGAACAGGCGGCGCAACGGGATCGGCCCGTCCTTACCATGCAACGGCCCGTCGAAATCCAGGTCGTTTTCAAGCTTCCGGTAGTAAGGCAGCACATCTTCCCAGCCCCAACCCTTCGCGCCGGCCGCTTCCCAATCCTCGAAATCACTGGGGATGCCGCGCACCGCGCACATGCCGTTGACGGACGAACTGCCGCCGATGAACTTACCCTGATGATAGCGCCGGCGGGGCCGTTCATCAGGCGCGTTGGACGGGCGGGGGAAAAACGCCGCTTTCAGATCGCCCCACACAAACCGTTCGTTGTTTTTCGAGCTCGTGACAAAGGCCTGATTGAGGATTTCCGGCTGTTCGCCCGGTGGAAAATCCTCACCCGCCTCTAACAGCAAAACGTCATTTTCCGCGTCTTCGGACAGCCGGCAGGCCAGCGGACACCCCGCGCTGCCGCCGCCGATAACCACATAGTCGAAGAGCTTCCCGTCAAAGGGCGCCATTTATACCTCCCTTGTTTTTTCGAATGGTAGCGCGGACGGGAATTACTGCACAGGGCCGCTACCCGTCGGACAACCCGGCGCGGCGCAACCGCTCCATATCGAAATAGGTAAAGGAGGCCGACCAGGCGATCAGCAAGAGGCCGTTCAACGCCTCCAGCCCGGACAGCAGACGCAAGCCCCCTTCGGGGTAAATGTCGCCGATGCCGAGCGTGGTGTAGCTGACAATCGAAAAATAGAGATAGTCGCGAAAACCCTCGACCGGCTGTCCCTTGAACTCGCCGAAGCCGGTGTGATCGATCAGCATATAGACGATCGCGTAGGCGGAAATCTCGACCATATGAATGAACAGAATTGTCGTGACCGTAACAGCAAAGCGCGATTCGCCTCTGCCGCCCGGTTTGACGTTTAACCGGTGCAGCGTCTTCAGCGCCATGAAGTGAAAATAAAAAGTGGTGATGAACAGCGCGACGGAGAGAACGAGAATCCAGTACATCAATCTAACCCCAAGCCAGCTATACGGAGCGGGAACGGCTCAGTATCATGCGCGATCGAACCAGAATCGCAATGGATAGCCCCTATGCCCAGTGATCCCGAAAATATTCCGACAGCGGCGCATATCGATGTGGAAATGCGCGGCGGCGTCGCCATTGTCGCGCTAAACCGGCCTGAAGTCCGCAACGCGGTCGATGACGCCATGCGCACCGACCTGATGGCAATCATGGACTGGGCCAACCGGGACGAAGCGGTCCGGGCACTGGTCATCACCGGCCGGGGCAAGGCGTTTTGTGCCGGGGGCGATATCGCCGCGATGCAGGAACGGCTGGCCGCGCCGCAGGGCAAGGTCGCAATGAATGGCTGGAAACGCCAGCGCCGGACACATCACGCGGTGACCATGCTGCATGAGTTGTCGGTCCCGACCATCGCGGCGGTAAACGGTCCGGCGGCGGGGCTCGGCGCCGATCTGGCGCTCGCCTGTGATTTCGTCATCGCTTCGCGCGAGGCGTTTTTCGTATTCAGCTATGTGATGCGCGGACTGATCCCGGATGGCGGCGGGATGTATTTTCTGCCGCGCCGCGTCGGGCTGGCGCGCGCGAAAGAGCTGATATTTTCCGCCCGCCGGGTTCCGGCCGAAGAAGCGCTTTCCCTCAACATGATCGAACAGGTCTCCGATCCCGATGCGCTGCTGGATGACGCAGTGACGATGGCTGACGGCATGACCAGGGGATCGGCGGACGCGGTGGCGCTCGCCAAATCGATCATGGATCAGACATTTGAGCTGTCTATGGAGGAAGTGTTCGCGCTGGGCTGTCAGGCGCAGGCCATCTGTTACACCACCGACGCCCATCAGGATTCGGTAAATGCCTTCCTGAACAAGAGCAAAAGCTGACGTGACGGAGTCCTCCCTCGACCGGCTGATCCGGCCGAAAAGCGTCGCCATCATTGGCGCGTCCGCCGATCCGTCGAAAACCGCCGGGCGACCGCTGCGCTATCTAAAACAGCACGGTTTTTCCGGCGCGATCTGGCCGGTCAATTCGGGACGCACGGAAATCGACGGCATGCCCTGTTTCCCCTCCATCGGCGATCTTCCCGGCGTGCCCGATACCGGTATCGTCATGCTGGGTCCGGGCCGGGCGGAGACGGCGGTGGCGGCGTTGTCACAAATGGGCTGCGGCGCGGCCATCGTCATGGCGGCTGGCTACGCCGAATCCGGCGCGGCCGGGGCAAAGCGGCAGACGGCGCTGGTGGAAGCATCCGGTGCCATGCGGCTACTCGGCCCCAATACCATCGGCACGCTTAATTTGATCGACAACATCACCCTGTCGGCGTCGGGCGCGCTGGATGTCGAAGACCGGGTGACGGGAAAAATCGCCGTGCTGTCGCAAAGCGGCGGGATTTTGGGCTCGCTGCTGTCCCGGGCGTCAGAGAAAGGGATCGGGCTGTCGCACCTGGCGGCGACCGGTAATGAAGCCGATATCGAAATCGCCGATCTGATGCTGGCGCTGGCGGACGATCCCGATACACAGGCCTTCGCGCTTTACCTTGAGGCGATCCGGGATCATGAGAAATTCCGGAGGGCGGTAAAGCTGGTGCACAACGCCAGCAAGGCCATCGTCGCCTATAAGGTTGGCCGCTCGGAAGCGGGCGCGCGCAGCGCCGCGTCTCATACCGGTGCGCTGGCCGGTTCCGATGACGTCTATGGCGGGTTTTTCGATCAGGCCGGCATCATCCGGGCGGAGCGTTACAGCGATCTGATCGATATTCCGATGGCGCTGGTTTCCGCCCCGCCTCTTAAAGGCAAACGGCTTGGCGTGTTGACGACGACCGGCGGCGCGGGCGGATTGATCGCCGATGTCTGCGGCCTTGCGGGCTTCACCACGCCAGACCCGGACAAGGCGACAATTGCGCGGCTGAACGCCCTGCTCGATCACGATGGATTTTCCGCCGAACGTAACCCGATCGATCTGACGCTGGCCGGGTTGGAGCCGCATATCATCAAAGGGGCGATCAAGGCGCTAATGGAAAGCCCGCGCTATGACGCGGTGCTTTCAATCGTCGGTTCGTCCGGCGTCGGACGGCCCGATCTGGTCGCCGACCCGGTGATAGAGATGGCGCCCACGGCGCAAAAGCCGATCATCATCTATACCAGCCCGGCGGCCCCAGCCATCGTCAACCGGCTGAACCGCCATAGCGTCCCGGCCTTCGATGCGCCGGAGGCGTGCGCCACCGCTCTTTCGGCGCTTTTACTCAGGCGCAAGCGCCGTTAGATTTCCCGCCATGAGCAATCTCGATTTCGACCATCTGATCCAGCCCGACCGGGTGCATAAATCGGTCTATACCGATCCGGCGATATTCGATCTGGAGATGGAGCGCATCTTCGAGCGTAGCTGGATTTATGTCGGGCATGAAAGCCAGGTCAAAAATCCGGGGGATTATTTCTGCACCCGGATCGGACGGCAGCCGGTGGTGATGACCCGGCATCGGGACGGCTCAATCCGCGTGCTTTATAACCGCTGCGGACATCGGGGCGCGATGGTGCTGCGCGATGAAGCGGGCCACGCCGACGCGTTTCATTGCTGTTATCACGACTGGCAGTTCGACACGGACGGCGCGCTACTCTCGGTGCCGCTGCGGCAGGGCTATCCAGACGATTTCGATTTGAATGACCCCGACAAGGGGATGAAGCCGGTTGCGCGCGTCGCCGAATATCGCGGCTTCATCTTCGCGAGCCTCGCCGAAGACGGGCCAGCGCTGGAAGACCATCTCGGCTATATCGCGACATCCTTCGACGATCTGATCGACCGGGCGCCGGCGGGCGGGGTCGAAATCGCGGGCGGCATCGCGCGCCACGCCTATAACGGCAACTGGAAGCTCTATCTGGAAAATCTCTGTGACGGGCTGCACCCCAATTCCGTCCACCGCTCGTCGATCGAGGCCGCCCGCGAACAGGATGACGGGACGCATAGCGACGGGGCGGGCGAAATCGCCGTGCGCCAGATGCGCCAGAACGGCGCGCCTTACGCGTTCTGGGAAAATCAGGTGGGGCTCTGGGCCTATCCCAACGGCCACGCCTATCTCGGCGATTTCCACGATGACGAAAAACTCGTCGCGGCAATGGCAGACCCGCATTTTCAGGACTATATCGCCGCTATGCGCGCCGCATATGGCGAGGAGCGTACGCGGGAAATTCTCTCCGTCGGGCGCTGGAACACGAATATCTATCCCAATATTTCCTTCATGAGCCAGTTTCGCCAATTGCGGGTCATCCAACCGGTATCCGTCGACCGAACCGTCGTTCTGGGATTCTGTTTCCGCCTCAAAGGCGCGCCCGATCACATGTTCGAGGACACGATCCGCTTCGCCAACATCACGAATGCGGTGGCCTCGCCCGTGCTGACGGATGATCTGGAAACCTATGGCCGCATCCGGCTGGGGCTGGAGACCAGCGGCGCGGAGTGGATCCCGATGGCGCGGGAAATCGGCAAGGACGAACCGGACGGAAACGGCGGCTGGCGGGCGGCCAACGGCACAAGCGAGTTGCATATCCGGAACGGATTTGAAGCCTGGAAATCGTTGATGACGGAAACCGGCGCATGAGCGATCAGCGCGACATCGAGGCCTTTTTGTTCGAGGAGGCAAGCCTGCTGGATGAAAACAGGTTTGCGGACTGGCTGGCGCTGTTTACCGAAACCGGTTGGTACTGGGTCCCGAGCCAGGCGGGGCAGGAAAGCCCGGTCGATAATGTTTCCATTATCTATGACGACCGGCGGTTATTGGAAACACGCGTGCGCCGGCTGTGCGGCGAGACCATGCATGCCGGACTGCCTCTGCCCCGGACCAGCCGCCTGATCGGGAATGTCGCCGTGACGGGCGCGGCAGACGGGATCGTCACGGTGCGCAGTAAATTCACCATGGCGGAATACCGGCTGGAGCGGCGGCGCGATTTCGCGGGGACGCTTTTTCACGGGCTGCAAAGCACAGGCGGCGGATTTCAGATTGCCTGGAAAAAAGTCGACCTGGTCGATTGTGAGGCGGCGATGGAAGGAATCACCGTTCCTTTTTGATCCCCCCGGTTCCGGCTAATCGAGGCGGACGATATCGCCCCCGTCGGTCTTGCCCCACCGGCGGTGGAAACCAAGTGCTCCGAGCGTCGGTTCATCGCTGGTCACAAACAGGATGGCGTCTTCGGACGCCGACAGGTTCTCATGGTGGAACCAGCTTCCGCCGGGCACCGCGATGGCATCGAACGGTTCCCATTCCATCGTGACATCGTCGACCACCGTCCTGCCTTTGCCCTCGAACGCAATGCAGACGAGACTGGCATTCTGGCGCTGCGGCAGGGTCTTTTCGCCGGGGCGCAGAAGCTGGCCGAAGAAGGTCATGCTGGGAACCACCGTCCGGCCGCTTATCGGATCACGATATTCAAGCTGGATCGCATCCCACTGACTGCCGTCATGGTCGCGGAATTCATCCAGCAGCGACCGTGTTTCATCCCAGCGATAGACATATTTCGGCGAGTGGAGACCGGTCCCCCGCACATGATCGACAAATCGCGGCAACAAACCGCTATGGCCGTAAACCTTGCCGGAGTAATCCTCTGCGTATTTGGCGCTCTGTTCGGCGAGGGAGACCTTCTCGCCGGCGTCTTCCTCGACATAATCATGCTCGAAGGACGCGGCGTTCAGGAATTCCGACAACGGCAGATCGAGCACGCTGACATTGACGGCGAAATCGTCTCCGTGATTGCCGTGATTGTGCCAGGCATCCGCCGGGGTCAGCACCAGATCACCCGGCCCGAAAGTAATGTTCTCACCCTCAACCCCGGTAAAGTTCTGCGTGCCGGTCAGTCCCATCCGGACCGCGTTGATCGAATGGCGGTGCGGCGGCATGATTTCGCGCGGATCGTTCAGCCGATAGGCGGTATAGAGCGAGGACACCGTCGCACGCACCGGCGCGAGCCCCGGATTGAGCAGCACCACCGAACGGCGTTCGGAATCGTCCATGGTGATGAGTTCCGCCGCCTCATAGAGGATCGGTTCGATATCGCTGTATTTCCAGTGATAGGGCACGGCATGGGCGCCTTTCAGCACCTGCCCGTCCTCATCGTTCTTGTTGCCGCTATCGACCGCCCAATAGGGCGCGAGATCATTCTCCTTCAACCGGTCGTAAAGCGCATTAAGCCGCGCCTCGCGGTTGGTGGACACAGTATCGGTGGAAGCCGCCATGGGACCCTCCCCGTTGTTTGCGGATCTACACTCTTTCGACGATATGCAATCCCCGAACGCGGTCTATGACATAGATCAACCCGCGATCATCGATCGTGACGTCGTTGCTCGACAGCCGGTCCGATCCTTCCGGTGGATCGGGCTGGAACCAGGCGACATGCTCGGGCGCGTAAGGGTCCTTGATATCGAAAATCTGCAACCCTTGAGCAAACCAGGCGAAGGGGATTTCTGTCCCGGTCACGACTTCCGACGGTTGATGACAGCCTGTCATCGGCGGGGCAGGCGCGGCGCCTTGCCCCTTGGGCTGGATCGTCGAAATCGGCAGCGGCTGTTCCTCAATCGTTATGTCGACCACCCAGGAAAGGGCCGGGGCGTGCGGCCGCAGCTTGGCCACGTCCTCATCGGCGAGGATCAGCAGATTGCGGTCCTGCACCGGGAACGGAATCGGCAGCGCCGTGTGCTCGGGGTGCGGAAAGGCCGGGCTGGTCGCAAAACCGGAAATATGTTTCGGCTTCGACATATCCTCGATATCGAGGATGAAAAACCCGTGATGCCAGTAGCTCACATAAAGCCTGTCCCCCATGCGGAGCGGATGATGGCAACGCGGCACCACACCGTCGCCCCAGAACGGTTCCTCGCCCCCGGCTTCCCATTGACCGGGTATCCACCAGCGCCCGACCTCCTCTGGTTTTTCCGGATTCTTAAAATCCAGAATCATCACAATGTTGTTCACGAACCCGTCCACCGTCGGCGACAGGTAGGCATAGCGCCCGTCGAAATCGAAACGATGGACGCCTTTGCCCGGCGTTTCCCAATTGCCGATATGACGGGGATTATGCGGGTCGGAAACATCGTAAATGCCCATCCCGCCGACGAAACCTGCAGGTTGTTCGCCGCCGAGCCGCTCATGATTGATGAGCATCAACCCGTCCTGGGCGCGCACCTTGTGCGAATGGGTGTTT
>CAZBKQ010000001.1:0-17346 GCA_964492555.1 uncultured Rhodospirillaceae bacterium | reverse complement strand
AAACGCCAACACGGGCTTCCAGCCCGGCATACGGGAGACATCCTTCGTAAAGCTGGCGCGCGCGCGTTTCGCTTCATCATGGCCGGGAGTCAGAAAATATTCGGACAAGGCGCTCACCGGATGCACGGAAAGTGGAATCCGGGCCGCTATCAGACACAACTCCTGCCAGATGCGGCCCGCCGCCACGATCGACCGCATAGAGTTGTCCCGCTCAGGCAACATCAGCGCGCCGAGAAAATTGCTGTAGGGCGCACGCTCTACCACGATTTCAGCCCGAAAATCGGCGACCGTGCGCGGCGAGGGACATCGCCAGAATTTCCACATCGGCAGGTAGATCGGGGAAATTCCCAATGAGTCGAGATTTTCCCCGTCCCGTTTTTCAAGCAGATCCGCCTCCATGCAACGGAACCAACGGCCGGCATCATTTGTATAGGCGTTATCCGCCGCGCGGTATTTCGCTGCCTGCCCCAGCAATTTTGCAAATTCGGTGTGACGCCGCTGTGTATGCGGCACCAAAAGCAATCTGGTCAGGTCTGTATCTCCGGCCTTCTGAAGCCATTGTATGCCGGTCTCCGAAATACCGTGTCCGAGGTCATGTGCATGGCGATTCGTCCGGCGTGAGGCTAACAAGGGAGACAGTTTCCGTGCCTCCTGGTCCGGCGCGCCGGGCACCAAATCAATCTGCGCGACCAAGACAAGTTCACCTGTCTTTAGATCGACAGCTTGTTCATCCAATACTATCGATGTCCGGGCCTGCACGCCGTGCGCCCCGGCGGCGATTTCGATAGTCCGGATGGCGCAGCCGACACTCATAAACAGTTGGCGCGCCGTAGGATCCGCGGCGCCGGTCCAGCGCGCCAGATCCGCGAATACCAGTATCTGGCCGTCCGAAACCTGAAACGCCCATGGCTGGCTGTTCAGGTAGCTCGCGGCCAATGCGCCCGCCGCACAAAAATAATTCCCGGATTCGCCATATGCCGACAATGCCGCCGACAGATATTCTTGCCGGGAGAAATCCGCCAGCGAAAATACGTCGCGATCAAAAGAGCGCCAGGCAATCGCGCCGCCCAAGAGGCCCGCCGCGCCGCCCAGCGCCGCCGTTTTTGCAAGGGCGAGAAATCGGCGGCGATCAGTCTCAACTGCCATAATGCGTGGATTCTCCAACTTTCGGACCGGACCTACAGGCCGACCCCGTCAAGCCACCCGGAAAAAAGGCATTGCAATTCCCGCGAAGCGCCTTTTCAAACCTTTCCGCGTCGCCACGTAATTCTGGCACATCTATATTCGGCGTCATCGCGATTTCAACCGTGTGCCTGACATACCAGCTTTCAAGCCCCGATGCGGTTACTTCCGGATGGAACTGAAGTCCGAGCGCCGCCGCACCATATGAAAAGGCCTGATGCGCGCAAGCATCTGTGTATGCGAGATGCGTCCCGCCTTCCGGTATATCGAATGTCTCCCCATGCCAGTGGAGCACCGGCGCATTGTTTTCGGCCAGATGCGACAGAGAAGATTGCGCACCCTTATCCGTCGGCGAGACCGGCGCCCAGCCGATTTCACGATTTCCGGGATAGACACGGGCGCCAAGCGCCCTGGCGATCAGTTGAGCCCCGAGACAGATACCGATGATGGGGCGGGCGGCGGCCAACCGCTTTTCGATCAACGTCAGCTCACGCGACAAAAACGGATAGATGGCCGTGTCATTGGCGCTGATCGGGCCGCCGAGGACAATCAGCAGGGAAATATCGGCGTCAGGCGGCACCGATTCGAGACCATCGACCGCGTTGATGTATCGGATAGAATGACCGCGCGCCCGCAGCGCATCTTCAAATGTTCCCGCGTCTTCAAACGCCACATGGGTTAGAACGATGACATCCGGCATATTTTTTCCAGCGCAACGCCTAGCCTAGGCCCATCATCAAGTAGCTATACTCTATGATCGGCCCAATCCAATCATCCTGATTGATCGCCAATTGTCGCCGTCAGGAAATGACAACATTCGAATTCCGATCACCCTTCGTTTATAACCGCCGACACACGGGAAGTAAGCCGCTAACTTATACATTCCGTTATTGAAAAAATCTTCCGATAAAAAATTCAGTGTTTGCGACAAATTTTTGCGGTTTTGAAAACAGACGTTTTGAGGGGGGGGTGCGTCAACATTGCGATATACCCCTAAGGAATTGAACCTTTAGACTTAGCGCGCCAATAACATGAAAGTGGTTAGGACACACTTTCTGTACACATGCAAAATTGCGACATAGAACCCCGCCACTCAATGAATACCACCAATTTAAAGAGTTATTTCATGCGAATTGATAACGGGAAAATTATGGGGCTGGCAGCCTATACAATACCTGGAATATCGGTCTTTCTACCTCTCTCTATGGCAACAATTTCATATATTTTTGGGGTTCTCTTAATTTTCTTAAACTCCAAAAATTTATTCGGGATATCTAAGTCTTTAAAACCTGCATGGGTTTTTTCATTATTTCTTTTGTGGAGCGCAGCAAGTCTTGCGTGGTCCGTAGATATATCATTTTCTTTGGGGAAATACCCCCGGTTAGTTCTATCGGTGGCATTGGGTCTAGTAATAGTAATTTCTGCAATTATTTTAACCAACAAACAAAAATCCGTTTTCGAAAAGCTGTTGATGCCAGGGTTCATTTGGTGCCTTTTGCTGCTCGTCGCGGGTCTGATGCGAGAATCCGGTGAACTATTACCGTTCTTCGGCCCGCATAACGGAATTCCCGGGAAGGAGCTCAGCCGCCTTAATCAAGGCTGCGTCATTCTAGTGCTGCTATTTTGGCCTGTGTTGACACTGCACTGGTGTAACACCACCCATAAACTAATCCTACTAGGCTGTATTTTTCTGCCAATATCGCTTTCTTCCAGCGCGGCGGCTTTAACCGGACTCTCCCTATCAGCCTTTGTCTTTATCGTGGCATTTTTTTGGTCACGAGTTGCTCTGCGAATTATAACTCTTGCCTGTCTCCTCTATATTGCGATCGCGCCAATTCTCCACGTGCATTACACCCATCCGAACCGGTGGGGCATTACACAACATTCGATAGCAATGAAGGAAACATGGCTGCCGCACTCGGCATATCATCGTCTCCTGATATGGAATTTTACTGCTGAGAAAGCCTTGGAGCGCCCGCTAACCGGATGGGGATTTGCCTCATCTCGTGCCCTGCCTGGCGGCAAAGAGAACCTAGGCATGCAGATGGAAAGCTTACCGCTCCACCCTCATAACGGCGTCTTGCAAATTTGGGTTGAACTGGGTGCCGTAGGCGCTTTATTAGCGGCGTTGATGTGCCTGTCTATAACAAAGTGCCTTGGAAGGCTGCAGCCCGGACCGGACAAGGCCGCCGGGATTTCGCTATTTACTTGCGCCTTCGTGATAATTTGTGTTTCTCACGGCATCTGGCAAGGCTGGTGGATGGCGGCCCTGTTTCTCTCCGTCGCCTTTTTTATTGGCGCGAAAAGAAAAAATCCCGAATAGCAAACACGTCTTCCGCCTGATCAACCAACATGGCCATCGCAGGTGTTGGACCGGGCCCGAACGAGAAAAACGGGAAAGAAAATTTCAGGGAGCAGATACCCTGATCAAACAGGGATAGTGAAGCCCGCATTCTCCGCATCGCGGCAGAACGCCTTGACCGTATCCAGCGAGTATTCTTCAAGATTCTTGCCAACCGTAGACAGCTTGTTCAGAACGTCATTCGCCACCGTGATGATTTCGCACCCCGTTTGATCAGCCTGAAAAAGATTGTAAACCTCTCTCGAACTTGCCCAGAGAAGCTCGGCTTTCGGCAGGTTGGCGAGAATATCCTTGCATTCTCGCATGATCGGCATTGGATCAACGCCTGCATCCGCAATACGTCCGGCAAAAACCGAAATCACGGCGGGCGTATCGGGTGACAGGACGGCGGCAACCTCTTTCACCTGCTTTGGGGTAAATATCGCCGTGACGTTTACCTTTACACCAGCGTTAGAAAGGCTACCGACTGTCGGGCAAGAGGATTCGGCCTTGGAATTGGTGATCGGAATTTTGGCATAAACGTTTTCTCCCCAGGACGAAATCACTTTGGCTTGCGCCACCATACCCGGAAAATCATCGTCAAAAACTTCGAAAGAAATATGGCGGTCAGGAATTTTGGCGACGACCTCATGCGCGAACGCGACATAATCCCGTACCCCCGCACCATGCATCAAGCTGGGATTCGTCGTAAAACCGCTAATCAACGGGTTTTCCGCAAACGCGAGCATCGATTCCAAATTCGCGCCGTCCGCGAAAATCTTTACCTTCAAATCTTCAAGTCGCGCCATATCTTCCGCCCTTTGAAATAGCAATTCAGACAATTCCCTTGCAACGCCGCCTAACCCCGGGAACCGGATGACCGCATTCTAATCTAACTTGCCGATTCCACTATATCCCTAACGGCAAAATACAGGTTATTTCCGTCAAACAAATTGCCGCGAATTCCCGCCCGTCCCGCTGCTTCAACATCGGTCTGGTTGTCGCCGATCAGGAAACTTGCCGCGGGGTCGACTGGCCATTCATCCAGACCGGCCAGGATCATACCCGGCGCCGGCTTCCTGCAATCACAGACGCGGGTGTATTCGCCGTCACCCGCCTCCGGATGATGCGGACAAAAATAGAACCGGTCGATATGGGCACCCGATTTTTTCAGCGTCTTGTTCACCCAGCCATGCAGTGAAAAAACGTCGTCCGGCCGGTAATAACCCCGCGCGATCCCGGCCTGATTGGTCACGACGAACACCAGATAGCCGCGATCGTTCAGATACCGCACCGCGCGTTTCGCACCCGGCATCCAGTCGAATTCTTCGGGGCAGTGAACATATCCAGTGTCGCGGTTCAGAACGCCATCCCGGTCTAGAAACGCGGCGGGGCGCCGTCGCCAGTTCTTCAAGAGACCTTGGCTGCGTTCGAAATCCTCGGGCGTTCCGATATCGATAAAATTGCCGTCATAGGATTTTCCCTGTACCAGAGATTCCGCTACCAGAGGCGGTAGCAAATCGATTTCCATCGAGCAGGGAAGAGCGGTTATCCGATCCAGTATCTCGCGCTTAAGCCAATAAATACCACCATTGATCATACCGGCGCCGGAACGGGATTTTTCGCCAAATTCGGTCACCGTGTGCCCCTCGAGCGTAACGGCGCCATAGCGGCCGGTATCCTCGATCCGGCGCAAAGCGATTCTGGCCACCCAATCCCCCGGCAAGCGGCGCTGTGTAAGATCGAGATAGTTGAAGTCGAAAAACGAATCGCCGTTCAGCATCAAAAACCGTCGCGCCAGCCGGTCCCCCGCATAGCGCAGCGCGCCACCAGTTCCCGCCGGTTCGGGCTCCGGCACGCAACTTACCTGCACACCCACGGGAACATTCCCGGCGAGCACGTCTTTGAATTTGTCCTTGAACGGACCGACCAAAAGAATGAAATCGTCGAAACCAAACCGGGAAAGTTCCGCGATAAGGCTGACAATAAACGGAGCGCCGCCAACGCGTAGAAGTGGCTTTGGCGTGTGACGTGTCAACTCGCCTAGCCTTGTTCCCTTTCCACCGGCGAGGATAACAGCCTGCATGACGCCTCCCCGTCAGGATCGGGCGACGAAAAAGTCCATGGTTTCATGGACCTTCAAAACATGGGCAACTTCTTCTCTGGTGAGCGGCCCGAACGCGCCGGCCGCAGCGTTTTCAACGGCTTCATCGGGCGTAAGTATCCCGGGTATGACGCAGGAAACGCTGTCCGGCGAAATACAGAACCGTATCGCCATCTGAGGCTTCGATTCACCGTTCGAGGCGGGTACCGCATCGTGAAGCGCCGCCGCGCCCTCGCACCAGCGTTCAAGTTGGGCGCGCGGCCAGCCATTCCGGTGGTCGCCCACGGGGAATTCCGTATCGGGCGTCACGGCACCGGAGAGAAAACCAAAGCATAGAGGAGTCCGCGCGATAATGCCGGCGCCTTTTTCGGGCGCCAACTCCAGCAAACCGCACTCAAACGCGCGGATATCCATCATGTTGAGATTGACTTGGACGGACGAGAACGAAAATTCGGAAAGAATTTCGATGGCCTCTTCCGGCCCTTTTACCGAAATTCCGTGTGCCCGGATCAGCCCTTCTTCTTTCAGCGATTCCAGCGTTTCGTATAGGGCAGGTTGATCCTTTAAGAGAGCGGGGGGTGGATTATGCAGTTGCAGCAGATCCACATAATCAGACCGCAGCCGTGTGAGGCTGCCATCCAACGATTTCCTGATACTGCCGGGTGAGAAATCCGGCGCGGCATCCCAGGTCGTGAATCCGGCTTTTGTACCGATCACAACGTCTTCGCGGCATTGCGCAAAGGCCTCGCCAATCAGCTCTTCGCTCTTGCCGTAACCATATACGCAGGACGTATCGAAAAACGTGATCCCGACATCACGCGCTTTTTGCAGCGCGGCCAAAGACGTCTCGTCGTCCGTATCGCCGTATGAGGTCGTGCCGTCGGTTTGTCCGCCGATCCCCCAGGCGCCGAAGCCGATTTCCGATACAGAAAGACCGGATTTTCCCAACGGACGAGTTTTCATCGAAGCGTCTGCCTGGAAAGCCGCTGAGACCGTCTTTTCCTCAATAGTGTCCCGCGAGTTCCTTGCTGGTCACCTGGTTCGTATAGAGATAGGCGCCCTTCTTGTTGCCCCACCAGACAATTTCACGGCACCATTCCTGGAAATCGGTGTAGACCTTGTCGGTCCGGTTGATCGCAACAGTCGTCGGCGCCTCGACCAGAGAGGATTCCTCGCCGTTTCTTACAGCGTGATAGAAGGCCATGATGTCATAAGTGGTATCGACCGAAGTATCGGTATCGACATAAGGCTGCCGGACGAGCGCTCCATTGACCATTATCGCCTCATCCAACACATCCATAGTCGCGTTGGGGACTTTGCCAGTGACGAGATTTTTCAGGATTGTCTCCGCTTCGCGGTAGAAATCCTCGAACTGGTTATTCGCTGTCATCCGGATAAAGACATATTCGTCCGCCGGCCAGTAAACGCCCAACCATTCTTTCGAGAACACATATTCGGGACCCCCGCCCTGGATCGATTCCGCCTCCGACAGAAAGAAATCGCGGATCCCGCCGATCAGCGGATACTCTTCGGTCTTCGCTTCCATGAAGGCTTCGATCATGTCGCGATAGCCGATACCCGAAATTTCATGCGCGACCATGAGCGGTATCTGGAACAGCTTGTCGAAATGCAGCAGCGCTGTCATCCAGCAGAAGGACCGTGTACGCCGCCAATCTTCCTGAGGCATCGCAGCCGTTTCGATCACAAGGTCCTGGACCTCCGTCACGTCATCTTCCAGCTGGACCCGTTCACCATGAATATTGATGATTTCGGTAACGACCGTGACCATCCCGTATTTTTTCTGATATTCGGGACTTCCCATCTCCGCATTCGGCAGGATGGAGAGGTTGTTGAACTGAATCCGGTTGTGCTGCCCGTTCTGGATCAGCATATCCACGCCCCGGACAAAGGAATCATAAGTTTCGCCCGGGAGACCAAGGATCAGATCACTGTATGTCTCGACGCGGTCGCGGGTGAAACGACGCTGCAACTCCATATAGGTATCCAGCGAAATATTCTGCCGCTTAATTGATTCGAGCGTTCCCATATCGACACTCTGCATCGACAGGGCGACCCCCTTGTTCAAACCGGAATCGGCCAGAATTTTCTGCGTCAGATAGGCGCGTTCGGTCGCGTTTTTTGTGTTCTGCACCGAAAGCGCATGCGGATAACCGGTCTCTTCCTTGATTTTCGCGACATGGGTCGCGATATCAACATCACGTTTCTGGATACCGAAATTCGCATCGCAACAGAAGATGTATTCGATCTTGTTATCGGAGAACCACTGGATTTCGCGCATCAGCCGGTCATCTTCGAACTTGTTGACCTTTGCCGCGGTCGCAGACCCCCAATCGCAGAAAGTACATTGGAACGGGCAACCGCGATTGGTTTCCCACAATCCGATCCATTTTTCATCGGGATTGGCGGCCATGACCGCATCAAAGGCGCCGTTCAGAAATGGTGAGGGAACTTCTTCCAGATCGCGGAAGCGCGGTCCGTTGGGGTTGTGAATGAATTTTTTCCCATCCAGATAGCTGACACCCGGAATTTCCGACCAATCGCGGCCGGGATAGGCCTCAATCAGATCGAGAAAAATTTTCTCGCCTTCATTGTGCGCGCAAACATCGACGAACCGGTTTTCACGCATGAAGTTTTCGGGGTCATCGGGCACTTGCGGCCCGCCGAACATTATGAGCTTGTCCGGGTCGGCTTCCTTAAGGCGCCGGGCGACCTCCAGCGAAATCCGGGCGTTCCAGACATAGGTGCTGAATCCCGCAATAGCCACGCCGCTGAGTTGTTTAACAATCTGTCCGATTGGCATGCGCTTGTATATGGGCGCCTGAAAATCGTACCGGTCAGGGTCGGCAGCATGTTCCTTGGCATAGCCTTCCAGCAAGGCGATCGAATACGGCAGATAATTCTGCCCGGAAAAGCTGTTATTGATCTGAACCAGACCGATTTTAACCGCTGTCGCCGTCGCCACTGCGCGCACTCCTCAATAAACACCCGAGCATTCTATTTGCCTAACATAGCTGGGGCAGACTCTGAAATTCAACTCTCTATCTGACAAGAAAACGATCGCCCTCGCGTTTTACGCGATCCCGCCAATAATCAAGCAGGTCCGAAACTGTTTTTTCGAACGGAATCTCCGGTTCCCAGCCCGTATGTTCGGTAAACTTTGTCGTGTCAGGAACCTGCAAATCCGCATCGATCGGCCGCAAACGCTCCTGGTCGATTTCAACGCTGATTTCGTCTTTTTTCGGCGAAAGCGACAAAAGCGTGTCCAGCAGTTCCCGGATAGAGCAGGAATGCGTTCCACCAATGTTGTAATATTCGCCAGGCACCGGGTTTACGGTCACCAGCATGTAGTAGGCCCGCACGGCGTCGCGCACATCGGCGATCGTCCTCAAGGAATCGAGATTGCCCACCTTGACCACCGGCGGAATAAATCCGGCTTCGATCAGGGCGATCTGCTTGGCAAATGTCGATTCGGCGAATACGTCGCCCCGGCGCGGTCCGGTATGGGTGAACATGCGAGTCGTCATGCAGGTCATGCCGAACGCTTCCGCGTAATATCGCCCGATCAAATCGGTTCCAACCTTGGAAATCGCATAGGGCGAGGCAGGATGGAAGGTGCATTCCTCGTTTATCGGCAATTTGTCTTTGGAGACGCGCCCGAAAACCTCAGACGACGCGCAGACATGGACCACCGCGTCGGACTTGTATTCCTTCAGCGCCTCAAGAACACGCGCGGTGCCCTCAATATTCGTATTGTAGGTATCGAGCGGCGCCTCGAAGCTCACCCGGGGAAAGCTCTGCGCCGCGAGATGGAACACATAGTCCGGCTGCGCTTTCTTGACGACATCCTGCATCGACAGGGAGTCGCGCAGATCGCCATAGAGCTGAAATACGCGATCGCCGGCGTTGATCCGCGGAATGAGAGATTCGACATTGTCGAGCGGGCTGCGCCAGCGGCACACGCCGTAAATATCCCAATCCGTATTTTCCAGAAGGAATTCGGCAAGGTGGGAGCCGACCATTCCGGTAATGCCAGTGATCAATGCGCGGGGAGCCGCCATAACGCTTTCCTTCCCCGTCAGGACCGAGACCGGACGAACGAACGAACGGTATCGGCAATATGGTTCCGCGCGCCTTCATCGATCGCCTGATGGTTGCCGAATGAAAATCCACGCTGCATGACTTCGGTAGCGTGGACCATGTCGCCGACCGTCCGGTGTTCGAACAGCTTCATCGCCGGCTGCAAGGCGATATTGCCGCATATGATCGGCCGGGATTCAATATTCGCCGCCGCCAGGGCTTCGCGCAGTTCTGTTACGTTAAAGGATGCGTCCTTGCGCACCTTCATGGGGAAACCGAACCAGGAATGTTCGCCCTTCGGCGTCTGCTCCTGGAACTCAAAACAGTCCTCAAGCTGTCCAAGTTCGCGCCGGAACCAGACCGCGTTCGCCTGCCGCGCCTCGACATAGGAACGCAGCTTGGGAAGTTGTACCGTGCCCATGGCACCCTGGAGTTCTGTCGCCCGCAAATTATAACCGAGATTCACGAACAGAAACCGTTCATCGATTTCCGGATAGCGTTCCAGCCAGGGGGTCTTGTCCTCGACCTCACGCACCCAGCCATGGGCGCGGATAATCCGCATATTCTCCGCATAGCCGGTATCGTCTGTGACGCAAATACCGCCTTCAAGCGTCGTCATGTGGTGCGAATAATAAAAACTGAAAGTGCCGACACGGCCGAACTTGCCAAGCGGCTTGCCGTCATAGGTCGCGCCAAGCGCTTCGCAACAATCCTCAATCAGAACCAGATTGTGCCGATTGCAGATATCGGTGATGGCATCCATATCGCAGGGATTGCCGTAAACCGGAACGATCATGATGCCCCGTGTTTTTGGCCCTACTGCGCGCTCAACCTGTTCGGGGTCGATATTCAGCGTTACTGGATCGATATCGACGATTACCGGCACCAGCCCGGACTGCACCAAAGGCCAGACGGTGGTAGACCATGACAATGCCGGAACGATCACCTCATCGCCGGGCTTCAGGCAATCCTCGGTCTCGGGGTTTGCGAGTGCGGCGACGGCCAGCAAATTGGCAGAGGATCCGGAATTCACCATTACGCCATGAGCGAAACCGTGCGCGTCCGCGAATTCCTTTTCAAACGCCTTGACCTTGGGGCCCATGGTGACACGCGTGGTCAGCATACATTCCAGCGCGGCATTGATTTCGTCCGTGCTGAATGTGGGCTCATGCAGCCTGACGACAGGATTTTCGGGATCAAACCCGTAATCGTGCTGATCCGCGCAATAGGCGGCGACACTGTCCCGAACCGCCGCCAGTAACTCTTCTTTCCGCTCGCTCATAATATGGTCTGCCTAAAATGGCCCCTTGAATTCAGCAATTTCCTGACTTTCCTCATGCGGGGGATCCCAGCTGTCGCCCGCGCCCTTGATCATTTCATTGGCGCGCAGCGCAATCGTCCTTGCATTCGGATAGTAAACATTTTCGAGAGATTTGGTGGTGGGACACGGCGTTTCCAGATAGCCGAACCGGGCCATTTGGACCGATGAGCCTCCGAGCCGTTCGACAAGCCGCGCTATAATCTCGCTGCTGGCACCGCAGGGCAGCCACCCGTTATCCACGACCAGCAACCGGCCCGTCTTTTTGACGGATTTTTCAATCGTCTCCATATCCAGCGGCGCCAGCGAAACGGGATCAATGATTTCCGCTGAAATATCCTGCTCCCGCAGCAAATGGCTCGCGCGCAAACACTCGACCACCATGTGGCTGATGCCGATAATTGTGACGTCGGTTCCCTCCGCAAGAACGCGGGCCTGGCCGAACGGCACTTCATACAAACCGTCGGGAACGATCCCGGAGTGCCGGTAAAGCATCCGGTGTTCCATGAACATCACCGGGTTGTTGTCCCGGATGGCCGCGACCATCGCGCCCTTAGCGTCATAGGGCGTCGTCGGGGCGACAACCTTCAGCCCCGGGACATGCATGAAATAGGAATGAAACGCCTGGCTGTGCTGCGCGCCCTGTCCCCAGCTACGCCCGATAATGCCGCGCACCACCAGCGGCACCGTGTAGTGGCCGGAAAACATATAGGACATCTTGGCCGCCATATTGACCAGCTGGTTCATGCACAGGAGCAGAAAATCCATACGCTGATGCACATGAATGGGCCGCATACCTGCAAGCGCCGCCCCGACGGCGACGCCGGTCATGGCGTCTTCGGACAACGGCGTGTCAAAATTGCGATCTGCGCCGAAATCCTTGTGGAAATCCTTTGTCGTCCCATACATGCCCTTGGGATCGTCAACCCCGAGACCGAAGACAAATACGCTGGGATCGCGTTCCATTTCCTGATGCGCCGCTGCATAAAGGGCGTCGGCATAGGTGATTTCCGAAGATGCGCCCTCACCGGATGACATAATCAAACACCTCCTCATCGGCGGGGAATTCGGATTTCTCGGCAAAATCGATCGCCGCCGCGACTTCCGCCTCTACCTCGGCCTCAATTGCCGACCGTTCATCGTCCGGCAACGCCGCCGCGAATTTAGCGACCTGATCCCGGGCGATCCAGTCATCCAGCTCTTCATCAGACCGGTATCCGATAACCCGGTCTTCGTCCGGACCGACATGATCGCGCCAACGATAGGTCATACATTCAATGAATTGCGGACCGCCACCAGCACGGATCGATGCAACAGCCTGCGCCGTCACATCAAGCGCCTTTTCCGGATCGCCGTCTTCCACTCGAACCGCGGGGAGACCATAGACCGCCGCCCGTTCGCAGATATTCGCCCGCTTCATTCTGTCTTCGATATGCGAATAAATCGCGTAGTTATTGTTTTCACAAACGAACAAAATGGGAAGTTCCTTGAGCGCCGCGAAATTAACACTCTCGTGGAAAACGCCTTCATCCATGGCGCCATCGCCAAAGAACACGGCAACCGCGCGGTCCGACCCCTTCATTTTTAGTGCCAGCGCATATCCGACCGCATTCGGGATGCCGGTAGCGACGATAGCCGATGTCCCCATCATATTTACATCGGGATCAACCAGATGCATTGAGCCCGATTTGCCGCGACCGCAGCCATCCGACTTGCCGTAAAGTTCGGCCATCATCCGGTTCATATCACCGCCTTTGGCGAGATAAAGCGCATGCCCGCGATACGTACCAAACACGACATCGTCCTTTTCCAGCGCTTCGCAAACGCCGACCGCGACGGACTCCTGCCCTATCGATAGATGAACCGGGCTTTTAATTTTGTCAGTGGGATAAAGACGGATGATTTCTTCT
Source organism: uncultured Rhodospirillaceae bacterium (assembly GCA_964492555.1). Lineage (GTDB taxonomy): Bacteria > Pseudomonadota > Alphaproteobacteria > MPNO01 > UBA2964. Next base: position 4,393 of record CAZBKQ010000001.1, on the reverse strand, counting down.
TCGACACGCCTGATACGCAGCATGTTGCGGTATATCGTGCCGGTATCGAATTTTCGATTTGCGTTCAACTCGTAGTACTCTCCCGGTAGCGGGCGGCGGGGGCCGAAACCTGAATGCTTTCAAATGCGTTTCGCCGCTGGAACCCGGCTGCGACCAGGCTCTAAACAGCCAATGTGGTTGGAGGATGTTATTACTCTAATTGGCCATTTCTTGCAAAGGTCAATTAGCACACAGGTTACCCGAATCAGGGGACAAATCCTTTTTTGGCCGAGAATAGCTCGACTAACCGGTTTTTCGGCAGAAAAGCCGCCGCCAAAGTCCGCGCGGCGCCAGCGGACACAAGATCAGGCTGAGGGACAGGTAAAATCCGGCAACAATCGGCGAACCCTGCTTGAAAGCGGCCGCTGCGATTTCATAGTAGAGGCTGGATCGAAACCGCAGATATGAGCCAAGCCCCAGCCGCCGGATACGCTCCCGATGTCTGTCTAACAATTGACCAGAAGCCTGGCGAACGATCGCGGCTTCGGGCCATTTGCCGACATGAATACGTGCCAGAGGTTCCGGAACAGTCAGGACAGGAGAATAGTCAAGGCAACGGAAGAGCCAGTCCCAGTCTTCGAACCGTTTGAACCCAGGGTCAAAGCAGCCCGCGTCGTCAAACAGGCTACGGTCCGCAAGCAGTGTCGCACCGGGACTGAGGTCACAAACAGTCAACAGATCATCGATATTCCTTCGGGCCGCCGGAACGTGCAGCCTGTCGGCATGTCCGCCTTTTGGTCGAACAAAAAAGGCGGAAACACAGGCACGGCATTCGGGTGCCGCTATCAAAAAAGCAACTTGTACATCCAGCTTACAGGGCATCCATTCATCATCAGAATCCAGAAAGGCAACAAGTGCCGCCCGCGCCACCTGAATACCGGTGTTGCGCGCCGCGGCCGCACCACAACACGTTTCGTGTCTGACCATTCTGATGCGGGAATCGTCAATCGACGACACCGCCGCCTTGACCGCGGGGCCCGACCCGTCATCAACGATAATCAATTCGAAATCACTGAATGTCTGCTCCAGAACGCTGCCGATCGCGGTAACAATCTGATCAGGGCGTTCATAGACAGGGATGATAACGCTAACCGCTGGGGTCATTGCGCGTTGCCTCGCGGGGCGTCTCGGCCAATCGTATTTGCCGGTAAAGTTTCATAAATCCGGGTTAATTTTGTTTCTTGTGTGGTAACAGCTTCATGGCCCAATGCAAAAGGCGTCAAGCCTGCTTGATTGCAGTGAGATCATACAATATCAACTCAATTGGAACCCGGACCAATTTTCCTGCCGAAAATCCTCCAAATCCGGCTCATGGCCGCCCGACAAACAGGACAGAATTATTATGGATATCGAAAAACTTTTTTCCGCAGAATGCGCTGAACATCTGAGTGTCGCGAAGGAGACTGTATCGCAGGTGCGAGAGCCTTTCTTGGCGCTATGTGATGAAGCGGTTCCCGCCCTTAAAAACGGCAACAAGATCATGTTTTTCGGCAATGGCGGCAGTGCCGCCGACGCCCAGCACCTCGCCGCGGAGCTGATTGTCCGTTACCGCGTGAACCGGGCGCCTATCGCCGGGATAGCGCTGACCACCGACAGTTCGACACTGACCGCCGGCGCCAATGATTTCGGCTATGAAACCATTTTCGAGAGCCAGTTGCGGGCCATCGGCAAGCCGGGCGACGTCGCCATTGGGTTGAGCACTTCAGGAAACAGCGAGAATGTATTGCGGGCACTCTCCGCAGCCAAAGAACTGGACATGACTGCCGCCGCGCTGACCGGCGGCACGGGCGGGAAACTCGCGACTATTGCCGACCCGGTACTTATCGTCCCGTCGACCGTCATCGCCCGAATCCAAGAGATGCACATCCTGATCGGTCACATGCTGTGCGATGTGCTAGAACAGAGTTGGGTGGATAATAGCTGACCCTCCCCGCCACATGTCCGGCATCTGACGGCAACGGTGGCGCTTGAGCGCCACCGGGAAAAATCGGAGTATTGTAATGAACAAAATTTATGATCTTTCGAACAAACGTGTCTGGGTCGCGGGGCACCGGGGCCTGGTCGGCTCTACTCTGGTAAAGGCTCTCGAAAGTCAAAACTGTACGATCCTGACGGCAGGCCGCGAAGAAGTAGATCTACGCCGGCAGGAACCGGTTGAAAAATGGCTTAAGGAAAATCAACCCGATGCCGTTTTTATCGCGGCAGCCACGGTCGGCGGAATTATGGCTAATTCAACCCGGCCCGCAGAGTTTTTGTGCGACAACTTGCAGATCGAAACCAACATCATTCATGGTTCTTATCTTGCCAGCGTTGAAAAGCTGATGTTCCTGGGCTCTGCGTGCATCTATCCTCGCGAGGCGGAACAGCCAATGCCCGAACACGCCCTGCTCACGGGGCCTCTGGAACCGACGAATGAATGGTATGCCATCGCCAAGATCGCGGGAATAAAACTATGCGCCGCCTACCGTCGGCAATATGGGTGCGATTTTATTTCCGCGATGCCAAACAATCTTTTCGGGCCGGGAGATAATTTTGACCTAGAAAGCAGTCATGTGGTGCCGGCACTGATCCGCAAAATGCACAAGGCAAAGACGGATAACGCCGAGTTCTTGGAAATCTGGGGAACCGGCAGCCCGATGCGTGAATTTCTTTACAGCGGTGATTGCGCCGATGCCCTTATTTTTTTGATGGAGCACTATTCGGATGAACCGCATATAAACATCGGATCCGGCGAAGAATTTTCGATCAGACAACTCGCAGAAATCATCCGGGATGAAGTCGGCTTTTCGGGTGAACTGAAGTTCGATACGTCCAAACCGGATGGTATGCCGCGCAAGCTCGTCGATCCGACATTGTTGCTCGAAATGGGCTGGCAATCGACCACCACGCTCAACGAGGGAATCCGCCTAACCTACGATTGGATGCTTAAGAACGTAGATGGCATCTGACCGCAACAACGGTTTTAGCGCGATATGAGTAGAGAAGCCGAAAATTCGGTAATATGCCTAACAATGGTGACCCACGCCTGTATCAAGGTCGAGGGCGATTTTGGCGCTCTGTTATGCGACCCGTGGCTTATTAACGAGCCCGTCTATAATTTCACCACCTGGAAATTTCCCGATGTCCGGATGTCCCCGGAGGAAGTGCTCGACGGCGTTACGCATGTCTTTATATCGCACGGCCACGAAGATCATTTTCATGTGCCATCGTTGGATTTAATCCCGCGAGACGTAACGTTGTTGCTGCCGGAGTATTCCTGGCACCCCGGTTTACGCGCCCAGACGATAGAGATGACGATGCGGCGGCTCGGGTTTTACAATATTCGGAAAATAATGCCTTGGGAGTCAGTGGACCTCGGCGGCGATCTCAAGCTCACTTTCCTTCCGGCAGCTGAATCGAAGCCACAGGACTGGGAAAACTGTGCTCTGGCGATTGACCATCCCACGGCGAGCATACTGAACATAAATGATTGTCCGACAGACGACATGTTTTATCGCCGCCTCAATGAGCGGTTCGATCATTTCGATATCGCGCTCGTTCAGTATGCAGGCGTTTCTTCATTTCCCGGCCGCTTCAAATTCGCAGAGGAAGAAATGCGCGAAATGGTCAGGAACAAGAGGGCCAATTTTGACGAACAGGACCGCGCGGTCAAAAACCTCAATGTCGATTACATCGTGCCGTTTGCAGGAGATTTCTGCTGGCTGGACGATACGATGCTACATTGCAACTGGGCTTGCCGCGCGACCCCGGTATTGTTCGAGGATTGGTGCCAACAACATTACGCGGAGCGGGATTTCGAAATCGCCTATATGTACCCGTCGGATAAGTGGACGCGGGACGGCGGCTTTACGCACAACCATCCGGAAATCGCATGGGACAACTATCTTGAAGAGATCGACGCGTTGAAAAAACGCAAACAAGACAAGATCAATGCGCTGAAAAAATGGTTTGCGGAAAGCGACCGCCAAGACTTGCACCAGAGAACGGCGCTCTATCTTGAAAAAATGAACAGATTCACATGCCGCGAATTTATAAATTTCACCGCCAGCATCAGATTTACGATATCCGGGGACGATGCAGGGTTTTCATTTATCCTGACCGCTGATCCCGAAGGCGGGTTTCACGCGGGTTTCGATGACCAACGTTCAACCGATCACACCTGCCATTTAACGCAGGAACAGTGGGCGTCCGTCCTGGCGGGCAAGATCATGTTCAACAACCTTCACTGGACAGGCGTTATAGATCAGCATTCAGAATTTCGCCCCGACATGGCGTTGTTCTGGTGGTGGCTCGAATACTATGCCGACCTGACGAACCGCGGACCGCAAGTCATATTGCAACCGCAGCAATTTTC